>NZ_JAUSRO010000042.1 GCF_030811835.1 Variovorax ginsengisoli | reverse complement strand
TCGAAGCCCTTGTTGATGTCTTCCAGCGGCATGGTGTGCGTGATCAGGTCGTCGATGTTGATCTTGTTTTCCATGTACCAGTCGACGATCTTCGGCACGTCGGTGCGCCCGCGCGCGCCGCCGAAGGCCGAGCCTTCCCACTTGCGGCCCGTGACCAACTGGAACGGACGGGTGCTGATCTCGGCGCCGGCCTCGGCCACGCCGATGATGATGCTGCGGCCCCAGCCCTTGTGCGTGCATTCGAGCGCTTGGCGCATCACCTGCGTGTTGCCGATGCACTCGAAGCTGTAGTCGGCGCCGCCGTCGGTCAACTGCACGATGGCATCGACCACGTTGGGCACTTCCTTCGGGTTGATGAAGTGCGTCATGCCGAACTTGCGGGCCATCGCCTCGCGCTCGGGGTTCAGGTCGACGCCGATGATCTTGTCGGCGCCCACCATCTTCGCGCCCTGGATCACGTTCAGGCCGATGCCGCCCAGGCCGAACACCACCACGTTCGCGCCGGCTTCCACCTTGGCCGTGAAGATGACCGCGCCGATGCCGGTGGTCACGCCGCAGCCGATGTAGCAGACCTTGTCGAACGGGGCGTCCTCGCGGATCTTGGCCAGCGAGATCTCGGGGGCGACGGTGTAGTTGCTGAAGGTCGAGGTGCCCATGTAGTGGAAGATGGGCTTGCCGTCCAGGCTGAAGCGGCTGGTGGCGTCGGGCATCAGGCCCTTGCCCTGCGTGCCGCGGATCAGCTGGCACAGGTTGGTCTTGCGGCTCAGGCAGAACTTGCACTGGCGGCATTCGGGCGTGTAGAGCGGGATGACGTGGTCGCCCTTCTTGAGGGTGGTCACGCCGGGGCCGACGTCGACCACGATGCCCGCGCCTTCATGGCCGAGGATGGCCGGGAAGATGCCTTCCGGGTCGGCGCCCGAGAGCGTGTAGTAGTCGGTGTGGCAGATGCCGGTGGCCTTGATCTCGACGAGCACCTCGCCGAACTTCGGCCCCTCGAGGTCGACGGTTTCGATGGTCAGTGGTTGGCCTGCTTGCCAGGCGACGGCGGCTTTGGTTTTCAT
>NZ_JAUSRO010000041.1 GCF_030811835.1 Variovorax ginsengisoli | reverse complement strand
GCCGCCAAGACCAGCGGCCGCCAGATCCTGGAGCCGGTCGCGCGCAACACCGCGGCCGCCATGGCCGCCGCTGCCCTGCTGGCCGACCCCGAAGACCTGCTGCTGTTCGCGCCGGCTGATCACCACATTCCCGACGCAGCACTCTTCGCCAAGACGGTGCAGGGTGGCGTGGCCGCCGCGCAGGCCGGGCGCATCGTCACCTTCGGCGTGCTACCGACCTTCCCAAGCACCGCTTATGGCTACATCGAGGCCGGCGCCACGCTGGCCGATGGCAGCCAGGCCGTCGCCCGCTTCGTCGAGAAGCCGAATGCCGAGGTCGCCCAGTCGCTGATCCTGCAGGGCGGCTACTTCTGGAATGCCGGCATCTTCCTGGTGAAGGCCAGCACCTTGCTGGAGGCCCTGCGCGCCCACGCCCCTGACATCCTGGCGGCCTGCGAGCGCGCCACGGCAGCCAGCTCGATCGACGGCAGCTTCGTACGCCTGCAGCGCGAGGCTTTCGAGGGCTGCCGCAGCGACAGCATCGACTACGCCGTGCTGGAAAAGCATGCAGACATCTCGATGGTCAAGTTCGAGGGCGCATGGAGCGACGTGGGCAGCTGGAATGCGGTCGCCAACCTCTACCCGGCCGACGATGCAGGCAACCGCCTGAGCGGCAAGGCCAGCGCCCTGAATACGCGCAACACCTTCGTGCACGCCCCGCTGCGCCCGGTGATGGCCCTGGGCGTGGACGACCTGATCATCGTGGACACGCAGGATGCCGTGCTGGTCGCCAGCGCTGCCTGCGCCGAGCAGGTCAAGGACGCGGTGCAGATGCTCACGGCCAAGGGCCATGCCGAAGCCACCGACCACCGCCGCGTCGGACGCCCGTGGGGCGCCTACGACAGCATCGACCTGGGCGAGCGCTTCCAGGTCAAGCGCCTGACCGTCAAGCCCGGTGCCAAGCTGTCGTTGCAGATGCACCACCACCGCGCCGAGCACTGGATCGTGGTGCAGGGCACGGCCAAGGTCACGCGCGACGACGACGTCGTGCTGGTGCGCGAGAACGAGTCGATCTACCTGCCGCTGGGCGCCGTCCACCGCCTGGAGAACCCGGGCAAGACCATGCTGGAAGTGATCGAAGTGCAGAC
>NZ_JAUSRO010000040.1 GCF_030811835.1 Variovorax ginsengisoli | reverse complement strand
AAAAATGGCAAAAGGTAAGTTCACCCGCACCAAGCCCCACGTGAACGTGGGCACGATCGGTCACGTCGACCATGGCAAGACCACGCTGACCGCTGCGATCGCAACGGTGCTGTCGGCCAAGTTCGGCGGCGAAGCCAAGGCCTACGACCAGATCGACGCAGCGCCTGAAGAAAAGGCCCGCGGCATCACGATCAACACCGCGCACGTCGAGTACGAAACGGCCAACCGCCACTACGCTCACGTCGACTGCCCCGGCCACGCTGACTATGTGAAGAACATGATCACCGGCGCCGCCCAGATGGACGGCGCGATCCTGGTGTGCTCGGCTGCCGACGGCCCGATGCCCCAGACCCGCGAACACATCCTGCTGGCACGCCAGGTGGGTGTGGGCTACATCATCGTGTTCCTGAACAAGTGCGACATGGTCGACGACGCCGAACTGCTCGAGCTGGTCGAAATGGAAGTGCGCGAACTCCTGGACAAGTACGACTTCCCGGGCGACGACACCCCGATCATCCACGGCTCGGCCAAGCTCGCTCTCGAAGGCGACAAGGGTCCCCTGGGCGAAGAAGCCATCATGAAGCTGGCCGAAGCACTCGACACGTACATCCCGACGCCTGAGCGCGCGGTCGACGGCGCATTCCTGATGCCCGTGGAAGACGTGTTCTCGATCTCGGGTCGTGGCACGGTGGTGACTGGTGCTGTCGAGCGCGGCATCATCAAGGTCGGCGAAGAAATCGAGATCGTCGGCATTCGCCCGACCGTCAAGACCACCTGCACCGGCGTGGAAATGTTCCGCAAGCTGCTCGACCAAGGTCAGGCTGGCGACAACGTGGGCGTGCTGCTGCGCGGCACGAAGCGCGAAGACGTCGAGCGCGGCCAAGTGCTGTGCAAGCCGGGTTCGATCAAGCCGCACACGCACTTCACCGCTGAGGTGTATGTGCTGAGCAAGGACGAAGGCGGCCGTCACACGCCGTTCTTCAGCAACTACCGCCCGCAGTTCTACTTCCGTACGACGGACGTGACCGGTGCGATCGAGCTGCCTGCGGACAAGGAAATGGTCATGCCCGGCGACAACGTGAGCATCACGGTCAAGCTGATCAACCCGATCGCCATGGAAGAAGGCCTGCGCTTCGCCATCCGCGAAGGTGGCCGTACCGTGGGCTCGGGCGTGGTCGCCAAGGTTCTCGCCT
>NZ_JAUSRO010000039.1 GCF_030811835.1 Variovorax ginsengisoli | reverse complement strand
TTGTCATACGATGGAGGTGAGCCGGTGCACGCGTTGATAGGCCGGCAGGTGGCGCTTCGCGCGGATGCGCCGGCGCTGGTGTACGGGGAGGAGTCGCTGAGCTACGCACAGCTGGATGCAAGGGCCAATCGTGTGGCGCACCATCTGCTCGGGCTGGGCGTGAAGCCCGAGAGCCGGGTGGGCATCGCAGTGGAACGCTCGGTGGAGATGATCGTGGGCATCCTGGGCATCTTGAAGGCCGGAGGCACCTACGTGCCGCTGGACCCGGCGTACCCGCCCGATCGGCTGACCTACATGATCGAGGACAGCGGGCTGTCGCTTCTGCTGACGCAATCGCACGTGGCGCCGCGCCTGCCCGTGGGCCAGAAGGTGCGGGCGCTGTCGCTGGACACGCTCGATCTGGGCGCGCAGCGGTCTGACGACCCGTGCGTGGTCATGCACCCGCAGCAGCTTGCCTACCTGATCTACACCTCCGGCTCGACCGGGCGGCCCAAGGGCGTGGGCATCGCGCACCACGCGCTGGTGCGCCACGCGCAGGAGTCGGTGCGCTTCTTCGGGTTGGTGCCCGAGGACCGGATGCTGCAGTTCTCGACGCTGAACTTCGACGGCTTCATCGAGCAGGTGTTCCCGCCGCTGGTGGCCGGCGCGGCGATCGTGCTGCGGGGGCCGGCGCTGTGGGACAGCGAGACCTTCTACCGCGAGCTGATCGACAAGCGCATCAGCGTGGCGGACCTGACCACCGCGTACTGGCATCTGCTGGCGCAGGACTTCGCGCAGGAGGCTGCGCGCCACGGGGTGCGCGACTACGGCGCGCTGCGCCAGGTGCACGCCGGCGGCGAGGCGATGCCGCCCGAGGGGCTGAAGGCCTGGAAGGAGGCGGGGCTTGCGCACGTGAAGCTGCTCAACACCTACGGGCCGACCGAGGCGACGGTGACCGCGTCGGTGCTGGACTGCGCGCCGTACCTGCGCGAGGGCGCACAGGCACCGCTGCGCATGCCCATCGGCGAGCCGCTGGCCGGGCGGGTGCTGCGGGTGGTGGGATCGGACCTGGGGCTGGTGCCGCGGGGTGTGGCCGGTGAGCTGTGCATCGGCGGGGAGCTGCTCGCGCGCGGCTACCTCGGCCGCGCGGGTCTGACGGCGGAGCGCTTCGTGGCGGCGGACGAGGGCGAGCGGCTGTACCGCACGGGGGACCTTGTGCGCTGGAACAGCGAAGGTCAGCT
>NZ_JAUSRO010000038.1 GCF_030811835.1 Variovorax ginsengisoli | reverse complement strand
AGGCTGCTGAAATACCTCGCCCTGGAAAGCCGAACTCGGTCCCAGAGGGTGTGTCCGCAGGACAATGCGGCATGCGCGGATCCGACACCTTCACCGAGAGCCTTTTCAGCATCAAGAAGTTGGACGACTTCGTGCCAGCGACGCACCCGCTGCGAGCCATCCGCGCGATGGTCAATGACGCGCTCAGCCAGCTCGAAGACCTGTTCGCAGGGATGTATGAAGACGCTAGTAAGGGAGGACGTCCGAGCATCGCCCCACAGAAGCTGCTGCGCGCAATGCTGCTGCAGGTGCTGTACTCCGTGCGCTCGGAACGACTGCTGATGGAACAGGTGCAATATAACCTGCTGTTTCGCTGGTTCATCGGACTGTCGATGCAAGACAGCGTCTGGGTGCCCACCGTGTTCAGCAAGAACCGTGAGCGTCTGATCGAACACGATGCCGTGGTGGCGTTCTTCAACGAAGTGCTCGCGCAGGCCGAGCGCAGAGACTGGTTGTCCCAGGAGCACTTCAGCGTGGACGGCACGCTGATCCAGGCCTGGGCCAGCCACAAGAGCTTTATGCCCAAGGACCGCGGCGATAGCGGCGGCGATGGCGATGGCGGTGATGGAGGCGACTTCCGGGGTCAGCCGCGCAGCAACGACACCCACGCATCGAAGACAGATCCCGACAGCCGGCTGTACCGCAAAGGCAAGACGGCCAGCGAGCTGCGCTTCATAGGCCACACGCTCATGGAGAACCGCAACGGCTTGATCGTCAATGCCATGGTCACTCAGGCCGATGGTTATGCCGAGCGCGAAGCGGCCAAGGCCATGATTGCCGACGCCCGGCAAGCCAACCCCGAAGCGCCGATCACCCTGAGCGCCGACAAGGGTTACGACGCGGCGGAGTTCGTCGCCGAGTTGCAGCGGCTCGAAGTGACGCCGCACGTGGCGCAGAACACATCGGGGCGCCGCTCGGCGGTGCCTGATGAGGTTGCCCAGGCCGATGGCTACGATTTGTCGATGAAGTGCCGCAAGCGCATCGAGCAAGGCTTCGGCTGGACCAAGACCATTGGTCAGTTGCGCCAAGTGATGGTGCGTGGGCTCAAGAAGGTGGACCAGGTATTCGTGCTGAACGTGACCGCCTACAACCTCGTGCGCATGCGTTCGCTGGGACAACTGCGTCTGCAGGCAGCGGGATGACTAGAAAAGGGGCGAAAGGCAGCCCTTGCGCGGTCCGAATCACCCTGTAAATGCGTCTTCGGGCTCCCCGCTCGA
>NZ_JAUSRO010000037.1 GCF_030811835.1 Variovorax ginsengisoli | reverse complement strand
TACCCCGCGCCCAGTTGCAGGCTGCCCGTGGGCTTTTCCTTGACCTCCACCGTCAGGTCGACCTGGTCGGGCGAGCCCGCCACTTCCTGCGTCTCCACGTTGATGTCCGTGAAGTAGCCCAGGCGGTCCACCCGGTCGCGCGACAGCTTGATCTTGTCGCTGTCGTACCAGCTCGCCTCGTACTGGCGGAACTCCCGGCGTATCACTTCGTCGCGCGTGCGGTTGTTGCCCGCAATGCTCACGCGCCGCACGTACACCCGGCGCGACGGCTCGGCCTGCAGCGTCAGCGCCACCCGGTTGTTCGTCCGGTCGATCTCCGGCACCGCCTGCACCCGCGCGAACGCGTAGCCGAAGTTGCCGAAATAGTCGGTGAACGCCTTGGTCGTGTCCGTCACCTGCTCGCCGTTGTACGGCTCGCCCGGGCGGATGGTCACCAGCGACTTGAACTCCTCCTCGCGCCCGAGGTAGTTGCCGTCCAGCTTGACGCCTGCCACCACGAACTTCTCGCCTTCGGTGATGTTCACCGTCACGCTCAGGTCCTGGCGGTCCGGCGAAATTGCCACCTGCGTGGAGTCGATGCGGAATTCCAGGTAGCCACGCGTGAGGTAGTACGAGCGCAGCGTTTCCAGGTCGGCGTTGAGCTTGGCGCGCGAGTACTGGTTGGACTTGGTGTACCAGCTCATCCAGCCGCCCGCGTCCTGGTCGAACAGGTTGAGCAGCGTGGATTCGCTGAAGTCCTTGTTGCCCACGACCTTGATGTCACGGATGCGTGCGGGTTCGCCTTCGGTCACGGTGAAGGTCAGGTTCACGCGGTTGCGCTCGATGGGCGTGACAGTGGTCACGACCTGGGCGTTGTACAGGCTGCGGCTGACGTACTGGCGCTTGAGCTCCTGCTCGGCGCGGTCGGCCAGCGCCTTGTCGAAGGGCCGGCCGTCGGCCAGCCCGACTTCGCGCAGTGCCTTCTGCAGCGCGGCCTTGTCGAATTCCTTGGTACCCACGAAGTCCACGTCGGCCACGGTCGGGCGTTCTTCGACGATGACCACCAGCACGTTGCCGCTCACGTCGATGCGAACGTCCTTGAACAGACCCAGGTCGAACAGCGCGCGGATGGCCGCAGCGCCGCGCTCGTCGCTGTAGGTGTCGCCCACGCGCACGGGCAGCGAGGCGAAAATGGTCCCTGCCTCCACGCGTTGCAGGCCTTCGACCCGGATGTCGCGCACGGTGAAGGGCTCCACGGCCCAGGCGGCCGTCGCGGCCAGGGCACTGGCGACCACC
>NZ_JAUSRO010000036.1 GCF_030811835.1 Variovorax ginsengisoli | reverse complement strand
TGATCTTGCCCCCGTATTTCAGGACACGGGCTATTCGCAATGTAGCGCCTGCTCGATCTGAGCAAGACGCTGTTGGGCAGCGCGATGCTGCCTGAACTCCCTGGGTGATTTCATCTTCAATGCCGAGTGCGGGTGCACCTCATTGAAGTGCTCGAAGGCCGCTGCCATCTGCGCCATCACCATTTTCGCGTTGGCGAGGTCCATGCGGCTGACGTAGTCGCGCTTGAAGGTGTTGACGAAGCTCTCGGCCATGCCATTGCTCTGCGGGCTGCACACAGGCGTGTTCACCGGCTTCAGTCCCAACTGCCGAGCGATCTGCCGGGTCTCGGCCGCGATGTACGCGCCTCCGTTGTCTGAGAGGAACTCCAAGGTGTGAGTCCCGGGGATGCCATCGATGTCGCCGAAGCGCTTCTCCACGGCTTCGATGAGCATCTCACGCACCGGCTCGCCCGGCAGTCCCTTGCCCTCCCAAGCCCGGAAGGCCAGGATCTCGCGGTCGCAGCAGTCCTTTGTGAAGGTTGCCGTCACGGTCTGACCCGAGTCGCATTTGATCTCGAAGCCGTCCGAGCACCAGCGCACATCGCTGTGCGCGACCGCCACTTTCCCCTCGTGAGGCCGGCTGGACTGGCGCCGTCGGGGTGCCTTCGGCAACAGCAACGCGTGGCCCGCCATCACGCGGTAGACGCGCTTGGCGTTCACGCGCGCAGCGCCGGTCTTGGCTCGATGCCGGTTCACCAGTGCGCAGGCGCGTCGGTAGCCGTAGGTTGGTAACTCGGTGATCTGCGCCTTGATCTCGTCGAGCAGCGTGGCGTCGCTGACGTTCGCCGGTCTCTGTGTGCGGGCGTCGATCCAGTTCTCTGGGCGGATATGCAGACGATGAACATTTGAGCGCGCCAGCCCCAGGGCCTGGCAGACAGCCTTCACTGGCCGTCCCCGTCCAGCAAGGGCGAGCGCGCAATCCACTTTTTTTCGGCGGCGTACTCCACGGCTTCCTTGAGGATTTCGTTCTCCAGTGTCTTCTTGCCCAGCACGCGCTGCAGCTTGGCAATCTCGGCACGTGCGGCAGCAAGCTCAGAAGCAGGCACCACGGCCTCACCAGCAGAGACTGCAGTCAATGCCCCCTGGCGCTCCAGCTTGCGCCACTGGAACAACAAGCTGGCGGCAACGCCTTCCTGACGTGCAACCAGCGACACGCTCATGCCAGGTTCGTAGCTTCGGCGAACCAGTGCGGCCTTCTCTGCGAGGGACCAGCGCCTGCGGCGCTGGTCCTTCATGATCACCTCGACGGTATCCGTATTCCTAGTCGTATTCACAGTCCTACTCCTATCTTCAAAGATAAGCGATAGACCGTGTCCTGTCATTCAAGGGGCCAGCTCA
>NZ_JAUSRO010000035.1 GCF_030811835.1 Variovorax ginsengisoli | reverse complement strand
AGGTGGAGCAGGCGCTGGCGGCGGTGTGGGCGCAGGTGCTGGGCGTGGAGCGCGTGGGGCGTAACGACAACTTCTTCGAGCTCGGCGGCGATTCGATCCTGAGCCTGCAGATCGTCGCGCGGTTGCGCAACGCGGGCTGGAAGGTCACGCCGCGGCAACTGCTGGAACGCCAGGCCATCGCCGAACTGGCGGCCGTGACCGAGTCCGTGGGCAACGGCAGCGGTGCAGGACGCGAGGACGGCGAGCATCCGGCCGCGCAGCGCGCGATCCCCGTGCTCGATGCCGAGCGCAGGGCTGGGGGACTGCCGTTGTCGCACGCGCAAGCGCGCCAGTGGTTCCTGTGGCAGCTCGCGCCGTCGAGCATCGCGTACCACATCGCGAGCGGGTTCCGGCTCACCGGCGAACTGGCGGTCGACGTGCTGCGCGAGAGTTTCCAGGGACTGGTGGACCGCCACGAGTCCATGCGCACGGTGTTCCAAGCGCGGGACGACGGCATGGCCGACCAGCTCATCCAGTCCGGATGGAAGATCGAGGTGCCGCTGATCGACCTGAGCGGATTCGCCGCCGAGGAGCGCGAAGCGAAGGCCCGGGCGCAAGCGCTGGTGCTGCACCAGACGCCCTTCGACCTGTGCGGCGAGCCGCTGCTGCGCGTGGCGCTGATCCGGCTGGCACCGGCGGAGCATGTGCTGGTGGTGGTGATGCACCACATCGTGTCCGATGGCTGGTCGATGCAGCTGATCGTGGACGAGTTCGCGAAGCGCTACCAGGCGGGTCTGCGCGGCGAGGCACTAGCCTTGGAGGCATTGCCGCTGCAGTACGCCGACTATGCGGTCTGGCAGCGCGAGTGGCTGGCCGACGGCGAGCGCGAGCGGCAACTTGCCTATTGGCGCGAACAGCTGGGCGGCGAGCAGCCGGTGCTGCGGCTGCCGAGCGACCATCCACGGCTGGCGAACGCCGACTACACCGTTGCGCACAGCACGGCCGAGCTGCCCCACGCGCTGGTCGAGGGATTGCAACGGCTGGCGAAGGCGAACGGCGCGACGCTCTTCATGTCGCTGCTGGCGGCCTTCAACGTGCTGCTGCACCGCCATACGGGGCAGGAGGACATCCGTATCGGCATGGCGGTGGCGAACCGCCACCGGATCGGCACCGAAGGCATCGTCGGTTTCTTCGTGAACACGTTGGTGCTGCCCGGTCACGTGGCACCGCGCATGCGGCTCGCGGAGGTGTTTCTCCAGACCAAGGAGGCGGCGCTGGGCGCGCAACTGAACCAGGACCTGCCGTTCGAGCAACTGGTCGATGCGCTGCAGCCTGAACGGGACATGAGCCAGACACCGCTGTTCCAGGTCATGGTGAACCACCAGAAGATCCAGGCGAAGGCCGCCACCGATCTGCCCGGGCTGGCGTTGCAGGAATACGCGCTCGGCGAGCGCGGTGCGCAGTTCGAACTGACGCTCGATCTGCTGGAAGACGAGCGGGGCGGCGTGCATGCGACGCTGGCCTATGCCCGGGAACTGTTCGAACCCGTAGCGATGCGGCGCATGCTCGCGCACTACCTGGCGGTGCTGCAGGACCTGGCGAACAATTCGCAGCGCGCGGTCGGCGACGTGGTGCTGATGGATGCAGAGGAGCGCGCGCAGCTTGCGGCGTGGGGCACAAACGCATTGTCATACGATGGAGGTGAGCCGGTGCACGCGTTGATAGGCCGGCAGGTGGCGCTTCGCGCGGATGCGCCGGCGCTGGTGTACGGGGAGGAGTC
>NZ_JAUSRO010000034.1 GCF_030811835.1 Variovorax ginsengisoli | reverse complement strand
ATGTCCTATCTCGTGCTCGCCCGCAAATACCGGCCCCGTAATTTCGAAGAAATGGTCGGGCAGGAGCATGTGGTCCAGGCGTTGTCGAACGCGCTGACGACCCAGCGCCTGCACCATGCCTATCTGTTCACCGGCACCCGTGGTGTGGGCAAGACCACCGTTTCGCGCATCCTGGCGAAGTCGCTGAACTGCCAGGGGGCGGATGGGCAGGGCGGCATCACCGCCACGCCGTGCGGCGTCTGTCAGGCGTGCCGCGACATCGATTCGGGACGGTTTGTCGACTACACCGAACTCGACGCCGCTTCCAACCGCGGCGTGGACGAAGTACAGGCCCTGCTGGAGCAGGCGGTTTACAAGCCGGTCCAGGGGCGCTTCAAGGTCTTCATGATCGACGAAGTGCACATGCTCACCAACACCGCGTTCAACGCGATGCTCAAGACGCTGGAAGAGCCGCCCGAGTACCTGAAGTTCGTGCTGGCCACCACCGACCCGCAGAAGGTGCCCGTCACCGTGCTGTCGCGTTGCCTCCAGTTCAATCTGCGCCCGATGGCGCCCGAGACGGTGCTGGAGCATCTGACCAAGGTCCTGCACACCGAGGAGGTACCGGCCGAGGACCAGGCCCTGCGGCTGCTCGCGCGCGCGGCACGTGGCTCGATGCGCGATGCGCTCTCGCTCACCGACCAGGCGATCGCGTTCGGCAATGGCCAGCTGGTCGAAGCCGGCGTGCGCCAGATGCTGGGCAGCGTCGACCGCGGCCATGTGTTCCGCCTGATCGATGCGCTCGCGCAGGGCGATGGCAAGACGGTGGTCGAAACCGCCGAGACGCTGCGCCGCGACGGTTTTTCGGCTGCCTCCACGCTGGAGGAGATGACCACCGTGCTGCAGGCCATGGCGGTGATCCAGGCCGTACCCTCGCGCGCGCCAGCCGACACGTCGACCGACCCGGACGCGGCCGAAACGGCACGCTTGGCCGCGACGATGCCGCAGGACGAAACGCAACTGCTCTACAGCCTCTGCCTGCACGGACGCGGTGAACTGGGACTCGCGCCCGACGAGTATGCGGCGCTCACGATGGTCTTGCTGCGGCTGCTGGCCTTCAAGCCCTCCGGCGCGGCCATCGCGGAAAAAAAAACTCTGAATGAAACGCAGGCGCCGGTTGTCGCGGCGCCTGCGCCCAGACCGGCACCGGCACCGGCACCAGTGCCCGCGCCCGCGCCTGTTCCCTCAGCTACGGCAACTGCGCCACCGCCCCCCGGGCATCGGTTGCAGGTGCGCGAGTCGCCGCCCGACGCGCCGCCACGCCGCCGCGATGGCGACATGCCAGCGCCCGCCGCAACGCCCTCGCAGGTCGTGGCCATGGCGGTGCGCGTTCAGCCGCCGCCGGGCGCACGCGACAGTGCGCGCGACGATATCCGTGCCACTTCGGCGCCCATCCCTCCCAGCGAAGACGGCGACTTCTGGCATGCCACGGTCATGCAGATGGTCACGGCCGAGCTCATCGGCGCACTCACGCGCGAACTGGCGCTGCAGTCGCAACTGGTGGCGCGCGACGTCGACCAGTGGATGCTGCGCGTGGAGCGTGAATCGCTCAACCAGCCGGCCAGCCGGGACAAACTGCAGGCCGCGCTCGCAGGGATCGGCCATGCGGTGAAAATCGCGATCGAAATCGGTGGGGTGGCCGACAGCCCGGCGCGGCGCAACAAGGTGGCGGCCGAGGCGCGCCAACGCGTTGCCGAAGAAGCGATCCACAGCGACCCCGAGGTGCAGGCGATGATGCGCGACTGGGATGCCAAGGTCGTCCCCGGCACGCTCAAACC
>NZ_JAUSRO010000033.1 GCF_030811835.1 Variovorax ginsengisoli | reverse complement strand
CGCGGACTCACCATTCGCTTCGGCGGCCACGTGGCCGTCAACGCTGTCTCGTGCGCCTTCGCGCCCGGCACGTTGACGGCCATCGTCGGGCCGAACGGGGCGGGCAAGACGACCTACTTCAACCTGATCTCGGGGCAACTGAAAGCCAGCGCAGGAACGGTGTCGCTGAACGGGCGCGACCTGTCCGGCCTGTCGCCCTCGGCACGCACGCACGCCGGCTTGGGCCGGGCGTTCCAGTTGACCAACCTGTTCCCGAACCTCACAGTGCTGGAGAACGTGCGCCTCGCAGTGCAGGCCACGCGCGAGGGCGCGCACCGGCGCGGACTTAACCTGTGGAGCATCTGGAGCGACCACACGGCATTGACCGCGCGGGCCGACGAGCTGCTCACGCAGATCAACCTCAAGTCGAAGGAACATGCCACGGTGGCGAGCCTGCCGCACGGCGACCAGCGCAAGCTCGAAGTCGCGCTGCTGATGGCGCTGGAGCCGCAGGTCTTCATGTTCGACGAGCCGACCGCCGGCATGAACGCGGCGGAGGCGCCGGTCATCCTCGACCTCATCCGCCAGTTGAAGCAGGACAAGACAAAGACGATCCTCCTGGTGGAACACAAGATGGACGTGGTGCGCGAGCTGGCCGACCGCATCATCGTGCTGCACAACGGCACGTTGGTGGCCGACGGCGAACCGGCCGAGGTCATCGCGTCGCCGATCGTGCAAGAGGCCTACCTGGGCGTGGCGAAGGAGGCCGCATGAGCGAAGCACTCTTGACACTTGACGGCGTGCAGACGCACATCGGCGCGTACCACATCCTCCACCGCGTCGACCTCGTGGTGCCGAAGGGCCAGCTGACGATGCTGCTGGGCCGCAACGGCGCTGGCAAGACGACGACGCTGCGGACCATCATGGGCCTGTGGCACGCGTCGCAGGGCAGGGTGCAGTTCGGTGGCAAGGACATCACCGCGCTGCGCACGCCTGACATCGCCGCGCTCGGCATCGCCTATGTGCCCGAGACCATGGGCATCTTCTCGGACCTGACGGTCAAGGAGAACATGCTGCTGGCCGCGCGCAGCGCGAAGAACGCCGACGGCATCGATGACACGCGGCTGAAGTGGATTTTCCGGCTCTTTCCCGCGGTCGAGAAGTTCTGGAACCACCCGGCCGGCAAGCTGTCGGGCGGGCAGAAGCAGATGCTGGCGGTGTCGCGCGCCATCGTCGAGCCGCGCGAGCTGCTCATCATCGACGAGCCCAGCAAGGGCCTGGCGCCCGTGATGATCAACAACATGATCGACGCCTTCGCCCAGCTCAAGGCGAGCGGCGTGACGATCCTGCTGGTCGAGCAGAACATCCATTTCGCGCAGCGCCTGGGCGACACCGTGGCCGTGATGGACAACGGTCGCGTGGTGCACAGCGGCAGCATGGCCGCGTTCTCTGCCGACGAACAACTGCAGCAGTCGCTGCTGGGGTTGGCACTATGAAATTCGACGTCGACTGGAAGCCATTGGCGCTGGTCCCCGTGCTCGCGCTCATCGCGCTGCCGCTCACCGGCTCGCTCTCGACCTGGCTCACGCTCACGGTGGCGGGCCTGGCGATGGGCATGATCATCTTTATCATCGCCTCCGGCCTCACGCTGATCTTCGGCCTGATGGACGTGCTCAACTTCGGCCACGGCGTGTTCATCGCGCTGGGCGCCTTCGTCGCGAGCAGCGTGCTGGGGCTGATGAGCGACTGGACGGGCTCAGGTGAACTGTGGCGCAACCTGGTGGCGGTGTTCCCTGCCATGCTGGTCGCGATGCTCGTCGCCGGCGCGGTGGGCCTGGCCTTCGAGCGCTTCATCGTGCGGCCGGTGTACGGCCAGCACTTGAAGCAGATCCTCATCACGATGGGCGGGATGATCATCGGCGAGGAACTGATCAAGGTGATCTGGGGCCCGGCGCAGATCCCGCTGCCGCTGCCCGAGGCGCTGCGCGGCTCGGTCTTCATGGCCGACGCGGCCATCAGCAAGTACCGGCTGCTGGCCGTGGCCGTCGGCCTGGTCGTCTTCGGCCTGCTGGCCTGGACGCTCGGCCGCACCAAGATCGGCCTGTTGATCCGCGCCGGCGTGCAGGACCGAGAGATGGTCGAGTCGCTGGGTTACCGCATCGGCCGGCTGTTCGTCGGCGTGTTCGTGGTGGGCAGCGCGCTCGCGGGCCTGGGCGGTGTGATGTGGGGGCTGTTCCAGCAGAACCTGATCCCGCAGATGGGCGCGCAGGTCAACGTGCTGATCTTCATCGTGATCATCATCGGCGGGCTGGGGTCGACAGGCGGGGCGCTCATCGGCGCGCTGTTGGTCGGTTTGATGACCAACTACATCGGCTTCCTGGTGCCGACGCTCACGCAGTTCGCGAGCATTTTCCTGATGGTCGCGGTGCTGCTGTGGCGGCCGCAGGGTGTGTATCCCGTGGCGAGCAGCCGGTGAGGGCGACGTGATGCTGAAACGACTCCTCTCCAACGACATGCCGCGCAGCCGCGTGCTCTCGGTGCTGCTGCTGGCCGTGCTGCTGGGCCTTGCCTTCGCACCCTTCGTCTTCCCGGGCGTCAAGGCGCTCAGCGTGGCGGCCAAGATCCTGGTCTTCATCGTGCTGGTCGCCAGCTTCGACCTGCTGCTGGGCTACACCGGCATCGTGAGCTTCGCGCACACGATGTTCTTCGGCATCGGCGCCTATGGCATCGCCATCTCGGCGAGCCGGCTGGGCGCGGGCTGGGACGCGCTGTTCATCGGCTTGGGCGCTTCCCTGATCGTGTCGCTTGTGCTTGCACTCGCCATCGGGCTGTTCTCGCTGCGGGTGCGCGCGATCTTCTTCGCAATGATCACGCTGGCGGTGGCCGCGGCCTTCCAGACGCTGGCCTCGCAGCTGTCGGACTTCACCGGCGGTGAGGACGGCCTGACCTTCAAGCTGCCCGAACTGATCTCGCCGAGCTTCGAGTTCGCCGACGAGCCCTTCCTGGGGGTGTCGCTCGACGGTCGGCTGCTGTGCTACTACCTGCTCTTCGTGGCGGCATTGGTGTTGGTGCTCGCGCTGCTGCGCATCGTGAACTCGCCCTTCGGCCGCGTGTTGCAGGCGATCCGCGAGAACGAGTTCCGCGCCGAGGCGATCGGCTACCGTGTGGTGGTCTACCGCACGACGGCCGCGGTGCTGTCGGCCCTGTTTGCCACGCTGGCCGGCGCGATGCTCGCGATCTGGCTGCGCTACAACGGGCCGGACACGTCGCTCAGCTTCGAGATCATGGTCGACGTGCTGCTGATCGTGGTGATCGGTGGCATGGGGACCATCTACGGCGCGGCGCTGGGCGCGGTGCTCTTCGTCATCGCACAGAGCTACCTGCAGGACCTGCTCAAGCTCGGCAGCGAAGCGGCCAGCGGCTTGCCCTGGCTCGCGGCACTGCTGTCGCCCGACCGCTGGCTGCTGTGGCTGGGCGTGCTGTT
>NZ_JAUSRO010000032.1 GCF_030811835.1 Variovorax ginsengisoli | reverse complement strand
CAGAACGCGACGAGCTCGGAAGAGCTGGCTGCCACCGCCGAAGAGATGAGCAGCCAGGCCGAGCAACTGCAGCGCACCATGAGCTTCTTCAAGCTGGTGGGCGTGTCTGCCGCCGCGTCGGCACGCAAGCCGGGCAAGAGTTTGGCGAAGGCGGCCAAGCCCGTGGCAGCCGCGCGCTCGGGCCATGCCGCTCCGGCGTTGGCGCTGGTCGGTGCCGAGTCGGCCGATGTCGACGAAAGCCATTTCGCCCGTTATTGAAAGGACACACCATGAACACCTCTGCCATCCAGAGCCGCAGCATGGCCAAGGCCGCCACCGTGATGGCTGCACCGCCCGAGCCGCTGCAATACCTGACCTTCATGCTCAATGGCGAAGCCTTCGCCATTGGCATCCTGGCGATCAAGGAAATCATCGAGTACGGCCACCTCACCGAGGTGCCCATGATGCCGACGTGCGTGCGCGGCGTGATCAACCTGCGCGGTGCCGTGGTGCCGGTGATGGACCTGCAGGCGCGCTTCGGCCGCCCGGCCAGCGCGGTGACCAAGCGCACCTGCATCGTGATCGTGGAAACAGCGCCCATCGGCGACGCAGCCGATGGGCAGGTCATCGGCGTGGTCGTCGACGCGGTCAACGAAGTGCTGGAGCTTCCTTCCGCCGACATCGAGCCGCCGCCGAGTTTCGGCGCAGCGATCCGCAGCGACTTCGTCTGCGGCATGGCCAAGGTTCGCGGCAAGTTCGTCATCGTGCTCGATGTCGCGAACGTGCTGTCGATCGATGATTTCTCCAGCCTGTCGAGTCTCGCTGCCTGACCCGCCGCACCAAGAAAAAAGAAAGAAGATCATGCTCAAGCAAATGCGCCTTTCGGCCCGCCTCGGGGTCTGCTTTTTCTTCGCTCTGGCGGCGCCTGCGGTGCCCTGGGCCATGTTCCAGGCACAGTGGCTGTCTGCCGGCGCAGCCTGGGGCGTGGCGGCGGTGGCTGGCATGCTGAGCATGTGGGTCGCGGCTTCGGTGACCACCCACATCACGCGCGCCGTGAAGACCGCGGAGGACAACGTCCGCCGGATGATCGAGGGGGATTTCCGCGAACCGACCGGCGTATCGTTTGCGTCTTCCGACGAACTGGGTTCGCTGCATGCCGCGGAGAAAGCGCTCCTGGAGAAGCTCAAGCGCGTGATGTTCGAGCTGGGGCGAATGTCGCGGGAACACGATGCGGGCGACATCGATGCCGTGATCGATGCCAGCGACCTGGCGGGCGAGTTCCAGCACATGGCGATCGGTATCAACCAGATGGTCGGTGGCCACATTGCGGTCAAGAGGAAGGCCATGGCCTGCATCGCTGAGTTCGGCCGTGGCAACTTCAACGCGCCGCTGGAGGCATTCCCTGGCAAGAAGTCCTTCATCAACGAAACCATTGAGCAGGTCCGTCGCAATCTGATCGGCCTGATCGCCGAGATGAACCGCATGTCGACCGAGCACGACAAGGGCGACATCGACGCCTACATCGACGCCTCGCGCTTCGACGGCGACTTCCGTGCCATGGCCGAAGGCATCAACCAGATGGTCGGTGGCCATATCGCGGTCAAGAAGAAGGCCATGGCCTGCATCGCCGAATTCGGGCGCGGCAACTTCAACGCGCCGCTGGAGGCGTTCCCCGGCAAGAAGGTCTTCATCAACGAGACCATCGAGCAGGTGCGTCGCAACCTGATCGGCCTGATCACCGAAATGAACCGCATGTCGACCGAGCACGACAAGGGCGACATCGACGTCTTCATCGACGCCGCGCGTTTCGAAGGGGACTTCCACGCCATGGCTGAAGGCATCAACCAGATGGTCGGCGGGCACATCGCGGTCAAGAAGAAGGCCATGGCTTGCGTCGCCGAATTCGGGCGCGGCAATTTCAACGCGCCGCTGGAGGCGTTCCCCGGCAAGAAGGCCTTCATCAACGAGACCATCGAGCAGGTGCGCTCCAATCTGAAGGCGCTGATCGTCGACACCAACCTGCTCGTCGAAGCGGCCACGGCAGGTCGGCTGGAAGTGCGGGCCGACGCCAAGCTGCACCACGGCGATTTCCGGGTGATCGTCGATGGGATCAACCACACGCTCGACGCCATCGTGGAGCCGGTGAACGAGGTCAGTCGCGTGCTTCACGTGATCGCGCAGGGCGACCTGACCGAGGTCGCGCGCACCGATTTCAAGGGGCAACTGCAGTCGCTGTGCGAGAGCGTCAATGCCACGGTCAGCAAGCTGGCCGAGGTCGTCGCCGAAGTCAACGGCGGCGCCGAGTCGCTGGCCAGTGCCTCCGAAGAAGTGAGCGCGACAGCGCAGTCGCTGAGCCAGGCCTCGAGCGAGCAGGCCGCTGGTGTGGAAGAGACGAGCGCATCGATGGAACAGATGACCTCGTCCATCTCGCAGAACACCGAGAACGCGAAGATCACCGACAGCATGGCGACCAAGGCCGCGGCCGAAGCCAGCGAAGGCGGCGAAGCGGTGAAGGCGACGGTGGCGGCGATGAAGCAGATCGCCCAGAAGATCAACATCATCGACGACATCGCTTACCAGACGAACCTGCTGGCACTCAACGCAGCCATCGAGGCGGCACGCGCCGGCGAACACGGCAAGGGCTTTGCGGTGGTGGCTGCCGAAGTGCGCAAGCTGGCCGAGCGCAGCCAGGTGGCTGCGCAGGAGATCGGCACGGTGGCCACGTCGAGCGTGGAGCTGGCCGAGCGTGCAGGCAGGCTGCTCGATGCGATGGTGCCGAGCATCAAGAAGACGTCGGACCTGGTGCAGGAGATCACGGCGGCGAGCGAGGAGCAGTCTTCGGGCGTGGGGCAGATCAATGCGGCAGTGAGCCAGTTGAGCCAGACGACGCAGCAGAACTCGACGAGCTCGGAAGAGCTGGCGGCGACGGCTGAGGAGATGAGCAGCCAGGCCGAAGAGTTGCAGCGCACCATGAGCTTCTTCAAGCTGGCGGGTGCCGGCGCGGTCACTGCCGCCGCGCGCAAGCCGGCGAAGAGCGCGATGGTCAAGGGCGCGAAGCCGGTGCTTGCCAACCGCAGGAGCGGACTCGCGAAGCTGGCGCGCACGGGCAGTGACTTGGCGGACGTGGACGAGAGCCACTTCGCCAGTTACTGAAGACCCGCGGCATGACGCCCGCGATCGACAAGAGCATTTTTAACAATACCAATATCATGTTCAAGAATTTAAAGATCAGAACGCTCATCAGCTTGGGCTTTGCCGTCGTGCTGCTCATGATGCTGGGACTGGGTCTGTTCGCCAGTTTCCAGATGTCGCGCGTGAACGATGCGTCGACCGAGATATCGACCAACTGGCTCCCCAGCGTGCGCGCGGTGCAGGAGCTCAACAACAGCATCTCGGACTACCGCACGGCCGAAGTGCAACATGCGTCGGCGACGAAGCCGGAGGAGAAGCTGCGCTTCGACAAAGCCTTGCGCGACAACATGGCCACGTTCAAGAAGACCCAGGCCACCTATGTCAAGCTGATTTCTTCGCCCGAGGAGCATGCCCTCTACGACGAAATGCTCAAGACCGTGCAGGCCTACATGGCGATGGACGAACAGGTGCAGCAGCTCTCCCGGCAGATGAAGAACGAGCAGGCGCTGGAACTCGTCAACGGCGAGTCGGACAAGGTCTATGCCCAGCTTTCCGATCAGCTTCAGAAACTGATCGATCTGAACGTGAAGGGCAGCGATCAGGCCAGCGCCGATGGCGATGCCCTGTATGCGAGTGCGCGCCTGCTGATCTTCGCCGTGATCGGCTTCAGCATGGTGTTCGGCATCGTCGTGGCTGTGCTGATCGTGCGAAGCCTGATGAAGCAGCTGGGCGGTGAGCCGGCTTACGTTGCGGAGATCACGCGCCAGGTGGCCCAGGGGAACATCGACATCGACGTCAAGACGCGAGCCAATGACCAGGACAGCGCGCTGGCCGCCACCAAGACCATGATCGAGCGCCTCAAGCGCGTGATCAACGGGCAACGGGTGGCGATCGCTGCGGCCAATGTCGGCGATTTCTCCAAGCGCATCGACCTCGCCGGCCTGGAAGGGTTCCAGAAGGAGATGGGCGAGAGCCTGAATGCGCTGGTCTCCACGACCGGTGACAGCATCAATGATGTCGTGCGGGTGATGGAGGCGCTGTCCGGAGGCGACCTGACGCAGTCGATCGGCAGGGAATACCAAGGTGCCTACGGCGAGATGAAATCCTACGTGAACAACACGATGGAGAAGCTCGCGCACGTGGTGACCGAAGTCAACGGCGGCGCGGAGTCCATTGCCAGCGCTTCCGAAGAGGTGAGTGCGACGGCGCAGTCGCTGAGCCAGGCATCGAGCGAGCAGGCCG
>NZ_JAUSRO010000031.1 GCF_030811835.1 Variovorax ginsengisoli | reverse complement strand
TTCCCAGAAAGCAGAAAGCCCCCGCTTGAATAAACAAGCGGGGGCAGACTGGGCTGTAAGAGCCTGACGATGACCTACTTTCACACGGGAACCCGCACTATCATCGGCGCTGAGTCGTTTCACTGTCCTGTTCGGGATGGGAAGGAGTGGGACCAACTCGCTATGGTCATCAGGCATAAAGGGTAGTCATGCTGATTTTGGATCAACACAACGAATTCATAGAGTTTGGAATCAGCTTTTGGCGAATGATTTTGAATGCGTCAACTTGGCATAACACCTTGATCATGTATTCGAGACCTTTCGGTCTGATCAAAGTTATAGGGTCAAGCCGCACGAGCAATTAGTATCAGTTAGCTTAACGCATTACTGCGCTTCCACACCTGACCTATCAACGTCCTGGTCTTGAACGACTCTTCAGGGGGCTCAAGGCCCCGGCAGATCTCATCTTGAAACGAGTTTCCCGCTTAGATGCTTTCAGCGGTTATCTCTTCCACACTTAGCTACTCGGCAATGCCACTGGCGTGACAACCGATACACCAGAGGTGTGTCCACTCCGGTCCTCTCGTACTAGGAGCAGGCTTCCTCAAATCTGCAGCGCCCACGGAAGATAGGGACCAAACTGTCTCACGACGTTTTAAACCCAGCTCACGTACCTCTTTAAATGGCGAACAGCCATACCCTTGGGACCGGCTACAGCCCCAGGATGAGATGAGCCGACATCGAGGTGCCAAACACCGCCGTCGATATGAACTCTTGGGCGGTATCAGCCTGTTATCCCCAGAGTACCTTTTATCCGTTGAGCGATGGCCCTTCCATACAGAACCACCGGATCACTATGTCCTGCTTTCGCATCTGCTCGACTTGTCAGTCTCGCAGTTAAGCACGCTTATGCCATTGCACTATCGTCACGATGTCCGACCGTAACTAGCGTACCTTCGAACTCCTCCGTTACGCTTTGGGAGGAGACCGCCCCAGTCAAACTGCCTACCATGCACTGTCCCCGATCCAGATAATGGACCTAGGTTAGAACCTCAAACACACCAGGGTGGTATTTCAACGTTGGCTCCACAAGATCTAGCGACCCTGCTTCAAAGCCTCCCACCTATCCTACACAGATCTGTTCAAAGTCCAATACAAAGCTACAGTAAAGGTTCATGGGGTCTTTCCGTCTTTCCGCGGGGAGATTGCATCATCACAAACATTTCAACTTCGCTGAGTCTCAGGAGGAGACAGTGTGGCCATCGTTACGCCATTCGTGCAGGTCGGAACTTACCCGACAAGGAATTTCGCTACCTTAGGACCGTTATAGTTACGGCCGCCGTTTACTGGGACTTCAATCAAGAGCTTGCACCCCATCATTTAATCTTCCAGCACCGGGCAGGCGTCACACCCTATACGTCCACTTTCGTGTTTGCAGAGTGCTGTGTTTTTAATAAACAGTCGCAGCCACCGATTTTTTGCAACCCATTCATGCTTCGTTGTTCACTACACACTAATAGGGCACACCTTCTTCCGAAGTTACGGTGTCAATTTGCCGAGTTCCTTCTCCTGAGTTCTCTCAAGCGCCTTAGAATACTCATCTCGCGCACCAGTGTCGGTTTGCGGTACGGTCGTTGTTAGCTGAAGCTTAGTGGCTTTTCCTGGAACCTCGTTCAGTTACTTCACGGGCAAGCCCGCTCGATCAATGGCCTCGGTATATGTGCACCGGATTTGCCTAATGCACGCCTACATCCATCTAAACCGACATATCCAACAGTCGGATAACCTATTAAGATCCGTCCCCACATCGCACTAACAATCGGTACAGGAATATTGACCTGTTTCCCATCAGCTACGCATCTCTGCCTCGCCTTAGGGGCCGACTCACTCTACGCCGATGAACGTTGCGTAGAAAACCTTGCGCTTACGGCGAGGGGGCTTTTCACCCCCTTTAACGCTACTCATGTCAGCATTCGCACTTCTGATACCTCCAGCACGCTTTACAACGCACCTTCACAGGCTTACAGAACGCTCTCCTACCACTTGCAATAAATTGCAAATCCGCAGCTTCGGTAACTGGCTTAGCCCCGTTACATCTTCCGCGCAGGACGACTCGATCAGTGAGCTATTACGCTTTCTTTAAATGATGGCTGCTTCTAAGCCAACATCCTGACTGTTTTAGCCTTCCCACTTCGTTTCCCACTTAGCCAATTTTAGGGACCTTAGCTGGCGGTCTGGGTTGTTTCCCTCTTGAGTCCGGACGTTAGCACCCGGTGCTCTGTCTCCCAAGCTGTACTCATCGGTATTCGGAGTTTGCCTTGGTTTGGTAAGTCGCCATGACCCCCTAGCCAAAACAGTGCTCTACCCCCGATGGTAATACTTGAGGCACTACCTAAATAGTTTTCGGAGAGAACCAGCTATTTCCAAGTTTGTTTAGCCTTTCACCCCTATCCACAGCTCATCCGCTAGTTTTGCAACACTAGTCGGTTCGGACCTCCAGTACCTGTTACGGCACCTTCATCCTGGCCATGGATAGATCACTTGGTTTCGGGTCTACACCCAGCGACTATCGCCCTATTCGGACTCGATTTCTCTACGGCTTCCCTATTCGGTTAACCTTGCCACTGAATGTAAGTCGCTGACCCATTATACAAAAGGTACGCAGTCACCCCTTTCGAGGCTCCTACTTTTTGTAAGCACGCGGTTTCAGGATCTATTTCACTCCCCTCCCGGGGTTCTTTTCGCCTTTCCCTCACGGTACTAGTTCACTATCGGTCGATGATGAGTATTTAGCCTTGGAGGATGGTCCCCCCATATTCAGACAGGATTTCTCGTGTCCCGCCCTACTTGTCGTTAGCTCAGTACCACACGTCTCTTTTCACGTACGGGGCTATCACCCGCTATGGCCAGTCTTTCCAAACTGTTCCGTTAAGAGTCGTGCTATCACTAACAGGCTTCTCCGATTTCGCTCGCCACTACTTTCGGAATCTCGGTTGATGTCTTTTCCTCGAGCTACTGAGATGTTTCAGTTCACCCGGTTCGCCTCGCATGACTATGTATTCATCATGCGATACCTTTCGGTGGGTTTCCCCATTCGGAAATCTCCGGATCAAAGCTAATTTGCCAGCTCCCCGAAGCTTATCGCAGGCTATCACGTCCTTCGTCGCCTATCATCGCCAAGGCATCCACCACGTGCTCTTATTCACTTGACCCTATAACTTTGACGTCTCACCAGATTCCTCCAGCAAAACCACAAAATCATTTCAAGGAATATGTCAGGTCTCTCACCTGACGCGTTATGCCGTACTTTCAACTTTCGATTTGACTCGAAATTGAAGTTTCTTTTGACGCAATCAAAAATTCTATGCTGCTGATGGCACGGTCTGCACTAAACCTTTACGAATGTGCAGTTTCCATCAGCAGCGCTGATTCGACTCTATGAATTTTTAAAGAACAGCCGATTGATCAAGAGATCTTGATCAACAACAAAACAGCCTCTCGCGAAGCCGCTTTGGTGTTGACAGTTTAACGTCGTCGAAAAGAATTGGTGGAGGTGACAGGACTCGAACCCGCTACCTACTGCTTGCAAAGCAGCCGCTCTCCCAGCTGAGCTACACCCCCCAAATACTTTGGCATTGGATGAATTGGTGGGTCGGGTTGGATTCGAACCAACGACCCCCGCCTTATCAAGACGGTGCTCTAACCAACTGAGCTACAGACCCAAGTCGGTCGCTCGCTCCCCGCACCAAGCTTTCGCTCAGCACAGTCGCCGGCGACTGCCTTCCAACAACCGATAAGTGTGGACGTTTAAATTAAATTGCTGTTTCCAGAAAGGAGGTGATCCAGCCGCACCTTCCGATACGGCTACCTTGTTACGACTTCACCCCAGTCACGAACCCTGCCGTGGTAATCGCCCTCCTTACGGTTAGGCTAACTACTTCTGGCAGAACCCGCTCCCATGGTGTGACGGGCGGTGTGTACAAGACCCGGGAACGTATTCACCGTGACATTCTGATCCACGATTACTAGCGATTCCGACTTCACGCAGTCGAGTTGCAGACTGCGATCCGGACTACGACTGGTTTTATGGGATTAGCTCCCCCTCGCGGGTTGGCAACCCTTTGTACCAGCCATTGTATGACGTGTGTAGCCCCACCTATAAGGGCCATGAGGACTTGACGTCATCCCCACCTTCCTCCGGTTTGTCACCGGCAGTCTCATTAGAGTGCCCAACTGAATGTAGCAACTAATGACAAGGGTTGCGCTCGTTGCGGGACTTAACCCAACATCTCACGACACGAGCTGACGACAGCCATGCAGCACCTGTGTTACGGTTCTCTTTCGAGCACTAAGCCATCTCTGGCAAATTCCGTACATGTCAAAGGTGGGTAAGGTTTTTCGCGTTGCATCGAATTAAACCACATCATCCACCGCTTGTGCGGGTCCCCGTCAATTCCTTTGAGTTTCAACCTTGCGGCCGTACTCCCCAGGCGGTCAACTTCACGCGTTAGCTTCGTTACTGAGTCAGTGAAGACCCAACAACCAGTTGACATCGTTTAGGGCGTGGACTACCAGGGTATCTAATCCTGTTTGCTCCCCACGCTTTCGTGCATGAGCGTCAGTACAGGTCCAGGGGATTGCCTTCGCCATCGGTGTTCCTCCGCATATCTACGCATTTCACTGCTACACGCGGAATTCCATCCCCCTCTACCGTACTCTAGCTATGCAGTCACAGATGCAGTTCCCAGGTTGAGCCCGGGGATTTCACAACTGTCTTACATAACCGCCTGCGCACGCTTTACGCCCAGTAATTCCGATTAACGCTTGCACCCTACGTATTACCGCGGCTGCTGGCACGTAGTTAGCCGGTGCTTATTCTTACGGTACCGTCATGGGCCCTCTTTATTAGAAAGAACCTTTTCGTTCCGTACAAAAGCAGTTTACAACCCGAAGGCCTTCATCCTGCACGCGGCATGGCTGGATCAGGCTTTCGCCCATTGTCCAAAATTCCCCACTGCTGCCTCCCGTAGGAGTCTGGGCCGTGTCTCAGTCCCAGTGTGGCTGGTCGTCCTCTCAGACCAGCTACAGATCGAAGGCTTGGTGAGCCTTTACCTCACCAACTACCTAATCTGCCATCGGCCGCTCCATTCGCGCAAGGTCTTGCGATCCCCTGCTTTCATCCGTAGATCTTATGCGGTATTAGCACAGCTTTCGCTGCGTTATCCCCCACGATTGGGCACGTTCCGATGTATTACTCACCCGTTCGCCACTCGCCACCAGGATTGCTCCCGTGCTGCCGTTCGACTTGCATGTGTAAGGCATGCCGCCAGCGTTCAATCTGAGCCAGGATCAAACTCTATAGTTCGATCTTGATTTGCGCCCAACCTCGCGGTTGAGCAAAACTCATAAAAAAAGAATTAAAGTGAACTTCACTTCTATTTCTCATGAGCGTTTAAAGTCTTGCGACTTGTTCCGAAGAACTTGGCAATTACCTTCAAACGCCCACGCTTATCGGCTGTATATTTTTAACGAACGCCGCAAAAACAAACTCTTTCGAACCTATCTTTACGCTGCTTGCTGTGATCAGCGAAGCCTTAAATTCTAGCACGATTTTTTCTAAATCGTCAAACTTTTTTTCGCTTTCTTTCGAAACACACCTCAATTCAATTCCTGAATCAAACCGCGTTTCGCTTTCTGCGAAGCCTTCGATTATCACACGCTTTTTGCAAAACCTGCAAGCCTTCGAAGACTTTTTTCACCCTCCACTCACTCAGCACAAC
>NZ_JAUSRO010000030.1 GCF_030811835.1 Variovorax ginsengisoli | reverse complement strand
GAAGCCGTGTACGCCTACGCATACAAGGGCACGCGCTACGACTGCGGCGCCAAGGAAGGTTTTCTGCAGGCCACCGTCGAACTGGCGCTGGCGCATCCCGAAGTGGGCGCGCAATTTCGCGCGTACATGAAAAGCCTGGCACTTTGACCGCTTTTCACCAGATTTGTGTTTCACAACAACGATGTACGGGCGCACGCGGGCCAAATATTGTTGCGGTGCACAGATGTTGCTGATAATCTCTCCATATTCTGTTTACAAATCTGTGAGGACTTATATGAAGATTGCTGCTCTGGTTTCCGCCCTGTCGATCGCTACGCTGGCTGCTGCCCCTGCTTTCGCTCAGACTCCTCCTCCTTCGCAAGTGCCTGTGGCTGAAACCACGGCGACTGGCGGCACCGGCACCGGCGCTGGTGCAGCCGGCGCTGCTGTCGGCGGTGGCCTGACCATCGCTGGCGTCGGCATTGCCGCCGCTGTCGTGGCTGTGGCTGCCGTCGCAGGCAGCAGCAACAGCGGCAACTCCAGCGGTACCACCGGCACGACCGGCACCACCGGTACCGTTCGCTGATGGCGCGCGCCCTTCCTTCACAGGGAGGGCGATCGCTGAGAGCTCCGCATGCGGCTTATGCCGCAGCGCTGAAAAAATGCTGCCTTTTGACAGCATTTTTTTTGGGCATCAGCGGTTGCTCTTCGGGTACCACCGCCATGGTGGACACGGTCACAACGCTCTACAAAGGCAGCCCGGAGCCTGACGCCTCGGCGTTCAATCCGAAATTCCGCTATCTCCGCACGGTGTTCAACGGCAAGGTGTTCTATCTCGCCCTGGGCAACACCGAGCAACGCCCTGAAGGCACCGTCGAAGTCTGGTACAGCGGTGGCGGCGAAGTCGTGCGGCTGCTCGACGGCCGCGTCTACAGCACGTCGGGCCTTCCGGTCGACTGGCGACAGGCCCGCTTCAACCCCGCCCCTGCCCTGCCCGCCTGGAGCACTGCTGCCACGCGCTTTGTGCGCGAGCGCGACGTGATGCCCGGCTACCGCTTCAGCATCCGCGACGAAGTGGTGCGCACACCTGTTGCACCGCCGCGGTCGAGCGGCATCAAGGGAACTGCCGCAGCCAGCCTGCAGTGGTATGAAGAACGCAGTGCGTCAACCCCCGCAGCAGCATCGTTGCCACCCGCGCTTTTTGCGGTTTCGGTGGCTTCGGGCGCGCCGCAGGTCATTTATTCTGAACAGTGTCTCACCACAGATCTATGCATGAGCTTCGAACGGTGGACACCGAATTCGCCGGTAGCCGCAAACCCCACGCGCTCCGGCACATGACAACGCGCACCCACGCCCCACGCTTTCTTCCCCAGCGCAGCCACGTCGCTGCCGCCTGCCTGTTGTTGGCCACTTGCGCAGCCCACGCGCAAACGCCTGCGGCGAACGCCACCACCCCCACGGGCCTCGAAGGCCCAGGCAGCGTGCGTGCCGGTGAACGCCTGAGTGACTGGCTGCAGCGCCAGCCCGCCGAAGCCGCCACGCCCGGCCTGTCGTGGCTGGTGCCGCAAGAGCGGCTGGCCCAGCAGTTCTTGAAGAACACCTTGCTCGTGCGGCTGGAGACGTCGGTGCGCCGGCTCCCTGCAGCCGAGGCTGCATCGCGCCAGCAACTGCTGACCTGGTTGCAGCAGATGCCGGTCACCGGTCGCGTGGCCCTGGGCCAGCTCGATGCGAGCTACCTGCAGACCCACCCGGCACAAGACCCTGTGTTGGTGACGGGCCAGCAACTCATTCCCGCCCCGCGTGCAGACACCGTGGCCGTGGTGCGTCCCAATGGCGACGTGTGCCAGGTAGCACACACTGCCGGCCGGCTCGCGCTGGACTACGCGCAGGCCTGCGGCATGGGCGACGCGACCGATTTCGCCTGGGTGGCCCAGCCCGATGGCCGGACCGCCCGCGTGGGTGTCGCGTCGTGGAACGCGGCACCGTCCGACGAGCCCGCGCCCGGCGCATGGATCTGGGCACCGCCGCGCAGCATGCCCGACCTCGTTGCCATTTCCGAAGGCATGGTGCGCTTCCTGGCCACGCAAGGCCCCTCGCCACTGCAACGGCTGGTGCCGGCCGGTGCGGCGCTGACCACGACCGACCCGGCAGCAGCGCCGCCGCCCGCACCCGTGCCACTGCCCGTGCCGGCGACCACGATTTCCGTGCGACCCGAGGTGGCGCCGCAATACCAGCGTGTGGACTACACCGGCAACGACTGGGGCGAAATCGGCCTCTTGCAGACGCCGACCGCACGCATGGCCAAGGCCGGTGAATTCCGCGCCTCGTACACGCACGTTGCTCCGTATTCCCGCCTGAACGTCATGTTCCAGCCGCTCGATTGGCTGGAAGGCGGCTTTCGCTATACGTCGATCAGCAACCGCATCTACGGCATCAGTGACCAGGACTACAAGGACAAGAGCATCGACGTCAAAGCCCGGCTTTGGCAGGAATCGGCCTATCTGCCCGAGGTGGCATTGGGCTTCCGCGACGTGGGGGGTACCGGTCTCTTTTCTTCCGAGTATTTCGTCGGCAGCAAGCGCGTCGGAGATTTCGACTTCAGCCTGGGCATGGGCTGGGGCTATATGGCCAACAGCGGCAATATATCCAATCCGTTCAAATTGCTGGGTGACCGATTCGCCACGCGTCCTGCGTCGAACAATTCGGTCACGGTGTCGGGCAAGACCAATTTCGGCAACTACTTTCGCGGCCCTGCCGCACTCTTCGGCGGCGTCGAATGGCGCACACCGTGGGAGCCATTGACGCTCAAGGTCGAATACGACGGCAACGACTACAAGAATGAGCCACTGAGCAACAGCTTTGACCAGCGCACCCCGATCAATGTCGGTCTGGTGTATCGCCTTTCGCCCGGCGTGGAGTTCAGCGCAGGCATCGAGCGCGGCAACAAGGTCATGTTCGGCGTGACCTTGTCCACCAATCTGGCGCAAGCCAGCACGACCAAGGTCGCGGACCCGGCCACACCGCGCTTCGTACCGCAGGCACCCGCCCAATCGCCCGGCTGGCCGACCACGGCAGCCGACATCGAGTCACGCACCGGCTGGCTCGTCGAGCGCATTGCGCCGCAAGGCGAATCGCTGCATGTGTGGATTACCGAAAGCAACACTGTCTATCGGGAGGCACGCGTCGAGCAGATCACTGCAGTGCTCCACCGCGATGCACCTGCATCCGTCAAGAACTTCGTGCTGCATTTTTCCGAGCGCGGCATTCCCATGCACGCGCAGGTGGTCGACCGCACGGCGTGGGTCACCGCGCACTACCAGGCCCTGCCGCCGAGCGCTGCGCGCGAACCCATCCAGCGCGAATATGCGCCGGCGCCAGAGCCCCAGATCAAGCGCGCCTCCATGGCCGCAGCCAACGGCAGCACGGCATCGGCAGATGCCAGCACGATCACCGGCCCGTGGACGCGCCCACGCGACAACTTCAGCTTTGGCATCACGCCCAGCATCACCCAGATTCTGGGTGGGCCAGACGGTTTTCTGCTGTACCAGATCGGGGTGCAAGCTTCGGCGGAATACCGCTTTACCAGCAACACCTGGGCCAATGGCTCGGTCAATGCGCGCTTGCTGGACAACTACGACAAGTTCACCTACACGGCACCCAGCAACCTGCCCCGCGTTCGCACCTACCAACGTGAATACGTGACCAGCAGCCGCGTGACGATACCCAACCTGCAGCTCACGCATGCGGGGCAGCTCAGCGAGAACCAGTACTTCTCGATGTACGGTGGCGCGTTGGAAAGCATGTTTGCCGGCGTCGGCGGTGAATGGCTGTACCGGCCGTGGCACAGCCGCGTGGCCTTTGGCGTGGATGTGAACCACGTGCGGCAGCGCGGCTTCGATCAGGACTTCAGCCTGCGCGACTACAAGGTCAACACCGGCCATGCCACCCTGTATTGGGACACTGGCTGGTACGGCGTGCTGGCCAAGGTGAGCGCGGGCCAGTACCTCGCGGGCGACCGCGGCGTGACGGTGGACATCAGCCGTCGTTTCGATAACGGCGTGGCCATTGGCGCCTACGCGACCAAGACCAACGTGTCGGCCGCCCAGTTCGGCGAAGGCAGCTTCGACAAGGGCATCTATATCTCGATTCCGTTCGACGCCCTGCTCCCACGGTCGAGCTCGTTCGTTGCCAACTTCAATTGGGTGCCCGTGACGCGTGACGGCGGTGCCAAGCTGGCCCGCAGCAACACGCTCTACGAAATGACCTCCGCACGCGACCCGCGCGCCTTCAGCATGGGGCCGCCCAAGGCCGACACACCGAACGCCGGCGACAACATTCTGGACTTCGACAAGGCGCGTTGATCGGCGGCATCGGCTTTCCAATCACGCTAAGGACCCATTGCAACTTGCCAACTTTCTGGAAAGTGCTCGCGAAGACATTCTCGATGCGACTGTTGATTTTGCGCGGACCATTCCGGTCCTGAGCAAGCTGGACACCAAAGCCCTTCGCGACCATCTGCCGGAGCTGCTGAAAGTCATTTCCGCCGATCTGCGCACGCCGGAAACGCGGGCGGAATCGATACAAAAGTCGCTGGGCGATGCGCCTCCCGCCGATGTACCCACTTCGGCCCAAACGCACGGACTGCTGCGCGCCCAACTGGGCCTGTCGGTGGAACAGGTGGTTGCCGAATACCGTGCGCTGCGTTCCAGTGTCTTGCGGCTTTGGACAGACTCCTTTCCGGCCGACGACTACCCGACCGGCAAGGCAGCGGCCAACGATATCCTGCGCTTCAACGAAGCCATTGACCAGGCCGTGGCCGAATCCGTTGAGTTCTACGAAAGCGAGCGGGAGCGGTGGCGGCACATCTTCCTGGCCGTTCTCGGCCGCGACTTGCGGGGGCCGCTCGACGCCATCTCGCTCACCGTGGAACTCATGCGCAAAGAGGCCGGCGGCGACTCCAAACGCACGGCCATGCTTGCGCGCGGCGTCAAGCGGCTCGCATCGCTGCTGGATTCCCTGCTGGAATACAGCCGCTCGAGCCTGGGTGTCGGCATGATTTTGGCGCGGTCGCACACCGACCTGGGCGCCGCGTGCGCCGACGAGCTCGAACTGCTCCGTGCAGCCAACCCCAAGGCGCACATCGACTACCAGGTGACGGGCGACACCCAGGGCGAATTCGATGCCTCGCGCGTGCGCGAAGCGCTTGGAAACCTGGTTTCCAACGCCGTCAAGCACAGCGACCCCAGCCAGCCGACCGTGGTGTGCGTTCAAGGCGACGACCAGCACGTCCGCATTTCGGTAGACAACGCCGGCGAAATACCGATTGAAGAAATCGACATGCTGTTCGAGCCGTTGTACCGACGCAGCACGCCATCGTCGGAGGGCGCGCAGCACACGCACCTGGGGTTGGGCCTGTTCATCACCCGCCAGATCGCCAGGGCGCACGACGGCGAGGCCACTGGCACATGCGTGGCAAACCACGTCTGCTTCACCATCGAGCTGCCGAAGGCTCCTGGCCTTCCCTTGTCCGCTCCTGTTTCTTCTACTTGAGCGGTTCGTCCAGCAACTGCAACAGTTGCAGGACGCCGAGTCGAATTTCGCCCAGCCCTATCGCTGGCGCACCAGGACGAGGACTCAGGGGCGGTTCTTGTCTGCCGTTCTCAGTAATGCATTCGTATGACACGAAGTCGGCATCACCGGTATTGGAATCATTGTCGTATTTCACGATGAATGAGCTTACGACTCGTTACCAAACAATCTAGTATTGAATTATTTAGTTACATAAGTTAGATCGCAAGGTGCAGCTACCACTCCACTCGCGCAATACCTGAAACATGCGATGCCAAACATGTAACAGCAGCCTAGCATTTGATCTCAGAGTTCTGCACGCCTTTCATTGTTTGGAGGGCTGTGTTCGCAGTTCACGGAGATCAACATGTCCCTCGACCACGCCGCGCAAGTCGTCAGTTTCAAAGGCTACGACACAGACGCCTACGGCCCCCAAAGCATCAGTGGCCCCGACGATCCGCAGTTTGGCAAGCGCGTGTTGTGCGAAGGAGATTCGTGGTTTTCGCTGGGTGCGATTCCCTCGTCCAACCTGTTGTTTCCCCTGCAGTTTCGGCAGAAGACGTTGTTGATGAACCTGGCCACGCCCGGCGACACGTTGCTCAACATGACCAACCCTTCGACCAACGCGCCGCTCAAGCGGACGCTGGCTGAAACCCAGTGGGACGCGATCTTCGTCAGCGGCGGCGGCAACGACCTGATCGACAACATCTTCAACGTCATCTGCGAACCCTCCGTCGGGGCCGGCCAGCACTTTCTGGACTACATCGACCGCATCGAGCTGGCCGGCATTCGCGCCAACATCCAACGCTACCACCGGCAACTTGCGCAGCTGCGCGACAGTGGCAAGAACGCCGGCGTGCCCATCGTGACGCACGTCTACGACTATCCGACACCCCGCAATGCCAAGGCCAACATCGTCGGGTTCAGCCTCAAAGGCCCGTGGCTGTACCCTGCGCTCATGACGGCGAAGGTGCCAGAGGCGTTCTGGATTTCGATTGCCGACTACATCTTCGAATCGCTGGCGGCAACCCTTGTCGAACTGTCGGCGTTGATCGACAACTTTCACGTGATCGCCAAAACCAAGGGCACGCTGGTCCGAGCCCGGCTCGGCACCACCGGCAACGACGGCGACTGGCTCAATGAGATCCACCCCAACGCGGGAGGCTACAAGAAGCTTGCCGAAGTCATATCTCCCGAGTTGGACGCGCTGCTCTTCCCCTCCTGATTAGTCAGCCCTGCGAAATTTATTCCCAAGCTCAATCCGATGATGAAGTGCGTTGGCGAAGCGCACAGGCATCAGAGACCGCTGGTCTAAGGATTGCGCCTCTGAGGGCGAGCGCGATGACCGCGATCAGGTGCAACCAAAGGCCCTTGAGCCCCACGCGCACAATGGCGCTCAGCAGCCAGCGAATGTAGCCCGCCGTACACCGCACCGCATGCAACGCATAACCGGTTGCACCTTGCAGCCAGCACCGATCCATCCCGTTGTCGTGCTTCAGATGACCGATGACCGGTTCGACTGCCTGCCTGCGCCTGAGCCAGCGCCAGCGCCGCTGCGCATAGATCAATGATCTGAAGCCGCCGCGATAAATGATCACAATGCCTAAATTGGCCACGTCCACGCCCCGGAGCCCCAGGGCCACCATCGCCTGATTCGGGCTGCCACCGATGTCCTTCGTCAGGATCCTGACCTGTCCGAGTTGCTCGGCCAGCGTGTGGCCGTCGTACGGATTGCCCGTGAAGCTGCGAGCGCACACCATCAGGCCCTGCTTGTGCGTGACGGCCACGCTGACCTTCACGCCGAATTCATAGGGCTTCCTGTCCATACCTTGCCGATACAGTCGACTTTGTGCGCGTGTAGGGCATAGAGCTTGTTCTTATTCTTCGGACGCTGACTGCGGATGCGCTCGGCGCGGCCCATCAGTTTGTGCAAGCGATCCACGGCAGGCGAAGAAGCCGCGGGCAACTCGCTGAGCTCGCGCTGCACTGTGCGCTGGCGCCTGAGCAGCTTCTTCTCGCGCTCGAACTGCTTGGCATGGGCACAATCACCGGCCGCTGGAGACAGTATGCTCATGCCTACTGTAATAGTCTTTGATACGTCGAACTTTTCGCTCTCTTGCACATCAATCTAGTAGTCAATTTATTTGATAAAGGCATCCACCGTATGAAGTGACAACCCATCAATCCTTATTCTATTGATCTATTTACTCATCTTCAAAAACGTAAATACCTTTATGCAAAATCGCCTTCTCTACTGCTCTATCCTCTCTATCGCTCTAATTTCAGCTTGTGCCACCAAACCGCCAGAGGCCGCCGCCCAACGGATTGTGATGTTAGGCGACTCACTGACACACGGCAATCAGTGGGGCAATACGTTCCCTGCCTGCGAAGTTCTAGATATGGGCGTTTCGGGCAGTAAGGTGGAAGATATCGAGAACCGCCTAGCACAAGTATCCGCAGCAAAGCCTGATGTTGTCTTTGTGATGATGGGGACAAATAACATCTGGCGTGGCCAGACCGTTGACGAAACGCTGGTCAAATATCAGCGAGTCCTTACAAAGCTCACGTCACTTACGCCGAGGGTAATTGCATTGAAGGTTCCGGAGGCTTCTGACGGAATGCCGGACTATGCAAAATACAATCAATCCATACAACAACTGAACGCAGGCATAGCCGAAATCTCTCAGAAATCTTCAATTGATTTTGTTGATCCGGGAATAGACGGGGCTGATATTCAATATCTTAGAGTGAAAGATGGAGTACATCTACAGAAGCCCGCTTACAACTTGTGGTCGAAGAAGATTTCTTCTCTCGTGACTTGCGCCAAGCGCTGAATAATCAAAATTTATGCTGTTTCTTTATGCTGTTTCTTTATGCTGTGTCCGCGGAGATTGGCGGTCTTTGAACAGCGTAATCTTCACCTAGAGCGCGCGCGACATACCGCACTACTTTTAACACGGCGTCTCCGGCGCATCCCACACTCTCGCCACAGTGTGCAACTGCGTGCGAGCGACCAATTTCAGAGCTTGGGGCGGGCTAAGTCACCGCGCTTTTCACAGGCGACTGCCCAACACCCCCTTTCTTACCCAATCGATTGATGCGTGTGCGCATTGGATTTTCTATTAGATGATGAAGCAATGCCGCAAATAAAATCGTCATGCCCAACAATATTGCAACTTGAACTGGCACCGGCAATAAATATATAATACTACTTGACTTTCTCGCGACAGAATATATCCACTGGGGAATTCTCTGCACCATGTAGATGCAGTAGGAAATTTCCCCTAGATAAATTAACGCAGGTAGCGACATCGCAGGCGTTGCAACATCCTCCGAGAAGGATAGCGAATATATCAGCAGCGCCAACGAAACAACAACAAGAGTGTCAATTCCGATAAATAGCGTCAAAACAACCAAGGCAAATGCGGCCAATGAACCCCATTTACCTAGAAACTGGCCACCGCCCATTTGCCGCGTACGGCACAGGCATACACCCAAATAAAACTCAGGAATCAGGCGCCATAGACTGCCAGGGAGTGAAAGCTGGTTTCTGCCCCCATCCCATTCCACCAAGGCCAAACCCAGGACAGGAAGTAACATAAGCCATTTGACGTGTTTTTTTGCAGGTGCAATCCACAAAAAGACTCCGAAAAACAGATAGGCGAACCATTCTGCACTCACAGACCATGCGACATCGTTCCACCCATTACTTAGCCCCGGAAACCATGAATTCATCAACACCAGATTGCTTAAAAAGGCAAATCCAGTATTTCCGTCAACACCAATTGCAGGGCGATGCATAACGAAATGCTTAACTAAAATCATCCCAGCAGCGGCAAGCAAACAAATAATGTGAACCGGATATATTCGCGCAATACGTGCAAGCAAAAATCTTGCGTAATTTGAAGGAACCTCGCCATTCCTGGAGTAGTTATAGGTCAGTATAAAACCACTTAGGATGAAAAATCCATCAACTCCCAAATAGCCTTTATCAAAAATCGGAGTGCTAAATGATAGCTTGAAAAATACCCCATCCGCCCCATCGTAGTTATAAAACCAATGACGACACAAGACCCAAATCGCAAGAAAAGCTCGCAAGCTTGTTAGCGGATGAATAAATTTCATGATTTTTTGCCGTTGTAAAAATTTTTCAAAGCTACGCGCGACGCAATTTTAATTTTTATGGCACCGGCATGGTCGGAGTTCACGAATGCTTACATCTCAAACGTGCGATCACAGCGCGACTCTCTCATTGATCAAAGGCAGGCGGTATCGTGACTCTTCGAGTGAGAAATACGGGGTCAGATACATAATGGGCTCCGGTCGTTTAGGGGGTCCGCAGCGAGGAGTGGATCTTCGTCCACGCCACCGCGGGCCTTGGCGTTCTTGCCATAGAGCCGGTTGCGCGCAAGACGCGCTGGCTGAACGAACACAGCCGTTCCGGCCCAGCCCGCAACCAAGACGCCGAAGAACCGGATCTCGCGGGTGACGATGCCGGGACACTCAGATTCGACGGCGAGCATGGTTAGGTACGGTATCGGCATTTCTCAGGAACGACTAGGCGTTCTAACAGGCATCGACGAAATGTCGGCCAGCGCGCAAATGAACTAGTACGAATGGGGAAAGCACGCGCCCGACTGGTTGACAGTCGAGCGGCGTGCGTCAGTGCTGGACACACCGGCACCCTACTTTTACGTCAAAGATGACGGTATGGCTGCCCCGCTGTTGACTCCCACTCGCTCTCGCCTCAACAACAAGTTGAGATGCTCAAGATCGTTAAGAAGCCAACTGGCAGGCTTTAATGTTTATCTTCAATATCACATCAGGCAGTGTCGTCACTTGGCGCGTGCGGTGATGGAGGTGACGCGACCGTAGGTGTCGTCGAAGCGCACGATGTCATCTTCGCCGAGGTACCCGCCAGTCTGCACTTCGATCACTTCCAGCATGGTCTTGCCCGGGTTCTCCAGGCGGTGGACGGCGCCCAGCGGCAGGTAGATCGACTCGTTCTCGCGCAC
>NZ_JAUSRO010000029.1 GCF_030811835.1 Variovorax ginsengisoli | reverse complement strand
TAGATCTTGTTGGGACTCCAGTTTGCCGTCTCGTCGACCTTGCTGGTCGAGCAACCGGCCACCAGCCATGCGGTGGCGCACAGCGCCAGCCAGCCAGGGACAACCGATAATTTGGAGCGAAACATCAAATGAAGCTTTCTTGAAACAACTGCCCCCGATTATATCGACCGCCTCCCACGGCGGGCCCGCCGCGCCTGCGGCCCCGCTCGCAGCCCGGGACGGCGCGGACGCGCCCGACGTGGAGGAGGGTGCCGACCTTGCCGAGCCCAGCGAACTGCGCGCCTTCGTGGTCGGCGTCGGACAGCATGGCCTGCGCCTGGACCGTGCGCTCGCCGAACTGGTGCCCGAACTGTCTCGCAGCTATCTTCAGCAATTGATAGAAGCTGGCGTGGTGGAACTGCAAGGCCGCGTGGTCACCAAGGTTTCTGCCACGGTGCGCGCTGGCGCGTCTGGCCGCATCGAGCTGCGCCCGACGCCGCAGAGCCAGGCGTTCAAGCCCGAAGCCATGCCGATCGATGTGGTTTTCGAGGACGAGCACCTGCGCGTGATCAACAAGCCCGCTGGCCTGGTGGTGCATCCGGCGCCCGGTCACTGGAGCGGCACCTTGCTCAACGGGCTGCTCGCACTCGACCCCAAGGCCGTGCTGCTGCCGCGTGCGGGTATCGTGCACCGGCTCGATCGCGACACCAGCGGCCTGATGGTCGTGGCGCGCACGCGCGCCACCATGGACGCCCTGGTCGCCCTGATCGCAGCGCGCGACGTCACGCGCCAGTACGTCGCCATGGCCCACAAGCCCTGGGACGGGCCGCGCGCGCGCCAGGTCGATGCGCCCATCGGCCGCGATCCGCGCAATCGCCTGCGCATGGCGGTGGTCGATCTGGAGCGCCATCCCGGCAAGCTCGCGCGCACGCGCATCGAGCGGCTGGACGACTGCGACGAGGGGTGTGTGGTGCGCTGCACGCTCGAAACGGGTCGCACGCACCAGATCCGCGTGCACATGGCGTCGATCGGCCATCCGCTGGTGGCCGACACGCTGTACGGTGGTCATGCCGCCGCCGGGTTGACGCGACAGGCGCTGCACGCTTTCAGGCTTGCCTTCGTGCATCCCGTGACGCAGGAGGCGCTCGAATTCCGCGCGCCGCTGCCGACGGATCTGGCCCATGGCCTGCGCGAGTGGGGTCTGGATTACAATCGGGACTGATGGCCCCTGGGGCCCCGTCGGCCGCTCGTGCCGACCTCGCGTTGAACCCGCCACGTGCCGGCAGCGCCTCCCGCTTCTCTCTCATCTCTCTGAACGTGCGCCGCTGGCGCCTTATCCCGGATTACGCGAACCATGAATACGGCGGATGCCAAGCGCATTCTCGAAACCGCCTTGATCTGTTCGTCGCAACCCTTGTCGGTGCGCGACATGCGCGTCCTGTTCGACGACGAACTCGGCGCCGACACCCTCAAGGCACTGCTGCTCGAACTGCAGGACGACTGGACGCAACGCGGTCTGGAGCTCGTGAGCGTGGGCACCGGATGGCGTTTCCAGAGCCGTCCGGAAATGCGCGACCACCTCGACCGCCTGCATCCCGAAAAACCGCCGCGCTACACGCGCGCCGCGCTGGAAACGCTCGCCATCATTGCGTACCGCCAGCCAGTCACGCGCGGCGACATGGAAGACATTCGCGGCGTGACCATCAATTCGATGATCATCAAGCAGCTCGAAGACCGCAACTGGGTCGAGGTCATCGGCCATCGCGAGACGGTCGGCCGGCCCGCCCTGTTTGCGACCACGCGCCAGTTCCTGGACGACCTGGGCCTGGCCTCGCTCGACCAGTTGCCGGTGATCGAGACCCCCGCGCACCAGAACGCGCTGCTCGACGCCCTCGCCGAGGCTGCGGGCGACAACGCGGCGCAGACGGCCTTGCCGATGGATGCACCAGCAGACCCGCCCGCCGATCTGCCAGCCAATCTGCCGGCCGAACCGATCCCAGACTCCACCGACGCGCCTTCTTCTCCTGAAGCGCCGTCAGCCCCTGACACCGCTTGGGGTGTTGCGCCTGAAGACAAGGCCGGCGCCCCTGCCGTCCCACCCGGAAATCCATCATGAGCTCCTCCGAACCCGACGACGCGGCCTCGCTGCCGGCCGATCTTCCAGTCAGCGACGTGCCTGCGTCCGAGACGCCTGAAGCGGCCGCACCGCGCAAGCGCCGTCCCCGCAAGCCCAAGGCGGACGCTGTGTCGACAGACGCGACGGCCACCGAGGGGGTCGCCCAGGCGGATGCGGTCGAGACCGCATCCGTGCCCGAACCCGTCGCCGCTGCGCCGGTGCAGGCGGCCGCAGCACCGGCGCCCGTCGCCGATGTGCGTGGCGATGACGAGCGGACCGAAGAGGCGCAGGCAGAGGAGGACGAGGAAGACGAAGAGGAGCCTGACGAAGAGGAGGATGACCTCGACCGTGCCCGCCGTGCCGCAGACAAGGCCCAGCGCAACGCGCCGCCGCCGCAGCCCATCCGCTTCGCCGACGTGATCTCCGGCCAGTTCGATGCCGACGAAGACAGTCCGGAAGTGCCGCCGCTCAAGCGGGTGCTGTTACCGGAGGCCGATTCGCCCAAGCTGCACAAGGTGCTGGCACAGGCCGGTCTGGGTTCGCGGCTGGAAATGGAGGCCCTCATCCTGCAGGGCCGCATTTCGGTGAACAACGAACCGGCCCACATCGGCCAGCGCATCCAGTACGGCGATCAGGTCAAGATCAACGGCAAACCGATCCGCTACCGGATCGCGCCGCCACCGCCGCGCGTCATCGCGTACCACAAGCCCACGGGCGAAGTGGTGACGAACGACGACCCGCAGAATCGCCCGACCGTGTTCCGCAAGCTGCCGCGCCTGCAACAGGGCAAGTGGCAGTCGGTGGGCCGCCTCGACCTCAACACCGAAGGCTTGCTTCTGTTCACGAGTTCGGGCGAGCTCGCCAACCAGCTCATGCATCCGCGCTTCGGCCTGGAACGCGAGTACGCCGTGCGGGTGCTCGGCGCGCTCAATGCCGAAGAGAAGAAGAAGCTGCTCGAGGGCGTGCGTCTGGACGATGGCATGGCCCAGTTCGGCAGCATCGAGGAGGGCGGCGGCGAAGGCTCCAACCATTGGTACAAGGTGACCATCTCCGAAGGGCGCAACCGCGAAGTGCGTCGGCTGTTCGAGTCGGTCGGCCATGCGGTCAGCCGACTCATCCGCATCCGCTACGGCGCGATGCTGTTGCCGCGGGGCCTCAAGCGCGGTGCCTGGATGGAGCTCGACGACCGTGACATTCGACAACTGTTCGATGCCGCCGGCGGCCTGGCCGAACGGCAACCACGCAGCGCGCCGGGCCCCCGAGGCCCGGGCGAGGGTGGGGGGCGGACCAACCGTAACAGTCCACAGCGGCGCGGCAATGCGGGCGCGGGTGGTGGTGGTGGCAATCGCGGGCGCAACGGTCCGCCGGGCGCGCCGCCGCAGGGCCGGCGCGGCAACGACAACGTCCGTGGCGACCGCCAGGGCCAGGCTGGCAAGCGCCAGGGCGATGATCGTCAGCCAGGCGGTGCCAACCAGCCCGACCCGATGAAGACCTCGCTGGGCTACATTGGTGCGGACAGCTTCTCTCGCCAGCGCAAGGAGCAGCGGCAGGCGCCGCGGCGCCCGGGCGGTGGCCCGGGTGGCGGCAATTCCGGCGGCCCGGGCGCCAAGCGCCGCCGCGGACGCTGAACTTTCCCGATCGGCTGCGGTCTTTCACGGTCTCTTCATGAGCTCTGGAGGCCGCGCCGGTTAAAATCGCTGGCTTTGTCAAGGCTGTGCAACCTGGTGTTGCAGCCGCGGCGAAAGTCCTCAAATCAACTGCTCAGGAAGCATTTCAATGGCAATCGAACGCACCCTCTCCATCATCAAGCCCGACGCCGTCGCCAAGAACGTCATCGGCAAGATCGTCTCCCGCTTCGAAGCAGCTGGCCTGAAGATCGCCGCTGCCAAGCTGGTGCAACTGTCGCGCGCCGAAGCCGAACAGTTCTACGCCGTGCACAGCGCACGTCCTTTCTTCAAGGACCTGGTCGAGTTCATGATCTCCGGCCCCGTGTTCGTGCAAGTGCTCGAAGGCGAGAACGCCATCGCCAAGAACCGTGACCTGATGGGCGCCACCGACCCGAAGAAGGCCGATGCCGGCACGATCCGCGCCGACTTCGCCGACAGCATCGACGCCAATGCCGTGCACGGCTCGGACGCTCCTGAAACCGCAGCGAACGAAATCTCGTTCTTCTTCGCTGGCCTCAACGTCTACGCACGCTGAGGTTGAACCCGCCCAACGCAATGACGACCACGGCCAACCTGCTCGAGTTCGATCTGGAAGGCCTGGCCGCGTTCTGCGAACGGCTGGGTGAAAAGCGTTTCCGCGCGACGCAGCTGTTCCGTTGGATCCACCAGCGGGGCGCCAGCGATTTCGCGCAGATGACCGATCTGGCCAAGTCGCTGCGCGAGAAGCTCGCGACCACGGCCCGGGTCGAGGCCCTGACGGTCATCACCCAACACGAATCGGCCGACGGCACCATCAAGTGGCTGTTCGACGTGGGCGACGGCAATGCCGTCGAAGCCGTTTTCATTCCCGAGGACGACAGAGGCACCTTGTGCGTGTCGTCCCAGGCCGGTTGTGCCGTCGGCTGCCGTTTCTGCTCGACCGGCCACCAAGGCTTCAGTCGCAACCTGACCACTGGCGAGATCGTTGCCCAGCTCTGGTTCGCCGAGCACTTCCTTCGCAAGCACCTCCAGCGCAGCGAGCGCGTCATCTCCAACGTCGTGATGATGGGCATGGGCGAACCGCTGCAGAACTACAGTGCGCTGGTGCCTGCCTTGCGCACCATGCTCGACGACAACGCCTATGGCCTGTCGCGCCGTCGCGTGACGGTGTCGACGTCCGGCGTGGTGCCGATGATGGACCGCTTGGGCGCCGATTGTCCGGTCGCGCTGGCCGTGTCGCTGCACGCGCCCAACGACGCGCTGCGCGACGACCTGGTGCCGCTCAACCGCAAGTACCCCATCGCCGAGTTGCTCGACGCCTGCAAGCGCTACCTCGCGCACGCGCCGCGCGACTTCATCACCTTCGAATACTGCATGCTCGACGGCGTGAACGACCAGCCTGCGCATGCCAAGGAGCTGGTGGACCTGGTGCGCTCGACGGGCGTTTCTTGCAAGTTCAATCTGATTCCCTTCAACCCGTTCCCGGCGTCGGGCCTGCTGCGCTCGCCCCAGCCGCGCGTGTTGGCCTTTGCCAAGGCGTTGAGCGAGGCCGGCATTGTGACCACCGTGCGCAAGACCCGCGGGGACGACATCGATGCGGCTTGCGGCCAGCTGGCCGGCGACGTCAAAGACCGTACCCATGCGGCCGAACGGATGGCGCAGCGCCGCACCGTGATGCTTCATCCGGTCGGTGCCGCTCGCAAGCCGGTGTCGCCGCAGGAGCATTGAGGCGATGACGACAGTTTCTCCGGGCGCGCGCACGCGGACGCTTCCGGCGCTGCTGCTGGCCGCCCTGGTGGTTCTCGCCGCGCTGCTGGGGGGCTGCGTGTCCACCAGCCCGTCGCGCACCGTCGGCGATCGGCAGGCGGGAGCCGATCCCCTGGCGGACCGTCAGCGCGCCCGCATCCGGCTCGAGCTTGCGATCGGTTACTCCCAGCAAGGCCAGACCAGCGTGGCGCTGCAAGAAATCAATCAGGCGCTGGTGCTCGACCCCGCCTATGCCGACGGCTACAACGTCCGCGGGCTGATCGCCATGCAGGTGGCAGACACCGCATTGGCGGAAGACAGTTTTCGCCAGGCACTCGCCATCGCGCCGCAGGACCCCAATACTCTGCACAACGTGGGATGGCTGCGCTGCGAGCAGGGGCGCTATAGCGATGCAGAGGGTTTTTTCCAGCGGGCGCTCGCCGTACCGGGCTACGCGCAGCCGGCCCGTACCTGGATGACCTCGGGCATCTGCCTGCAACGCGCCGGGCAGGCCGAAGCCGCCGAGCGCAGCCTGTTGCGGGCGCGTGCGCTCGACGCCAACGATCCGGTGACCGGATTCCACTTGGCGCAGTTGGCTGAAGCCAAAGGCGACCTGACCGGTGCCGACGCCTATATTCGCCGAGTCAACGACGGATCGTCGGCGAACGCCGAAACGCTATGGCTCGGCATCCGGGTCGACAACAAACTCAACCGCCGCGAAACGATGGCCGAGCTTGGGGCTCGGTTGCAGCGGCGTTTTCCGCAGTCGCGGGAAGCTATTGCGTACGAACGCGGGAATTTCAATGATTGAACGGGCCAGCGAATTTGCTGCATCTTCCGAGCAACCGACGGTTGCAGGCGATACCCAACCCCTGACCGCCGGCGACATGCTGCGCCAGGCGCGCGAAGCGCACGGCCTGCAGATCGATGTCGTTGCTGCAGCCCTCAAGGTGCCCGTCAAGAAGTTGCAGTCGCTCGAGGACGACGACATCGCCGCGCTGCCCGATCCGGTGTTCGCACGTGCACTGGCGGCGAGCGTCGCTCGTGCCCTGCACATCGATCCGGCCCCGGTGCTTGCCAAGCTCCCGGGCGCCGTACGCCCAGGCCTGGCCGATGCCGACCAGACCATCAGTTCGCATATCCGGTCGGGCGCGCCGCGCTCGGGCCGGGGTGCAAGCTGGCAACCGTCGCGCGCGGTGTGGATTTTCGTGGCGCTGTTGTTGGTGGGCGCCGCCGCATTGCTTTGGTTGCCTTCGTCGGTGTTCGAACGCCTGGGTGCGACGGTGTCGCGCATCACTTCCAGCCAGGACAAGGCTTCGTCCACGGGTGGCCTGCCACCCGGCGAGGCCCCACCGCCCGGCACGGTGGTCGAGCCCGCCGTCGCGGCGGTCGAGCCGAGCGCTCCGCCAGCGCCGGCAGCCCCTGCCGCGACCGAGCCCGCCGCGCCGGCCGCCGCAGTGCCTGCCAGCAGTGACGCGGTGGTCTTCGTGGCGCGCGAAGACTCCTGGGTCACCGTCACCGAAGCCGGCGGCAAGCAGCTCCTGCGCCGCACGATCAAGGCGGGTGAAACCGTCGGCCTGTCGGGCAAGCTGCCGCTGTCGGTGGTCGTCGGCCGCGCATCGGGCATGAGCGTGCAGGTGCAGGGCAAACCTTTCGATCTGGCGTCGGTCACCAAGTCCGGCGGTGTTGCACGTTTCGAGGTGAAACCATGAACGATCCCGTGACCGACCCGTTCCCCATCGAGCCGGCCGCGCCTGCCGCACGCCGCTCGCGCCAGGCGCGGGTCGTCTGGGGGCCGCGGATCGTCACGGTCGGCGGTGACGCGCCGGTGCGCGTTCAGTCGATGACCAACACCGACACGGTCGATGCCATCGGCACCGCCATCCAGGTCAAGGAATTGGCGATTGCAGGCTCGGAGATGGTTCGCATCACCGTCAACACGCCCGAGGCTGCCGCGCAGGTGCCCTACATCCGCGAGCAGCTTGACCGCATGGGCATCGACGTGCCGCTGATCGGCGACTTCCACTACAACGGCCACCGCCTGCTGACCGACTATCCGGCCTGTGCCGAGGCGCTCAGCAAGTACCGCATCAACCCAGGCAACGTGGGCAAGGGCGACAAGAAGGACAAGCAGTTCGGGCAGATGATCGAGGCCGCGATGCGCTGGAACAAGCCGGTGCGCATCGGCGTGAACTGGGGCAGCCTCGACCAGGAACTGCTGGCCCATCTGATGGACGTCAACAGCCGGCGTGCTACGCCCTGGGGCGCCAAGTCGGTGATGTACGAGGCGCTTGTGAGCTCGGCCATCGATTCCGCGAAGCTTGCCGAATCGATGGGCATGAACGGCGACCAGATCATCCTCAGCTGCAAGGTGAGCGGCGTGCAGGACCTGATTTCGGTCTACCGTGAACTGGCCAAACGCTGCAGCTACCCGCTGCACCTGGGCCTGACCGAAGCCGGCATGGGCACCAAGGGCACGGTGGCGTCGGCCACGGCACTGTCGGTCCTGTTGCAGGAAGGCATCGGCGACACCATCCGTGTATCGCTCACGCCGCAGCCGGGCGAGGCGCGCACGCAGGAAGTCGTGATTGCCAACGAGATTCTTCAGGCGCTCGGCCTGCGCGTGTTCGTGCCGAGCGTGACGGCCTGTCCGGGTTGCGGGCGCACCACCAGCAGCACGTTCCAGGAACTGGCCAAGACCATCGATGATTTCCTGCGCCAGCAGATGCCGGTGTGGCGCAAGAAGTATCCGGGTGTCGAAACACTCAAGGTGGCCGTGATGGGCTGCATCGTCAACGGTCCTGGCGAGAGCAAGCATGCGGACATCGGCATCAGCCTGCCGGGTACCGGCGAGGCACCGGCTGCACCCGTCTTCATCGATGGCGAGAAGGCGTTGACCCTGCGCGGCGACAACATCGCCGCCGAATTCCACGAGCTCGTCGAGCGCTACATCGACAAACGCTTCGGTCAGGCACAGACCGCCGAAGCCGTCTGAACCTTTTTTTCTGCGAATCCATGGCCGACAAATTGAATGCCGTCAAAGGCATGAACGACATCCTGCCGCCTGAGTCGGCGCGCTGGGAATGGCTCGAAGCCACCGTACGCGAGCTGATGGGCCGTTTTGCGTATCGCAACGTCCGTACGCCGATCCTGGAGCACACGGCGCTGTTCGTGCGTGGCATCGGCGAAGTGACCGACATCGTCGAGAAGGAGATGTACGCCTTCGAAGACCGTTCGGACAAGCATGGCCAGGCCGAGCATCTGGCGATGCGACCGGAGAACACAGCCGGCCTGGTGCGCGCCGTCATCGAGCACAACATGCTATACGACGGTCCCAAGCGCCTCTGGTACACAGGCCCGATGTTTCGTCGCGAAAAGCCGCAGCGCGGGCGCTATCGCCAGTTCCACCAGATCGGTGCCGAGGCCCTGGGTTTTGCCGGCCCCGACGTGGATGCGGAACTCATCCTGCTGGCGAATGCGCTGTGGAAGGCGATCGGTCTGACCGACGTGCGCCTGGAACTCAACAGCCTGGGACAGCCGGCAGAACGTGCACAGCATCGCGCACAGCTCATCGCCCACTTCGAGCAGCACGCCGACAAGCTCGATGAGGACGGCAAGCGCCGCCTGCACAGCAACCCGTTGCGCATCCTGGACACCAAGAACCCGGCGATGAAGGAGGTGGTCGAGGCGGCACCGAAGCTGATCGACTTTCTCGGTGCCGAGTCGCTCGCGCACTTCGAGGGGCTGCAGGCCATCCTGCGCGCGAACGACATCGCCTTCACGATCAATCCGCGCCTCGTACGCGGCCTGGACTACTACAACCTCAGCGTCTTCGAGTTCGTGACCGACCGGCTGGGCGCGCAGGGCACCGTGTGCGCAGGTGGCCGCTACGACGACCTGATCGCGCAAATCGGCGGCAAGCCGGCACCTGCGGTGGGATGGGCGATGGGCGTCGAACGGGTGCTCGATCTGCTCAAGGAGCAGGGCGCCGCCGTGGCCGCGCCCGTGCCCACGGCCTATGCCGTGGTGCCCGATGCGGCATCGATGCCGGTCGTCCTGCGTACCCTGCAGGCGCTGCGCGAGTCGGGTGTCAGCGTGCAGATGCATGCGGCCACCGCGGACGGCCTGAGCAGCTTCAAGGCGCAGATGAAGAAAGCCGATGCCAGCGGTGCACCGTACGCGCTGATCTTCGGCGCCGATGAGTTGGCGCGCGGCGAGGTCACCATCAAGGCGCTGCGTGATGGCAGCGGTGCCCAGACCGCCCGTGTGCTCTCCGACGTGGCCGCCTGGGCGGCCACCCTACAATCGCCGGTTCCCTTTCACTGACAGCGCATGGCAACTCATCTCGACCTCGAAGAACAGGAACAGCTCGACCAGCTCAAGCATTTCTGGAACACGTACGGCACCTTGATCACCTGGATCGTGCTGATTGCCGCGGGCGCCTTCATGGCGTGGAACGGCTGGCAGTACTACCAGCGCAACAAGGCCACGCAGGCTTCCGCCCTTTATGACGAGATCGAGCGAAGTGCCACGGCGGGCGATGCCGATCGCATCGAGCGCGCGCTCGGCGAAATGAAGAGCCGCTTTGCCGGCACCGCCTATGCGCAGCAGGCCGGCTTGCTGGCAGCCAAGACCTTGCGCGACAAGGGCAAGGAAGAGGGGTCGCGCGCCGCCCTGACCTGGGTGGCCGAACATGCGGTCGACCCCGGCTATCAGGCGATCGCCCGCCTGCGCCTGGCCGCCGAACTGCTGGATGCCAAGTCCTACGACGAAGCGCTCAAGCAGTTGGCGGCGCCGGTGCCCAAGGAATTCGACGCACTGGTGGCCGATCGCAAGGGCGACGTCTACATGGCGCAGGGCAAACGCGATGAAGCCAAGGCCGAGTACGGCAAGGCCTGGAGCGGTTTCGAGCCGCAAAGCGATTACCGCCGGCTGGTGGAGGTCAAGCTGAATGCGGTTGGCGTCGACCCGAAGAGCCTGACGCCCACCGTGGTCGTCACGCCTGCCACGGCTCCCACTTCCAAGTGATTGCACTCATGAATCAGAAGATTTCTCTTTCCTCCGGTCGGTCTTCTCGCGGCCGATCCTTGCTGCGCGCTGGCCTGTCGGCGCTCGTGCTGGCGGGGCTGGCGGCGTGCTCGAGCCCTGAAAAGCCCAAGCCGGTGGACCTGCCACCGGTCAACGCGGCGCTGCTGAGCGTGCGCCAGGCCTGGACGGTGCGCATACCGGAGGTGTCCTTCCCGCTGCAGACCGACGTCAGCGGCGACGT
>NZ_JAUSRO010000028.1 GCF_030811835.1 Variovorax ginsengisoli | reverse complement strand
ACGAGCACCTCGCCGAACTTCGGCCCCTCGAGGTCGACGGTTTCGATGGTCAGTGGTTGGCCTGCTTGCCAGGCGACGGCGGCTTTGGTTTTCATAGGAGCACCCTTTGTTCAGAAGGGAGCGAATTTTCCGGCGCCGGCGTTCGCCAGCGTGTTCGAACTGTGAGAGCGTTGCTCATCGCGACGAGGCGAGGCTGGTCCCTAAGTTCTTGATGAATAAGAGTTTTTCTCGCATCGTGGCGGTCCGAAATTCGATTGGGAAGAAATTCGGGCGACCGTGAGGCGCAAGCGAGAATGCACTTCTTTGGTGCGGTCGTGTGCGGATCAACGAATCCAGTCCTAGCTGATATGTGGGACCTCAAGCATGTCTGCGCAGGGCATTTCAGACAGAAAAAGTGATGGATTTATGTCTTCTGGTGCGGCGGATGCTGAATTTTTGTCTCAATATTCGGACGGCGGAGGCGACGGTTTTTGAGGGGTCTAAATAACGATTTACCTAGGTAAGCCGCAGTGCTGACGCGCTCAAAGTTCGAGACGTGGTGACTCGGGTGCTGCCTAGGATGACTTCATCGCATCGAAACCCGTCATACGGATGACATGCGGTTTGAGTGCACAAGGCGCCCCTTTGCGGGGCATCGAGAAATTCACCGAGAACACCATGACCGACATCTTCGACCTTGCATCGCTGCGCAGCGAGTTCCCAGTCACCAAGCGCATGCTCTACCTCGACTCGGCGCACCAGACGCCGATGGCCACCCCCGTACGCGCCGCGCTGGCCGAGTTTCTCGTCGAGGGCAACGAGTCGGCCGGCCCGAAGCCCGTCTGGGTCCGTCGCGTCGAGACCGCCCGTGAGAACGTCGCCCAATTTCTCAACGCATCGCCCGGCGAGATCGCGTTCACCAAGAACACCAGCGAGGGCCTGAACATCGCGGCGAATGCCATGCCGCTCATTGCCGGCGACAACGTGCTGATGATCGAGGGCGACCACCCGAACAACGCCTACGCATGGCTCAACCTGCGCAGCAAGGGCGTTGAAGTCCGCTTCGTGAAGCTCGGCGACACCGAAGTCGCCAACGCGGCGACCTTCGCCCCTCACATCGACGCCAGGACCAAGGTCATCTCGCTGTCGCACGTGACCTTCCATGCCGGGCAACGACACGACGTCGCGGATATCGGAAAGCTCTGTGCAAGCAAAGGCGTCTACCTGGTCGTCGACGTCATGCAATCCATCGGCGTGCTGCCGTTGGACGTCAAACAGCTTGGCGTGTCGGTCCTCGCGGCTGGTGTGCACAAAGGGTTGTTGACCCCACAAGGCCTCGGCATCCTGTACGTCAAGGACGGCCTCGACGAACTGAAGCCTGCATACATCGCCATGTCCAGCCTCGCGAACCCGCCGGACGACTACATCGCCCGACCGGACGACATGGCGCCTCGCAAGGACGCCGGGCGGTTCGAGATGGGCAACTACAACCTGCCTGACCTGCACGCGCTTTCCGCTGCCATTGAACTCATCAACAAGGCGGGCACTGCCAACATCGAGCAGCACGTCCTGGCTCTGGGCGACCGGCTCATCTCGCATCTGGACGAACTAGGCGTCAAGCTGGTCGGCCCGCGTTCCCGGACCGAACGCGTCCACATCTACGTTCTCGACCTCCCGGTCGCTGAGTGGATGGAGTACTTCACGCAGAACCAGGTGCGGGCATCGCCGGAGCGCGGCGGAATCCGCATTTCCTTCGGGCTCTTCAACTCGCTGGAGGACGTCGACCGCCTGGCATCGCTCATCAAGGAGCGCCACAAGCAGACCTCGCGCTCGCAGGCCGTCGAACAAATCGACTGACCACAGCGACGGGTAACCAGTTCTTTCTTGCTTCTCAACCTCTGACCGGAGTTCCATCATGAAACGCCTTTCGTTGCTCGTCATCGCAGCCGCCAGCAGCTTCCTGCTGAGCGCCCCGTCCTTCGCCCAGCCAACGGGCGACACGCTGAAGAAAATCAAGGAGACGGGGACCATCACCCTGGGTTATCGAGAATCTTCGGTCCCGTTCTCCTTCCTGGACTCACAACAGAAGCCCGTGGGCCTTTCCATGGACATCTGCCAGGCCATCGCCGAGAAGGTCAAGCAGCAGTTGAGCCTGCCCAAGCTCGAGGTCAAGGAAGTCGCCGTCAATTCGTCGAACCGCATCCCACTCGTGGTCAACGGCACGGTGGATGTGGAATGCGGCGGGACCGCCAACAACGCGGCGCGCCAGAAGCAGGTCAACTTCACGGTGGCGACGTTCGTGAGCCAGCCGCTCTGGCTGGTTCGCAACGACGCCAACGTCAAGAAGCCAGCCGACCTCAAGGGCAAGACCGTTGTCGTGACGCAGGGCTCGAACGCCGTTGGCTTTGCGCGCAAATTCAACGATGAAGGGAAGCTCGACATGGTGACCATCCAGGCCAAGGACCACGGTGAGTCGATGCTCACGCTGGACGGTGGCCGCGCTGTCGCCTGGCTTGAGGATGACATCCTCCTGGCCGGCGAGAAGGCGAACTCGCGCAACGGCGGCTCGTTCACGTTGATGCCTGGCGGCTTTGACAACATCTACTACGGCCTGATGCTCAAGAAGGACGACGCTGAGTTCAAAGCGCTGGTCGATGGCGTCATCACGGGGATGATGAAGAGCGGCGAATTCGACAAGCTCTACAAGAAGTGGTTCGAGTCTCCGATTCCTCCGAAGGGCATGAACCTCAACTTCGCAATGACCGACAAGCTCAAAGAGCGCATCAAGTCCCCCAGCGACAAGATTGAATAAATAGGTCAGCAGTCCCGTACCGGAGAGCAAAGTGTTCAGTGTGCTGTTTGAGAACGTCCAGGATGGAGAAGAGCTCTACATCGATTGGCTGCTGTCCGGGCTCGGTTGGACCGTCGCGCTGGCGCTCACCGGCTGGTGTCTGGCGTTCGTGCTGGGCGTGCTGGTCGGCTGCAGCAGGACGTCGACGAACAAGGCGGTGGCGGTGGCCAGTCGTCTCTACGTGGAGGTCTTCCGCAACATCCCCATCATCGTGCAGATGTTCCTCTGGTATTTCGTCCTGCCGGAGGTGCTACCCGCCGAAATGGGTACGTGGGTGAAAAAGATTCCACCGCCCTGGGGCACGTTTTTGCCCGCGCTTATCGGCCTGTCGCTTTACACGGCGGCGCGTGTCGCAGAGCAGGTCAGGGCAGGCATCGAGGCCCTGCCCTATGGGCAGCGGTCCGCCGCGAAGGCGCTTGGCATGACCGAGTTCAGGGCCTATCGGCTCATTCTTCTTCCGCAGGCGCTGCGAATCATCATGCCTACGCTGACCAGCGAGGTCATGGGCATCTTCAAGAACACATCCGTCGCGCTGACCATCGGTCTGCTCGAGCTGACGGCGCAAGCCCGGCAAATCAATGAGTTCACCTTCAAGACCTTCGAGGCGTTCGGTGCAGCAACGATTCTGTACCTGGCTCTTGCGCTCATCGTTTATGCAGTGATGCATGGGCTTGAGGTGCGTTTCAAGACGCCCGGGCAGGAGCCTGCCAAGGAGCGCCGACGCGCAGCTTCCGGAAAGAAGGCGAGTGAGGCCCGGTCATGAATCACTTCGACTTCTCCGTTATTGCGGACGTGTGGCCGTTCTTGGCCAAAGGCCTCATCTTCTCGCTTGAATTGACCGCGGTCGGTTTCGTCGGCGGCCTGATTCTGGGCATCGGCTTGGCGCTGGTCCGTCACCTCCAGGTGCCAATAGCCGCGCCACTGGCGACTGGCTACATCACGCTGATTCGCTCGGTGCCACTCATCATGGTGCTGTTCTGGTTTTTCTTCCTGATGCCGCTCATTCTCATGTGGCTCACGGGAGCGCCGCGCCCCGTCCAGATCGGCCCCGTCTGGACGGCGTTCGTCACCTTCACGCTCTTCGAAGCTGCGTACTATGCGGAAATCATCCGTGCGGGCTTCAAATCCATCGCGAAGGGGCAATTCGCCGCATGCAAAGCCCTCGGGATGACGACGGTCCAAACCTACGGAAACATCATCCTGCCGCAGGTGCTGCGCGTGGTGAGCCCCATCCTGCTGACCCAGACCATCATCCTCTTCCAGGACACCTCGCTCGTCTACGTTCTGTCCATCACGGACCTGCTCGGCGCAGCCTCGAAAATTGCGCAACGCGACGGGCGCCTGGTCGAGATGTACCTCGCTGTCGCTGTGCTCTACATGGTCATTTGCTCAGCGACGTCGCAAGTCGTCGCCGTTCTCAAGCAAAAATATGCTGTACCAGGTCGACGCTAACGAAGGAGTTTCCATGTCCAAGGCCACGACGAGTCGCAAGGCGAAGAAGCCTGAGGCCCTGGGCCCAGGCACACCGGTAGAGCGACTGTTTGCGGTCCTGACGCTGGCGTCAAAAATGGGGATGATTTCCGCTGCGGACGTGGTCTACATGCTCGACCTCCCGCGGCCAACGGCTCATCGCATGATCGCGACCCTCGAAGAGCTTCGCTTCCTGCAGAAGATGCCCGTGAAGGGCAAATACGCTGTAGCACCGAAGCTGGTCGCCCTTGCCACATCGATTCTGGGCTCGACCATCGTCTATGCGCCGATTCAGACCCTGCTCACGGGGCTGGCGCAGAAGACCGGCGAGACCTGCGGCCTGGCGGTGATGTCGAGTGGCGAAGTCGAGTACATCGCCAGCGTCATGGGCCAGTCACCGCTGACCTTACAATTTCAGGCGGGCCAGAAGACGCCGCTGCACAGCACATCCAGCGGTCAGGTTTTCCTGGCAGGCCTGTCAGAAGACGAGCTTTCCAAGTTTCTCGATTCCGGTCCATGGGAGCCCCTGACGCCGAAGACCATCACCGAGCCCAAGGCGATGAAGGAGAAATTGCGAAAGGTGCGGGCCGACGGCTATGCATCGAACGAGTCCGAATACATAGTGGGTGTCGTCGGTGCGGCCGTACCTATTCATGGCGCGGATGACCAGGTCGTGGCCGCGCTGACCATCTCGGCCCCAAGGAGCCGGCGCACCCTCGAAGAGGTCCATGCGATGGTACCGATCTTGAAGACCTATGCAGAGCGCATGCGGCGTTCGATTGCGCGACGGTAGCGGCGCTACGAGCGCCGGCCCGATTCGTTGGGATAGCGGTCCGCAGTTCCGATGCCCTTCGACCGTTTGAGCCGACCGGGCGCAGACGCGCGTCCATCCCCTACATTCTCACCATGGAACTGCGCACCCTCCGCTACTTCATCGCCGTGCTCGAGGCCGGCAGCCTGTCGCGCGCGGCGGGCTCGCTCTACGTGGCCCAGCCTGCACTCACCGCCCAGATCAAGAAGCTGGAGAGCGAACTCGGCACGCAACTGTTCGAACGGTCGCACACGGGCGTATCGCCCACGCAGGCCGGCCTGCAGTTGTACGAGGATGCACGCCGCCTTCTGTCCGACGCCGACGCAGTGCGCGAACGCATGCAGCGGTTGCCTCAAGGGCCAGAGGGCTCGGTCACGGTGGCGGTGCCTTTCCTGCTGGCATCGCTCCTGATGGGCCCGACGCTGGCGCGGCTCAAGCGCGAGCATCCGCGTATCCGTGTGTTTGTGATCGACGATCTCAGCCTGATGGTGCGCAAGGCGATGCTCGACCGTCGCGCCGACATTGGCATCCTGGTCAACACGCCGCAAGTCGAAGGCCTGCTTTGCCAGCCGCTGGCGCGCGAAGCGATCTACATCTGCGGCCGCGACACCGACGGGCAAGTCGCCCCGCTGCTGCGCCCGCCGCGGCCCCGCGCTGCGCGCCGCGTGCCCGCGCACGATATCGAATTCCGGCACGCGGCGGCGCTGCCACTGGTGCTGCAACCGCGGCGCTTCTCGATCCGTCAAACCGTCGAAGAGGCCGCGGCCGAACACCACCTGACGCTGAACGTGGTGCACGAGCATGACTCGGCTCGGGTCATCCGCTCGCTGTACATGTGCGGTGCGGGCTTCACCTTCACGCCGGCGTGCACGCTGTCGGACCAGCCGCACCTGCCGGGTCCCGGCTGGGTGGTAGCACGCGTCGTCAAGCCGCTGCTGCAGCGCAACTACCAACTTACCGTGCCGGTCGGCCGGCCACCCGACGCTGCGACACAGGTGGTGATCGACACACTGCGGCAGACCGTGGCCGAGCTCATCGGCGGAGGCCTCTGGGCGGCAAAAATGCCGGGTGCTTCCGGCTGAACGCACCGCGACTCAATCCCTTCGCTCGAAAGAGCCATCACTTCCGTTGATGGCCCAGGATCAGCAATCGGTATTTCCGACATGTGCCGTCTTCTGGGACAGTGGGCCGGCCAGCGAGCACAGCGCCGACTGGTCATCAGGAGACAACATGAAAGCATCTTCCGTGCGAGTCGCCAATGTCGGCGAACTCGTCTCACGCTGCGCGCGCGCCTTTGCCCACCGAACGGCCGTTTACACCCCCGAACGCAGCGTCACCTACGCCGAACTTGAGAGACGCTCCAACCGCCTGGCCAATGCGCTGCTGGGCGTGGGGCTGCGGCGCGGCGACCGCGTGGGCATCTACCTGCCCAACTGCGTCGAGATCGTCGAGGTCGAACTGGCCTGCTACAAGGCGGCGCTGATCAAGGCACCGTACAACGCGAGGCTGTCGCCCACCGAAGTCGGCGACACGGTGGCCAACAGCGAGGCGATGTTGATCGTGACGACGGCCGAGCGCGCCGAGGCCTGTCGCCCACACCTGAAGGGACCGATGCCGCACCTGCTGCTGGTCGGCGCGGCGGACGATGCCGACGACGGCTACGAACGCGCCCTTGCGCGGTCGAGCGACGCGTTCACCTGTGCGGCGGTCGACGCCGACGAAGTCGCCGTGCTGCACTACACCTCCGGCTCGTCGGGCGTGCTGAAGGCCGCGATGCAGACCTTCGGCAATCGTCTTGCGCAGATGCGCAAGTTCCTCAGCCGCCCCGAGCACATGCAGACCGGCGACATCCTGGGGCTGGTCGGGCCGGTCACGCACGCCTCGGGCATGCAGCTGGTGCCGGCGCTGTGCAGCGGCGTGACGATCCGCCTGTTCTCCAGCTTCGAACCGGGCCGTTTCCTGGCCGACATGAAAGCCGAGCGCGTCACGCACACCTTCATGGTGCCGACCATGATCGGCATGCTGCTGGCAGAACTGGAAGGCCGCTACCGCCCCCTGCCGCATCTCGAGCGCCTGGGCTACGGTGCCGCGCCGATGGCGCCAGCGCGCATTCTGCGCGCGATGGATGTGTTCGGCCCCGTGCTGTCGCAGGGTTACGGTGCCGGCGAGACGACGTCCGGCGTGTGCGGACTCACGGTGGAAGACCATCTCTTCGCCCGCGCCGCCCGGCCGGAGCGGCTCGCGTCCTGCGGGCGGCCATACCTGGAATCGGATGTCCAGGTCGTCGATGACACCGGCCAACCGGTCGGCACCGGCGAGATTGGCGAAATCGTGGTGCGCGGCCCGGACGTCTTCTCCGGTTACTGGCGCGCGCCAGAACTCACGGCAGAAGTGCTGAAGAACGGCCGTTACCACACCGGCGACCTGGCCCGCGTGGATGACGAAGGCTATGTCTACATCGTCGACCGCAAGAAGGACATGGTGATCAGCGGCGGCTTCAACGTCTACCCGTCGGAAGTCGAGGCCGTGCTCTACCAGCACGACGACATTGCCGACGCCTGCGTCTTCGCGATCCCCGACGACAAGTGGGGTGAGGCGGTGGCGGCGCATGTGGTGCTCAAGCCGGGCGCAGCGGCCGACAGCCGCGCCATCGATGCGTTCTGCACCACGCGTCTCGGCGGCTTCAAGCGTCCGCGGCACATCGAGTTTGTCGCTGCCCTGCCGAAGAACGCCAACGGCAAGGTGGCGCGCAAGGTGATCCAGACCCCCTATTGGAGCGGCCATGAACGCATGGTCAATTGAAGGAAGCCCCATGAGCGAAACTCAAATGCACCGTCCTACCGCGCTGTTCGGCCGGCCCTTCGAAGGGTCGCGTCAGGCCGCTGACCTGATCGCCCGGCTCGACGATTTCCTGCATGGAGAACTGGCCGAAACCGTGCGTGAAGCGCACATCGACCACGAACGCAGCGTGGACCGTACCACGCTGCTGCGCGTCTGGCAGCGGTCCCATGCGCTAGGCTTCTACGGCATGACTCTGCCGGTGGAGATGGGTGGCCTTGGGCTCTCGCTGCTCGACCACGTGCTGGTGAAGGAATCGATCTACGCAAGTGGTTCTCCGTTGGCACCGCACGTGCTGGGCGAACTCAGCGGACCGCCGCGCGTGGGTGCGTTGGCTCGCAAGGCGACGCCCTACCAGATGGAGCGTTTCATCCTACCGGTAGCACACGCCGAGAAGGCCATCTGCTTCGCGATGACCGAGGCAGACGCTGGCTCGGATGCCGGCGCGCTCCAGACGCGTGCCGTGCGCGAGGACGGCGACTACGTCATCACCGGGCGCAAGCGCTTCATCTCTGGCTCGCCCTTCGCCGACTTCGCTGTGCTGATGGCGTCGACATCCGAAAATCCGCAAGTGCGCGAGATCTCGGCATTCTTCGTCGACCTGAAAAGCCCGGGCGTGCGGGTGGAGTCGGGCTACAGGACCATGGCCGGGCAGAGTAGCACCGGCGACATCGTGCTCGACGGCTGCCGCGTGTCTGCGGCCAACCTGATCGGCGAGCCCGGCCGCGGGTTGGCGCTGGCGCTCGGGCGCATCACGGTCAACCGACTGTTGCACTGCCCGGCCATGGTCGGCCTCGCCACCGTGGCGTTGCGCGACGCGCGCGACTACGCGCTCCAGCGACATCAGTTCGGACGTGCCATCGGGCAGTTCCAGGCGATCCAGCACATGCTGGCCGACATGGCGACCGACCTCGCGGCCGCGCGCGGATTGATGATGGCCACGGCACGGCAGATCGATGCCGGCAGCGAGGCACGCGCGGAAGCCTCGATGACGAAACTGTTCTGCTCGGAGCGGGCCTTCCAGATCGCCGATCGAGCAGTCCAGATCCACGGCGGCGAGGGCATCGTCCAGGGCCGCCGCGTGGAGTTCCTGTTTCGCATGCTGCGCATGTACCGCGTCGTCACCGGAACGAGCGAGATCCAGCGCAACACCATTGCACGAGAACTGCTGGGCGACCTGCACTGAAGCAGCACCTCGGCGGCAAATCCTGTCAACAAAAAAGAGACAAGCAATGACCCAACTCCATCGACGCCAACTGCTAGGAAGTATGGCGGGCTGCGCACTGCTGCCGCTGACTTCTTTCGCTGCCGACAACTGGCCGGACCGCCCGATCAAGTGGATCGTTCCTTATCTGGCCGGCACGGCGCCCGACAACACCGCCCGTGTGCTGGCGGAGGGCGTTGCAACGCTCCTCGGTCAGCCCGTGATCATTGAAAACCGCGCCGGTGCTGGGGGCAACATCGGCGCCCGGCTCGCTGCCAAGGCGCCGCCCGACGGTTACACCTGGGTGTATTCCTCCTCGCCGATGGCGGCCAACATGCGGATGTACAAGGTGCCCGGCTACGACGCCATGAAGGATTTCCGCCACATCATGCGTACGACGTCTTCCGACGTCGCGCTGATCGTCAATGCCTCGTCGGGCATCGACAGTCTCGACGAACTGCTGGCCCATGCGAGGGCCGCGCCTGGAAAGCTCGACTATTCGTCGGGAGGCGTCGGCACGCCGTCGCATCTCGGCGTGGAGCTGATGCTGAGTTCGACCAAGGCGCGCGCCACGCATGTGCCCTACAAGGGCGCCTCGGAGCTTGTCAATGCAGTGCTTGGCAAGCAGGTCACGTTCGGCATGCCGATCCTCAGCGTGGCCTATCCACAGATCGTCGCAGGCAACCTGAAGGCGCTGGCGATCGCGGGCAGCACGCGTAACTCGCTGCTACCCAAGGTGCCGACCTTTGCCGAACTGGGCATGCCGAACGTCCAGCTCACGTCATGGGGCGGCATCTCGGTTCCGGCCGGCACATCGGATGCGATCGTCGCCCGCATCCAGGGCGCCTTCGAGCGCGCTTTGAAACAGCCCTCCGTCATGACGGGCCTGGTCAACGCCGGCGGCCAGATCACACCCCTGCCACCCGAGGCCTACACCCTTGGTTTTCTCGAGGAGATGACGCTGACAGAGACGATGATGAAGCGCGCCGGGCTCTCAGCACAATAAGCGGCACGCGAAATTGCGCGCTGGGCCAATTGCTCGACCTGCGGAAGAAGAAACGTTATGAGCAAGACCGTGACCTGTGAGGCTGGCCGCCGATCGTGGCGCGCGCCTTGAAGGTGCTGTCGCCATAGACGCGCCGGAATTCCCAGATCGCGACGGCCAGGCAGGTGATGCCCCAGAACACCGGGTATTCGTATCCGCCCGTGTTCCAGGTCCAACCGAAGCCCTTGACCATCTGCAGTGCGTAGACCACCACGGCCAGGGCGCTGGCGTACAGAAGTTGCATGTGCTTTCCTTGAGAGTTTGCCAGGTGCTAGGCGTCGGCCGCTCGCGCAGCCTTGACGGCTATCAAGGGGTCGAACTCGGTCCACGTCGTACGCCCGAGCGAGCGTGCCAAGGTGGTGCTGACCTCACGTGTCGGCGTCACCAGTACGCGGCCAGCGCATCACCGCGCTGTTTCCTAATAGACGGAACCGGCCTGTTTCCGAGCGTCTTGGCTTGTGGATAGCCCGTTGCTTAGGAACCAGTCTAGTTTTGTGATAGGCATAGATCAGCCCGCCTCAGCCTTGCGTGCGGCGGCCTGGGCGACCGACTCGCCGGGGCCTAGTCCAAGCAGCTCGCGGGCGTTGGTGGTCGAGACGATCCGCGAAAGGTCTGCGCTCGGACCGTCATCTTCGAGAAATGCCGGCTCCAGCGATCCGTCGCCGGTTAGGTCGTCGGTACTGGCGACGGCATCGCCTTCACTTAACGCGTCTTCCTGAAAGCGCCGGCACGGCCGGCTTCTTCGGGGCCCAACTCGGCCTGGAAGCCGGGTATCTGCGCATCCATGATGCCTGTCGCGCAAGGCTTGCGTACCGCCTGCGGCGTCGTCGATGGCCGGGCGCTATCCCGGCCGATGCACCTGCTGTTCCAGGCCGATCTGCGGCAGACACGAAGCAACGAAGCTGCTGGTCGTTCGGCCGATCGGACAGAAGAGCGTCGACGCTTGAAAATCCTGCCTGTCCTTTAGGGAACCGCTGATCAATCTGCCGCATCAGGCATGCCCCATGCATGCGTGAAGGAATCGAGAACTGCCGCAGAAACGACAGGAGTCAAAGCAGCTTTGCCAGTGCCGAGTACGCGATGCAGAAGAAGCGCACGCGGCGCGAGAAGTTTCTCGCCGAGATGGAACGCGTCGTGCCGTGGGCGCGCTTGATTGCCGTGATCGAGCCGCTGTACCACTACGAGTGGGAAGAACAGCATCCGGAAAAGCTTTTGCGCTACCTGCGCAGCGAACAACTGACTGGCTTTACGCCGACTTCGGGTCATGCGTCGTTCAACACGCTTGGCAGCGGGTATTGATCAGCGAATCCCTAGATCCTAGGTGCTACGAAGCCAGGGGCAGCGCGGCTCGGTCACAAGGATGATCAACACGTCCTCAGGAATGCTCGTCGGCAGACACTCCCGTAGGCCAAGCCTGTGCAAAGAGCGTCAGCATGTGGGGCACAAGCCGTTGCTTCTTCAACATGGGATCACTGAAGTTCTACCGCGGTTGCATGTACTGATCGACCGGGGCCTCGGCTAAGTTTCAGAACGGCAGAAAATTCCATCGATTTCCATCTCAAAATCTAGACTTGTAGACAACTCAAGGCCTTAAGAAAGCGGACTGAGCTGACGCGTACAGGAGCGCCGGCCCTTGGCACACTTCATGCGGATGGAGATGCGGTTCCCAAAATCTATAAATCGGAGACATCATGACAATCGTCCGAAGCGGGCTGATCTGCCTCGCCGCACTGTTTTTCACATCCGCTCATGCCAGTGCACAGACGCCCAAAGAGATCGTCATTGCCCATGTGTATAGCCGCACTGGCCTGATGGAATCGTACGGTCGCCAAACTCAGGAAGGCCTGATGTTGGGGTTGGAGTATGCGACTGGCGGGACCATGAAGCTGGGCGATCAGCCTCTTCGAGTGATCGAGAAAGATGATCAGGGCAAGCCTGATGTCGGCAAGCGCCTCTTGGAGCAAGCGTTCGCCGACGAGAACGCAGCCATTGCTATCGGGGCTTCATCTTCTGGCGTTGCACTCGCGTTGCTCCCCGTCGCCGAACAGTACAGGAAGATTCTGATCGTAGAGCCGGCAGTGGCTGACTCGATCACAGGTGAAAAGTGGAACAAGTACGTGTTCCGCACGGGGCGCAACAGCACGCAAGATGCTGTTGCAGCCATGGCTGCGATCGACGCAAAGGACACCTACATCGCGACACTCGCGCAAGACTATGCGTTTGGCAAAGATGGCATCAAGGCATTCAAAGACGCAGTCAAGCAAGCATCGGTCGTGCACGAGGAATACCTGCCTGCTGCCACTAGCGACTTCACCGCCGCAGGGCAGCGGATCATCGACAAGATGAAAGATCTTAAAGGTCGGAAGGTTCTCTTCATTCTTTGGGCCGGTGCAGGCAACCCCTATAAGGTTGCGGATCTCGGCCTAGAGCGCTACGGCATCGAGATCTCCTCGACTGGCAATTATTTGCCGGCGATGGCGCAGTACAAGCGATTCCCGGGCATGGAGGGCGCCACCTACTATTACCACGACATTCCCAAGAATGCGGCCAATCGCTGGCTTGTCGAGAATCACATGGCGCGTTTCAAAGCGCCGCCGGACTTCTTCACGGCGGGCGGCTTCTCGGCGGCGATGGCGGTGGTCACGGCGCTGAAGAAGACCGGCGGCGACACCGGCACCAACAAGCTCATCACTGCCATGGAAGGCATGAGCTTCGACACGCCCAAAGGCAAGATGACCTTCCGCAAGGAAGACCACCAGGCGATGCAGTCGAT
>NZ_JAUSRO010000027.1 GCF_030811835.1 Variovorax ginsengisoli | reverse complement strand
GGTGAAGGTGTCGGATCCGCGCATGCCGCATTGTCCTGCGGACACACCCTCTGGGACCGAGTTCGGCTTTCCAGGGCGAGGTATTTCAGCAGCCTGCTAGGTCTGACTCAATCATGGACAGTGTGCTATTCCCAACTTTTGATCGCGTACCAGGAGGCCGCAAAGTCGACTTCATTCCCGGAGACTGATGCATGCGGGCGCGCAGCGCTTCATTCCTCTGACCTGAACACAAATCATGTGGTTGATTCAAATTCCAGAATGACATTCCCACATTGTTCAGGCGGTACGAGCAATGTCCCTGTGGAGCTCTTCTCGGACGTAACACCACCAGCCTGCCAAAGCGCCTGAAGATCGCTGAATCTTGGAGTCGCCACTGTGATCGAAATCCCGTGCGGGCTATTGTCGCCACCCCACTCGGGTAGCGGCACGTCGCCGTAGAAAGCCTTTGCTTCGTCTGGCGACAGTACCCGGATCGCGCCGCAGCCGCTGTCTGCCACGAAGCCTGCGCCTCGCCGCACTACGCGGTCATCCCCGTAGAACGCTGCATAGCGCTGTTCAAGTTCGAGCGGCTGTTCAGCCACGTAGGTCACTGCGGTCACCGCATTCACGCCGTTGGGGTGCTGTTGCCACTCAGGCACCCAGATCAGTTCGGGCCGATGCTGGTGGCAAATGAAATTAGAGACATCGCGTTGCGTCTCGTTAAGAAACAGACCCAGCGAAACGATCGCCACGTCGGGGCTACCATCTGGCTTCTTCATTGCCCGCCGAAAGTCGATCAGTCCCTGACTTTTGAGTCCACGCGACGTGAGCAAATCGTGGTCGGCACGCGCGTCTTTGCTGTGCAACGCCACCAGCCCCAGACCCTCGACGCGCTCGAGAAACTTGCCGACGTTGCGGCCATAGCAAAACCCATCGACTGCATTGGTACCGAACTTCGACGCGTCATCAACCGAGATCAGTTCAATGAAGTTGTCCTTGAACATGAGCAGGGACAGGGTGGTTCCCCACGGATGAAAACCGACGGGGTTAGGTGCGAACCCGAGGCGCTTGTACTGTTCCCGAACGGTGGCAAGATCGCGTACGGTCACGACCGGATGATCGATGCCGAAGGTAACGTTGGGCATGGGCAATTACTCCGTTCAGCTGCTGATGTGTTTCATGGACTCGTCGATGGCATCCAGGCGTCCATGGGCTTTTCCCATTACACGGGCGGGAATGCCCGCGACCACGGTTCCAGGCTCTACCGACTTCAGGACGACGGTGCCGGCGGCGACGACCGCTCCGGCGCCAATCTCGATATTCCCGAGAATGGTTGCGCCTGCGCCGATGGTGGCATTGCGCCTCACTTTCGGATGACGGTCGCCCGCTTGCGTCAGCGTGCTGCCGAGCGTCACACCATGCCATATGTTGACGCCGTCCTCCACCACCGCAGTGGCACCGATGACGGTCCCTACTCCATGGTCAAAGAACACGCCGCGACCAATCACCGCGCCCGGATGAATGTCCATGGCGAAGACCGTTGCGCCCCAGTTTTGCAGAAGCACCGCCAGTTCCTGGCGCCCTTCGCTCCACAAGGCATGGTTGATGCGGTAGAGCTGGATGGCCTGGTACCCCCGAAAACTCAGCAAACCTGTCAGGACGCTGGGACACGCGGGATTGATGGCGGCGAGACGCACCAGGTCTGCTGCAGCCGCGGCCGCGATGTCTGGGTCGGCGGCCAGCACGTCATCGATGGCCGGCTTCAGCTGTGCCGTCGGAGTGGCTGCGGCCAGCGCTTGCACGAGCACACTCGACAGCGCATCCTCGAAGGATTGACGATCAAGCACCAAGGCCTGCAGCGTCGGCGCGACGCACGGTGAAGTGGCTGACAGAGCTTCGGCCTGTGATCGCAAGACACGCCACAGTTCCCTGACTTCCCCTTGCGCGGGGCGGTTTTTAATCATGCATATTCCTTAACGGTAATTTGGCCTGCGGGGCCGGGCGTCAGTGCTTCAGCACGCGCGACAGGAAAGTGCGCGTGCGATCCTCCTTGGGCGCATCGAAGATTTCCGCAGGTGTGCCATCTTCCAATATCTTGCCCCGGTCGATGAAAACCACGCGGTTGGCCACCTCGCGTGCGAAGCCCATCTCATGGGTCACGATCATCATCGTCATGCCCTCGGTTGCCAGTTCCCGCATCACGTCCAGCACTTCACCGACCATCTCTGGATCGAGTGCCGAGGTGGGCTCGTCGAACAGCATCACGTGCGGCTCCATGGCCAATGCGCGCGCGATGGCGACACGCTGCTGCTGTCCGCCGGACAACTGCCCCGGATATTTGAGCGCATGGTCCTGCATGCCTACCCGCTTGAGCAGCCGCCGAGCCGTGGCTTCAGCATCGGCCTGAGACTTGTTGCGCACTCGCATCGGCGCCAGCGTCACGTTCTCCAGCACGGTCTTGTGCGGGAAAAGATTGAACTGCTGGAACACCATGCCCACGCCACGGCGCACGGCGTTCAATCGCTTCTCCTCGCCGAGTTCGCGGTCTGCTTCGCAAGGCAGTTCGCAGCCATCGACCGTGATGCTGCCTTCCTGGAAGGCCTCCAGGCCGTTGACGCAGCGGATGAGCGTGGACTTTCCGGAGCCGCTGGCGCCGATGATGACCAGCACCTCGCCCTTGGCGACCTGAAGGTCGACCCCGCGCAGCACGTGGGCCGGGCCAAAGGATTTATTGACGTTCTTGATGTCTACGATGGAAGTCGGCATGAATGTCCTTGAAACAGATCTGATTCAGCGCTGGCCGGTGGCCATGCGCGCCTCGAGCCGGCGCGCGCCGTAGGTGATGATGGACGCGATCCCCAGGTACACCGCGAACATGAAGAGATAGATCTCGTAGTTGCGCCCCCCTGACTGGGGATTGATCAAAACCATCTGGCCGGCGCGCAGAAAGTCGGTCAGACCGATGATGAACAGCAGCGGTACCGTGTTGAAGATGTCTAGCACATTACCCACGAGCGCGGGCATGACGACACGGGTGGCCTGCGGGAGCACGATGTCCCGGTTGATCTGCATGGGGCTCATTCCGAGCGATCCGGCGGCCTCGATCTGCCCCTTCGGAACGCTTTGCAATCCGCTACGCACGTACTCGGCCACGTACGCTGCGAAGAACAGCACGAACCCGAGCAGACCGCGGAAAAGGTCGGGCACCGCTGTGTCCGGCACAAGCAGCGGCATCACGATCCAGACCCAGTAAACGATGAGAATCAGCGGCAGCGAGCGCATCAGCTCGATGTAACCGGTGCACAGGATGCGGGCGCTGGCGAAGCGGCTGCGCCGCCCCAGTGCCAGGCCGATGCCCAGCGGTACGCTGAGGATCGATGCCAGCAAGGTGACCAATACGCTCACCATCAGGCCGCCCCAGCGCTCGGTACCCGCTGGCAACAGCAGCATGGCCATCGCGATCAGTCCTGCGCCCCAGCCGAAGGGCAACAGCTTGCGCACCGGGGACCGCGGACTCATGGTGCCCCATCCGCACAAAGCGGACGTCGCGCACCCCAGCACCCAACCGAGCGTGGGCGTGGCAGCGGCCGCGCCCATGGCGGTAACCAACATGAATGCGCCCACTCGCCATAGTGGGGCGTCCGATGGCGGCGGCACGACCCATCCCAGCGTGGCTCCGCACAGCAGCGCCAGAATCAGCGCACAGAGCCAGGCGCGCCAGATCATCTCGGCAGGGAAGGTACCGACCATGAACACGCGAAGGTTGTCGGACACCACCTGCCATTGAGCGGCAGTGAACGACCACCAGAGCAGGCCAATCAATGCCCACAGGCAGACGGGCACGACGATCAGCGTCATCGCGGTGTCGAAATTCGATGCAAAAAGGTTGCGTCGGACCCAGCGGACAATCGGGTGGGCGGTACTCATTGCTTTCCCCCATTGCGCAGCAGCAAGCCATTCAACAGATTAACCGCGCCGCTGATCGTCCAACTCAGGATGAGGTAAGCCAGCATGACCACGATCACACCTTCCAGGCTCCGTCCCGATTGATTGGCAACCGTTCCATACACATTGAAGACGTCAGGGAATCCGATTGCAATGCCGAGCGATGTCGTCTTTGCCAAGCTGATGTACTGGTTGCCGAACGCAGGCAGGACGACGCGAAACACCTGCGGGATCACGATATCCCTGAAAGCCGCGCCCCGGCTGAGTCCCAGCGCTGATGCAGCCTCCCATTGCCCCTTGGGCAGCGCAACGATGGCGCCTCGGATGATCTCCGCAATGAAAGCCGATGTGTAGACCGTGAGGCCAACAAGCATCGCAGCGAATTCCGGACTGGCGCTGAACCCACCCGTGATGACGAAACCCGTAACGTGCGGCACCGTCACGGCCACGGGAAAGCCTATTGCCCATGCACTGACCAACCCCGCAAGACTACAGGCGGTCAGCCACTTGCGATGCCTGCGATTCGCTGCCCCTGCGACCAGCAGGACCAACCCTGCCAAGAACGAAAGCAATGCGGGGAGGGTGGCTTCGGGGGCGAGTTCCACCCCCGGGAAATAGAAGCCTTGCTGGCTCGCGATCACGGTTCCCAGCCAGCTCGCGGCATCTGCCAAGGCCGGGAGCTTCAGAATGACGACGAAATACCAGAAGACCAGTTGAATCAGCATGGGGGTGTTCCGGACCATCTCGACGAAGCCGAAACAGAGTTGACGCACGATCCAGTTGTGCGAGACGCGCCCCATCCCGACCAGCGTGCCGAGCACGGTAGTGAGGATGATGGCGACACTGGCTGTCTTGACCGTGTTGATGAAGCCGGCAAGCAATGCTTGGGCGTTGCTGTCGCTCGACATGAAACGCCTGAGGCCTTCCGTCGTGAGGGCATAGCCTTCGCTGAGGTCGAATCCTGCGACCTGCGAGAGAAATCCCATGTCGAAGCCGATCCCGTTGCGCGCCAGACCGGCACGCACGCTCAGTGCGAACCAGGCGACGAGCACAAGCACCGCGATCACGATGGTGACTTGCCTTGCTGCCTGCAAGAGCCGGCGATATGTGCGAGATGGACTTGGCGTCGGTGCGCTTTGTCGGGGGCTAAGAGTGTGATCCATGTGATCTCCGTGTCGTCATCAGCAGGAAAAAGACGGTGAGCGCGGCGCCCACCGTCTTCGAGGCGAGTGACGATCAGATCCAGGGGGGCGAGTACAAGGCGCCACCCTGCGTCCAGGGTGCGTTCAAAGTACCCTTCCGGTCCATCCGGTTGGGCGTCGACGGACCCAGGTTGCGGTCATAGATGTCGCCGAAACTGCCTACTTGACCAATGATCTTCGCGACGAAGTCGGCGGGCAGGCCGAAGTCCGGGCCGAAGCTCCCGTTCACGCCGAGGAACTTCTGAACAAAGGGATCTTTGGTCTTCAGTTGGTCAGGCAGGCTGGCGGACGTGATCTTGCTTTCCTCGGCTTGGAACGTGGCATACATGATCCAGCGCAGTGCGTTGCGCCAGCGCGAGTCGTTCGCAACGGTGAAGCCGGCGAAAGGAGACTTGTCCAGCGTCTCGGGCAGGATGTTGTAGTCCGATGGATTGGGCGCATTGGCCTTCCACGAGCTGAGCGCGGAACGGTCCGTGCTCATGCCATTGCAGCGACCTGCTTCCATCGCTGCAAACAACTTCTCGAGGTTCTCGTAGGTCAGCACCTTCGTCGATGGACTCCAGTTCTCAGCCTTGATGTAGCCCGCAAGCGTCTGTTCGGTGGAAGAGCCCTGCGTGGTGCAGATCGCACCACCGTTGAGGTCCTTCACGCTCTTGATCTTGGAGCCTTTGACCATGACGCCGGTGCCATCGTAGAAATAGATGGGCAGGAAGTCGACCGTGATCGCCGATTCACGGGCGGGCTTGACCGTGGTGTGAGCGAATACCACGTCCACCTGATTGGTCTGGACTGCATTGAAGCGGCTCTTGTCCGTGACGGTCACGAACTTCACCTTCTTCGCATCGCCAAGCACGGCCGCAGCCACTGCGCGGCACAGGTCCACGTCCAGGCCTTCCATCTCGCCCGTCTTGGTGTTGAGGTAACCAAAACCTGGTGCCGAGTTGTCAGTGCCGCAGTTCAGAACGCCACGCTGCTTGACGGTATCGAGCAGCGAAGTGGCCGCGTGCGTCTGCACGGCCACCAGACAGATCGCGCTGGCGGCAATGGTCTTGAGAAGACGCGAGAGTTGGCTCATGGGAATTCCTTTTTTACCGGGTTGATGGAGAAGGCGCCCCGATGCTACGAACATGATTAAGACAGGTATAGTGATCAATCTTTTAGATATACATTAGACAAACTGTCGGTTAAAAATCTTTGAGCGAGGGTTTGTTGGAATGGACATTGCAAGATTGCGAGCACTGCGTGAACTCTCGGCTCGCCAGACGATGGCCGCGGTCGCGGAAGCACTGTTTCTCACGCCATCGGCGGTGTCCCAGCAGATCGCCCAGTTGGAGGAAGAAGTCGGCATGCCGCTCACCGAACGACAGGGACGGGGCGTTCGACTGACGCCGGCCGGCGAGCGGCTGGTGGCACACGCCGAACGCATCCTGATCATGTTGGATGAAGCGAAGTCCGACCTTGCCGAAATCAAGCGAGAAATCGCTGGCGTCCTGCGTGTGGCGGCGTTTCCCACGGTGGCGGCCGCCCTCCTGCCGCAAGCCATTCAGGCACTTCAAGCCAGCTACCCGCATCTGGACATCGTCTTCAAGGAACTGGAGCCCGCCGATGGCCTGGCGGCGCTCGGCTCCTGGAACGTCGACGTGGCGTTTGTCGACAACCTGACCAACCTGTTGGTCCAGAAGTACAAGAACATCGATCAGGTGCCCTTGATCGAGGATGTTCTGTATGTTCTGCTCCCCCAGGGCCATCGGCTGGCGCAGCGCCAGTCCTTGGCAGTATCCGACCTCCGAGGCGAACGCTGGGCACTCGACTCGGCCGTGAGTTTCTACGGGGAATTCATCCTGAACCTGTGCCGACGCGCCGGCTACGAACCGCGGGTGAACGCGGAGTGCAGAGGCTTCGAGGTCGTGCGCGAGATGGTGGCCTCGGGGTGCTCGATCTCGATCATCCCCGGCCTGCGCCGGGTCAACGACCTCGCGGGCGTCAGTGCCGTCAAGCTGCGACCGGAGGCCAGGCGCAGAATCTCGGTCGCATTCCGCCACGGGGAACGAAACCATCCCGCGGTCAAGGTGTTCCTCGACCAGATGGTCCTGACGGCCAAAGCGGTCTCGGAGGCCACCAATTGAACGCCTCCGCAGTAGCTCAGGCTTCGTCCCGCGTCACTCAACTGCCCGCCTTGCCGCGATGCCGCGGCTTGGAGTCCTTGAAAGCGCGCATTGTGGCGATCAATTGCAGCAGCAACTGGTTCGACGCGATGGAAAGTTGTCGGCCCAGCCGCGTGACGATGTGCGCTTCGGCCGCGCCCAGCAAGGCCTGATCCACCGGGATCGCCACCAGTTCCCCGTCGTCGATTTCCTGCGATACAGCAAAAGCTGGCAACAAGCTCACCCCGAGGTCCGAGCGCACGAAGTGTTTGATGACCGAGATGGAATCCGTGGTCAGCTTGGGCGCGAGGCGCACACGCTCCATCTGTTCGGCCAATTCGATGACCTGCCGTGTGCCGAAAGAGCCATGCATCAGCGCAACCGGATAGGCCCCGACCTGCCGGAGCAAAGGCTGACGCTTCAGTTCAGTCAGCGGGTGGCCGGGGCGCGTCACCACGCACATCGGCTGCCGTATGGCTGCCCGTGAGCGTATGCCCGAAGCCACCGGCGGGTTGTAGACCATCCCGATGTGCGCGGCATCTTCCGCGACCAGACGCATGACTTCGTTCGTGCCCGCTAGATGCATGGTCACAGTCAAACCGGGATAGCGCCGCCAGAACTCCTTCATAGGCTCGGCCATGAGATCGCTCACGAAGCCCTCTCCCAGAACGAGATCGATATGACCGCGCGCCATTCCGCGAAGCTCCTGTACCTTGGTCAGCACGTCGTCCTGATAGGCGCTTTGCTGCCGGAAGTATTCGACCAGCATTTCGCCGGCTTCCGTCGCCTTCACGCCGCGTCCATGACGCTCGATCAACGGAATGGCCAGTTCTTCCTCCAGCTTTGCGATCTGGCGGCTCACCACCGACGGGTTCATGTCGAGCGTATCTGCCGCTGCGCGGACCGAACCGCGCACGACGGCTTCATAGAGATATCGGACTCGCCGGAATTCCAGTGTCTCGTTCATGCAGCCTCGCGATCGCAATGCCAAGTGTTGCCCTGTAGTCAACGAGATTTTACATGCGTTGTCATTGCTCGCCGAGCAAGTTGGTGGGACTCTCGCCCTATCGCTGCAACCGGCCCCATCGACGTATGGCTGTGCTCGAAGGCGATGCATTGCAATCAATCAAGTTCGGAGATTTCATATGAAGACGATCGGGGTAATTGGCCTGGGCAACATGGGGCGCGGCATGGCGCTGTCGCTCCAGCGTGGTGGCTTCGAGGTGGTCGGCACCGATGCTTCGGCAACGACCCGAGCGACGCTTGCCGCAGAAGGTGTTCCAGTGGTGGATTCGATCAAGGACGTAGTCGCCAAGTCCGATGCGATCGTACTGTCGCTTCCTACGGCGGCTATCGTGGCACAGGTCGTCGCGGGCGCCGATGGTCTTCTCAGCCATCCCAAGGCCGGCGTTCTGGTGATCGAGACCTCCACGTCTCACCCAGACACCACGCGCCAACTGGCCGCACAGCTGGCATCCGTCGGGATGAGCCTGATCGATGCGCCGGTCAGCGGTGGCCCCAAAGGGGCTCTCGCGGGCACGATGACGATGGTCATCGGCGGCTCGGACGAGGATGTCGCCCGGGCCGAGCCGGTGCTGATGGCTATGAGCGCCAAGCGCGTTCATGTCGGCGGCGTGGGCGCCGGCCACGTGGCGAAGATCGCCAACAACCTCCTTTGCGCGGCGCATCTGGCCATAGCCGGCGAAGTGACGCGCCTGGCAGAGAAAGCCGGCGTTCCGACGGAGCGCCTGCTCAGCGGCGTAAACGCCGGTTCGGGACGCAGCTTCGTCACCGAATTCAACTTCCCGACCTGGGTCAGCAGCGGCAAATTCGACTCCGGCTTCACGATGAAGCTGATGCGCAAGGACGTGCGCCTGTCCCAGGAGCTGATCGGCGCGCTGGACATCGACCTGCCACTGTCGCGCAAGGTGGCAGACCTGTGGGCCGTCAGCGCCGAGACCATCGCTGACGACGAAGACTTCAACCGCATCGTCGAGTTGGGCGCTGCGCGCACCAAGGCTTGACCCACCGCGCAGCAACCCTCAGCACATAACCCCGAGAACCATCATGCAAACAGACCTCAACCAACAACTGCTGGCCAAGCTGGCCTCCTTCTTCCCTGCCGCCAAGACCGTCGGCTCCTACGTCGGTGGCGAATATATCGTCGGCACCGGCGCTGCGGTGAAACTGGTCGACCCCGCGACGGGCCGGGAATTCCTAAGCTACGCCGATGCCGGTGCCGAGTTGGTGGACAAGGCGGCGGTGGCGGCGGTGGCTGGTCAGCGCGCCTGGGCAGCATTGACGGCAGCGCAGCGCGGCCGCGTCATGTTCGAGATCGGCCGCGTTGTGCGCAACCACATCGAGCCGCTGGCGCAGCTCGAATCGCTGTCGGCCGGTAAGCCGATCCGGGACTGCCGCGGCGAGGTGACCAAGGTCGCAGAGATGTTCGAGTACTACGCCGGCTGGACCGACAAGCTGCACGGCGAAGTCATCCCGGTTCCCAGCGGTCACCTGAACTACACCCGTCGCGAACCCTTCGGCGTGCTGCTGCTGATCACGCCCTGGAACGCACCGGTCTTTACCTGCGGCTGGAACGTTGCGCCAGCGATCGCCACCGGCAACGCGGTGCTGCTGAAGCCTTCGGAGCTGACGCCGCTCAGCTCGCTGGCAGTCGCTTCGCTGGCTGAGCAGGCCGGGCTGCCCAAGGGCGTGATCAACGTGCTCAGCGGCTACGGCCACACCACCGGTCAGGCCGCGATCGCCAGCCCGGTGGTCAAGAAGGTGGTCTTTGTCGGGTCGCCGGCCACGGGAAGCAAGATCGCCGCCGCTTCGGCTGCGCGCGGCATCCCGTGCGTGCTCGAACTGGGTGGCAAGTCGGCGAACATCGTGTTCGAGGACGCGGACCTGGCGCGCGCCTGCGTCGGCGCGCAATCGGCGATCTTCGCCGCGGCCGGGCAGAGCTGCGTGGCCGGTTCGCGCCTGCTGGTGCAGCGCAGCGTCTACGACCGCTTCGTCGCCATGGTCGCAGACGGTGCCCGCCGCCTGCGGACGGGCGAGCCGCTCTCGCCGGAAACCGAAGTCGGCCCGATCCAGAACGCCAAGCAATACGAACACGTGCTCGCCATGATCCAGACGGGACTGCGCGAAGGCGCGGAAGTGGCTGAGGGCAGCGACGGGAAGCCCGCGGGCGAAGGCTACTTCGTGCGGCCTACGATCCTGAAGAACGTGCGCAACGACATGGAGGTCGCTCGCACTGAGATCTTCGGACCGGTGGTCGTCGCCATTGCGTTTGACACCGAAGAAGAAGCGATTGCGATCGCCAACGACAGCGAGTTTGGCTTGGCGGGCGCCGTGTGGACGAACAACGTCGCGCGTGCACACCGGGTGGCCGCGCAGGTCAAGGCAGGCACTTTCTGGATCAACACCTATAAGGTCATCAACGTCGCATCGCCTTTCGGCGGCTTCGACGCCAGTGGCTATGGCCGCTCCAGCGGTACCGACGTGTTGCACGAGTACACGCAGGTCAAGAGCGTGTGGGTCGAAACCTCGGCGAGCCCGGCCGTCGCGTTCGGCTACGCGCCCGGCATCGGCGCCTGACCCGTCACCGTCTTTTACGACCCAGGCAGCCCTGAAATCGCATTGGAGCCCCTATGAGCACCGCCTTGAAAATTCCAACCACAACATCCGGCAGTATCGGCGCCGATCACGTGCGCCTGTTCGTTGCCGCCTTCCTGCTCGTGCTGATCGCCGAGCTGATCGGAAACGTCAGTGTGCCCCTGGCCCACGCCAAGGTGGTTCTGCTACCGTTGCTGTGGGCGTTGCTGATCGGCGCGGCTTGGGGCCTTGCTAGCCGGCGGATGCCGGTATCGCTGGCGATCGGCGAGCCGCTGCAGCGCACGGCGTCGTCCATCCTGCAACCCGCGCTGCTGCTGTTCATCGCCAAGCTCGGCCTGCTTGTCGGCGGATCGTTGCCCAAGCTGGCAGCCGCGGGTTTCGGCCTCGTGTTCCAGGAGTTCGGCCATTTTTTCGGCACGGCGCTCTTCGGGCTCCCGGTCGCACTGCTGCTCGGCATCAAGCGGCAGGCCATCGGTGCGACCTTCTCGGTTGGCCGCGAGCCCAGCCTGGCGATCATCGGCGAGCGCTTCGGCATGCAGTCACCCGAGGGCCAGGGCGTGCTGGCTGAATACCTGACGGGCACCGTATTCGGCGCGGTGTTCATCGCGCTGCTCGCTGGCTTCCTGGCCAGCCTCAACATCTTCAACCCGCTGGCGCTCGCCATGGGCGCCGGGGTCGGCTCGGGCAGCATGATGGCTGCGGCGTCAGGCGCGATCGCGGCTCAGCAAGCCTCGCCGGAACTGGCCAAGGACGTCGCTACATTTGCGGCGGCCAGCAACCTGATCACGACCACCGTCGGCACCTACTTCACGCTCTTCCTGTCGCTGCCGTTCACCATCTGGGCCTACAAGGTGCTCGAACCGCTCCTCGGGCGCACGACGAAAGCCAGCATTGAATCGGCGCCCGCCGATGCTGCGCACGCCCTGCATGAAACGTCTTCCTTCGGATTCGGCGCGCAGGTGCTGACCTGGCTGCTGGTGGGCGTGTTCGCGCTGCTGGGCAATTGGATCACCTACAACGCCTCGCCTGCCGACCCACTTGTGCTCGGCGGCATGGCTACCATCGTCGGTACCGTCCTTGTCGGCTACGCGCTCTACCGCCTCACGAGCGCCAAGGTCCCCGCTGTGATCTGGGTGTCGCTCGTCGGGATGCTGCTGACCTTTCCGCAGCTTCCCTTCGCCGCGCAGGTCGCCGCGATGACGGGGAAGATCAACTTCCTGGCTTTGGCCACCCCGATCTTGGCTTTCGCAGGTTTGTCCATCGCTAAGGACGTGCCGGCGTTCCGTCGGCTGGGATGGCGCATCGTCGTTGTCTCCTTCACGGCGAATGCGGGGACGTTCCTCGGCGCGACCCTGGTAGCCCAATTTTTCATGCACAAGCCCATCGTCTGAAGACCCGCAACGCCATGAACTCGATGCACCCCGACACCGTCAGCGCCATGCGTCGCTGGCGACGCGATCTTCACGCACACCCGGAACTCGCCTTCAACGAGTTTCGCACCGCCGACCTTGTCGCCCGGGAACTCGCGGCCATGGGCATCGATGTGCACCGCGGCCTGGGCAAGACCGGCGTGGTCGGCACGCTCTCGACGGCACCGGGACGGGCCATCGCGCTGCGCGCGGACATGGATGCCCTGCCCGTCAGGGAAATGAACACCTTCACCCACTGCTCGCGCCACGCCGGAACGATGCACGCGTGTGGCCATGACGGACACACCGCCATGCTGCTCGGTGCAGCCCGCCATCTGGCCACCCATCCGAACTTTCACGGGACGGTTCACTTCGTCTTCCAGCCGGCCGAAGAAGGCGAAGGTGGAGGCCGGGCCATGGTAGAGGACGGGCTGTTCGAGCGCTTTCGCTGTGATGCTGTCTACGGCATGCACAACTGGCCTGGACTTCCTGCGGGGACGTTTGCTATCAATCACGGGCCGATGATGGCCGCGCTGGACACCTTCGAAGTGACAGTGCAGGGACGCGGCACGCACGCGGCGATGCCGGAGCGTGGGGTCGACCCCTTCACGACCGTTGCGCAGATCACCATGGCGTTGCAGACGATTCCGGGCCGCACCCTCAGCGCCATGGACTCGGCCGTGGTCAGCCTGACGCAAATCCATGGGGGCGATGCCTGGAACGTCATCCCGGACCAAGTCGTGATGCGAGGCACTGTGCGGTGCTTCTCCCCGGACATCCAGGATCGGGTGGAAGCGGCACTGCAGACGATATGCCGATCGACGGCCGAAGCGCACGGTGCGAGCGCCATCGTCACCTACCGGCGCGCCTATCCACCGACCATCAACACCGCGCGGGAGACGGATATCGCGATCACCGCAGCACGGGCCGTGGCGGGCGCCGACAACGTGGAAATCGACTGCAAGCCATCGATGGCTTCCGAGGACTTCGCGTTCATGCTGCAGGCCAAGCCCGGTGCCTACATCTGGATCGGCGCCGATGGCGCCCAAGCTTCGCTGCCGCTGCACAACCCACGCTACGATTTCAACGACGACACGCTGGGATTGGGCGCGGCATACTGGGTCCGCCTGGTGGAATCGGTGCTGGAGGAAGGAACTGCAGACCATGGTTGAGGATGTCGTCGAACGTGCGCTCTATCGGGCAGGTTGCCGAGCATTCTTCGCGGCCTCGTCAACGAGGCCTTCGGCTGCGACCGGCACTCTCAAACGACGCGGGAATCCTTGTAGTGCTCGAGCCGTTTGCCGCCACCGAGCATGACTGCCTTGAAGGCGGCCTGACTCCTGTCCTGAACAGCCTCGACCAGGTTCGTCGATGGATGGCGTCAGCGCAATCCGTCCAACAACGACTCGGCGCAGCACTGCAATTCGACAACGGCATGGGGCTGCGCAAGCAAGAAGTGACGCGGATCCTGGCACTTCCCGAACTTGCGCAGTACGTCAACGTGTGACTGGTGATGAGTCACCTCGCAGCGGCAGAGTGCCCGGACGAACCGCTCAAAGAACAGCAGCTTCAGGACTTTCGGCGTTCGCTCGCCCAACGGCCTCTGGCCAAGGCAAGTCTTGCGAGTTCTGGCATCTTCCTTGATGCCCGCTTTCAATCGGGTACGCGGATGGCTCTCTCGGAAGCCTGGGTAACCGCGCGCACCTGAGACGGGAAGGGCACGATATCCAGCACGCTGGCGCGCACGCGGCGCAGTGGGTCGATCATCGTTTCAGCCATAGAGCACCACGCCGCGGATCGACTCGCCGCGCTTCATCAGATCGAAGCCCTTGTTGATGTCTTCCAGCGGCATGGTGTGCGTGATCAGGTCGTCGATGTTGATCTTGTTTTCCATGTACCAGTCGACGATCTTCGG
>NZ_JAUSRO010000026.1 GCF_030811835.1 Variovorax ginsengisoli | reverse complement strand
TTTTTTCACCCTCCACTCACTCAGCACAACCTCTTCAGTCACACCAAACTCGCTTCCAGCGAAGCCTTCGATTATGTCACGGATTTTTCAATCCAGGCAAAACTAAAGGTCTTTTTTCTCTCCACCCAGCAGATCAACCCTGAAGGCCTCCTGCCACACCAACCTCACCGCTTGCGCCGTGTGTCAGCTTCGTGTCGAGCCCGCTAGTATAGAACTTTTTTTCGCTCTCGCCACCCACCCGAGGTGAAAAAGTTGGTTCGATGCCCACGCACCGCCGCCGACGCCGCTCCGGCGCGACTGTCCTCTATATATAGTGAGCGGCCAGTCACCCCTCGTTCACCCCACCTCCAAGCGCATGCGCCCGTTATCTCCCTCGATCTTCCGGTTGGCCTTGGCAATGCTCGCGGTGAGCTGCGCCACCTCGGCATCGGCGATCCTGCGTTTCGAGGACGTACGCGCGGCATACCGCCCTTCCGACACGCTGGTGCTCGATCGACAAGGCGATAACTTGCAACGCGTGCGCACTGACGCATCCGTGCGCAGAGGGCAATGGATTGCGCTGGCGGACATTTCGCCTGCACTTCGTACGGCGATGGTACTCAGCGAAGACCGCCGCTTTTACGAGCACAGCGGCGTGGACTGGCGAGCGGTATCGGCGGCAGCCTGGGGCAATCTCTGGAACACCCGCACACGGGGAGCCTCTACCATCACGATGCAGCTCGCGGGCCTGCTCGACGATGACTTGCGGCGCAGCAGCCAGGGCCGCAGCCTGACCCAGAAACTGGGCCAGACCGTCGCAGCTTCGCAACTCGAACGCCAGTGGCGCAAGGACCAGATCCTGGAGGCGTACCTGAACACCGTTCCGTTTCGTGGCGAGCTGGTCGGCATCGACGCGCTGTCACGCACACTTTTTGGCAAGGCGCCGCACGGGCTGGACGCACGCGAAGCAGCCGTGGCGGCCTCTCTGGTGCGTGCGCCGAATGCACGCGCCGCACTGGTCGCACAACGTGCGTGCGACGTCCTGCGCGCGATGGAACCCACCCGCACGCCGGACTGCGAAGCGCTGGACATGTTCACCAGTGCCGCGCTCCAGCGGCGCGCGTTCGATCCGACCGAAGGCATTGCGCCGCACCTGTCCCAACGGATCGTGCGCGAATCGATCCAAGGCGCCCACGGCGATGCACCCGCCACCGTACGGTCCACACTGCGAGCACCCTTGCAGCGGTTTGCACTCGAGACCTTGCAACGTCACCTGCGCGAATTGCGCGGCCGGCATGTCGAAGATGGCGCGCTGGTCGTCCTCGACAATGCAAACGGCGATGTGCTTGCATGGGTGGGTTCTTCTGGCCCGCTGAGCCGAGCCGCCGAAGTCGATGGCGTGCTGGCACTTCGCCAGCCGGGCTCCACGCTCAAGCCGTGGCTGTACGCGCAAGCACTGGCAGAGCGCCGCATCACCGCCGCGTCGCTGATCGACGATTCGTCCGCCCAGATCAACACGGCCAGCGGCCTTTACATTCCGCAGAACTACGACCACCAGTTCAAGGGCATGGTTTCGGCGCGCACCGCGCTGGCCGCCTCGCTGAACGTGCCTGCAGTGCGCACCTTGGTGATGGTGTCACCCGAATCTTTCGCGCGGCAGCTCCGTTCGGCGGGACTGCCCTTGCGCGAAGGCGGAGGCTACTACGGCTACAGCCTGGCGCTTGGCAGTGCGGAAGTGTCGCTGCTGAACTTGACGAACGCGTATCGCACGCTTGCCAACGCAGGGAGATACAGCCCCACGCGCGCCGTGTTGCCGGCCTCGCTCCCCACGCCAGCGGCAAGCCTCACCTTCACGCAGGCGATCGACCCGCGTGCTGCCTTCATCGCGGGCAACATCCTGTCCGATGCCAATGCCCGCACCCGCACCTTCGGCATCGACAGCGTGCTGGGCACCCGCTTCTGGACGGCGGTGAAGACCGGCACCAGCAAGGACATGCGCGACAACTGGGCCGTCGGTTGGTCGCAGCGCTACACCGTGGGGGTGTGGGTCGGCAATGCGAGCGGCGCGCCGATGTGGGACGTGAGCGGCACCACTGGCGCGGCGCCGGTGTGGGCCGAGGTGATGGGCTTCCTGCATGCGCGCGAGCCGAGCCGCGCACCCACGCCGCCGCCCGGTGTGGTACAGGTGCCGGTGCGCTTCGGCAACGACCTCGAAGCGCCGCGCAGCGAATGGTTCATCGCCGGCACCGAGCAACGCGTCTTCGCGACCGATGCCGCGGCGGCAGACGCGGGCAACCGCATCACCTCGCCAGCCGACGGGTCGATCATCGCGATCGACCCCGACATCCCGCCCAACCGCCAGCGCGTGCGCTTCGAGGCGCAGGGACAGGGCCTGCAGTGGCGCATCGACGGCAAGGCGTTCGCGCGCGGCAACCAGGCGCAGTGGATGCCCTGGCCCGGCCGCCATGTGATCGAGCTGGCCGACGCCCGCGGCGAGGTGCTCGACAGCGTGCGCATCGAGGTGCGTGGTGCCGGCGTGCTGACGCCAGTGGCACGCCGGCCCTGAGCTACCGGGCGGTAGCGACATACCCCCTCCGAGGCGTCGGATGCGCTGCTCGCCGACAGCGGAGGTCGCTGTCGCGTCGCAGAATGGTGAACGCCAACATCCACATAACAAGGCGATTCCATGTCTGTCACTGCTCCTCCCGTCGTGGGCATCAAGGGCGCGCCGCGCGCCTACACCACCGAAGAGAAACGCCACCGCATCTTCGCCATCATGGCGGCCTCGTCCGGCAATCTGGTCGAGTGGTTCGACTTCTACGTCTATGCCTTCTCCGCGCTCTACTTCGCGCCGGCGTTCTTCCCCAAGTCCGACCCGACCGCTCAGCTGCTGAACACCGCAGGCGTGTTCGCCGCGGGCTTTCTCATGCGCCCCATCGGCGGCTGGCTCTTCGGCCGCATCGCCGACCGCATGGGCCGCAAGACCTCATTGCTGATCTCGGTCGCGATGATGTGCGGCGGCTCGCTGGTCATCGCCTGCTTGCCGACTTATGCGCAGATCGGGGCATGGGCGCCCTTACTGCTGCTGGTGTGCCGCCTGTTCCAGGGCCTGTCGGTCGGTGGCGAGTACGGCACCACGGCCACCTACATGAGCGAGGTCGCGCTGCGCGGCCAGCGCGGCTTTTTCTCGTCCTTCCAGTACGTCACGCTCATCGGCGGCCAGCTCCTCGCGGTGCTGGTGATCGTCGTGATGGAGCAGTTCCTGTCGGAGGCCGAGCTGAAGGCCTGGGGCTGGCGCATCCCCTTCGCGATCGGCGCGGTCGCCGCCGTCGTCGCGCTGCTGCTGCGCCGCACGCTGCACGAAACGCAGACGGCCGAAGCCAAGGCCAACAAGGAAGCCGGCAGCATGGCCGGGCTCTTCAGGCACCACAAGGCGGCCTTCTTCACGGTGCTGGGCTACACCGCTGGCGGATCGCTGATCTTCTACACCTTCACGACGTACATGCAGAAGTACCTCGTGAACACGGTGCACCTGCCGATCAAGACGACCAGCTACGTCATGACGGCCGCGCTGTTCGTCTACATGTGCATGCAGCCGGTGTTCGGCGCGCTGTCGGATCGCATCGGCCGCCGCAACAACATGCTGCTGTTCGGTGGACTCGGTGCGCTGGCAACGGTGCCGATCCTGACCGGCCTGCAGCACGTGACGAACCCGGTGGTCGCCTTCCTGCTGATCATCCTGGCGCTGGCCATCGTCAGCTTCTACACCTCCATCAGCGGCATCGTGAAGGCCGAGATGTTTCCGCCCGAAGTGCGCGCACTCGGCGTGGGCCTGGCCTATGCCGTGGCCAATGCGATCTTCGGCGGCTCGGCAGAGTACGTGGCGCTGGGCCTCAAGTCGCTCGGCCACGAGTCGGCCTTCTACTGGTACGTGACGGCGATGATGGTCATCGCCTTCGCGGTGAGCTGGCGGCTGCCGCGGCAGGCCAGCTACCTGCACCACGACCACTGACCTCAGCGGCCGAGGGACTCAGCGTCCTGCGGCAGGGGTACGGGTCGCCAGCGGCGGCGGCGTGTAGTCGGGGCGCAGGTGGCAGCCCTTGCCGAAGCCAGCCTCATAGCGCGCGCAGAGGGCGGCGACCTTCTGCGGCGTCGGCTTTTCGCCGCGGTCGATCCAGTCGAGCAGTGAGGTCATCAGCGCCGGGTACTCCGCATCGCTCAGGTAGCTGTGCTGCGATTCGTCGCTGAAGGTCTGCACCAGCCGGTCGGATGAACCGGCCGCATCGATGATGTTCCGGTACGCACTCTCCAGTTCGACGAAGGCCGTGGGGTCATGGATGGCGTGCAACGTGAGCACCGGCAGGCGCAGCCGACCGGTCGGGCGGCTGTCGTTGCTCAGCATGCCTACGGCCTGTGGGTCGGCCTCGTAGCGCAGCACGCCGGCGTTGAGTGCTGCATCGTCCGCCGAGCCGCTGTAGACCACGCGCGCATTGCCGAACGGGTTGCGGCCCGCGAGCCGCTTCTGCGTGAGGTCCTCGAACAGCCAGGTCGCCCAGTCGAGGTGGGCCACCAGGGTGCGTTCGGGGATCTTCACCACCGAGAGGATGGTCTTCAGCCGCGCCGTCTGCGCCGCACTGCGCTGCGCCGCGGGCAGCCCCACGCCAGTGCACTCCTTGACGCGTTCGGCGAGCTGATGGCGCGTGAGCGTGGCGCCGGCGGGCAGGCCCATCCACAGCGGGTACTGCGGCTCGTCGGGCTTGGGATGGTTGCGGCAGACATGCTGGTAGACGACGCGCAGGTCGAGCCGGAACGCATAGGCGTCGACCCCGCCGCCGAGCACGCCGCTGGTGAGCAGCACGCCGTCGTAGGCGGGCCGCTCGCCGGGGACCGGGCCGTACAGTTCCGCGGCCTTGGACGCCACGCCGCCGCCATAGCTCTGGCCATGCAGCACGGTGCGCCGCGGCTGGCCGAAGTTCGCGATGAAGAGCTTGCGCAGCCGTTCGGTGTCCTCGGCCGCCATCGTCACGCCGTAGCCGCCGCGGCGATAGGTCGAGCCGGCCCAGGCGTAGCCCGCCTTGACCATCACGGACCAGCGCGTCAGGTCCTCCGCGCCACGCTGCAGCGTCGGCGCACCCAGCGACGGGCCGCCGTGCGTGTGCATCACCAGCACGTCCCGCTGCCATTGCGCAGGAATGGCGATCCAGTAGAGCGCGCCTTCGCCATCGCGGCCGTTGTAGCAGCGGGCGTCGGCGGGGACGGTGGCCGGGCAGTCGGCCGGATGCGGTGCGCTGTCCGCTGGTGCCGCGAAGGCGCTGGCCGCTCCGAGCGCGATCGTCGCCCCGAGAGCAAGATGCCGAAAGAACGACATGCAAGCGAGAGGGGCAGCGAACTCAGGCGCGCGGGGAGCCGCCGGCCATGTGCTCGGTCTTCGCATTGATCAGCACCTCAGGCTCGTCGGCTTCGACCCAGGTTTCGTTGTTCAGCCCTGCCTGCAGACGCTTCTCGTTGAGCTCGCCGGTCCACTTGGCGACCACGAGGGTGGCCACGCCGTTGCCGACCAGGTTGGTCAACGCGCGGGCTTCGGACATGAAGCGGTCGATGCCCAGAATCAGCGCGAGACCCGCCACCGGCACGTGGCCCACCGCCGACAGCGTGGCCGCCAGCACGATGAAGCCGCTGCCGGTCACGCCCGCCGCACCCTTGGACGTGAGCAGCAGCACCGCCAGCAGGGTGAGCTCCTGCGTGAGCGACATGTCGGTGTTGGTCGCCTGCGCGATGAACACGGCAGCCATCGTCAGGTAGATCGAGGTGCCGTCGAGGTTGAAGGAGTAGCCGGTGGGAATCACCAGGCCCACCACGGTCTTCTTGGCGCCGAGGTTCTCCATCTTCTCCATCATGCGCGGCAGCACGGATTCGGACGACGACGTGCCCAGCACGATCAGCAGTTCTTCCTTGATGTACTTGACGAACTTCCAGATGCTGAAGCCGTGGAAGCGGGCAATGAGCCCCAGCACCACGAAAACGAACAGCAGGCAGGTCATGTAGAACACCGCCATCAGCTTGCCGAGCGAAAACAGCGACACGACGCCGTATTTACCGATGGTGAACGCCATGGCACCGAAGGCCCCGATGGGCGCAAGCTTCATGATGGAATTGACAATGCCGAAGAGCACATGCGAGCCCTTTTCGATCACGTCGAACACCAGCGTGCCGCGTCCACCGAACTTGTGCAGCGCGAAGCCGAAGAGCACCGCGATCAGCAGCACCTGCAGGATCTCGCCCTTGGCGAAGGCGTCGACCAGCGTGTTGGGGATGATGTTGAGCAAGAAATCGGTCGTGCCCTGCATCTTGCCTGGACCGGTGTAGGCGGCGATGGACTTGGTGTCGATCGTCGACGGATCGATGTTCATGCCCGCGCCGGGCTTGAACACGTTGACCAGCACCAGCCCGACCACCAGCGCGATGCTGCTGACCACCTCGAAGTAGAGCAGTGCCAGGCCACCGGTCTTGCCGACCTTCTTCATGTCCTCCATGCCGGCGATGCCGACCACGACGGTACAGAAAATGATCGGCGCGATGATCATCTTGATCAACTTGATGAAGCCATCACCCAGCGGCTTCATGGCCTCACCGGTCTGCGGATAGAAATGGCCCAGCAGCACGCCGATCACGACGGCGGTGATCACCTGCAAATAGAGTGAGCGATAGAACGGGCGTTTTTCAGGGCCTGGCTGTGTTGTCATTGGAATGCCTTGGTGCGGACCGACCGTATGTCGGATTGCGTGGATCGAAATGTGAATTAGAGCACTGCGCGCAGGCCGGCGTACACGGCTTTTCCCGGGCAGATCGGCCGCGTCCAGGCCCGCGCCGGTCAGCCTCCAGTCAGCCACCGACCAACGGGCTTCGGGGCGCCGGTCGGCACTCGCACCGCGAAGCCTTCAAAATCGCGGACGTGAACGCTCCGATCCGCCGCATTGCCCACCTCGACATGGACGCCTTCTACGCGTCTGCCGAATTGTTGCGCTACCCACAACTCAAGGGCCTGCCGGTGGTCATCGGCGGCGGAAGGCGCAAGGTCGATGAGGCGATCCAGGACCTGCCCGAGGGCGCCACGCTGGCCGACATCCCGCTGGCCGCCTTTCCGGTGCTCAAGGACTACACCGGGCGTGGCGTCATCACCACCGCCACCTACCCCGCGCGCCAGTTCGGCATCGGCTCTGCCATGGGGCTCATGAAGGCCGCCAAGCTGTGCCCGCAAGCCATCCTGCTGCCGGTGGACTTCGAGCGTTACCGCGCCTTCTCCCGCCAGTTCAAGCAGGTCATCCTGGAGATCGCACCGCTCATGGAGGACCGCGGCGTCGACGAGGTCTACATCGACTTCACCGATGTGCCCGGCGGCCAGCGCGAGGGCGGCCGCGTATTGGCACGGCTGATCCAGAAATCGATCTTTCAGGCCACCGGCCTGACGTGCTCGATCGGCGTCGCGCCGAACAAGCTGATCGCCAAGATGGCCAGCGAATTCAACAAGCCCAACGGCATCTCGATCGTTCACGAGAGCGACCTGCAAACGCTGATCTGGCCATTGCCCGCGCGCAAGGTCAACGGCATCGGCCCGAAAGCCGATGCCAAGCTCGAACGCTTCGGCCTGCGCACGGTCGGCGATATCGCATCGCGCGAGCGTGACTGGCTGATCGCCCACTTCGGCAAGGCCACTGGCGCCTGGATGCACGAGGTTTCCTGGGGTCGCGATGAGCGCCCGGTCGTCACCGAAAGCGAGCCGGTATCGATGAGCCGAGAGACCACGTTCGAGCGCGATCTGCATGCCGTGCGAGACCGTGCCGAGCTCGGTGCGATCTTCACGCACCTTTGCCAGAAGGTTGCCGAAGACCTGCAGCGCAAGGGCTACGTCGGCAAGACCATCGGCATCAAGCTGCGTTACGACAACTTCCAGATCGCCACCCGCGACCAGACGATCGACCGCTTCATCGACGACGCCAAGGCCATTCGGCAGACCGCTGGCCAGTGTCTTAAGCGGGTCCCGCTGGAACGGCCGCTGCGGCTGATCGGCGTCCGCGTGGGTGCACTGGTGCGCGCCGGCAGCTCCGAAGCCAACGCCGGCGCACCATCCAGAAAACGGGGCAGTGACCGAGCGACCGGCGCGACGAACGGACAGGCCACAGCGTCGCTGTTCTGAGCGACGGCCGACAAGGGGATCGCACGCACCGCCTGCATTTGCGGCGTCCTACACGGCGCTGACGTGGCCCCCTGCATTCTGGGCATCCCACAGCCGCCATCGCCATGCCCAACCCCACTTCCCTGCACCCCGCCCGACTCGCCAATGGCCTGGTCTATGTCAACCCCGACATGCCGGGTCTGAGGCGTTTCAAACGGGGAGCCAGCTTCCGCTACAAGGATGCGCAAGGCCGCTGGCTCAGCGACGCCGACGACATTGCCCGTATCCGCAGCCTCGCGATCCCGCCAGCCTACACCGACGTTTGGATCTGCCCATTGCCGCACGGCCACCTGCAGGCCACCGGACTCGACGCACGCGGGCGCAAACAGTACCGCTATCACGCGGACTGGCGTGTTCTCAAGGACGAGGCCAAGTTCGAGCGGCTCGAGGCCTTCGGCCTGGCGCTGCCGCGCATCCGGGCCCGCGTGGCACGCGACATGAAAACGGGGACCGTTGGTGCGCCGCTCACCCGGGAACGGGTGCTCGCGACCATCGTGCGCCTGCTCGACACGACGTTCCTGCGCGTGGGCAACGAAACGTATGCGAGCAGCAACGGCTCCTTCGGCCTGACCACCTTGCGCAACCACCACGCAGCGGTACGCGGTGGGGCGTTGCGCCTTAAATTCCGTGGCAAGAGCGGCGTAATGCACGAGGCCACCGTGGACGATGCACGCGTGGCCCGGCTGGTGCGCCGTTGCCAGCAATTGCCGGGGCAGGAACTGTTCCAGTACCAGGACGACAACGGCACACCGCATGGGCTGTCTTCGACGGACGTCAACGATTACCTGCGCGAGGCCGCCGGCGACAACTTCACCGCCAAGGACTTTCGCACCTGGCACGGCACGACCCAGGCACTGGAACTCACGCGACTCGCCTGCAACGCGAAGCCCGATTCACAGGCTGGAACACAGGCCCTTCGCTACAACGCCAAGGAAATCATTGCCGCGGTAGCGCGCCAGTTGGGCAACACGCCTGCAGTGTGCAAGAAGGCCTACGTGCACCCCGCCGTGCTTTCGCTCGGAAGCACGCTGGCCGACGACGCAGGTGCGATGAACGACATCTGGCAGAAGATCTCAGGCGGTACGCGTGCACGACGCCTGCTTCATGCTGCGGAAGCGCGATTGCTGGCATTTCTGCGTGCCCACCGACGCAACGCATCGGTGCGTGCTCAGCCTGCGGCAAGCTTGAAACGAACGGTGTCGCGATCCAAATCGAGCGTGTAGCCCAGGTCGTCTGCCAACGACTGCATGGCCACCGCATCGATCGCCAGTTTTCGCGGTGCGCGGTGCGCTGCCATTGCATCGGCGCCCTCGGTGCCGTGGGCGACCACAGCCAAGCAAAGTCCGTCGTGCCCCTCGCGCGTGATGCGAATCGCGCTGACGCGGTCTACCGAGTCCTGCAGGAAACCCAAGGCGCCCAACAGGAGGTAGCGCAATGCCGCACCTGCAGGCCATGTGGGAGCCTCAGTCTCAGCCTCGCCCACCGGAGGGACCGGCGTGTCGCGTGCGGGCACGATCGCTTCGTCGACCTCGATGCGAATGCCCTGCAGATCGAAGGCTGGCCGCATGAGCGCAACACACTGGCTCACCAGCGCCGCGCGGGTGATGCCTTCTTCGCTGGTCGAGAGCTCCCAGTTGCGCAGGGACCGCACCGCCGAGACCAATTCGCCAATCTGGCTGTCGATGAGCGCCACGCGCTCCTGGCAGGCCGCGGGATCGATGGTCGCAGTGGCGACCTGCCGCTTGAGCATGAGCAAGCCCATGCGCATGACGGACACGGGCGCCGACATGTCGTGCCGCAGCGCGGGCAGCGCACGCGTGAGCAATTCATGGCGAACGCCCGCGGCGATCCAGCTGCGAGCACCGGGTGAGGCCTTCATCCGCGTGCCGCTGCCTTGGCGCTGGTTTCGGCAAGGATGCGGTCGAGTGCATCGAAGTCGATCGGCTTTTGCAGGTGATGGTCGAACAGGCCGGGCTCGCCGCCATGGGCGTCGCGCGCGGAAAAGCCGGTGACGGCCACCAGCAGGGGCGGATGCGGCAAAGCTCGCAGTTGGCGCGCAACCTCGGTGCCCGGCAGGTCGGGCAGTGTCAGGTCGAGCAGCGCCACATCGAAGGTCTCCTCGGCGGCCGCTTCCAGTGCCTGCTTGGCCGAATAAGTGCAGCGCGCCTTGTGGTCCTGCAGCGAAAGCAGTTCCAGCAACAGATCGGCAGCCGCTTCGTTGTCATCGACGATCAGCACGTTCACTTCAATATTCCTGTCAAAAACCCGGGTTGCCTAGAGTATCGGCGGCGCGACAGGCCCATGGATGTAGGCGTACGCCTACTGTCTCGCCGTTCGAGCGTTGGCAGGCAGGGTTTGCGGTCCGCTGGTGCGAAACGGATTGATGTCCAGCCCGCCGCGCCGGGTGTATCGCGCATAGACGCTCAACCGCGTCGGGCGGCAACGGCGCCAGATGTCCCAGAACATGCGCTCGGCGCAAGGCTCGTGGAATTCGTTGTGGTTGCGAAAGCTCACGATGTACGCCAGCAGGCCGGCCTGGTCGATGGGCGCGCCGCTGTAGCTGATCTGCACACTGCCCCAGTCGGGCTGGCCCGTCACCAGGCAGTTGCTCTTGAGCAGCCGGCTGGTCAGCGTTTCGCTGATGGCCGTCTGGCTCACATCGCTGGTCAGCAGCTCGGGCGCCGGTTGATAGTGCGTGCACTCGATGTCCAGGCGATCCAGGTCAACCCCGGCGAGCTCCTGCAACGGCTCGCGCTCGAACATCGCCGGCGCCACCAGGCGAACACCGACGCTGCCGCCGCGCTCGCTGCCGCGCCAGGCAGCCTCCGACACGTCGGTGCGCAAGCGCTCACGCACCGCGTCGATGTCGGTGAACACGGTGCTGTTGAAGCTGTTGAGGTAGAGCTTGAAGGACTTGCTCTCGATGATGTTGGGCGTCTCGCACGGTACGGTGAAATGCGCGATCGCCACCTGGGGCTTGCCGCGCGGGTTGAGCCAGCTGAGCTCGAACGCCGTCCAGAGATCGGCGCCGAAGAAGGGCAAGGCAGCGGGCGCGATGCCCATCGCCTCGCGCTGCGTGGCGCGCGGGATGGGAAACAGCAGCGACGCGTCGTAGTGGTCCAGGTAGGCCGAAGCGCGGCCAAGCTGCGACTGAGCGGGCGTGTTGTCGAGGGTCATGCGGAAAGAATCATGAGGAAGACCGAGGCGTTGCCCGGACGGCCGTGTGAAGAAAGTCGAGCAGGTGCGGCAGCAGCAGTGCGACAACCGCGGGCGGCAGGTCGTGGCCCATGTCGGGCACCGCCACAAAGCGCGCACCGGCAATGCGTTGCGCGGTGTCGCGACCGCAGGCGATGGGTACCAGTGGATCGGCATCGCCGTGCAGCACCAGTGTCGGGCAGGCAATGCGCGCCAGAAGCCCGGCGCGCGTGGTGTCCCCGCCCACCGCCATCATCTGCCGAAGCAGCCCCTTGGGCCGGTAGGCACGGCGCATGGCCGCCCTCAGACGCTCACCGACGACGGCATCGTCCAGCGCATACACCGGCCCGGAGATCAGCCGGATCAGGCGCTGGCTGTGCGCCACCAGCGCATCTTCGCCTGCGCGGGGCGGCCGGCGCATGAGCAGGCCAAGCACGTCGGCGCGCGGGCCCGGGAGGCCGCGCGCACCACTCGAACTCATGATGCTGGTGAGGCTGGCGACGCGTGCGGGCGCGGTGGCGGCCAGCCGCTGGGCGATCATCCCGCCCATCGACGCGCCGACCACGTGCACGCGGTCGATCTGCAGTGCATCGAGCACACCCAGCGCATCGGCTGCCATGTCCTGCAGCCCGTAGGTCGACCGCACCGGCAGCCCGAAGCGATGGCGCAGCCCCTGCCAGAACAGGTTGCCGGTGCCCAGGTGGTCGAATCCGTCGGACAGGCCCGAGTCGCGGTTGTCGTGGCGGATCACGCGAAAGCCCGCGTCCACGAGCGCCTGTACCAGCGCATCCGGCCAGGCGATGAGCTGCATGCCCAGGCCCATGATGAGCATAACGACGGGCCGATCGGCCCCGCCGGTGTCTTCGACTTCGATCTGGATGCCGTTGGCTGTGACTTTCATGGATGCGTGCCGAACCTCAGGTGAACTGCCGCTCGCGCAGCCATTTGGTGGCGACCCATTTCTCGCCCGAGAGCACCGGCGCGCCGCCATGCAGCGTGCGGGTGGACGGGTCAGGCCGGTCGTAGCTGAAAAAGACGGCCGTGCCGCGCTGGGGCGCCACTTCCAGGCCGACATCAGGGAACGTGGTCGCGCCGCCCCGGGCGGGCGCTTGCAGGTACATCACCAGCGTGCCCACGCGCTGGCCGCCGCGGCGCAGGATCGTCGGCGTGCCGGGCTCGCCCGGATCGAAGTAGTCGTAGTGCGGGCGGTACTGCGCGCCCGGCGCATAGCGCAGCACCTGCAGGCCTTCGCCGAATTCGAGCGGCCAGCGCAGCAGCCGCGCGATGCGCTGCTCGATGCACGCAACCACGGGGTTTTCGCCGCGCTCGAAGAACATGCCTTCGCTGGTGCGGTCGACGTTGACGGCCTCGCCGCCGGTCTGCGTCTCCACGGTGAGCGAGCGCGCCAGCCGCACACGCGCCGCGGCGATCAGCGCATCGCACTCGGCATCCGACAGCAGGTTGCCGAACACCACCACGCGCGGATGGGCCAGGGTCTGCAGCACCGCGACCTGCCGGTCGCCGGCATCGATGTACAGCGGCGCATTGGCGAGGTCAGGCCCCGGCACGGGCACGGGCACCGCCAACGCAGGAGTGGCATCGGGTGCAGCCTTCCCGATCTCCGCCAGTGCCGCGTCGGCGACCTCGTCGCGCCAGCCGGACTCCAGCATGGACCGACGCAGTGCGGGTACCGAATGGCCGGCCGCCAGCTGCTCGATCATCCACGCGCGCAGTTCAGAACTGACCACTTGACTCATTACCACCTCCGTGAATATCAGGCCTTGCGGCGAAACACCAGCCGCTGCGTCGTCGACAGTGCATCAGCGAAAGCGTAGCCTTCGAGGTCGAACTTCTCCAGCGCCTTGGGCGTGGCCGCCTTGTGCAATACCGCCCAACGCGCCATCAGGCCACGCGCCCGCTTGGCATGGAAGCTGATGATCTTGTACTTGTCGGTCTTCCAGTCCTCGAACACGCAGTCGACGACGCGCGCCCTGAGCACTTTCGTATCGACTGCCTTGAAGTACTCCTGCGAGGCGAGGTTGATCACCACCGGCGTGCGGTCGGCCGCCAGCCGCTGGTTGAGATGGTCGGCGATGCGAGTTCCCCAGAAGGCATAGAGGTCCTTGCCGTGCGGATTGGACAGTGCCGTGCCCATTTCCAGTCGGTAGGGCTGGAGGCGGTCGAGCGGCCGCAGCACGCCGTACAAGCCGCTGAGGATGCAGAGGTGGTCCTGCGCCCATTCGAGCTGCTTGGCCGTCAGCGTCTTCGCATCGAGCCCACCGTACACGTCCCCATTGAAGGCGAGCGCCGCCTGGCGCGCATTCTTCGCCGTGCCCTTGGGCGACCAGGCGGCATAGCGGTCGAAATTGAGCGTCGACAGCTTGTCCGACAGATGCATGAGCTCAGCGATCTGCTGCGGCGATTTCTCGCGCAACAGGCCGATGAGTTCGTTCGCGGGGCCCTTGGCGCCCTCGAAGACGGGCTGGGTCGCGGGCAGATCGGCGGGAACGGGTGTGTCGTAGTCGAGCGACTTGGCAGGTGAGAGCAGGAACAGCATGCGTGGAATTATGGGTGCGGCCCGTGGCAAGCCGCAGCCAGGTGCCGCACGCCCCCGGTAAAATCGAGGCTTCCCCATCCTGTCAGCGACGGCACCCGACGGTGCCTTTCGTCATTTGCCACCCCATGAGCGACACCCTGAGTCAACCCGGCCTCGAGAGCCTGTCCAAATCCTTCGAACCCGAGGCCATCGAGCGCCATTGGGGGCCTGAATGGGAACAGCGCGGCTACGCCAAGGCCGGTTTCCGTGGCACCCAGCAGCCCCAGGAAGGCGCCGATTCGTTCGCCATCCAGCTGCCGCCGCCGAACGTGACCGGCACGCTGCACATGGGCCATGCGTTCAACCAGACGATCATGGACAGCCTCACGCGCTACCACCGCATGAAGGGGGACAACACGCTGTGGCTGCCGGGCACCGACCACGCGGGCATCGCCACGCAGATCGTGGTGGAGCGCCAGTTGCAGGAACAGAAGATCAGCCGCCATGACATGGGCCCGACGCCCGCCGAGGCGCGCAAGAACTTCGTCGCCAAGGTGTGGGAGTGGAAGGAGAAGTCCGGCAACACCATCACCGGCCAGATGCGCCGCATGGGCGACACGGTCGACTGGAGCCGCGAGTACTTCACCATGGACGAGGACCTCTCGGCCGTGGTGACCGACACCTTCGTGAAGCTCTACGACGAAGGCCTCATCTACCGCGGCAAGCGCCTGGGCAACTGGGACCCGGTGCTCAAGACCTCGGTGAGCGACCTGGAAGTCGAGAGCGAGGAAGAAGACGGCTCGCTCTGGCACATCGCCTACCCGCTGGAAGACGGCAGCGGCACGCTGGTGGTGGCCACCACGCGCCCCGAGACCATGCTGGGCGACACGGCGGTGATGGTGCATCCGGACGACGAGCGCTACCAACACCTCATCGGCAAGAACGTGAAGCTGCCGCTGGTCGACAAGCTCATCCCGATCATTGCGGACGACTACGTCGACAAGGCCTTCGGCACCGGCGTCGTGAAGGTCACACCCGCCCACGACTACAACGACTACGCCGTCGGCCAGCGCCACAAGCTCGAGATGATCGGCGTGCTGACGCTCGACGCGACCATCAACGACAACGCGCCCGAGAAGTACCGCGGCATGGACCGCTTCGTGGCGCGCAAGGCGATCGTCGCCGACCTCGACGCGCTCGGCCTGCTGGTCGAAGTGAAGAAGCACAAGCTGATGGTGCCGCGCTGCGCCCGCAGCGGTGCCGTGGTCGAGCCGATGCTGACCGACCAGTGGTACGTGGCCATGACCAAGGCCGGCGCCGACGGCAGCTCGATCGCGCAAAAAGCGATCGACGTGGTGAAGTCGGGCGAGGTGCGCTTCGTGCCCGAGAACTGGGTCAACACCTACAACCACTGGATGGAGAACATCCAGGACTGGACCATCTCGCGGCAATTGTGGTGGGGCCACCAGATTCCCGCCTGGTACGACGAGGACGGCAACGCCTACGTCGCGCACGACGAGGCCGAGGCGCAGGCCAAGGCGCCGGGCAAGAAACTGCGCCGCGACGAGGACGTGCTCGACACCTGGTACTCCGCGGCGCTGGTGCCCTTCTCGTCCCTCGGCTGGCCCGAGAAGACCGACGACCTGGCGCGCTACCTGCCGTCGAACGTGCTGGTCACTGGCTACGACATCATCTTCTTCTGGGTGGCCAGGATGATCATGATGACCAAGCACTTCACCGGCCAGGTGCCGTTCAAGGACGTCTACATCCACGGCCTGGTGCGCGACGCGCAAGGCAAGAAGATGAGCAAGTCCGAGGGCAACGTGCTCGACCCGGTCGACCTGATCGACGGCATCGCGCTGCCCGAGCTGCTCGACAAGCGCACCCAGGGCCTGCGCAAGCCCGAGACCGCGCCCAAGGTGCGCAAGCAGACGGAAAAGGAATTTCCCGAAGGCATCCCCGCGTTTGGCGCCGATGCACTCCGTTTCACCTTCGCGTCGCTGGCCTCGCTAGGCCGCAGCATCAACTTCGATTCGAAGCGCTGCGAGGGCTACCGCAACTTCTGCAACAAGCTCTGGAACGCCACGCGCTTCGTGCTGATGAACTGCGAAGGGCAAGACTGCGGGCTGATGGAACACACCAAGGCCGACTGCGCGCCGGGCGGCACGGCCCACGGCTACATGCAGTTCAGCCAGGCCGACCGCTGGATCGCCTCGCGCCTGCAGCGCGTCGAGGCCGAGGTCGCCAAGGGCTTCGAGGACTACCGCCTCGACAACGTCGCCACATCCATCTACCAGTTCGCGTGGGACGAGTTCTGCGACTGGTACCTGGAGATCGCCAAGGTGCAGATCCAGACCGGCACCGACGCGCAGCAGCGCGCCACCCGGCGCACGCTCATTCGCACGCTGGAAACCCTGTTACGCCTGGCGCACCCGGTGATTCCGTTCATCACGGAAGAACTCTGGCAGAAGGTGGCCCCGGTTGCGGGCCGCGCAGGCGCGTCGATCATGATCGCGGCCTATCCGCAGAGCCAGCCCGAAAAGATCGACGACGCTGCCGAAGCGCACGTCGCGCGCCTGAAGGCCCTGGTCGACGCCTGCCGCACGCTGCGCAGCGAGATGAACGTGTCGCCCGCGACCCGGCTGCCGCTTTACGCGGTGGCCGACGATGCGGCCGACAGTGCATTCCTGCGCGACGTGGCGCCGGTGCTGCAGGCGCTGGCCAAGCTCAAGGAAGTGCGCGTGTTCGATGACGAGGCCAGCTGGTCGGCAGCGGCCGAGGCATCCCCGGTGGCCGTGGTCGGGGCGGCACGCTTCTGTCTGCACATGGAAGTCGACAAGGTGGCGGAAAAAGCACGCATTGCTAAGGAAATTGCTCGCATCGAAGGCGAAATCGGCAAGGTCAACGGCAAACTGGGCAACGAGGCTTTCGTGGCCAAGGCACCACCCGCGGTGATTGAACAGGAACGCAAGCGCCTGAGCGACTTCAGCGCAACGATCGAGCGGCTGCAGGCGCAGCTTCTGCGTCTCGGCTGACACGGCCGTGTCCCCGACTGCACGTAATATCTCCAGAACGTCAACTTCCTTGTACAACATGTCCACTTCGACCACGCGCATCCGGAAAGCCGTCTTCCCCGTCGCAGGCTTCGGCACCCGCTTCCTGCCCGCCACCAAGGCCCAGCCCAAGGAAATGCTGCCGGTGGTCGACAAGCCGCT
>NZ_JAUSRO010000025.1 GCF_030811835.1 Variovorax ginsengisoli | reverse complement strand
ACGCATGATTCGATTTTTTCGGAGTTACGTCGAGGTGCGACGAGACCAATTCTGTGTATTTGCGTATTTGCCGACAAACACGCGCTAGGCCCATCTATGCCATTGAGCCAGACAGATGCCAGTGGTGTTTGTAGGGCTTTTCCTACCCTGATTTGTGACGCCCTTGTGAATTAAGTATGAAATTAATTTGACGCCTGCTTTGAATTGAATTCATATTGAATTTCATCAATTCTGCATGCTCAAAACGGTTTGAAATTGCCGCTCCGCTCAGCGGCGGAGCGTTGCCGGCTTTTAGACCGGATCCAGCACATGGATCATTCGGCTGGCCGTCCATTCCTTCGTTTTTGCCCCATAAGCCACCATGTGCGGCGCCACCGCATGTGCCTGAAGATCGGCCACCGATGCCCAGCGCTCCACCACCACGAAGGTATCTGGTCCGAAGCTTCCCTTGGAGGTCGGCATGCCGGCCGCGTCGACCGCGGCGCCGTATTCGATGCAGCCTTTCTCGGCCAGCACGGCCTCGCGGTTGGCCTGGAAGGCTTCGAGCACCTGGGCGCGCAGGCCGGGTTTGGCGGTGATGATGGCGATGACGTGGATCACGGGGCAGTCTCCTTGTGGTTGAAGCGGTCGAATCTACCGCCGTGAACTGCGCTGCGCTGACGCGTTGGCGTCTGCCGGCGCCGGCAGCCACCGGAACGCCAGCGCCCCTGCCGCCAGCAGTGCCGCGATGGTTGCCAGCACTGCGAGAAATGGGTCGGTTTGGTGTGCCGCCGCGGCCGACGCCACCACGCCGGTGAACCATTGCATCACCGCCACGCCGAGGAACATGGCCATGGTGAAAACGGCCATCGCGCGTCCCGTCATGGCCGCGGGATAGGCGGCCTTGACGTCGGCGTACTGCAGCACGATGTAGCCCGAGGCCAGGCCCACCACCACGCAGCCGACCACGTCGAGCGTCGCGCCGGGGTTGAAGGCCATGATGGCGAAGAGCGCGGCCACCCCGAGCGTGAAGCCGACGATCCACTGGCGCCGCACCGCGCCCGGATCCAGGCGCCCGAACAGCATCGGGCCGAACATGCCGACGACCGAGACGATGACCGCCACGTTGCCGCTTTGCACCAGCGAGAAGCCATGCCGCTCGATCAGCAGCGGCCCGAGCCACAGCCCGCGCAGCGTGATGAACGCGGCGTAAGTGACGGTGGCCAGCGCAACGATGCCCAGCGTATGCGGCAGGCGAAACAGCGCACCGTAGCTGCGCAGGGCCGCGAGCGGCGACGGGCGGGCGACGGGCTGGCCAGTGCCGCCGGCACCGTTGGGCAAGGCCGGCTCGCGCACCAGCCACAGGATGGCGAGCCACGACAGTGCGGAGCTGGCGCCCAGCACCCAGAAGCCCGTGCGCCACGATGTGGCCTGGACCAGCCAGGCCAGCGGCGTGCCGGTCAGCAGCATGCCCAGCGAGCCGAGGCCCAGCGTCAGGCCCGACACCGACGCGAAGCGCTCGGCCGGGAATTGCCGTGCGATGAAGACCGTGCAGACCAGGAAGGCCGGCGCGCAGCCGATGCCGATCAGCACCTGGCCGAACACCAGCACCGGAAACCCCGTGGCCAGCGCCGACACCGCGGCACCGAGGATCGCCAGCGGAAAGGCCGCGAGCACCGTGCGCCGCACGCCCTGCAGGTCGATGCCGATGCCCATGAACAGCTGCAGCGCGCCGAAGGCGAAATGGAAGGCGCCCGCGAACAGGCCGAGCGCCTGCGCCGACAGGCCGAACTCCGCCTGCAGCGGTGTCGCCAGGATGGCCGCGATCGTGCGGTAGGCCTGGCTGAGCGTGAATGCGCTGGCCAGCACCGCCAGCATGAGCCAGGACGAACGGGGGCTGTGTCTCATGGTCTTCTTCTTTTTTGCCGGCGCACGGCGCGCGCCAGGCACAGCCTACCGCGGATGCGGCCGGCCGGCGGTGCCGAAGAAGACAGCCGGCAGCCGGCGCCCCGCTTGACGGGGCGCCGTGGGCTCAGCCTGCGGTCGGGACCGCGGCGGCCTGCGCCGGGCGCTCCTCGTGCCCGTCCGGATGGCGCGCAAAGCGCGCCGGGTCGCGGCCGTGCACCGGTGCCGCGTCGGGCCAGGGCCAGCCGCCGAACTGGGTGCGACGGTAGTCCTGCATGGCCTGCGCGATCTCGGTCTGCGTGTTCATCACGAACGGGCCGTACTGCACCACCGGTTCGCCGATCGGGCGGCCCTGCAGCACCAGGAATTCGGCGACCTCGTTGGCGCCGTTGACCAGCTCGACGGGCTGGCCGGCACGCAGTTCGATGGCGGCATGGTCCTGCACGGTCTGCCCGGCCACGGTCACCGATGCGCCCTTGAAGAAGTAGAGCACGCGGCGCGTGCCCGCGCCGGTCGCCGCAGGCAGCGTCCAGCGTGCGCCCGCCTCCATGCGGATCGTCCAGATCGCCAGGTCGGCATCGGGCTGCGCGGCCCAGGAATCGGGGGGTGGTGCGAGCGGTTCGCCCGCCGGGCTCGCGCCGTCCTCGGCCGGCAGCAGCCGGCCGGCGATGCTCGTCACCTCGGTCGTGCGGCCGTCGGCGTCGATGGCGCTCAGGCGCGGGATGTCTTCGTGCCAGAACATCGTGAAATGCGGCGCCACCATCTTGTTGCGCGCCGGCAGGTTCAGCCAGATCTGGAACAGCTCCAGCGGATTGGGCGCGTCCTGCGCCAGCAGCGGGAACATCTCCGAATGCACGATGCCCTGGCCGGCGGTGAGCCACTGCACGTCGCCGCCACCGAAGCGGGCCGCGGCGCCGAGCGAGTCGGAATGGTCGATCAGGCCCTGGCGCACGACCGTCACGGTTTCGAAGCCGCGGTGCGGATGGCCAGGAAAGCCGGGCACGGGCGCGCCGTGGTACATGCTCCAGCCGTCCTTGCGGCTGAAGTCCTGGCCGATCTGGCGGCCAGCGAGCAGCGCGTCGTCCACGCCCATCGCGGGCGTGCCGGCAGGGTAGGCGTCGTCGTGGTAGACGCAGAACAGGAACGGGTCGAGCGTCGCCCACGGGAAACCGAGCGGCTGGATGTTGACGATGGCGGTGTTGGTCATGGCAATGCTTTCATGGGGGTGCCCGACGTCGGTTCAAGCCAGGCGATACGAAGCATATGGGGCAGATGCCGCGTTCCGGAAGGGCGCGCCGGGAGACACAGCGATCCATGAGCAGGACGGTGGCGCGGGTCACGCGCTACAGCCCCACCGGCATCGCCAGGGTTTCCTTGACCTCTTCCATCACGATGTAGCTGTGCGATTCGGCCGCCACCGGCAGCTTCTTGAGAATGTCGCCCAGCAGCCGCCGATACTCGCTCATGCCGCCCAGCCGCGCCTTCACGAGGTAGTCGAAGCTGCCGGAGACCAGGTGGCATTCCTGCACGTCGGGCACGTGCAGCAGCTCCTTGCGCACCTTGTCGAACACCTCGCCGGACTTGGACGCGAGCTTGATCTCCACGAACACCAGCAGCGTCTTGCCCAGCGCCTCGGGCGACAGCCGTGCGTGGTAGCCGGTGATGACGCCTTCGCGCTCCATGCGCTTGACGCGCTCGGAACAGGGCGAGGTCGACAGGCCGATCTGCTCGGCCAGCTCGGTCATGGAAATGCGCCCCTGGCGCTGGAGGATGTCGAGGATGCGACGGTCGGTTCGGTCGAGGTCGGCCATTTCACTTTTCCGGGTGCGAATGCACCAAAAGAACAGCAAGTTTCACTGCAATGCACCAATATTTCAATCGAATTTGCTGGTTCGCAAGCGATAAATTTATGTAAATCCACTTCACTTGGCGGTTTCACCATGAAAGTCATTGTTCTCGGCGGCGGCGTCATCGGCACCAGCACCGCGTACTACCTCGCGCGCTCGGGCGCTGACGTCACGGTGCTCGACCGCCAGGACGGTCCAGCCCTGGAAACCAGCTTCGCCAATGCCGGCCAGGTGTCGCCCGGCTATTCGACGCCCTGGGCCGCGCCCGGCATTCCGCTCAAGGCGGTGAAGTGGATGTTCCAGAAGCACGCACCGCTCGCCATCCGCCTGGACGGCAGCCTGGCACAGCTCCAGTGGATGGCCCAGATGCTGCGCAACTGCTCGCCCGAGCGTTACGCGGTCAACAAGGAACGCATGATGCGCGTGGCCGAATACAGCCGCGCCTGCCTGCAGCAACTGCGCGCCGACACCGGCATCCAGTACGAGCAGCGCACCGGTGGCACGCTGCAGCTGTTCCGCACGCAGGCCCAGCTCGATGCGGTGCAGCGCGACATCGCGGTGCTCCAAGAATGCAATGTGCCCTACGAACTGCTCACCCGCGACCAGCTCGCCCAGGCCGAGCCCGCGCTGGCCCAGGCGCGTGATCGCCTGGCCGGCGGCCTGCGCCTGCCCAAGGACGAGACCGGCGACTGCCACATGTTCACCAACCAGCTCGCCGACATCGCGCGCGGCCTGGGCGTGGACTTCCGCTTCGGCCAGAAGGTCGACGCGCTGGTGACCGAAGGCGGCCGCATCACCGGTGTGCGCACCGGCGGCCAGGTGCTCACCGCCGACCGCTACGTGCTGGCCTTCGGCAGCTATTCGCGCGGCGCGCTGGCGCCGCTGGGCATCGACCTGCCGGTCTATCCGGTCAAGGGCTACTCGCTGACCGTGCCGCTGGTCGACCCGGCGCTCGCACCGCAGTCGACCGTGCTCGACGAAACCTACAAGATCGCCGTCACCCGCTTCAATGACCGCATCCGCGTGGGCGGCATGGCCGAGCTCGGTGGCTACGACCTGCGCCTGGACCCGCGCCGCCGCGCCACGCTCGAACTGGTGGTCAACGACCTGTTCCCCGGCGGCGACGTCTCGCGCGCCACCTTCTGGACCGGCCTGCGTCCGATGACGCCCGACAGCACGCCGATCGTCGGCGCCACGCGCTACCCGAACCTGTTCCTCAACACCGGCCACGGCACGCTGGGCTGGACCATGGCCTGCGGCTCCGGCAAGCTCATTGCCGACCTGGTGACCGGCCAGCGGCCCGAGATCAGCACCGACGGACTGGCGATCGACCGCTACACGCGCGGCGCGGCGTCTGCCGTGGTGCGGCCCGCGACCCACGCCGCGGCCTGAACGCCGTCCGCGCCCATTCCGTACGCACCATGGCCCGCCCGTCCCGCGCCCGCATCGACCTCGGCGCGCTGCGCCACAACTACACACTGGCCCGTCGCCTGCACGGCGGCCGCGCCTTCGCGGTGCTCAAGGCCGATGCCTACGGGCACGGCGCGCTGCGTTGCGCCCAGGCGCTCGCGGGCCTGGCCGACGGCTGGGCCGTCGCCTTCCTCGAAGAAGCGCTGGCGCTGCGGGCGGGCGGCATCGACGGCCCGATCCTCGTGCTCGAAGGCGTGTTCGAGGCGCACGAGCTGCACGACGTGCGTGCCCACGGCCTCTGGACGGTGGTGCACCACGAGGCGCAGCTGCGCATGATCGAAGCCGCGGCGGCGGCAGACGGCGCACCGCCGCTGCAGGTCTGGCTCAAGGCCGATTCCGGCATGGGCCGCGCCGGCTTTGCGCTGCCTGACATGGCCGCCGCACACGCCCGATTGAGTGCCTGCCCGCACGTGGGCGAGATCGTGCTGATGACCCATTTCGCGCGCGCCGACGAGCCCACGGAGGCCGCCACGGCCCGGCAGATTGCCGCCTTCGATGCCGCCACCGCCGGCCTGCCAGGCCTGCGCAGCCTGTGCAATTCGGCAGGCGTGCTCGGCTGGTCGGGCGCCTACCGCGACTGGGCCCGGCCCGGCATCCTGCTCTACGGCGCCGACCCGATGCCCGAACCCGCGGGCGGCCTGCGTCCGGTCATGACGCTGGAGAGCCAGGTCTTCGCCGAACGTACGCTGCAGCCCGGCGAGCCACTGGGTTACGGCGCCCGCTTCGTCGCCGACCGGCCGACCCGCGTCGGGCTGGTCGCCATCGGCTATGCCGACGGTTATCCGCGCATTGCACCCAACGGCACGCCCGTCGCCGTCGACGGCCGGCTGGCGCGGCTGGTCGGCCGCGTGTCGATGGACATGCTCACGGTCGATCTCACGGACCTGCCCGGCACGGGCATCGGCAGCCGCGTCGAGCTGTGGGGCGCGCAGGTCGACGTGAACACGGTCGCGCGCGCGGTCGGCACGCTCTCGTACGAGCTGCTGTGCAACGTGAAGCGCGTGCCGCGGGTCTACGAGGACTGAGAGAGCGGCGAGAGCGGTGCCGCAGCGCAAGCGTCTGCCCGCTGAGCGGGTGTGGGGGCGCCGGCCACCGGCTCGACGGTGAGCCACGGCCAGCGCTGCTGGTAGTCGCCGGCCTTCGCGTGGAACAGGTGCGGCACCGGATGACGCGGATTCATGCGAAGCCGCCCCGCATACAGGTCGGCCAGGCCGTCAGGCGCGTAGAGTGCCCCGCTGGCCACCTCGATGCCCACGCAGGTGCAAGCGACCAGGTAACGGTCGATGCCGTCGCGCGCATTTGAAAGTGTCGGGTAGGCGATGCCGAAGCGCTGCGCGTACCAGAGATGCACCCGCGCCTGGTTCTTGACCTCCACGCACACGCCCAGGTCGCGGGTGAGCGCGTGCACGCGCCGGATGACGGCATCCTCCGCCTCCCAGGACAGATCCTGGTCGTCGAAATAGAAGACGTCGTAGTCCTTGACCCGGTGAGCCGGCGGGTGACCCGACAGGCTGTTCCACACCGCCTGGAACAGGCAGCCGGCCGTCAGGTGGCATTGCGGCAAGGCCAGCGACGGCAGGCGGTCGAGCAGTTGCGCATTGACCGGGTTCCCCCGCGCGCGCTCGATGAAGTCCGCCGCGCAAGGCGGCCGTGCGGTCAAGTCGAGCCGGTCGGGGCTTTCGAGGGCGATGGTCATGGACAAGGCGGTACGTGGCAAACGATCCTAACGTGCGATGCTCGCCGTCTTGCCAACCACCTGTCGTCGACGCTCCCATGAAACTCCATTTTTCCGCCGGTTCCCCCTTCGTGCGCAAATGCATGGTCGTGGCCCATGAACTGGGCATTGCCGATCGCTTCGAACTGCTGCCCGCTGCGGCGCATCCGGTAAAGCGCGACGCCCGCATCATCGAAAGCAACCCGCTCGGCCAGGTGCCCACGCTGACCTGCGACGACGGCACGGTGCTCTACGACAGCCGCGTCATCTGCGAGTACCTCGACGCCGAATTCGGCGGCGCGCTGTTCCCCGCCGCGGGCCCCGCGCGCTGGCGCTGCCTCACGGAAGTGGCGCTGGCCGACGGCATGACCGGCGCCGCGCTGCTCGCCCGCTACGAGACCGCCGCGCGCCCCGCGCCCACGCAATGGCCCGACTGGATCGACGGCCAGCTCGCCAAGGTCCACAGCGGCATCGCCTGGCTCGACCACGCCGCGCCCGGCTTCGGCGATCGCGTGGACATCGGCACCATCGCCTTCGGTTGCGCGCTCGGCTATGTGGACTTCCGCTTTCCGCAGGTCGACTGGCGCGCCGCTTCGCCGGCCACCGCGCAGTGGTTCGCCCGCTTCAGCGAACGGCCGTCGATGCAGCAGACGGTGCCCAAGGGCTGAAGCCACGCGCCGCGGCGCGGCTTAGCCGCCGGTGGCCACCGGTGCAGCGCCGCTGCCCGAGGCCTGATCCGTCGCATCTCGCCATCCCCCGCCCAGCACCTTGTAGAGCGTGAGCCGGTTGGTCTGTTCGACCAACTGCAGGCTGATGAGGGACTGCTGGACCGTGTAGAGCGAGCGTTGCGCGTCGAGCACGTCGAGGTAGGCCGCGCCGCCGTTCTTGAACAGGGCATCGGAGAGCTCGAAGGCGCGTGTGGTCGCTGCCACCAGCGACTGCTGCGCGGCCAGGCGCTCGCCCAGGGTGCGGCGCGCGGCGAGCGCGTCGGCCACTTCGCGGAAAGCGACCTGCAGCGTCTTCTCGTAGGTGGCCAGCTGGATCTGCTGCTGTGTCTCGGCCACGCCCAGGTTGGCGCGGTTGAGCCCGCCTTCGAAGATCGGCAGGCTGATCGAAGGCGCGAAGCTCCAGGCCGCGCTGCCGTCCTTGAACAGCCCCGACAGGCTGCTGCTGGCCGTGCCGGCCGACCCGGTCAGCGAGATGCGCGGAAAGAACGCCGCACGCGCGGCGCCGATGTTGGCGTTGCTCGCGCGCAGCGTGTGCTCGGCGGCCAGCACGTCGGGGCGTTGCTGCAGGATGGACGAGGGCAGCTCGTCCGGCGGGGGCAGCAGCTGTGCGGCCGGCGCCTTGGCGATCTCGGTGATCGGCGGGGGCAGCAGGGCGGGCGGCACCGCATTGCCGACCAGCAGGGTCAGCGCATTGCGGCTTTGCTCGACCTGGCTGTCGAACGCCGCCGCGTCGGCGCGGGCGGTGTCGACCGTCGTCTGCGCCTGTGCCAGCGCCAGGCCCGACTGCGCGCCCAGCGCATGGCTGCGCTGGATCAGGTCGTAGGACTTCTGCCGGCTCGCCAGCGTGTCGCGCGCGAGTTGCAGGCGCTGCTGGTCGGTGGCCAGCACCAGCCATGCCGTGGCGACCTCCGCGACCAGGCTGATCTGCGTGCCCCGCTGCGCATCCTCGGTGGCGAAATAGCTCTCGAGCGCGGCGTCGCCCAGGTTGCGAACACGCCCGAAGAGGTCGAGTTCGTAGCTGGTCAGGCCCAGGTTCACGTTGTACTGGGTCGCCAGCCGTGCCGTGCCGCTGGCCGAGATGCTGCCCGGCGTGCGTGAACGGCTGCCGCTCGCGCCCAGGCTGACCGACGGAAATGCAGCCGCCCGCGCAATGCCGTACTGCGCGCGTGCCCGCTCGATGTTGAGCGCTGCCACGCGCGCGTCGCGGTTGTTTTCGAGCGCGAGCGCGACCACGCCGCGCAGCCGTTCGTCGACGAAGAATTCACGCCAGCCGAGGTCGCGTGCGGCGGGTGCGGTCGAGGGGGCACCGGGTGCAGCCGGCGCCGGCGCCGACGTCCATGCCTGCGGCACCGGCGCGGTCGGCTGGACGTAGGGCGGCGCCAGGTTGATGCAACCCGTCAGCAGGACGACTGGAAGCGCAAGGCCGAGGCCGAGAGCGCCGCGGCGCAGCGGAGTGGGGCGGCGCGTCATCAGTGGCTCCCTTGCTCGATGGCCTGTGGCAGCCGGGCCGGCGGCTGCCGGCGCTGGCGGCGGCGCTCCATGAAACTGCTGATCAACACGAAGAACAGCGGCACGAAGAAAATGCCCAGCGCGGTGCCGACCACCATGCCGCCCAGCACCGCGGTGCCGATCGACTGACGACCGCCCGCACCGGCGCCCGTGCCGATGGCCAGCGGCAGCACGCCGAAGCCGAAGGCCAGCGAGGTCATCAAGATGGGCCGCAGCCGCAGTCGCACGGCTTCGAGCGTGGCGTCGATCACGCTCTTGCCCTGCTCGTGCAACTGCTTGGCGAACTCGACGATCAGGATCGCGTTCTTCGACGACAGGCCCACGGTGGTGAGCAGGCCGACCTGGAAGTACACGTCGTTGCTCAGCCCGCGCGTCCAGGTGAACAGCAGCGCGCCCACGATGCCCAGCGGCACCACCAGAATCACCGAGAACGGCACCGACCAGCTCTCGTACAGCGCCGCCAGGCAGAGAAACACGAAGAGGATGGAGATCGCATAGAGCATCGGCGCCTGCGCACCCGACAGGCGTTCCTGGAAGGAGGCCCCGGTCCATTCGTAGCCGATGCCCTGCGGCATCTGCTTCATCACCTGCTCGACCGCCAGCATGGCGGCACCCGAACTGACGCCGGCCGCCGCGTCGCCCACGAACTCGTAGCTCGGGCTGCCGTTGTAGCGGATGAGCTGCGGCGAGCCGTAGCTCCAGCGCGTGCTGGAGAAGGCGCCGAAGGGCACCATCTGGCCGAGCGTGTTGCGCACGCTCCAGCGGCCGATGTCGGCGGGCAGCATGCGAAACGCGGTGTCGCCCTGCATGTAGACGCGCTTGACGCGGCCGTTGTTCAGGAAGTCATTCACGTAGGTGCCGCCCATCGCGGTCGACAGCGTGCTGTCGATGGCGGTGGTGGTCAGGCTCAGCGCGCCGGCTTTGGCGTCGTCGATGTCGACGGCGAACTCCGGCGTGTCTTCCAGGTTGTTGCTGCGCACGTTCACCATTTCCGGGCGTGCGGCCAAGAGCTGCAACGCCTGGTCGCGCGCCTTGAGCAGCGCGTCATGGCCGAGCGCATTGAGGTCTTTCAGGAAGAAGTTGAAGCCCGCGTTGGCGCCCAGGCCGCGCACGGCAGGCGGCAGCACCACGAACACGCGCGCATCGCGGATGGCCGCGAGGTCTTTGCTGGCGCGCCGCGCAATGGCCCCCGCGGCGCTGTCCTTGCCGGTGCGCTCGCTCCAGTCCTTGAGCTTGACGAAGGCGCGTGCCGAGCTCTGGTCGCCGTTCTGGCCCGTGAGCAGGTTGATCGCCACCACTTCGGGCTGCTTGAGGAAATAGTCCTGCACCTGCTGGAGCACCGGCTGCAGCCGGGCGTTCGACGAGCCGGGCGGCAGCGTGATCTGCACCTGCACGAAGCCCTGGTCCTCGTCCGGCAGGAACGAGGTGGGCAGCCGCATGAACATGAAGACCATCACCGCGCACAGGCCGGCGTACACCAGCAGGCTGCGCTTGCTGCGCCGCACGATGCCGCCGACGATGCCGGTGTAGCGGTCGGCACTGCGATCGAAGCGCTTGTTGAAGCCGGCGAAGAAGCGGTCGACGTAGCCCAGCGGGCCCCTGCGCGGTGCGCCGTGCGGCGAGTGCGCGCCCTTGGCGACCGGCTTGAGCAGCGTGGCGCACAGCGCCGGCGTGAGCGTGAGCGCCACCAGCACCGACAGCACCATGGCCGAGACGATGGTGATGGAGAACTGCCGGTAGATCACGCCGGTCGAGCCGCCGAAGAAGGCCATCGGGATGAACACGGCCGACAGCACCAGCGCAATGCCCACCAGCGCGGGCGTGATTTCGGCCATCGATTTCTTCGTGGCCTCCTTGGGCGGCAGGCCCTCTTCGCTCATCACGCGCTCGACGTTCTCGACCACCACGATGGCGTCGTCCACCAGCAGGCCGATGGCCAGCACCATGCCGAACATCGTCAGCGTGTTGATGGAGTAGCCGAACACCGACAGCACGCCGAAGGTGCCCAGCAGCACCACCGGCACCGCAATCGCGGGGATCAGCGTGGCGCGGAAGTTCTGCAGGAAGATGTACATCACCAGCACGACCAGCAGCATGGCCTCGGCCAGCGCCTTGACCACCTCGTCGATGGAGGCGCTCACGAACGGCGTGGTGTCGTAGCTGACGAAGGTTTCGAGCTGGTTCGGGAAAAACGGCTGGAGTTCGGCGACCTTCGCATTCACCGCCGCGGCCACCTGCACGGCATTGGCGCCGTCGGCCAGCACCACGCCCAGGCCTGCGCCGGGTTTGCCGTTGAGCACCGAGCGCACCGTGAGGTTCTCCGCGCCCAGCTCGATGCGGGCCACGTCGCGCAGCCGCACGACCGCGCCATCGGGCGTGGCGCGCAGCACCACGGCACCGAACTGCTCGACCGTCTTGAGCTTGCTGCGCGCGGTGATGGTCGCATTGAGCTGCTGGTCACCGGTGGCGGGCAGGGCGCCCAGCTGGCCGGCCGACACCTGCGCGTTCTGGGCCTGCAGCGCCGTGTTCACGTCCGAGGGCATCAGCGCGTACTTGCGCAGCTTGTCCGGGTCGAGCCAGATGCGCATGGCATAGCCGGTGCCCAGCGTCTGCACCTCGCCCACGCCGTCGATGCGGCTGATCACGTCGACCAGGTTGCTGGTGATGTAGTCGCCCACGTCCACCGCCTCGGCGCTGCCGTCGCCGGAGTACATCGACACGATCATCAGGTAGTCGTTGCCGCCCTTGACCACGAACACGCCGCGGGTCTGCACCTGCTGGGGCAGCCGCGCCATGGCCGGCTGCAGCTTGTTCTGCACCTGCATCTGCGCCACGTCGATGTTGGTGCCCGGGCTGAAGGTCAGCTGGATGCGCGAGATGCCCGACGAATTGCTGGTGCCCTGGATGTAGAGCAGGTTGTCCAGCCCGGTGAGCTGCTGCTCGATCACCTGGGTGACCGAGTCTTCCACCGTCTTGGCCGAAGCGCCGGTGTAGGTCGAGACGATGGACACGCGCGGCGGCGCGATGTCCGGGTACTGCTCGAGCGGCAGCGTGCGGATGGCCATCAGGCCCGCGAGCATGACGACGATGGACAGGACCCACGCGAAGATGGGCCGGTCGATGAAGAACTGTGCCATGGCGGGGCGACCTCAGCGCACGGCCGGCGTGGCGGGCGCACCCGACGCGGCGATGCCGGTCTGGCCCGCACTGGCCACGTTGGCCCCCGGCACGACCTTGGCGGCGGGCTGCACTTCGGTGGCCCGGACCAGGTCGCCCACGCGGGCGCGCTGCGAGCCTTCGACCATCACGCGGTCGCCCACCGCCAGACCGGCAAGCACTTGCCAGCGGTTGCCCACCGCCCGGCCGACCGTGATCGTGCGCTTGGCGACCTTGTCGTCCGCGCCGATCACCAGGGCCGAGGCGCTGCCGTCGGGCGCGCGCGTGACGGCCTGTTGCGGCACCAGCAGCGCGGCCTCGTCCACGCCCTCCTGCAGCAGGGCGCGCACATACATGCCCGGCATCAGCAGCCGGTCGGGGTTGGGCAGCACGGCGCGCAGCGTGATGCTGCCGGTGCCCGCATCGACCGTCACGCCGCTGAACGTCAGCCGCCCCTCGTGCGGGTAGGCCGTGCCGTCCTCGAGCATCACCTTGATGCGCGCCGCCTCAGCGCCCGCGCGCTGCAGCCGTCCGCTGGCGAGTTCGCGCTTCAGGCGCAGCACCTCGCTGCTCGACTGGGTGACGTGCACGTGCACCGGGTCCAGCTGCTGCACGGTGGTCAGCGCCGTGGTCTGGCTGGCCGTGACCAGCGCACCCGGCGTGACGTTGGAGAGTTCGACCCAGCCGGTGATCGGCGAGGTGATGCGCGTGTAGCCCAGGTTGATGCGTGCGGTCTGCTCGGCCGCGCGCGCCACGGCCAGGTCGGCTTCGGCCTGTTGGGCGGTCGCCTGCGTGGTTTCGTTGGCCTGCTGGCTGATGGCGTCGATCTTCACCAGTTCGGCATTGCGTCGCGCCATGGTGCGCGCGGTGTCCAGGGTCGACTGCGCCCGGCGCACGCTGGCCTGTGCGCTGGCGTAGGTCGCCTGGAAAGGCGCCGGATCCAGCTGGTAGAGCACCTGGCCGGCGCGGACCTGCGAGCCCTCTTCGAACAGGCGCTTCTGCACGATGCCGCCGACCTGCGGCCGGATTTCCGCGATGACCGGGGCGACCGTGCGGCCCGAAAGTTCCGTCACGAAGGTCGCGCGTTCACTCTTGAGCGTGACGACGCCGACCTCCTTGGGCGGTGGCGCCGCCTTCGCCTGCCCCGCTTGGCCGTTGCCCTCGGTGCGTGAGCACCCGGCTGCCAGCAGCAGCAAGCCGGCCACCAGCCCCAGGGTGCGGGCGGTGCGCTGCGCAGTGAATCGGAAAGACGGTTGCGGGCGGCAAAAGTGGTTGGGCATGAGCGCAGGAAGGTCGGAAAACACGAAAGGCGACGACGGGAGCAGCGTGGATGTTCGTCGTTCTGACTGCTCCCTGACTTCATGCAAGCGCAATGCCAATCAAAGCGAAAGGTGAAATCAGCCCTTTACATTCTCACCCGTCTCCAAGACGCTTTCTTTGCGGTTTTCCCTGCGCGCCGCCGGCGGTCTCAGCGCCCGACGCGGGCCAGGAAGGCCAGCACGTCCTCGATCAGGCGTTCCTTGTGCGAGGCGAACACGCCGTGCGGCGCGCCGTCGTACTCGATCAGCGTCGCCTGGGAAATGCCGCGGGCTGCCGCACGGCCGGCCGTGTCGATCGGCACCGTCTTGTCGTCCGTGCCATGGATCACCAGCGTGGGCACCTGGAAGGCGTCCAGGTCGCCCCGGAAGTCGGTGGTGGCGAAGGCATTGGCGGCGGCCAGCGTCGGATGCAGGCCCGCCTGCATGGTCATCTGGCGCGACCACTCGATCACCTGCTCGCTCACGGGCCGGTCGATCAGGCCGATGCCATAGAAGTCCTTGAAGAAGCCGGCGAAGAACTTGGCGCGGTCTTCGGTCATGCCCTGCGTCATCTCGTCGAAGGTGGCTTGCGGCACGCCCTTGGGGTTGTCCTCGGTCTGCAGCATGTAGGGCACCACCGAGGAGATCAGCACGGCCTGGCTCACGCCCTCGCCGCGGTGCCGGGACATGTAGCGTGCGACCTCGCCGCCGCCCATCGAAAAGCCGACCAGCGCGGCGTTCTGCGCGCCGACGGCTTTCATGACGCAGGCCAGGTCGTCGGCGAAGGTGTCGTAGTCGTAGCCGGTCCATGGCTGGTCGGAGCGGCCGAAGCCGCGGCGGTCGTAGGCGATGGCGCGCATGCCGGCCTTGGCAATCGCGAGCGACAGGTCGTCGAAGCTGTCGGCGGTCAGCGGCCAACCGTGCATCAGGAAGACCGGGCGGCCCTCGCCCCAGGTCTTGTAATAGAGCTGCGTGCCGTCGGCGGTGGTGGTGTAGGCCATGTGTATTGCTTTCGTTGCGTGGTGGAGTCGATGAATGGCATCCAATCTCGACGCTCCACGTGCACGGGAAAGGCAGCACGCGAGCCGTCCTCATGTCGGTCAATGCTGATCGGGCGTTTCACTGGGGGACGTGTGAGGCGCAGTGCGCTTGTTCTGGCACACGCCTTGCTATAGTTGTACAACTCCCGATTGTCGATTGTTCGACAATCCAAACAAGCTCTCTTGACATGACCGCTGCCCCGTTCGTTCTCCAGATTCAGGCGCTGCACAAGCGCTTCGGCAAGCAGCCCGTGCTGCGCGGCATCGACCTCGACGTTGCGCCGGGCGACCGGATTGCGATCGTCGGCGCCAGCGGCTCGGGCAAGAGCACGCTGTTGCGCTGCCTCAATTTCATGGAAACGCCCTCGTCCGGCCGCGTGCTGCTTCAGGGCAAGCCCGTGGGCACGCCCGGGCCGGAGGGCGCCCTGCGGTACGGCCAGGTGGAGCTGAGCGAAGTTCGCAAGCGGGTTGGCATGGTGTTCCAGCAGTTCAACCTGTTCCCCCACATGACCGTGCTGCAGAACGTCATGGAAGGGTTGCTGACCGTCAAGCGCGAGCCCTCCGACGCGGCCCGTGCGCGCGCGTTGCGCGAGCTGACCCAGGTCGGGCTGGCCGAGAAGGCCGACGCCTACCCTTTGCACCTTTCGGGCGGCCAGCAGCAGCGCGTGGCGATTGCGCGCGCGCTGGCCATGGAGCCCGCGGTGCTGCTGCTCGACGAGCCCACGTCGTCGCTCGACCCGGAGCTGGTGGGCGAGGTGCTGGGCACCATCCTGCAACTCGCCAGCCAGGGCCGCACGATGCTGCTGGTGACGCACGAGCTCGGCTTTGCGTACCACTTCGCCACCAAGGTCGTGTTCCTCGCGGACGGCCTGCTGCACGAATGCGGCACGCCCGACGAGGTGCTCAAGCATCCCAAGAAGGAGCGCACCCAGCGCTTCATCGAGCGCTTTACCGCTTTCCATTTCTAGCCCCTTCAGGCCCCCAGGACCCCCATGCCAGCCCAAGCCGACAGCGCCCTTTCCAAAATCTCCAAGACCAGTTCCCAGGCCTACACCCCCGACGACCGCAACGACGCGGTGCTCGTCTACGTCAACGGCAACTTCGTGCCGCGCCACCAGGCGACGGTGTCGGTGTTCGATGCCGGCTATGTCTGCGGCGACGGCGTGTGGGAAGGCGTGCGGCTGGTCGACGGCCGCATCGTGTCCTTCGACGCGCACATCGACCGCCTGTGGGAAGGCGCCCAGTCGATCTCGCTCGACATCGGTATGACCAAGGACCAGATCAAGAAGGTCGTGATCGACACCTTCCTGCGCAACGGCATGCGTGACGGCGCCCACGCGCGGCTGATGGTCACCCGCGGCGTGAAGAAGACGCCCAACCAGGACCCGCGCTTCATCATCGGCAGCGCCACCATCGTGTGCGTGGCCGAGCACAAGGTCGTCACGCCCGAAGCCAAGCAGAAGGGGCTGAAGCTCTTCACCTCGACCTTCCGCTGCAGCGGGCCCGACGTGTTCGACCTGCGGCTCAACTCGCACAGCCGGCTCAACTTCATCCAGGCGCTGATCCAGGCGATCCAGGCCGGCGCCGACGAGGCGCTGATGCTCGACCCGAACGGCTTCGTCGCCAGCTGCAACTCGACCAACTTCTTCATCGTGCGCAACGGCGCGCTGTGGACCTCGTCGGGCCGCTACTGCTTCAACGGCATCACCCGCGCCACCATCGCGCGGCTGGCGCGCGAGGCGGGCATTCCGGTGTTCGAAGGCGACTTCACGCTGGCCGAGGTGTACGCCGCCGACGAGGCCTTCGTCACCGGCACGCTGGCCGGCATCACGCCGGTGCAGGCGGTCGACGGGCGCGCGCTGGTGCCGGGCGGGCCGCTTACGCAGCGGCTCGACGCGCTGTACCGCGCCTACATCGCGAGCGCCACCGAAGCGCACGGCATGCTGCCGGCCGCTCTCTGATTCCCCACTTCTTTTTCACTCACCCTCAACCCGCCACCGGAAACCCCATGAACGCCCACACCTCGTTCCTGCGCCGTGCCCTCACCGTCACGCTCGCCACCGCCCTGTCGCTCGGCAGCCTTGCCGCGTTCGCGCAGACCCTGCAGAAGGTCAAGTCGGCCGGCGAGCTGCGCATCGGCGTGGCGCCCGGCGACCCGTGGTACTACCGCGATCCGGTCGCCGACAAATGGACCGGCCTGGGTGTGCTGCTCGGCGAGCAGGTCGCCAAGGAGATGGGCGTGAAGATGACGCCGGTCGAGACCACCTGGGGCAACAGCGTGGCCGCGCTGCAGTCGGGCCAGATCGACGCGATGTTCGTGCTCGACGCCACCGAGGAGCGCAAGAAGGCGCTCGACTTTCCGGCCAACCCGCTGCTCTGGTACGCGCAAGGCGTGCTCACCAAGGACGGCCTGGTCGCCAAGAACTGGGCCGACCTCGACAAGCCCGAGGTGCGCATCGGCGTGGCCCTGGGCACCGCCACCGACCGCGACCTGACCGTGCGCCTGCCCAAGGCCAAGATCGAGCGCTTCACCAACACCGACGAAACCGTGGCCGCCTTCATGTCGGGCCGCGTCGACGCCATCGGCTTCTATCACCCGGCGCTGGTCATCGCGTACTCGAAGATCCGCAAGGGCAAGGTGGTGGTGCCGCAACCGGTCGTCGCGCTGTCGACCAGCGTGGGCATTCGCCGCGAAGCCGACACGGCCTTCCGTGACCAGCTCAACACCATCATCGGCAAGCTCTACACCTCGGGCCAGACGCAGGCGCTGTACGCGCAGTACCTCAAGACCAAGGGCGTGGACCCGGCGACCGTGCCCGGTGTCATGAAGGAAACGCTCGGCCAATAGGCCGGGCCAGGAGCAACCAGCATGTCGGGGCAGCGCACATGAACTATGAATGGGACTTCAGTGGCGTCTGGGCGCACCGCGACATGCTGGCGGCAGGCTTTGTCGGAACGATGAAGATCGCCGCGGTGGCGATTGCGCTGGGCATCGTCTTTGGTGCGGTGCTGGCCGCGTTGCGGCTGTCGGGGCGGGCCTGGCTGGCGCGGCCCGCGCTGTGGGTGATCGAGTTCTACCGAAACACGCCGCCACTGGTGCACTTCTTCTGGGCGTTCTTTGCGCTGCCGGTGCTCATCGGCGTGAGCCTGGACCCGTACGCGGCGGCCGTCATTGCGCTGTCGACGCAGTCGGGCGCCTTCTATGCCGAGGTGTTCCGCGGCGGGCTGGTGTCCATCGAGCGCGGGCAGTGGGAGGCGGCGCGTGCCATCGGCATGCTGCCGGCCCAGGCGCTGCGCCGCGTGGTGCTGCCCCAGGCCGTGGCGCGCATGCTGCCGCCGTTCATCGAACGCTCGTTCGAACTGGTCAAGACCACCGCGCTTGCGTCCACGCTGGCCTACTCGGACCTGCTGTACCAGGCGATGCAGGTCAACTCCATGACCTTCCGGCCACTGGAGGTCTACACCGTCGTGGCCGCCATCTTCTTCCTCACGCTGCTGGTGCTGAGCATCGGCGCACGCGCGCTCGAACATCGGCTGGGCGCGCACACCCGCCCGCAAGGAGCCTGACGCGCCATGGACTTCAACTGGGATTTCTCGGCCGTGCTGCAGAACTGGCCCGTGCTGCTCAAGGGCGTGGGCGTGACGGCCGGCCTGTGGGCCGTGGCGTTTCCGGCGGCGATGGTCGTCGGGCTGGCGATCGCGCTGGCCGCGCGTGCGCGCAACGTCGTGCTCGTGGGCGCGGCGCGGGTGTACATGGAGCTGTTTCGCAACATCCCCATCCTCATCCAGCTGGTGTGGTTTTTCTACGCGTTTCCGATCGTCACCGGCGTGCAGCTGAGCCCCTACCTGGCCGCGCTGCTGGCGCTCACGCTCAACGCGTCGGCCTACTGCTCGGAGATCTACCGGGGCGGCATTGCCTCGCTGCCGCGCGGCCAGTGGGAAGGCGCGCGCGCCCTGGGCATGCGCCGCGCGCAGGTGCTGCGCCGGGTGGTGCTGCCGCAGGTCTTCAAACGCATGTTGCCGGCCTTCACCAACCGGGGCATCGAGCTGGCGAAGAACACCTCCATCGCCTCGGTGATCGCGGTGCACGAGCTCATGTACCAGGGGCGCGCGCTGAGTGCGGCGTTCTACCGGCCGCTCGAAATCCTCACGGCGGTGGCTGTGGTTTACTTCGTGCTGATCTACCCCGGCACCTACGCGGCAGGGCGCATCGAGAAGCGCCTGGCCGCGCGCGGCCATTGAAGACGAACCGAGTCGCCTCGTGACCAAGACCCTCCCCGACTTCGCCCCCGCACCGTCCGCGACCCGGCGCGACTACGTCGCCCAGACGCTGCGCACGGCCATCCTCACCGGCAAGATCGCGCCCGGCACGCAGTTGGTGGAGAGCCACTTCGCCACCCAGTTCGGCGTCAGCCGCGGCCTGCTGCGCGAAGCCATCCGCGAGCTGATCGAAACCGGCCTGGTCGTCAACCGCCCCTACGCCGGTACCTACGTCGCCGACATCGACGAAAACACGATGAGCGACGTGTACGAGGTGCGCCGCATCATGGAAAAGCAGGCCTTCATCCGCCTCTGGCCGCAACGCGACGCCGCCTTCTGCACCGAGATGACCGCCCGCTACGAAGCCCTGGCCGACGCCGCCGCCCACCGCGACCTCAACCGCGAAAGCGCCGCCGAAGCGCACTTCCACGGCCTGGTCTACGAGCGCTGCGGCAACCACCTGCTGCTCGACGTGTGGCGCCAGATGACCCAGAAGATCCAGCTCGGCTTCGCCGTGTGCCGCCTGACGCACACGCCCAAGCCGGACTATGCGGAGAACCACCAGCTGTTTTTGAAGCTAGCGACCGGGGATGATTTGAATGCGATGCTGGAGGAGCTGGATGCGCATTTGTTGCGGGGGTTGGGGACGATAAGGGGGGCGTTGCGCAGGACGGCGGCGCGGGGTTAGTCGGACCTGCGGAAGTGTGAGAGGACGAGTGGTCGCTGGCTCTCGGTAGACGGCTTAAGACTGATCTGCGACATTCGCGGCGGGAAGCCTGAACAGCGGCAAGTACCAATACTGGCCGTTGAAGTTCAGCCGACCTAGCTGACAGCGTCACGCTCAGCACCGGTCGCTGGACCGTAGCGGACCAGGCAAGGCGCGTAGAGTGGCTACCTCCGCGCGCAATTACGGGCTTAAAGCTACCCGTTGCTGGCATATACCCTCCCGAACTCTGTGTCGAAGAAGTAGCCTCTTGCGATGCGCTGGATCGGCTATACACATATTCAACATCTGGCGTGCCTAATATTCATCAAGCAACGTCGGCAATGAGCGGCACACGCCGATAGGGTACAGCCATGCAATGGATCGACGAAACGGGCCTTAAGGCCTGGGCTACTTTATTGAACGCCCGCGAGATGGCGATGGCCATGCTCGCGGATCTCATCCGTATGACCATCGACGATGCGTCGGTCTTTCGCTTCCCTAGCGGTGAGGTCAGCCAGCTGCGTGGCTGGGATGGTGACCTGAAAACGAACGAGGCCAAGGGCTTCGTGCCGGCGGAAAAGTCGAAGTGGGAGTTCGGCACTGGCCCTGGCGCGCCGAAGGCGACAGCTGACTACAAGAAACGGACGAGTCAAACTTCAGCTGAAGAGATGGCAGAGAACACCTTAGTGCTGGTGAATCTCGGCCCTTGGAACACGAGGGACAAGAAGATCCCGGAATGGGAAGACGATCGTCGTCGGGAAGGCAAATGGAAGGACGTCAAGTACATCGACGGCGTTCAGCTTGTGCAATGGCTCAAAGACCATCCGGCCGTTGCTGCCCGCTACGCCCGTAATGTCCTCAAGAGTGCTCCCCAGGACGGAGCCTTGAGCACCGACGAGTACTGGGACGAATTCAGCACTCAGTTCAATCCGCAGCTCAGCGAGAAGCTTGTCATCGCCGATCGCCAGCAAGAGGCTGACGCGTTGATTGCCAAACTTCAAGGAAAGCCCGAGTCCTTCATGCTTGGCGCTGAGACTTCCGAGGAAGTTATCGCATTCGCGGTCGCGGCGATCCGTAGCGCGGAGCCTGCCGTACGCGAGTCTCTGGAGTCCAGAACACTGATCGTGCGCACCGAAGCGGCGGCCCGTTTTTTGGCGATGCGCACCAAGATGGTCTTCATTGCTACAGGCGCTGCCGAATCACTGGCGGGGCGGCTCGGCAGGAAATGCCCCACACTGTCAGCCGCGACTGGCGCCCAGGCTAAACGCAGCCCGATGCTGAACCGGCCGACCGCCACGGGCATGGTGCCTGGCTTCATGGAGATGGGCCTTGACCACGGACAGGGCTACGAGCTGGCGCATCGATGCGGGCGCAGTCTGACCATCCTGAAACGGCTCATCAGGAACGCTCCCGTTGCTGACCCCGTCTGGGTGGGCCAGGCCACCGCGCTGAAGCCTGCGCTTCTCGCCGGAGGTTGGTCCAGCGATCTCCCCGCCGACTGCGAGGTGCTGAAGGAGCTGGGGGGGCACGCCACCTATGGTGCCCTTGAGGCGATCCTCATGCCGACGCTGGCCTTGCCTGATCGCCCTGTTGACCGAGAGGCCGACGTCTGGCAGGTACGTGCACCCGTGGACGCCTTCTACTTCTACGGCCGCCAACTCACGGATGAAGATCTGACGCGGCTGAGTGACGCCATCGTTAAGGTCTTCGGCAAACAGGCCGAACAGCCGTCCCGAGACCAAAAATACAATCCGGCCAATGCAGCCGGATCCGACCACAGTCGGTGGCTGCGCGATGGCCTCGCGTTGACGCTGCTTATCATCGCCTCAATGCACAAGGTGGCAGACCTGCACGTCAAGGGAAAGTCGCCGCAACAGTACGTCGACGACGTGATCAAGGCGCTGCCCGAATGGGGCAAATCGCACCATTCAATCGTGCGTCTTGGCGACCAGACTGCGCTGCTCGCAGAGGCCGCACCTAACCCTTTTTTGACGGCCCTCGAGTCTATGCTCGAGGGCGCCCCTGAACAGGTCGCACAGATTTTCGAGTCGGAGCGCGATCGACTCTTCGGCCCATCGAGCCCGCATGTGCACTTCCTCTGGGCACTGGAAGCGATTGCGTGGGACCCGCGCTACCTGACCCGCGCCGTGGTGGTGCTTGCCAAGCTTGGCCAGTTGGATCCGGAGCCGGATTCGAACCACGTCAACCGGCCGATCAACAGCCTGCGCGACATCTTGCTGGGCTGGTCACCCAACACGTACGGATTGCTGCCACAACGCATCGCGAGCCTAGACGCTGTGCTAGTGGCGCGCCCCGACGTTGGCTGGCAGTTGCTCAAGAAGCTTCTGCCTCGCCACATGGACTCGGCCTCCCCCACGCAGCATCCCAAGCTGCGTGACCTGGCGCCGGAAGTGCCGGAGGAAATTACCTTCGGCGTAGTGTGGGACTTTGAAACCGCCGTCGTTGACCGTACGCTTGTTGCTGCCGGCGTTGACGAAAGCCGTTTGGGTGTCTTCGTCGAGAAGATGGGGCAACTGCGGCCGCTCAATCGGGCGAAGGTGCTCGCCCGCATCGACAGCTACCTCGCCGCTCACCAAGCGGCTGAGGGCAACCCGATCTGGCATGCCCTCAAAGACGAGTCGGCTCGCAATGAGTACTTCAGCGACTCGGACTGGGCATTGACTGGCGACGAGCTCGCCGCTGTGAAGAATCTGGTCGAGCGCTATCGTCCTAGCGACCCCATGGTGTCCGACCGCCATGCGTTCGATGACTGGACGCCGCACGTCGGCAAGTACATCCCGGGTGGTGAAGTGATCGATGATGCCGACAACGTGCGTAAGGGGGTCCTCCAGCGCGTGCTGGCTCGAGATGGCGTGCCGGGCATTTTGAAGCTTGCCAAGATGGTTAAGTTGCCGGGCCTTCTTGGCCAAACCTTGGGTCAGATTCCGTTCACCCTCGATCAGATGTTTGAGTTGATGAAGGGCGCCCTGGACTCGGCCGCGCCGCCGGACCTTACGTACTACGTCTCGGCATTTGGTTTCGACAAGTTCGGAGACCGCTGGAAGGATGCTTTCGAAGACCGCGTTCTGGCCCATGTTTCGGACAGCACCGCAAAGGCCAGGCTCTTGCTAGGGTGGCCTTCAAATCGATCGACGTGGGCCTATGTCGAAGGCCTAGGCAGCCAGGTGCAGGAACAATATTGGCGTCACCAGGGTCTGCTGCCTTCCGAAGGCTCCATCGATGAGTTCCTGTTTGCGATTGACCAGTTCCGAGGCGTGGGGCGGGACATCGACGTCTTGGGCTTGATCCACAGGCGCAGCAAGGACGTACCATCGAACCTGCTGGTGGAATTGCTCGTCAAGAGTGCTGGCCAATTGGGCAGCAGCATCAAGCGCATGGGGAACATGCTTTCCTACTACGTCGGGCAGGCGTTGAAGGAATTGCGGGGACGCAGCGATGTTGAGAGGCGGCAGGTCGCGCTGTTGGAATACGCCTACTTTCCACTCTTGCGCTTCGAGAGCGATCCGCTGACCATCTATGACCTGTTGGCATCTGACCCTGAGATGTTCGTCGATGTGCTGTCTCACGTCTTCAGGGGCAAGAACACGCCAGATGACCAAGTCATCACTTCCGAGATGAAGGCGCGGGCAAATACCTCGTACGACGTGTTGTCGGCGTTCAAGAAGGTGCCTGGCCTACGGGAAGGAAAGATCGACTCGCGAGAGCTCTCCGAATGGGTGACGAAGGCTCGAACCCTGACCGCCGCCAAAGGCCTTGATGACATCGGAGACCAGCGCATCGGCTTCGTCCTGGCTCATGCGCCTCAAGATCCCGACGTACCCTTCTGGCCTCCTTCCGCGGTGTGCCAGGTGATCGAAATGGTCGCGTCCGAACAGGTCGAACGCGGGTTTGCCATCGAATGTTTTAACAAGCGTGGCGTCTTTGGCAGGGGCGTCAACGAAGGTGGCGGGCAGGAGCGCCAGCTTGCCGAACGCTACAAGGGCTGGGCTGAGGCGACTATGAAGCACCCTCGAACGTCCGCGACGTTGATGGCGATTTCTGAAGATTGGAGCCGTAGTGCTGAGCGTGCGGACGTCGAGGCTGAACAAAGTAAGTTGAAGATTTAGGCCGTCTGAAAGCAGACTTTCCAGTATGTCCGCTGAGTGCCGTCGGCTGGCGTTCCATGGAATCTAAACACTGGCGGCTATTCCTGCGTAGCCGCCCTTGAGGTATGCCCGCTCCAGACTGGTTGCGGTCAGTCGTGCGGTCCGCTGAATGTCTGCTGTGCGCCGAGATCGAGCCCATCCGGCAGAGCGTCGATCCGTCTTTCTACCGTGCCACTACTGACCCTGAGGCATCGCAGAGACTGGTTGCTCGGCGACGGGCATGAGCTCCACCATCTTGTCGTAGTGCTCCTTGTCGTTCAGCTCGATATAGCCAAGGACGGTTCGCATGATGGCCGGAGTCTCTGACAAAAGGGATGCATCGCCCTCACTGTCATCCATTCGATCTTTGTGCGAGTGAGCATTCAGGAATCGAACGATGCGTGCATGCGTGGCGACATCGCCTTTTAGCTTGCGAACAGTCTGGCGAAGCTCACCCCCGCCCGGCACACGAAAGGCTAAGAACCCTTCTACAAGCCGCCTTGCAATGTTGGGCATGCCATACATCTCTTCCAGGTTCGCCTCACCCTCGATTTTTGAAGCTTCCACTACCTTAGAAAACAAGTAGTGGTACTCTGACTCGTGTTTGTGCAGCAGCGGGTCGAGTGCGGTCAGCCTTGATGTTCGATCAACTCCCTCCCCTTTGCTTCGCAGCATGTAGAACTGGGCAAATTTGGATTCCTCTGGCACGTAAACCTTGTTGCGCAGCGCCTTTGAGCCGCCCTCATGGTTAAACCAGTTCTTGACCAGGCGAAAGAACGAAAAATTGTGCGTAAGGACAATGAGCTGCTCAACACCCACAGTGTGCTCTTGCATGTAGCCAAACGCGCAGTAGAGCGAATTTTGATCGAGGCTAGAGACCGGATCATCGATAACGACGACCCCTTTCCTCCGCTCGAAGGATTCATCAGTGAGAGAGTTCAAAAAATAAACGAAAGCGATGGCTGTGCGCTCACCTTCGCTCAGATGCAAGGCCGGCTCGCCATTTCGACGAATGAGGTAGCCGGTGTCCTTAAACTCGAACGTCAACTCTTTGCGCCCTAGGTACTCAGTCATCTGTGCCGTGAGTTGCGCGGCGGCTGGCCGATGGTCCTTGATGGATGCCGCCAGAGCGCTGACATCGATCTTGAGCTTGTCGAGCAGAGCACCCTTGCTGACGCACGTGGTCTCAGCCTCGTCAACAGCATTCTCCAGCTGACGCCAGTCGGGTAACGCTTTTAGCACCTCATCCGCTTCGAGGGCAGCACGTGCAGCGCTCGCCTCGGCCTGAAAGTTGGCGCTCAACTTGTTGTGTTCTGAAATGTGCTTGGTGATCTCAAAAATCGCTGCGACATTCGTGTAGGCCGTTTCCATATGAGCCTCAAGAAGGCGGTCGCTCCACACCTCATCGCTTTCATCATCCTGTTCTGAGTGGAACTCGTTTGACTGGATGTTCACTGCTGCAAACGGTGAATTTAACTTCGCTCGAATGAGGCGGAGTAGCCGCCTCAAATACGACGCCATCAGCGTTCCAAAGGCTTCGACCTGCTCGATATGCAACTTATACTGCCATCTCAGGTGTGGATATAGCAGTTCAGCAACCGGGATAGAAGCCGTCAATTGCCTCAGTGCTTCGATGAAGCTTCGAGCTTCTGAACGCAGCGTCATCAGCTCGTGCTGCAGTTTTTCAACCCTGTCGTTGAAATGGTTACGCAGAGAGGCAATGCGACCATGGGGCATTGGGCTCTCGCAAAAACGACACGTGGTGGCGTCGTCGCCGTGAATACCCAACCCGTGCTGCACCCAAGAGGCAAGTTCAGTGTTATCTACCAAGCTAGCAAGGGCTTGCGCAATGACATTCTGCTGAACTTTGTCCAACACACGGGAAGTGAAATCAGTAAGGTCAAAAGAAGGGAAGTCGAGCGGCCCGATGGGCGCCATAAGAGTCGAGTGCATCGTACTTTCATACGTTTCCCGTTGTTCCTGAGTCAGCGCTACTGAGCTGGCCCCTTGAATGACAGGACACGGTCTATCGCTTATCTTTGAAGATAGGAGTAGGACTGTGAATACGACTAGGAATACGGATACCGT
>NZ_JAUSRO010000024.1 GCF_030811835.1 Variovorax ginsengisoli | reverse complement strand
GAGGCGACCGCCCATGTCATCAGCGAGGCGCTCAAACAGCACGGCCTGAACGTGACGCGCCTGGCGCGCGGTGTGCCCGCGGGCAGCGAACTCGAGTACGTCGACCTCGGCACCATCGCGCACGCACTCGTCGACCGTCGCTAGTTACAAATCCAAGTGATCAACTGACAGCCTGAGTGCGCCCACGCGCGGGCACAGGAAATCCAGATCTGTGCGCCGATCATCCGCTGTCCGACGATCAAATCCGCCGTGTGGCCCCGTCCATCTTTGCCGAAGGTAAGCACGAAAGCCGGTCGGATCGCTACGCCTATATCCCGACCGGCGCCGTGCTGACCGCGTTGCGCACCGAAGGGTTTCAGCTCTTCATGGTTTGTCAGACCCGCGTGCGCGACGAAGGCAAGCGCGAGCACACCAAGCACATGGTGCGGCTGCGCCATGCCACCCAGATCAACGGTGCCGAGGCCAACGAAATCATTTTGCTCAACTCGCACGACGGGACCAGCAGTTACCAGCTGCTCGCGGGCATGCTCCGGTTCGTCTGCAAGAACGGCCTTGTCTGCGGCGATGTCGTGGCCGACGTGCGTGTCCCCCACAAGGGCGACGTCAGCGGGCAGGTGATCGAAGGCGCATACACCGTGCTCGACGGCTTCGACCTGGTGCGCGAGCGCCGCGAGTCCATGCGCGCGATCACGCTGCAGCCGCGAGAGGCCGAGGTCTTCGCGCACGCGGCGCTCGCGCTCAAATACGACGATCCGGTCAAGCCCGCACCCTTCACCGAAACGCAGCTGCTCGCGCCGCGCCGTCTCGACGATGACCGACCCGACCTGTGGACGACGTTCAACCGCGTGCAGGAGAACCTGACGCGCGGCGGCCTCGATGGCCTCAGCGCCTCCGGGCGGCGGCAAAGCACGCGGCCGATCCTTGGCATCGACCAGAACGTGAAGATCAATCGCGCCCTGTGGATGCTCGCGAGGGGCATGCGGCAGTTGAAGGCATAAGCGCACGCAACGGCCGGGGAGGGGAGGTCCCGGCCGTCGCGTTTCTTGGCGGATATTCAATGGATACCAACTGGATATCCGTCAAGTGAGCCGGTCACCTGACCGGCTTTTGTGGAAATCGATGCGCCCCCCGCGCCCGCGCCCCCCCGCCCGGCAGCCAGGGCGAGCCTGACTACGTCAGCGTGCCGTGCGGATGCGGCCGTCGGAACTGGAGTTCGGCGAATAGCCCCTCGTGTTAGGGATTCGCCGGCACTCTTCTGCATCTGGCGGGTAGCAGCGACCCGTCGCTGGATCGAAGCTGACGACCGGCTTCGCCGCAGGTGCCGGGGGCGGAGGCGGAGCCGCAGGCTTGCTCACGGCAACGTCAGCACTGTGCGCCTGTGGCACACACCGACGGCCACCGACCTGCACCGCATTGCAGGCTTTTTCAGCCTCCGCATATTGCCGCTCGCGCTCCCGTTTCTCCGCTTCGATCTGTGCAGGTGTTGTACCGGCTTCTGTGGGACAGCCGTTGGCAATCATGTCCAGCACGACCTTCGTCATGTACATCACGGTTTCCATGCTCGAAGTGATGGATGCATTCGGAGGCACCTTGGCCGACATGACCATCTGTTTCATGGCTTCACATGCCCTCGCAGGAACGCCACTTGGAAGGCGGTTGCCTGCCTGTGCGTTTCCTGATGAATTTCCAGTTGTGTCTCCCCCCATCTGCCGTGCTGCCGTCACCGCCAGCGGATGATCGGGAAAGCGGTTCAGCAGGGCCCGCTGGACTTCGCGGGCGCGGACGCGATCCCCCTGGGCATTTAGCTCATCGGCGCGGGCAAAGAGCTGGCCAGCATTCAGGGTCTGAAGGCTGGCCCGGAATTGCTGCTCGGCTTGCGCGGCCTGTTGCCGCTTCAGTTGCTGCTCGGCCTCAGCATCCAAGCGCGCCTTCTCGGCGGCGGCGCGTGCGACGGCCTGGCGCTCGGCAGGGAGGTTGACCTCCGTGCGCGCGCCTGCTGCGTCATAGATCGCGCCGACAGAAAGTTTCCCGCTCTCATAGGTGCCTTCTTCGGCCAGGCTGCCGTCGGCGCGATACGCCTTGCCTTCGAGCCAGTTGTTTTTGCTGTCGATCCGACCCTTGAATCGGGTGCCGTCGACCTTCGTGCGCTCGCCGGAGAAGGTGCCATTGCTCCAGTCCGTACCGACATCTATTTGCCCGCTTTTGAATACGAACACCCCTTCGCGATCGGCGTCCCCCTGAATGTAATTGCCAATGAAGCGATGCCCCTTCGCATAGAGCACTTCACCAACGCCATTGAACTCGCCAGCCGTGAAGTGACCGCGCTGAATTTCGCCATCGGAGAAAATCCACGTCCCGTCGCCTTCCGGCGAGTCGCCGCTAAGCTGCCCGTAGTAGATCCAGTCATTGCGGGAGTTGCGGCCTGATTTCGTATGGCCATATCCACTGCTCACCTCCCGCACGCGTGCAGCGATGTCCTGAGCCTGCTGCTGGAATTGGGCAAGACCGCCGAGCTTGCGCGCCTGCTCATAGTCCTCGCCACCCAACGCCGCTGTGAACACCGCGTCGGGCGTGACCTCCTTGCGATAGGTGCCAAAGAAGGTTTTCGTGCCCTCGCCGATGGCGGCCTGCAGTCGCTCAAGGTAGCCTTTGGCCCGCGCGCAGCTTTGCTGAGCGTGAAGAATGTAGCTGCAGCCGACATGGGCGGTGCATAACGCCGCCTGCGCGGCCACCGCTTCTTCCTTCAACTCGGCGCAGTTCGCAATCTCAGGGTTGGCTTGCGCCTGAACCTGGGCGACGACGGCGAACGCCCCGGCCAGCACAATGAAGGACGTCTTCCAACCCGGAAGAAGTCCCCGACGCGTGAATCTGGAGGCAGCGGAGCCTCCTCCTGGAACCATGGTGTGCTCCATACTTTCCCCCTCGATGTGGGCGGCAAGTTTAGGGGAGGCCATGGGTAGGCGGCATGACATTTTTATGGGATGCCGTGGACCAAGGCTCTTGTTCGCCCTGGTGCCGCCTTGCGTGCACGAGGCTTTCCCTGCTGCCATCGACGGCCGAAGGAACATTGCCTCACGTCAGCGCTCAGCACGGAGGCTGGGGCAGGTGGCACGCCGGTCGGTGTGACGTTTTCAGCTTCTCTTTTGGGTTCAGGTTCATGCCCTCAGCATGACGGGTGGCCTACCCGCCGGCGTCGGCGTGTCCTGCTCCAGCCCGCTCCATTCGCTGCGCTCCCGTGTAGGGGACACGCCGCCCGGGCCGGGCGGGTTCGATGGTCACCGTCCCTCGGGACATTAACCATTTGAACCAAAGGAGAAGACCATGTTGAAAACTACAACCAAACCTACCCGGGAAGCCACCTTGCCCGCCTTTTACGTGTATCACGTGATCGAGGGCAACGAGGATCGTCCCGACTACTGGCATCGCGTGGGCGCCGTGTTCCCTCATGGGGACCAGGAGAGGGGCAACATCGACCTCCTCAGCCTACCGTTCAACTTCAGGGGACGCCTCGTGATGCGTGTACCGAAACGCGACGACGCCAAATAGGGCGTCGGGTGGCCAGCGGGAAACCGCTGGCCAGCCACATGCGGCACGCCGCCTTCAACATGGTTGAAGTGAAGGCACGCGGCCAGCTACATTCGGCCGGACGGGCATCGGAAACACGATGCCGCCTTCATGCCTAAAGAGGACACCATGCAACCGCTGCGATATCTGTCCGTACCGTTCACCGCCTTGTTTCTGGCAGGCTGCGCAAACGCCCCCCTCTCGACGCGGAGCCTGCCATGGCAGGATGCGTGGGGGGATCGCGGCGTGGGCGTGCGGGATCGCGACCTGATGCAGTGCGCCGAGGCTGTCGAGCAACGCCGATCGGCGTTGGCGGGATGCATGGAACGCAAAGGCTGGTTGCTTGCTCCCTGACCTGCAATAGGCAGGTTGAAGGCTTCAGCAGCTACAGTCTGGGCGATGTGCCACCACTACCAAGCCGAGAAACGCAGGCAGCTGCTGGAGAAGCGCTTCGGCCTGGTGTTGCCCGCCGACTGGGAGCCGCCGCCCGGCGGCCTGCACATCTATCCGACCGACCTCGCCCCGATCCTCCGTCGCCCGATCGAGCGCGCGTCGGGCGATGACGCCGTCCCCGAGTTCGAACTCGTGGAAGCGCGCTTCGGCCTGCTTCCACGATTCGCCGAGGACGTGAGCTACGGCAAGCACACGTACAACGCGCGCAGCGAAACCGTCGCGACGAAGCCGAGCTTCAAGGACGCCTGGGCGCATGCACGGCACTGCATCGTGCCCTGCGCCGCGATCTACGAGCCTGATTGGCGCTCAGGCAAGCACGTTCCCACCCGGTTCACGCCGACGGATGGCGGCATGTTCGGTGTGGCCGGTCTCTGGGGCCCCTGGAAAACGCCCACCGGCGAGTGGATCAACACCTTCACGATGCTCACAGTGAATGCGGACGATCACGCGGTGTTCAAACACATGCACCGTCCCGACCCGGCCCGCCCACCCGAGCTGCAGGACAAGCGGATGGTCGTGGTGATCCCGGATGGCCTCTATGAGGCCTGGCTCGATGCCCCCGCAGCCAACGCCGCTGCGTTCATGCGGCAGTATCCGGCCGACAGGTTCGTCGCGACGCCCGAGCCGGTCGCGCCCAAACCGAAGACCATCAAGCCGCCCCGGCGGCCGAAACCCGAACCGCCACAGCAGATCTCGTTGCTTTCAAACGGCAGGTCGTCGAACTCATCTGGCGGCGGCTCGTTCTTCTTCACTGGCGTGGGCGCGTCGGTGTCACAGGTCCGTTTTGCCACCATCACCGGATTTTGTTCGCGGTAGGCGTCGACGATGTCCCCTGCATGGGCTTCGGGTGCGTCGAGCAGCTGGCCACCATGCGTGACGGGATGTTCAGGTGTCCTCATGTGTCCTTTCCGAAAAACTCAGAACGGCGCGCGCGAGCGCACCACCTCGACCGGGCCGCTGCCCAGGTACACGAACTCGTCCGTGCCACTGATCGTCACTCGCCAAAGTTTCCCGACCTCCTGGACGTTGTAGTCCTCCGGCGGAAGTGGCAAAACGACCTCGTCGTGGGCGAGATCGCTGTACCAGGTGGGGATGCGCAGCAGCGTTGGGTGGGGCAGCGCGAGGGTTGTAACGGTGCTTGCGGTCGGGTTCATGCGGCAATGATACTGTATGCATGTACAGCAATCAAGCCGACCCGCCGCCGTTCGCCGAACTGCACTGTCGGTCCAATTTCACCTTCCTGACGGGCGCCTCGCAGCCCGAGGAGCTTGTGAGCCGCGCCGCGGCCAAGCTCTATACCGCACTCGCGCTGACCGACGAGTGCTCAGTTTCCGGGGTCGTGCGGGCCCACCTCGAGGCCCGTGAATGCGGCCTGCATTTCATTGTCGGCAGCGAGATCCTCTACGAGTTCGCCGGCGGCAAACCCTTCGCCCGCCTGGTCCTGCTTGCGCAGGACCGCAACGGCTACGGCAATCTCTGCGAGCTCATCACGCTCGCACGTCGGCGTGCCGAGAAGGGTCGCTACACGGCCCTTATTGCGGATCTGGAGGGCAAGACCAGCAAGGGCCAGCACCTGGCCGGTGCGCCGGGCTGTCTGGCGCTGCTGCTGCCGGAACATGGTGCGACGATCGAGGAGATCTTCGCGCAGGCCATGTGGCTGCGCACCTGGTTCCCGGGCCGGGCGTGGATCGCCGCCGAACGACCGCTGGGGATGGACGACGATCAATGCCTGTGGAATCTCGAACAGGCGGCCGAGCGCGCCGGCTTGCCCGTCGTGGCCACCGTCAGCCCCCTGATGCACACCCGCGCGCGCAAGCGTCTGCAGGACGTGCTGACGGCCATCCGTATTCGCAAGCCCCTCACTCGCTGCGGTTTGGCGCTGAACGCCAATGCCGAGCAGTACCTGCGCGGCCGCGCGGTCCTGGCCGAGCAGTTCCCGCAGGCCTGGCTGCGCGAAACCATCGAGGTCGCGCGGCGCTGCACGTTCTCGCTCGAGGAGCTGCGCTACGAGTATCCCAAGGAGATCGTGCCAGCGGGCGAAACGGCCGCCTCCCACCTCCGGAAGCTGTCCTATGCCGGGGCCGCTATGCGCTTTCCTGCCGGCGTGCCGGACAAGGTGCGTGCGCAGATCGAGCACGAGCTCGACATCATCGGCCAGCTGGCCTACGAGCCGTATTTCCTGACCGTGGCCGACATCGTCCACTGGGCGCGCGATCGCGGCATCCTCTGTCAGGGCCGCGGCAGCGCGGCCAACTCGGCCGTCTGCTACTGCCTCGGTGTCACCGAGGTCGATCCAGCCCGCATGAACCTGCTCTTCGAGCGCTTCATCAGCGTCGAGCGGCGTGAGCCGCCCGACATCGACATCGACTTCGAGCACCAACGGCGCGAAGAGGTGATGCAGTACATCTACGGCAAGTACAGCCGCGACCGGGCCGCGCTCACCGGGGTGGTGACCTCGTATCGCACGAAATCCTCGCTGCGCGACGTGGGCAAGGCGCTGGGCTTTCCCATCGAGCAGGTGGAGCGCCTGGCCAAGACGGCCTACGGCACCGAAGGCGAGTGGATCAGCGACGCCTGTCTCATCGAGAACGGCTTGGAGTTGGACAGCAAGGGCGTGCGCACGTGGCTGGAGTTGGCCAAGTCATTGCGCGGTTTCCCACGCCATCTGAGCCAGCACACCGGCGGCTTCGTGATCGCGCGCGACAAGCTGAGCAGGCTCGTCCCCGTTGAAAACGCCGCCATGGAAAACCGCAGCGTCGTGCAATGGGACAAGGACGACCTCGATGCCCTCGGGCTCATCAAGGTCGACGTGCTCGCCCTCGGCATGCTGACGGCGATCCATCGCACGCTGGACCTGATCGCTGCCAAGCGCGGGCGGCCGATGCGCATGCAGGACGTGCCGCCCGAATGCCCCGTGACCTACGCCATGATCCAGCGCGCCGACACCGTCGGCGTCTTCCAGATCGAAAGCCGGGCGCAGATGACCATGCTGCCACGCCTGAAGCCCGAGCGGTTCTACGACCTGGTGGTGCAGGTCGCGATCGTGCGGCCTGGCCCCATCCAGGGCGGCATGGTGCATCCCTACCTGCGCCGGCGTGCGGGTGAGGAGCCGGTTGACTACCCGAGCGAGGACATCAAGACCGCGACGGAGCGCACCCTGGGCGTGCCGCTGTTCCAGGAACAGGTGATGCAGATCGCGATGCTCGCGGCCGATTTCACCGCCGGCGAAGCCGACCAGCTGCGCCGCGCCATGGGCGCCTGGCGCAAGCGCGGCGGGCTCGAGGTGCATCAGGAGCGCCTGATCCGGCGCATGCGCGAGAAAGGCTACAGCGCCGATTTCGCCGAGCGGATCGCCAAGCAGGTGGAGGGCTTCGGCAGCTACGGTTTCCCGGAAAGTCACGCCGCGAGCTTCGGGTTGCTGGTGTATGTGAGCTGCTGGCTCAAGCGGCACCACCCGGACGCCTTGCTCGCCGGGCTGCTCAACAGCCAGCCGATGGGTTTCTATGCACCCGCGCAGCTGGTGCGCGATGCGCGCGAGCATGGTGTGGTGGTGCGGCCGGTCGACGTCACGGTGAGCGTGTGGGAAACGACGCTGGAAGAGGCTGTGCAAAGCCTGCAGGCGTCCGATCGATGGGATACGACCTTCGGCGAACTGCTGCGCGCTGTGCGGCTGGGTTTCTCACGCATCAGCGGCATGCGCGAGGCCGCGGCGGCGCGCATCGTCGCCGCGCGCGCGATCGCGCCGTTTGCGACGGTCGAAGACATGGCCATGCGGGCCGAGCTCGATGCGCATGACCTGAAATGCCTGTCAGGCGCCGATGCGTTGCGCACCCTGGCCGGGCACCGTCCCTTGGCCGTGTGGGACGCCGTCGGCATCGATACCCGGCCGACGAAGATGCTGCGTGACGCACGCACCGTGGAAGATGCCTTCGAGTTCGCGGTGCAGGAGGAAGGGGCCGAGATCGCCGACGACTATGCGGCGCTCGGCTTGACCTTGCGCCGCCACCCGCTCGCACTGCTGCGCGCGCAGCTGGCCAAGTGGCGCATCCGCACCGCCGACGACCTGCGCCGCAACGGCCGCAATGGTCAGACGGTGCGGGCCAGCGGCATCGTCACGCACCGGCAGCAGCCCAGCACGGCGAGCGGGGTGATCTTCGCCACGCTGGAGGATGAGACGGGCACTGTGAACATCATCGTCTGGCCCTCGGTGGCCGAGGCCCAGCGAGCCGCCCTGCGCGGGTCGAAGATGTTGTCGGTCAAGGGGACCTGGCAGTCAGAGAAGGGCGTGTGCTCGCTCGTCGCCCTGCAGCTGGTCGACCACACGTCGCTGTTGAGCGGGCTGCGGGTGGCGAGTCGGGATTTTCGATAACAATAAGGAAATTGACTCGATAAGCCCAATTGCTCTCGATCGCCGCCTGTGAAGGTGAGCGCCAAGTCTCTGGCGAATTGCAGCTTATCCTGGACGAGAGCATGGCGCTTCACCGGTCTGGCGAAAGAGTCGCGGCGGCACATCGGCTGCAGGATTTCTCAACCGCAATCTTCAACGAATGACTGGCGCGAGAGGCTACCGTCGGCCATTACCGGACCTTCGTAGATGAACCCGACCGTTTCTTCCGAATCCATGCGCATACGCAATGCGACGCTCGACGACGCTCCGGCGGTCAGCGCGCTGATTCTTTCGTTGGCGCACCATTTCCTCTTGCGAGACGACGGTTCAGGTGCAGAAGGTTTTTTGCTTTCGCTTGAGCCCGAGGGCATTGCACGAAACATCGGTGCCCCAGAGCTCGATTACTACGTTGGCACGGCCGCCGGCCAGTTGATGGGCGTGGTTGCCGTTCGCGACCGAACCCATCTATTCCACCTCTTTGTTGGCCAACCGTTCCAACGAGGGGGCGTTGCAAGGGCGCTTTGGTCTCACGTCAAGAAGGGGTATGGATGGCCTTCTGCCTCAGTGGCGACCACGGTCAACTCAACTCCCTCTGCAGTGTCTTTTATGAGCGCATGGGGTTTCACACGGTCGGGTGCACGCGTTGAGACGAAGGGCATCGCGTACGTCCCGATGCGGCTCGCTCAGAATGAGCCGTTCTAGCTGACGGGCAGCAGGGACAATCGTCGCCAAGACGACCGCTTTGAGCCCGACGTGGCCTCAGCTACGATGACGGGACTCGGCCAGAACGGAAGTTCGTCACGACCTTCCACTTTTGCTGACCAGTGCCGGCATTGGCGTCCGACCGTGGGCTACATTCGCACGACAAACCATGAGCCAGTTGCACCGCTATCAGTACAACGAATTCATGCTCGACTTGCCGGACCTGACCGGCCATTCGTACTTGGAACTCAGATGAAAGAGCTGCGTCTCGCGTGGGAGCCCGAAAACCGGACCCCTCTGGCCGCCATCGAAGACCGACTGCGCTCATACAGGGCGAACGGCATCATCATGCTCGGAAACGGAACGCTGCTTGACCTGACCCCCGGCGAAGATGACGAAGTGGATGCTCGTCGGGCCTTGAACGAGGCGCGCTTTCTCACCGACTTTCGAACCGTCGAGCTGAAGGAAGGCGGCTACATGGTTGCTTTCCACAGAGCTGTTTCAGTCTTCGTAGGCGCAGACGGGTTCGCAGCGCAGCGCGGCGAGGTGACAGCAAGGCTAGCCGACCTGTGTTTTCCGGGAGAGCACTTCTTTGAGCCCAAAGATGCTGGTGCAGACAGCTGGCTTGTCGGCCTCTACGCCAGAGGGAAACTTCAGCGGGATTGCTATCACTTCCACTTCTTCAAGAGAATTTAGCAGCTCGCACCTACCGCGGCACGCGGCCAATTGCGGGTACTGTCGAACGGCTGCTGTAGGGCTTCTTTCCCATCACCATCAACATCGCCACCGGGCTGGCCACGCTGAAGCCCGAGCTGGAAGACGTGCTGATGAAGGTGGCGTGCGGGCACAGAGCTTGGCAACAGCCTAGCTGCCCACCTGCGCCTCCGCAATCACCCCCGCCAGCCAATCCATCACCACCCGCACCCGCTGCGACAGGTTGCGGCGGTTGGCGTAGAGCAGGTTCAGCGGCATCGGCGGCGCCGGGAATTGCGGCAGCACCTGCACCAGTGCCCCGCTGCGCAGATGTGCCGATTCGCCGACCTGTGGCACCTGGATGATGCCCAGGCCGGCCAGGCAGGCGGCCGCATAGGCCTCCGCGTTGTTGACCGTCACGGCACCGGCCATCGCGATGCTGCGCGCCGTTCCGGCGTCGTCCGTGTATTCGAACCCGGCCGACTTGCCGCCCAGCGTGCCGACGAAGTGGATCAGGCGATGGCCGGCCAGGTCGGCCAAGGTCTGCGGCATGCCGAAGGCCTGGATGTAGGCCGGGCTGGCGCAGTTCAACTGGCGCAGCGCGCTGAGCGGCCGGGCGATGAGACTGGTGTCCACCACGCTGCCGGTCCGAAGCACGCAATCAAATCCTTCGCGCACCAGATCTACTCGGCGCTCAGTGCTGCTCAACTCCACCTCCAGCAGCGGGTGCACGGCCAGCAATTCGGGCAGGCGGGGGATGACGATATCGCGCGCCAGCGCTGTACTCATGTCGATGCGGATGCGGCCACTTAGGCCGGCGGCCGCTTGCTGCTGGAACATCGCCTGCAGCTCGTCCATGTCGGCCAGCACATCCTTGCTGCGCTCGTAGAACGCCTGGCCGTCCTGCGTCAGCTGCACACGCCGCGTCGTGCGGTGCAGCAGGCGGGTGCCGAGCTGGGTTTCGAGCTGCTGTACGGCGTTCGAGGCGCTGGCCTTGGGCAGGTTCAGGCTCAAGGCCGCTTGGCTGAAACTGGCCAGTTCGGCAACGCGGTGGAAAATTTGCAGGCGCTCGAGCGGGTTCATTGGTCTGATTTTTAATAACAGTTAAATCCAATTTAGCGGATTTATGTTTATCAAGTCAATTAATAGACTTCGATCCCACCAACCCTGGAGTACTTTCTCATGACTGCAAGCAACACCCGCATCGCCCTTATCACCGGCGGCAGCCGCGGCCTCGGCAAGAACACCGCCCTGCACTTGGCCGCCAAGGGCAGCGACATCATCCTGACCTACCGCAGCGCCAAGGCGGAGGCGGAAGCCACCGTCGCCGCCGTTCAGGCGCAGGGCCGCCGCGCGGTGGCCCTGGAGCTGGACACCAGCATCAGCGCCAGCTTCCCGGCGTTCGCCACCAGCGTTCAGCAGGCCTTGGCCGAAACCTTCCAGCGCGACCGTTTCGATCATCTGGTTAACAACGCCGGCGAAGGTCGGCACGCCAGCATCATGGAGACAACCGAAGCGCAGTTCGACGACCTGGTGAACATGCACCTGAAGGGCGTGTTCTTCCTGACTCAGAAGTTGGCGCCTTTGATGAACGACGGCGGCCGCATCGTCAACATCTCCAGCGGCCTGACCCGCTTCGCCCTACCCGGCTACGGCGCCTATGCCGCGATGAAGGGGGCGGTGGAGGTGCTGAGCCGCTACATGGCCAAGGAGCTGGGCGCACGAGGCATCGCGGTAAATACACTGGCCCCCGGCGCCATCGAGACCGACTTTGGCGGCGGCGCGGTAAGGGACAACGCGCAGCTGAACGCCTTTGTCGCCGCACAAACCGCGCTCGGCCGGGTCGGCCTGCCCGACGATATCGGCGGCGCGATTGCGGCGCTGCTGGCGCCGGGCAGCGCCTGGATCAATGCACAGCGGATAGAGGCGTCGGGCGGGATGTTTGTCTGACCTGACCGTCATTCCAGGGAAGGCTGGAATCCAGTCGTGCCAAACGACCCGCTGAGGTTCGCCTGAGATACCAGCCTGCGCTGGCCTGACGACGGCAAGGCCAGTCGGACTTCTGTGGCACAGCAGCCAACTTCGAGGGCCCTGGGCGCATATGTCATCGGCCGCTCCGGGGCGACGAGTTCACGGCAGCGAATGTCGCTGATGGGCCAAAAGAGAAGTAGGTCGTGCTTGGAAACGGCCGTTCGACGAGCATTATTTCACGCAGCGGGCGGAGGAGCCGCACCGCTGTCAAAGTCCCTCAGCCTTGCGTGCTGGATCTGCAGCATTGCGCCTTTGTGTTTCTTCCTGAATCGCCCTGGTGATCCATGCCTCAGCATCGCGGGCAAAGATGAACCGGCTCGCCTGGACGATCGTGTTCGCGTTGAAGCTTCGAACCGTTGGGGCAGGCAGCGTCGACCTCAACGCGGCAGCTCGCTGATAGGAAACCGAGAGGAGGCGGTCGGAGGAAATCGGCATGAGCCACATCGCCTCCTTTTCCTTCAACCCCACGCTGCGATCCAAGATCACAGGTACATCGCCGATCAGAAATTGCTTGCCTGCAGGCGCGGCATGCACGAACCAAGTCATCGCCGAGAGCGCGCGGATGGTCCGCTCAAAATTCTCGGGGAGCAACGTTTTCGTCCACAGCCATTGGAACGGCTCAGCGAGGATTTTTTTAAAGGCCGCATCCAGCTTCTTTTCGATCTCTTTTGCTTCCTCTACACGGTCGGGAAACTGGCGAAGCTGGTCAAGTTGCTCGGCATAGCTCTGCCGCAACGAGGCGGCCACCCCGGGCAGCGAAGCCGCGGATCGAGCTCGCCCGTCTGGCACTCTGCGAATCGCCGTCAAGACGTAGCGTGCGAGAACCGAATAGTCCGCCGTGGGCACGGGCCCTACCTGCCGTCGCAACCTCTCGATGACGGGATTGGTTGGTTGCTCGATTTCGCTCTGGAGAACGGGCTCCATGTCGCCGTACATTCCGGTCTCGTTCGCAACGGTGGCGACCGTAAGGTTCTTACCCGCGCCAGCCGAAGGGACCTCGTATCTGAAGATAGCTGCAGAGCGCCTCGATTGAGTCGCAGGCTTGGCGAAGCCGTTGAGCAAATGGCGCGGTAGGTAGTGGTCGCCCATGATTCACGTCGCCAGCGTCCGATACCGAAACCTCATGCTCCGGACTCGTACGAAATCTCGGCAATGTTAAGGTCAGCTTTGATGGTCAGGTTGTGGCGCCAATGGGTAAATTGGCAAGGGGTCGGCAATGTCCGATGCTGGCCGAGTCCCGCCATCGTAGCTGAGGCCATGCAAGACCACTGCGGTCTTTCGCTCCGCTTCGAAGTGGCCATTTGGAGGCCGTCAACCCCGGTCTTTGGCTTTCCGATTGGCGCGGGGCATCGCAGCCTTCGGAGTACCGGCAGATTGAGCGGCCTCAATAGCAGCTTCGAACGCCATCGCAACCTCCTCCGCAGCATCCAGCAGGGGTTGTTGGTGTGCAGCAACCCGCGCCTGTATGAGCGAACCTTCGAGCACCACCTCGCCGCGCGACAGCGTGACTGGAGCACCTCGCTCGGCGCGCCGCCCGCGCGCTACGGCCGCCGGCCTGGCCGGCTCACGAGCGGCATCCAGTTCAGCGTCGTCGGCGAAAACCTTCTTCGTCGACGCGTGCCAGCGCTCGCCCTTGTACGACGCCTCGAAGTCGACCAGGTTGCCGTCCATCACCAACTCGCCGCGGTCCTTCCAGATCGTTACGGACTTGCGCGACACGCTGCATCGCCGATGCATGCTCAGCCTGCGTGATCAGTTCCTTCGTCGTCATCGTGTTACCTCGTGCTGGTGCCGCGCACTGCTGGCGACAGCGTTACCTTGCTACCTGTTCCTTTTTTTGAACTTGGCGCCGGGCGAGAAACGCGAGCGCGCAACTCCCTCGATGCAGAAGGTCGGTAGAAGGACCCGGATCGGCTAGGGATACCCCTCTCCCTTCCTCACCTGTCCATGGGAGGGCGGCGTCGCCGCTCACCAGTAGATTCAAGACGCCACCCTGACGGAACAAACCCCGAATGTCTCGTGGTGCCGCGCGGCGGCGGAGGAGACACGCATGGCATTGAAGAAACACGATCAGTTCATTAAGCAAAGCAATGACGTGGCGTTCGATCAGTCGCACACGCCAGGCGAGCGCGCGCCCCATCCCGGCATCTACCGATGCACCAATTGCGGAGACGAGATCGCCATCGCAGGTGGTCACGTGTTGCCCCCTCAGAACCACAAGCAACACACGAGCACTGCACCAATCCGCTGGCAACTGATCGTCTACGCGGTCAGCCAGCCCTGATGCGACCGAGCCGTCCCAGCTGGGCCTGGATGCGAGAGGCGGCCTGTACGTCGCATCCTTGCAGTTCATCGGCCTGCCTTTGCTGTCCGCTGGCGTGCTGCTCGCAGGTCGAGGCGTACTTGGGGGAGCGGAGAGTTTCATCATTACCGGCGCCTTGGGGTGGGGCCTTGGAATCAGCAGCGCCAAGTACACCGGAAGGGTGATTGCGTGGGTCGGCACGGCCAAAGGCGCGGCCGACGAGCCAGCCTTGGCCCCATTCTTGTGGGACAGCAAAATCCGCCCGACTCCCACGGACCCGACGTCTATGGTATTCAGGATGCGTCAGGTTGCGGATTGGACATCGGGGAGCGGACTCGCACACAGCGCCATGCCGCGCACCGCTGACGCCGGCCCCGCTGGTAGTCCTCCTCAAACTTGATGAGGCGCAGCCACCGCAGCACAGCCGCAGCCCGACAAGTTGTTACAGAATACGCAATCACTGCGACAATGGGGACACAACGATTGGAGAGCGGTTTGGCAGACAAGCATCCCTACATGTCCGGGTCCGGCGGTGTAACGCAACTCGTTGCTCAACTTCGCAAGGCATTTCCCGGGACGGTGACGGCGGAGACTCTTAAAAAACTGGGCATCGCGCCGCAGAACGAAACTTACGTTCTGAACATCATGAAGTTCATTGGAGTGCTGGATTCCGAGAACAAGAAGACAGCTGCGGCAGGGCCGGTATTCAACAAGCACGACAACGCCGAATTCCAGCAAGAGTTCGCAAAGCTGGTCGCTGGCCCGTACCATGAGTTGTTCGACCTTCATGGCGAGGATGCGTGGACGCTGCCATTGGACAAGTTGATCTCTTTTTTCCGCAATCACGATGGCACCAGCGATGTAGTCGGGAAGCGTCAAGCTTCAACGTTCCAGTCGTTGGCGCGAATCGGTGGAAAGCTATCCGATGACGTAGCCGCAGCGGCGAAGTCCGCGCCAACTGGCGCTGGTGCAAAGATCGTCAGGAAGTTGGCCCCGACCAAGAAGGCGGCGCTGCCAGCCCAAGCTCAGTCTCCAGCTCATGTGCCTGTGCTCGTGCAACCGCCGATTCAGGCGAACGCAGTCGCGGCAGGTGCCGGAGGCGTTGGACTGACGGTTCGCATTGAGATCAACCTCCCTCCTGGCGGTGATCAGGCAACATACGATGCCATTTTTAAGAGCATTCGCGAGAACCTGCTGAATGGCAACGGCGCTTGATCTGTTTGAGCAGATCGTACGGCGCACTCCAGCGCGGGAGCCGATAGAAGAAGCCGCGCCGACTTCAAACGGTCTGCCCGTTCACCCGTTTGAGCTGCGCAATGTACACGTCGGATTTCCGCCGAAGGTTCGGAAGCTGTTCGACGACGGGCATGGCGCGGAAGCGACGTTCCATGCCTTCAAATACGTCGAAAAGGTAGTTCAGAAGCACGCTGGTAGCACGCTCAATGGTGAAAAGCTCATGATGGCTGTCTTCAACGAGGCCGGACCCGCTGTGAAGCTGAATGGCCTCGCAAACGCAAGTGAGCAAGACGAGCAACGGGGCTACCGGTTCATCTTCTCTGGCGCAATCGTCGCCATACGCAACCCGGGCGGGCACGAAATTACGTTGAGTGACGATCCTGATGTATGCCTCGACCACCTTGCATTTGCGTCTCTGCTTCTTCGGCGCCTTGAGCGGTCTGGCTACAAGTGACGCCCATGAACAAAGTCATGTACGCAATTTCATGGCTCGTCGCGGCGTATTTCGGCGTCGGCTTTGTTGCGAAGGCTGGTTTCCCCCCTAAACCTGATCTTCTGATCGCCGATGCGTTCTTCGTAGCGCTCTTTCTATTCTTCCTGTTCTTGCCTTTCTTCAACAAGATCAAGATTGGATCTTGGCTGGAGCTTGAGCGCGAGGTCAAGGAGGCGAAGAAGGAAACGGCCGCGGCAAAGGAGGAGTTGCGAGAGTTCAAGTCTGAGGTGCGCAACTCATTGTCCGTCGTGTCGACCACGTTGAACAACCAACGTCAGCAAACGCACGTCGTGGTTAACAACTCGGCTCCTGAGGCGGCCACGCTACGGGAACAACAGCAAAAGATTGAGGAAACATTTCGAACCCCTCATTGGGAAGCTAGAGCGGAGAAATACGCCGTAGAGACCAAGGCTCAAGAAGACGAAGACGTGGCGTACGTTTTGGCGAAAGTTCGAATAGACATTGAACGCCTGCTACGCACGATTCTGGGGCGACAAGTACATACCCTTTCCTCTGGAGCTAACGTCATTCGCATGGCGGGTCTGCGACAACTCTTCGACGAGTTGATCAAATCTGACCCCCAGTACGAATCACTGTACCAGTCGTTCAACTACGTCAATCGCGTTTGCAACGCAGCGATTCACGGGCAGATTGTGAGTAAAGAGCAGGCGGCGGAGGCTTTGAAACTCGGCGCGCTCATCATCGATGTTCTGAAACAGCATCCTGACGCTAGCGCGGTGTAGCAGGATTTACTTGCGATCATATTCGTTGTTCGCCGGTAATGGAGCAGGAGAAATAGGCTCCAAGCCGCCCGGTGCAGCTTGAGATTCGACCCCTTGTCGAAAGAGGTCTAGTCTCGCCGCGCTGAGGCATCGCCGCCTCATTTCGCGAAACTTGCGTCCGCGCGCAAAGATGCCGCCCAGGCAAAGATCTTGAGGCCGCAACAGGGCGCGGAGGATGCGTCCGAGTACGTCGAGGGCATGACTGCAGGGCGGCAGCATGCAGTCGTTCATTTCTATCGGGCTGACGTCGGCTATCGCTGCGAAGCGGCCGGTTGTGTGGTCGTCGTCGGCTTGAGACTGACAGCGGTCGGTCATCTCATCAACACTGAACGACGGCTGCTGGGCAGAGCAGACAGTTGAAACCAGCACAAGCGCCTGCGCTTCGGCAAATGCAGCGAGACGCTCGACGCTGACCTAGCCGCCATTGAAGAAGAGCTGAAGCGGCTTCGCCCGCCGCCCAAGACCGAGGACAAGCAGCAGCCGCGCCGCACGCCACTGCCGGCAAACCTGCCGCGCGTCGACATCCACCACGAACTCGAGTCGACCACTTGCAGGTGCGGCTGTGCGCTCACCGTCGCTATCGGTGTCGTTGCGAATCCGATCGCGCCAGGCCAACCCAGCGTCGTCAGCGCTTCAGGGCAGCCAAGGTGTTCCTGGCAGCGGCCACACCCATGTTGACGTAGGCATCGCTGGTCACACCGCCGATGTGCGGGCTCAGGACGATGCGCGGCTCGCCTTGGAAGATGTGAGGCACGACGAAGGGCTCGACGGCGAAACTGTCCAGACCCGCCATCGCCACCTGCCCGGACTGGATCGCGGCCAGCAGAGCCGGCTCGTCGATCAGGCCGCCACGCGCGGTGTTGACGACGATGACGCCCTTCTTGCACTTGGCGAGCGTCTGGGCATTCAGCAGTTTGCGGTTGTCCGCGGTCAGCGGGCAATGCAAGGAAATGACGTCCGCTTCGCGCCAGATTGTGTCCAGGTCTGCAGGCTTGATGTAGCTCGGCAGGTCCTTGGCAAAAGGATCGAAGCCCAGCACGCGCATGTCGAGCGCATCCACCATGCGTGCGAATTTGCGGCCGATGGCACCCAGGCCGATCAGGCCGATGGTGCGGCCGCTCAGCTCGATGCTCTTGTGCGTGGCCTTGTCCCAATGACCGGCGTGCATCCGCTCGTTGAGCTTGACCAGCGACTTGGCGCACGCGAGCGTCAGCGCCAGCGACTGCTCGGCAACGGCCGCCGCGTTTGCGCCGACAGCTGCGGTCACCTGGATCTTGCGCTCCGCGGCGGCGGCCTTGTCGATGGTGTCGGTGCCGCTGCCATGCTTGGAGATGACCTTGAGCGCCGGCGCCGCGTCCATGATCTGCGGCGTCACGCCGCCGTAGCGCACGATGATCGCAACCGGGTTGTGCTGCCTGGCCAGGGTGGCGAGATCGTCGGGCTGCGGCGTCTTGCCGGCGTAGACGACCTCGTAGTCGCCCAGCAGCGCCAGTGCCTGGGGCGCCAGGTCCGCGCCCGTGACCAGGACGGCGGGCTTGCTGCTCACAGCTCCTCCCCTTCCTTGAGCACGCCTGCAGTGATGAGCGACTGGTTGAGCCAGGGCGCCGCGAGCTTGCCTTCCTTGATGCCGGCGATGCGCTTGGCTTCGCTTTCGACCTTGCCCGCGGCCTTGCCCAGCAGCGACTCGAGCTTCTCGCGCTCGACGCACATCACGCCGTCGCGGTCGGCTGTGATGAAGTCGCCGGGGTGGATGGTCACGCCGCCGCAGGAGATGGGATGTCCGATGCGGCCGCCGACTTCTTTCGTGGGGCCGTTGGGGTTCGTGCCCACCGAGAACACCGGAAAGTCCATCTCCTCGATGTCTTCCGCATCGCGCACGGCGGCGTCCATCACGACGCCGACCAGGCCGCGCTTGCGCGCGGCGTGCATCATGATCGTGCCCATCAGCGCGCAGGTCTGGTCGCCCTTGCCGTCGATGACCAGCACGTCACCGGGCTTGGCCAGCGACAGCGCCGCGTGGATCATGAGGTTGTCGCCGGGACGCACCTCGACGGTGAAGGCGGGGCCGGCCAGCTTCATCTTCGGCGAGAGCGCCCTGATGCGCCCGTGCAGGGCGCCGCGGCGACCGTTGACGTCGGACAGGATGGCGGGCTGGAACTCCGCGGCCTTCTTGACGAGCTCCGGGGAAACGCGCTCGAAGTCTTTAATGATGTTGGGCTTACTCATGTTGCTACCTGCTTGTGTCGTTGAGAGGTGAGAGAAAAAGGTTCGGGTCAGTCCAGCTTGGCGCCGGACTGCTTGATGATGGGCGCCCAGACGCCGATGTCGGTCTTGATGAGCTCGGCAAACTCGTCGGCCGAGCCACCCAGGACGGTGGCACCCTGCTCGTTGAGGCGCTTCTTCAGCTCCGGCGACTGGAGGGCCTTGTTGATTTCGGTGTTGAGTTTGGCCACCACTGGCTTGGGTATGCCGGCCGGGCCGACAAAGCCGAACCAGGTCACCGACTCGAAGTCCTTGTAGCCAGACTCCGCGACGGTCGGCACGTCAGGCAGATCGGCAGACCGAGTCTTCGACGTAATGGCCAACGCACGGATCCTTCCGTTTCGGATTTGACTCAGCAGGGTCGGTACGGTCGAACCGTAGAGCTGGACCTGACCACCGATCAGATCGGTGACGGCCTGCGAGGCGCCTTTGTAAGGAACGTGCGTGAACTTGACGCCGGCACGGCGCTGAAACAGCTCGCCAGTGAGGTGCGTGACGGTCCCATTGCCAGGCGAAGCGAAGTTCAGTGAGCCGGGTTTCGCCTTCACAGCGGCCACGATCTCGCCGAGCGTCTTGTACGGCGAGTCGGCCGCAACGACGATCAGGATGGGTGCGCTTGCGACCAACGCGACCGGCACGATGTCCTTCATGACGTCGTAGGGCATCTTGCTGTACAGGGTCGGGTTCACGGCGAGGTTGCTGCTCTGGCCAAGGGCCAGCGTGTAGCCGTCGGCTTTCGACTTGGCGGCGGCGTCCACACCCAAGTTGCCGCCGGACCCTGGCCTGTTCTCGACGACAAAGGCCCAGCCCAGGGCGGTCGTGAGTTGGTTCGTAACGTCCCGGGCGATCACGTCCGTTCCTCCGCCGGCCGGGAACGGCACGATGATGCGAATGGGCTTGTTGGGATAGTCCTGGGCGGATGCCGAAAGCGCAAGTGAAGTAGCGGCGAGCGCCAAGCTGCGTTGGATCAGGTGCATCGTTGTCTCCATGCTTGTAATGGCGCCATTGTTTGGGCTTGTTCTGCTCCTTACAATGCAGTTCCGCCTGGCGCGACATGTTCCGAAGATTGGAACAACAAAGGAGAACGCAATGGATGTGGAGACCGACAACGCTGCCACCAGTGCGGATGGGGTGATCGCTGTCCGGCGGGCGATGAAGGTGCTGGAAGCGTTCGGCGTGGGCGATGTGAGCCTCTCGCTGGCGGAGCTCAGCAGAAGGACTGGCTACCACCGGTCCACCGTGTTGCGCCTGGCCCGCACGCTGGCCATGGACGACTACCTCGTTCAGAAAGACGACGGAGGCTGGCGCTTAGGACGTGCCTCAGGATGGCTGGGCGCCTGCTACCAAGCCACGTTCAGCGTCCACGACGTCATCGAGCCGGTGCTGCGCGAGCTGTCCATCAAGATGGGCGAGAGCGCCACGTTCTATGTACGCGAAGGGGAGGAGCGGACGTGCGTGGTGCGGGTCGAAGGGCCGCGCGCCGTTCGGCACCATGTCAGGATGGGTGCATCGCTGCCGCTACGCGTCGGGGGGCCCGGCTTGGTGATCCTGGCTTTCACGGGCGAGCAAGGAGAACCCTTTGAGACCATACGGCGAGACGGCTACCGTATAGCGCTCGGGGAGCGAGACGCGGAAATTTCCAGCGTATCCGCTCCAGTGTTCGGCGTGAACTGGAAATTCTTAGGTGCGCTGTGCGTTTCCGGGCCGATTTCGCGGTTGACCAGCCCGGTTCTTCGTGGATTCGTGCCCGACGTGATCGAAGCGGGGAAGAAGCTCTCTTACGCGATTGCCGGAAGTGGCAGACAGGCGGTCCCTGCTGCTCAGCAGGTTTGGCACCCTTGACCTCCCCGCAGAGGTTCGGCTGAACCCTTGTGCAGAAGTTTGTATAAATCGACCGCTTTTCGCACCAATTCTGCGCACAGACGTACGTCTGCTGTTAGCCGACTGACGACGTTCGTCACGCGCGGTGGGCACGACTAGAGACGCTGACTGAATTCTTGTCGGGGTCTTTTACGTTGGCAAAAGCATATCCATTCGCCTTATGGATGGCGCCGAACTTGAGCCCCTGTGCCGCTGCCTCGGCTACGAAGGCTTCAACGTCGCTCACGTGAAAGCTCAATTTCACACCGACCTGCCCCAGCTTTACAGATTTAGCTGCTTGATGAATGAGCATTCCTGCACCCACATCCGGCGCCTTCAGCTCGATGAGGCCCTCGCTGACTTCACCGTTTGTGATAAACCCGAAATGCTTGGAGTAAAAATCGGCAGATTTCCTCATGTCACGGGCGTAGATGATGATTGTGCCAAGCGATGCTTTCATGGACGGCGATTGAAATTTTCGGTTCAGTGGAAAAAAGCGTCTCTTGACCGGTGTGTAACTCTCGAATTCGGCCATCGGGCTGACAGACCGCTCTTGGCCGAGTCCCGTCATCGTAGCTGAGGCCGCGTCGGTACATGCCCGGATCGCCCCAGCGGGTTCACCGGTCATAGCGGACTTTGAGAGGAGAGGTTTGTGATCGCACCAACCCGATCTGTAGCTGAATAGTCGTTCAGGAGCGACGGTGACTTTGGTCACTTCACGCGTTGGGATCCGCCCCATAAACTCGATGACTTCAACTTTCAACAACCTCAACCTTCATGGCACAAGCATTCTCTCGTCGCTGCGCGTTCGTTGGCGCCTCTTTGTTGTCTCTGCTGGCCGGTTGCGCCTCCATGGCTGTTACAGATGACGCCATTGAACAGAAGACGGCATTTGCCCTGGGCGTGCCCAAGGGCAGCTTCACGATCTCGGATCGCGTCAACGAAGGCATGCAGACGAACTATTCGGTGAGAACGAATACCGGCAAGCAATACAGCTGCTACGTCACCGGAACAATCTCCACCGTCGGTCGTGTGGTCTCCGACGCTGTATGCAATGGCGCCAGCCGCTCGGGCGGACCGGCCCCCAAACCGGCAGCGAGCGAGACCTCCTGCAATGCGCTACTAAAGGCTGCCGGGCGCTGCTGATCTACGCCAGGAGCTTTGCGCGCACGCTCCCGGCTAGTTGGCCTGCAATGTGACGCGGCCCCAACGGGACTTCGCGGTGCTTTCCTCGGCCACGACTTTGACTTGCCGGGAGGTGACCGACTTGAGCACTTCGCTCATCTTCGGATCGCCGTACTTCGCTGGATCTTCCCCCTTCCTAAAGTCCTCGACCGTCCCGGGCATGCGCACCAGGCTGATTTGCGAGCCCGCACTGAACGACTTCCTGGGTGGCCCGCTTGCAGCTTTCCTCAGATAAACGAGCGCCCGGAGGATCGACGAAGAAGCCGCCGACCAGCAAGGATTCTCCCGGGGCCACGGAGAACTTCGCGAAGTCCTTCGACAGCCAAACCGACGCGGATCGCGCATTGACGGACCGCTTCTGGATTGACGACACCCAGCCCTTCCCGCCAGAGCCATGATTGAATTTCCAACCGACCGAGAGCAAGGTTTCACTTGGACGAGTTTATGAAGTATCTCCAGCTCCTCAGCACGCACCGGCATTACGCGGAGGCACCTCTACCAGCAGGGCACCAAAAAATTGAGGGCTGACGCTTCCCTTGATAACAAACTAGAGTCATTTATGAAATTAATAAGACGATTTTGTTTTGTATTCCTTTCGATGCCTTTTTGTGCTTTTTGTCAAACTGCGTGCCCAATAGGTACTCCTGCAGGTAGCGCTACGTGTGGCCCAAGTCCTTCAAGGACTGGTGCTGGAGGATATATTAATGCCCCTCCCCCAAGGCCGTCGGGTGAATGGATTAAGACTTGGGGAGCTATCGCTCAGGCTCCAAACGGAGATACCGGCGTCAGTTCGGGGCAACTTTCAAAGAATGATGCTGAAACCGATGCGATAAATAAATGCGGTCACTGGGGCGCAAGCAATTGCAGCATCAAATTTACCTATAGGAACCAGTGTGTGGTGTCTGTCGACCCAGTCTCAGGTGGGCCTGGGGGCTCGATTGTTAGTGCCGGGTCTGTACCTGCTGCAGTGGAATTGGCAACGAAAAATTGCGAAAAATGGTCGGAAAAAGGGTGTAAAGTGAGTTTCAGTCAGTGCTCAGATCCCATTTTCAAAGAATACTGAATTTCTAGATTTTGGGGAGGGACGATAAGGCAAGTGTGCCTAGTCGCAAGGCTGGATGCGATAAACACAGTTAGCGCAAAGTCATTTAGATATGGCGACGCCATATAAATTTTCGAATCTATCATGAAGTTCTTGGTTCGTGCCTCCTCTATTTTGGCTTTTATTTCATTGCCGATCTTTGCCCAAACGGCTTGCCCGATTGGCACCGCTGCTGGGAGTGCTACCTGTGGCCCTAGCCCTTCGCAGGGTGGAGGAATTATTCAACAGCAAGCGCCTACGCCGTCAGGCGAATGGATTAAGACTTGGGGCGCCATAGCCGTTGGCAATTCTACGGGAGACGTTGGCCTGGCTGTTGGTAAAATGTCTAAAGAACAAGCGGAAAATGAAGCGCTGATTAAATGCGCGCAGAATGGCGCGCTTGATTGCAAGCAAAACCTGTTTACGTACCGCAATCAATGCGCTGCGCTTGCTTGGCCCAATACGGCGGGTGAATATGTTATTATTGGTGGTCCTAGCAAGGACACCGCCGCTCAAGAGGCTTCCTCCGCATGTGGCAAGAAGGCATCTGCCGGTTGTAGAGTTGTTTATTCTGAATGCTCCGAGCCTTATTTTAGAAAATTTTAGGACGCGATCAATTTTTAGCTGGCTTTTCAAGCCAAACTCCGCGACGCGGCGACGGAAGAAACAATTTGCGTTGCGCACATCAGAGGCCTGAAGTGCAACCACTAACCGGTCGACTCGATGTACTACTTTGTCGACGACCATGGCTTCAATCTCGTCGGACTAGACTGCACGGGTGAGCGAGAAGCAATAGTTCCGCCTCGGGTCGTGGCAATAGATGTATGCCATTCCATCGTAGGCATCGCTGTTTGCCGAAGCGCTCACGGTTGCTCGTAGCTTCGTCTATTCCGTCGGTCCGAAGTGTCGAAGTCGGCCGGCAGTATCGCCGAGCGGGCCAGTGTGAACGTCGGCTTCTCGGGGAAGTTTGCGGCGGGCTTGAGTGACCGGTTCTGGCCGATAGTGTTGAAAAACTCCCCAGAATCTTGTGAGTTGGCTCGCCGTTTGCATGCCCTTCGTCACCGACGGAGGTATGCATCATGATGGGTCAAGCAGCCGTTCAAGATCAGCTGTTCTACGCATTCAACCTCGACGATCACGTCCCACGTGATCACCTGCTTCGAGGCGTTGACCGATTCCTCGATCTGAGCGAGCTACGCCAACATCTTGCGCCGTTCTACAGCCACACCGGCCGGCCTTCGATCGATCCCGAACTCATGATCCGCATGCTCGTCATCGGTTATTGCCTTGGCATCCGATCCGAGCGCCGGCTGTGCGAGGAAGTCCATCTCAACCTGGCCTACCGCTGGTTCTGTCGCCTGGGCCTTGAGGACCGAGTGCCCGATCATTCGACCTTCTCAAAGAACCGGCACGGCCGCTTCCGCCAGAGCGATGCATTCCGATTCGTCTACGAGACGGTGCTGCACCGCTGCATGACCGAAGGGCTGGTCCAAGGCGAAGGATTCGCGATCGACGCCAGCATCATCAAGGCCGACGCCAACCGCGCGCGCAATGTCCCTGCTTCCGAGGTCGCGCAATGGCGTCAGGGCACCCAGTGCAGTCGCGCGGTGCGCGAGTACCTTGAAGCGCTCGACGTGGCCAATCCAGTTGCAGACGATGTGCCCGAAGGGACGCACGACACGCAGACCGCATCCCGGAACATCTCCCCGACCGACCCGGCCGCACAATGGACCGCAGCACCGGGTGGTCCGGCCTTCTACGCTTACTCGACCAACTACCTGATCGATCTGTCGGCGGGCATCATCATGGACGTGGAGGCAACGCCTGCGCATCGCGCACCAGAGGTCGAGTCCACCCGAACCATGATTGATCGGGTCGAAGAGCGCTTCGACATCAAGCCCAGACGGCTTGTGGGCGACACAGCGTACGGCACTGCACCACTACTTGGCTGGATGGTCGAAGACAAGCAGATCGAACCTCACGTGCCGGTGTGGGACAAGACGGTTCGCAAGGACGGCAGCCTGTCGATCAGCGAGTTCCAGTGGGTGCCAGAGCGCAATGAGTACGTGTGTCCCGAAGGTCATGCGCTGCGCAATGAGCGACGCCGGTTCGCGATCCCGCGCAGCCACGTCACGAAGGCCGACACCGTGATCTACCGAGCCAGCCAGACCGACTGCGTCGGCTGTGCGGCCAAAGATCGGTGTTGCCCGAACACGCCGTTGCGCAAGATCGCCCGAAGCATGCATGAAGGTGCCCGCGAGACGGCGCGGTCCATCGCAAAGACACCGGAGTACAGCCAGTCGCGCAGGGACAGGAAGAAGGTCGAGATGCTGTTCGCGCATCTCAAACGCATCATGAAACTGGATCGGCTCCGGCTTCGCGGACTCAGTGGTGCGCAGGACGAATTCCTGCTGGCGGCAACTGCCCAGAATCTTCGGCGAATGGCCAAGTGGTTGATGCCAATTGAAGCGGATGCAGGAATGAGGATCGCGTGAGGTGGGCCGCGAGGCCTCTCAGGTTCCATCGCCCCGCAACTGAGCTGCGAATCCTCGGTGATCGCCCATGCGCACAGAATTCGAGACGAGTTTTTCAACACAATCGGCCGAGTGCCGTCATCGTAGCTGAGGCCGCATCGGGCAGGTTGCAGACATAGCACTTACACGATAGCGGTCGCTCCTTAAGCAAATTGCGCCAAGCCGTGCCCGACGGACCAGTTCTCTTTGGGCGCATCGGCAATGGTCAAAAAAACATCCTCCGGACGTATCCCTGGACTCTCGGCCAACAACTGCGCAATGCGCTGGAACAGTACCTTCTTCTGCTGAGCGGTGCGCGTGTTGAAAACCGTGACCTGGACGTAAAGGTGGTGCGCGACGAATGTAAGGTGTACGACAGCGTGATGAAGGCGGGGACGATCGAATTCGGCCAAGTGCTTGGCGCATACGCGGCGCAAGTCCGATGGGCTACTTCGCGGCGGGGTAGCGCTTTAACTCGAAGGCTTTGTTGAGCGCGTGGAGGTCCAGGTGGGCGCCGGCCAACAGCTTCTCGAGCTTGTTTTTCGCCGCTTCCGGTCAACGCATCTGCCGAGCGACGGGCCTGTCCATGCCGCCGTACCCCCGCGCGCCATTTGTAGAAGGTCGACTCGCTGAAGCCGCCTTGGCGGCACATATCTTTGATCGTCAATTCGGACTCGGCGTGATGCAGGTCGGTGCAATCTAAGCAAGGCGTCGTGAGACGAGTGCGTGCGGTCCGTTGGTCTCAGGCCTATCCAGTTGGCCGGACCGTTGCCTCGAAGGTGGGTGCCCGGTCCAGCGCCTGTAGGCGCGTGTGAATGCACTCGGGTCCGAAAAACCCGCGGCGGCGGAGATTTCGGCAATCGGTGTGTCGCCGGCCGCCATCAGATTGAAAGCGCGAGCCCGGCGGCCGTCGTCTAGCAAGTCGCGGTAGTTCAGTCCGGCCTGCGCCAACTGCCGGCGCAACGTGCGCTCGCTCAGATTGAGAGATGCAGCCACCTGCGCGATTTCAGCCGCTTCCGGCAGGCGCCTGCGGATTGCGCGCTCGACACTGAACGCGATGGCTGGCATCGCGCTGAAGCGCTCGCGTTCCCGTTCAAGCCAACGCGCCGACATTCGGCTCGCCATGGCGTTGGCCCACGATAGACGAAAGTCGAGCCACTCTGCATGGGTGCTAAGCACATTTCTCTGGCAACCGAAGCGTACCGAGCACCTGAAAAATGCGGCGTAGGCTGCGGCATTGATGGGTGCCTCGCGGACGAGCTCCACCGTATATGGCGCGTAGTCGGTGGAAGCGATCTGCCGGTGCATCTGAACCGTGGCGGCGAAGGTTAGGTCAACTAGGAAACGCTCCTGCAACTCCTCACCGGCAAATGGTTCGGCGACCAGAAGCCTCACGTCGTTCGAGGACTCCTCGCTCATGTGCAACAGATGGCCGGCGCTCTGACTAAACCGGACAGAGAGGGTGATCGCATCGCCCAGCGTCGCTGCGGCCAGTTGCCCAAGCGCCAACGCGCCGCGCTCGGTAATTTTGGCGCGTTGGCCAGCCTCGAGACCCCGCTCGGCCATCGGCTGATACTGCAAGGCCCGTCTGACCACTGAAATCGCGTCATCGTGCGAGATCAGCGTGTCAGGGGACTCGAAATCGAGAGCGTCGATGTCCAGTCCGCGAAAGAGCGACGGCAGGTGGATCTGTTGGGCGCCTGCCTCCGACAGGATCAACGGCATGAACACCGGCGCCACCATGGACGTCGCGGGCCGTCCCGGAGGCCGGTTGTGGCCGTGCATGCCGTGGCTTACTTGATGGACCCGAACTGGCGATTCGACGCCTATTACGCCGGACGCGCTCATACCGAGTTGCGGTTGGTGAGGCAGCGTGACAGGTGAGGTCGCAAAATCAAAAATCTGTGGAGGTCCTTGGTGGGGCAGCATGCGAACCATTTTTGACCCTGTTCGACTCTTCGTGGCGATATCGAATGCGGAAACATTGACGCGCGTCAATGTTGTCGCTTACCCCATCTCGGGGCAGTTGATTGAAGCGGCCTGAAAACCGACCCGATAGGCCAATTCTTGCGAGCCGGCCACATTTCGCTCAGCAGCCGGTCATCCCCGACCGATACCCCTAATAGGCCCAGCCTCGCTGGCCGCCATTAACCGTAGCACCTCGCCATGAAGCCATTTCGAAACATAAGCATCTCTGCCCGACTTCTTTCAGTGTCGGTCGCGCTGATCGTCGCACTCGCCGTGCTGGCCATCAGCACCTGGGCACAGCTTCTTCAGGTGCGTGAGCTCTCGACCAGCGCCGGCAAGGTCAAAGTGTTGCAGCTGGCGCTGATCGCCAGCACGGAGTTGAAGGTTGCGCAGGTGCTGTCAGAAATCCGTCAAGCGCTGCTGATGAAAACGGCCAAGGACACGGAACTTGCGCTGTCGGCCATCAGCGCCAAGCGCGCTGAAATCTCCCAGAATGACGCGGACTTTTTGAAGGAGATCACCACGCAGGAAGGGCGGGACGCCTTCCAGCGTGACTGGCTGCGGCTGCAAGCGGTGACTTGGCCAGTGGCCGAGGCCAACATGCAGTTGCTCAAGGAGAACAAGGCCGACGCGGCGCAGGCCATGCTGATCGAGAAGACCATTCCCGCGTACGCAAAGATGCAGGACTGGCTCGTGGCGGCGCGCAGCGCCCAGGGCAAAGAATTGGGCACGATGGTTGAAGCCATTGGCGTGGATGTCGACGACATCCGCCACTATCTCAGCGCGCTGGTTTGTACGATCGCCATCGGCCTGCTTGCCTTCTCGTGGTCGATCACACGCACGCTGCGCATTCGGGTCGCCATGTCACAGGAGGTGGCCGACCGGGTGCGCCAGGGCGATTTCTCGGTGGCCGTGACCGATACGGTGCGCGACGAGTTCACGCCGCTGCTGCAATCGATGTCGGCGATGCAGTCTTCGTTGACAACGGTTGTGCAAACGGTGCGGAAGAATGCCGAGTCCGTGGCCACTGCCAGCGCGGAAATCGCCCAGGGCAACCAGGATCTGAGCCAGCGCACCGAATTGCAGGCGAGCAGCCTCGAACAAACGGCGTCGTCGATGGAGCAACTCGGATCTACCGTGCGCCATACCGCCGACAACGCCCGTCAGGCCAATGAGCTGGCCCAGGGTGCTTCTGTGGTGGCGCTGCAGGGTGGCTCCGTGGTCAGCCAAGTGGTCGAGACAATGAAAGACATCAACGACTCGTCCAAACGCATTGCCGAAATCATCAGTGTGATCGACGGCATCGCTTTCCAGACCAACATCCTGGCGCTCAACGCTGCGGTGGAAGCAGCCCGTGCCGGCGAGCAGGGCCGTGGTTTCGCTGTCGTGGCGAGTGAGGTTCGCAGCTTGGCGCGGCGTTCTGCCGACGCGGCCAAGGAGATCAAGTTGCTGATTTCGACCAGCGTCGAGCGCGTCGAACAGGGCACCCAACTGGTGGCTCGAGCAGGCGTGACGATGAGCGAGATCGTCAGCGCGATCGAACGTGTGACGAACATCATGGGCGAGATCAGCACCGCCAGCGGCGAACAGAGCGACGGCGTCCATCAGGTGGGCGAGGCCGTCACGCAGATGGACCAGGCCACGCAGCAGAACGCCGCGCTTGTCGAAGAGAGCGCCGCCGCCGCCGGAAGTCTGAGGACCCAGGCGCACCAGCTCGTACAGGCCGTGTCCGTGTTCAAGCTGCCCGACGCCATGGCGATGACGGCCTGATCGGCCACCGAGTCAATTTCCTCTTCGGCAGCGGATCCGGCCTCAAGCCGTGCCTGCCGCCATAACCCAGCTGCCATTACCAACAGGAGACCACCGCATGCCCATTCCCGCCCCCAATCACCCATGCTGGCAAAGGCTCGCCAGTGGCGGCCTCGTTCGCCTCAAGACCCAGCATCTCGGCACGCAACTGATGGCCAAGCGTCTGGAGCGAAGCACTGAGCCCGTCAACGTGAAGGCTTCCGAGCTCCACGCGTTCTTCACCAAGTGGGAACGCATGCTGAGCGCTGAAGTGAAACAACTCCTGACTCTCTGAAAGACTCCCATGAATGAATTGATCACTGTTCAAGCTGCGGTCGAACTGATCGGCAAGGGTGTGCCGCTGAGTTTGGCAGGGCCGGAATCCGCGCTGGATCAACTGCCTGCGGGCAATTGGATCGGCGGCACGACTCCGTATTTCATGGTCGCCGGCGGCGGCGTGATCGTGACGGACGGCAAGGTCTTCGCGACCGACCTGACGCACGTCGGCACCGTGAGCCTGGCGTGCTATGGGCCGGACGAACTGGCCGCGATCGCCGGCAATGCGCCCGACAACGGCTTCAGCATCGCCATCATCCCCGCCGGCGGTCAATGCCACCAGTGTTTTGCCGCCGAAGCGGCCAACTACCCCGGCGCCTTTCTCAAGCCGACCGTGGGCTGGATCTCGGGCGTGCACCTGACGGACATCGGCAAGGTCACGCCAAAGGTCTACGACGGACGCACCGCCTCCAAGTTCGAAGATCGCGTGGCGGTGGCCTACGTCACACTGCCCTCCGACAAGCTCGCCTCTGTCGACATCGTCAACCTGTTCGAGCCCGATGACGGCGATCTGCTGCGGTTTCCGACCGCCGGCTTCGATGTGGATGACTGCGAGGTCAACGGCGAGAAGGTCAACTTCGCTGCCTACGTGCGCAAGCGCGGTCTCCAGAACGGTTCCCTGCCGCTGGTGGGTGACTTTGCGGGTGCGCACGTGAACGTGTCGCTGCAGCAGGTCGATGTTGCAGGCGGCCAAGTGGCCTTGTACGCCCCGGTCTTCCCGGAGGTGGACTATCGCTTTGCCAAGCCGGTCGGGGACTTTGCAGCTGCATTCCGAATGCGGTTTGCCGAGCAGGGCGACGCAGGTGCCGTGATGGCGTGCAACTGCATCCTGAACTTTGTGTTCGGCGAGCTTGAAGGCAAGGCAATCGGCGGGATACAAGGCCCCGTCACGTTCGGCGAAATCGCCTACCAATTGCTGAACCAGACGATGGTGGCGGTGCGCGTTCTCTGAGGCCAATGCTGCATCAGGCCTTGCAGCGTGGGGTGCCAGGGGATGGCGTTTTTGGTAACAAGGCGTCGACCGGCACCGCTGGAGTTTCTGGCGATTCGCGTGCACGCGGGTCTCTTGGGATTGTGAGCTATCACGTTCCCGCGCTGCGAGTTCCGCGCGATCGCCCCGGATGCCGCGTACCCCTGGCAACCGGACGTGCGAGTCACCCCGCATACGGCTCAAGCCATCCTTCAGCGCCATGGGCTGGCATCGAACAATTTGACGGAACGTTTCGCGGCTCGACGACGAGCCAGATACGCCGCCCATTCCGGGTCGATCGGATGCCAGATCAGACGGGAAGGCGTTGGTCTGGAAGTCCAGCCACGGCGGGTTCTCGGCATACATCTCGACGATGAGCTCAAACCCAACCCGAATTTCACGGTGGCTCCGTCCTGAGCGGCGGCCAGCCTGGCAATGCCAGCTGAGTCGCCGCCAAAAGCGCCACTGCCACCCCCTTCAGCCCCCAAACAGCTCGGGGTGCTGGCAGCGGTTAACGCGGTACTTGGTCATCCGTCATCACCTCGGCCTTCAACAGGTTGCTGGCCGCTGTGCAATGGCCTTGCGAGAAACTGCCGGAGCCGCCGCTCTGGCTAGTATGAATTGAAATCAAAATCTGGCGTCAAATTAAATTCATTCTTAATTCACAAGGGCATCACAAAAAAATGTCAAAAAGTCCTACAAACATCACTGGCCGTCTGCCTAGCTCAATGTCATCGATGGGCCTAGCGCGTGTTTGTCGGCAAATACGCAAATACACAGAATTGGTCTCGTCGCACCTCGACGTAACTCCGAAAAAATCGAATCATGCGTATCAACCTGCCCATCATCGCCAAGGAATATTTACTGCAGCCCAACGCGGCGCTGGTTTCTCGCACCGATACCAAGGGGCGTATTACCTATGTAAATCCGAGCTTCATCGAGGTCAGCGGTTTTACCGCGGAAGAGCTGATCGGCAAGGCGCACAATATCGTCCGCCATCCTGAAATGCCGGCCGAAGCATTCGCCGACATGTGGGAAACGCTCGGGCTCGGCCTGCCATGGACAGGCATGGTCAAAAACCGTCGCAAGAACGGGGAGTTCTATTGGGTCCAGGCCAATGTCACGCCGATTCGCAACGATGGCACCACGGTGGGCTACATGTCGGTGCGCAGCACCCCGAGCCGGGCGCAGGTGGCAGCCGCCGAGTCCCTGTACCAGTCGATGCGTGAGGGAAAGTCCGCCGGGCTGCGCCTGCATCGCAGTGAGCTGGTGCGGTCGGGTTGGCGCGAGCCTGTCGCCTGGCTGCGGCGCATTCCCGTGCGTCGTCGGTCCTTGGCGGCAACCAGCATGGCAGGCGCACTGTCGCTCGTGCTCGGTCTCATGGGTGCCTGGGAGGTGGCGTCCCTTCCCGCGGCACCGAGCTGGTTGCCCTGGGCGGTCGCCCTGTTCAGCACGACAGTGGGGCTGAGCTTCATTGGCATGGGCCTCTTCTTCGATCTGACCGTGTTCCGCCCCTTGGACAAGGCCAAAGATGTCGCCCGCATCATTGCGGGCGGCCAGCTCGTCAAGTTCGAGATTCGACCGCAGGACGAAATGCGCGAGCTGCTGCAGGCGCTCAACCAGATGAGCGCCAACCTGTTCGCGTTGGTCGGAGACATCGATGCCAGCGTGGTGGGTGTCATGGCGGGCTCGGC
>NZ_JAUSRO010000023.1 GCF_030811835.1 Variovorax ginsengisoli | reverse complement strand
GACGGTATCCGTATTCCTAGTCGTATTCACAGTCCTACTCCTATCTTCAAAGATAAGCGATAGACCGTGTCCTGTCATTCAAGGGGCCAGCTCAGTGCTTTGAAGTGCCAGTTTTAGCAACCGCATCAGGTCTTCCTTCTCCCGAAGGCCCTGGAGCTTATTTGGCTTGTGGTTGGACAGTCGTGCCCGTCGGAGCTTGACGATTGCTCTGGGCCGCCTCAATTCGATCTTGTAAGACTTCAAGTCGCTTGGTCGCGTCACCGATGAGCTGTGCCGTGTTCTTGCCTGATTCGAAGCTGGCGACCATGTTCGAAAGAACCGTCGCGTTGAACGCAGCTACACCGGAGATGACCGCGATCCCTGTGACAACAACAGTGCTGATGATATGAACCCGAAAACTCTTGATGTCGCTCTGAAGCCCTCGGATATCGTCCTTCAGGTCTGCACGATCTCCGCGCATCTCGGCAAGCGCGTTGTCCATGCGTTGCTCAAAAAGCGACAAGCGTGAGTCGTTCCGCTCTTGAACTAGTTCAAGCTTCGCGTTCAGCTCTTCTCTTGTCATTTCGGCCATCGCCCGATTATCTGACGAGTCGTTCGCAGGTGCTGGGGAGTCACTAGAACCCATGTTCATAGGCCGGCCGAACAGCGACGTCAGATTTCCCTGTTGGTCCATCATGATGGCCTGTGGTCGGTCTGGGGACGTGCTCATGTTTTCTTGTTTCTAGCTTCTAAGGCACGCTTCGCTTGAGCGGAGCGCGCTACGACCGAAGCGTTAAAAGAAACCAGATGGCCGCACTTGCTGCAAACCAGCGAGTAGCAATCTTGGGAGTACTTAATTGCCATCTCCGAAGGCACGTCTGGGTTGAATTTGTCCACTGTCTTGCGACCGTCGGGCAGAACACGGTACTCCCTTCTACCCTGCGTCCTGCGGACTTCACTGTCTTCGGTTACGTAAACGCCCCAGTGATTCGTGCCGCAAATTGGGCAGTCCAGCCCTTGGGGCCTGTGAAGAGCGAGAAAATCGAAGAGATCGCGGTGCTCAAGATCGTACCGGAGCTTGCTGGGGTCCAATAAATTTGGTTCTTCGTCCATTAATCGCTCGATGTTGCATTCTTTCTTGGAGCAAGCGAACTGCTTCTCCTGACCGTAACTTTACTGCCAAAGCTCAGGAGCGTAGCGGCTCGATCAGATCGACAGTTGGCCGGCGCCTTTGAGCAAGCGGGCGACGGTCTGCGGATAAATGCGCCGGGTGGGTCGACAGCTTCGCGATGCTCACGATCCACGCCGACGATCACGCCCTGATGCGCGACATGCGCCGGGCCGACCCGAAGCGGCCGCCCGAGATGCAGGACAAGCGCATGGTCGTGATCCTCCCGGGTGCCCTCTAAGCGGCTTTGCTCGGCGCGTCGGCCGCGAACTCGGTTGACTTCATGCGGCAGCACGCGGCCGAACGAGTGCTGGCGTGCCAGTGCCTGGCAGCGAACGCCCTGCTATCTACGGAAGAACGACGCGATACACGCTTGAATTGATTCGGTACACCAGTGCTCCATTCCTGCTCACGAAGGTCTGGGTCGGCACTGTGTCCGACTGCAGGGTAGTGGCGCCGCTTGCTGAGCTCCAGCTATAGAGCTTGTTCTGTTCACTGAAAACGACCCGTCCGCCACCACTGCCGACCAGCTTCGACGTGCTGTTGGTGGAAAGCGTCGCAGACGTCGTTGACGTGTTGGCCTTGAGCATTCTGACGGTGTTTGCGGATTCAACCCATGCGAGCACGCCTTCCTTTAGGAAGTACTGCGATGTGGCCAATGCGTTCGTACTGACCGCGGTTGCTACACCGCCGGTCGCTGGCGCAGTGAAGAGGGTGACAGTCCCATCGCCGCCATCCAGGGGGGTCCGCTGCCACGCGACCCGCGCCCCATCGGTCTGAACGCTCACGTTGCGCAGACCGTTGGAGGTCAGTTGGGTCGTAGAGGCGGTATCGGACCGCCATTCATACACCTCGAAGGACGACGTCGATCCGCTTCCACCCGTCTGAGCCCAGAAGAACAGGCGCAGCACATTGCCCGATACAGACAGGTCGAAGGCATTGTTCCCAATGTAGTTGGCGCCTTGGGGAAGCGACACCTGCGTGAAGGTCCGTGCGGAAGCCGAGTAAATCGTATAGCCAGTCGAAGAGTTCGACCAAACTACGAAGCCGTCCTTGGCAACGGGGTTCTGCTGGTAGCCCGTGGCGGCCGGGTTTGCGTTGGTGAGATTCGACACTGTTCCGTCGGGCAGCCATTCATAAATGCAAACGAAGAAACCGCTATTGCAGTCCGTATCCTGGCCTCCGGCATAGACACGCCCGCCGCTGATTTGCCATCCGGCGCTGTATTGGATCTGCGCGGAGCGAGCCAGCGTGACTTCCGCCGCGGTGTTCATATCTCGCAGCACGACGGCTCCACCTGCGACGGTGTAGAGCAGGCTCGAACCGTCGACGGCCAGAAGACTGGCGCCCGCTGGAAGACTGAATAGCGGAACAGGAGCGGGCGCTGCCGCGGACTTCACCACCACAGTCCGCGTGATCTCCCCAACGACCTTGTCAACGTCGGTCGCTCGAATCGTCAACGTGTATGGCCCAGGCGTTACCCCCGTCAGATCGAAAGCGCCTGTGAAGACGCGCGACGTGGTGCGCAACACCTCCAGGCTCCCCAGCGTCGCCGTGATCGTCAGCGTGCCAGCCTTGTCTGTCGAGGCTGTGCCGTCAATTTGCAGACTGCCGCTCACCAGCGCTCCGTCGAGTGGGCTGGACACGGTGACGATCGGCGCATTCGAGATGGGAAACGGCACGGTCATCTGCTTCGTCGCGCCGACGCTATCCGTTGCTATCACCACCGCGGTGTGCGCGCCGGAGCCGAGCACCGCTGCATCGAACGCGAATCTGTAGCCGTCATTGGCGGAGCAGAAGCGCGAGACGCATGCATTCGGCGCGTTCAGAGTTGCCGCAGGCCCCCCATCTATCGAGAGGGATACGCTGGCAATACCGGAGGGCGAGCTTGCGGTGACATCGACTGATACAGACCCTCTCGTGCCCACGGCCCTTGCGTTCAGAACCACTGCGCTGTTGTTGACGGTGACCGTACGTCGCACTTCGTCGGTGGTGCCGTTGGGGCGTTGAATTTGGGCAACGATGAGATGTGGGCCATTCGCAACCTGTGCCGTGTTCCAAGCGATAGGCGAGTTAGCGGCCGCGCCACCTGCGCCGAGCAACTGCAGGTCAACATACCAGCTGACAGTACCAGTCACTGCCGTGCTCAGCGTGAGCTGTACCGTGCTGGACAGCGGTTCGGCCGTGTTCACGACGATTTGTGGTGTCGATGAAGCAGGCGCTGTCGCGATGACGTTGGCGGTTGCCGGCGCGCTTGTGGTGAGGGCATCCTTCGCCGTCACGCCGGCCGTATACGTGCCTGCGATGTCAGGGATGAAGGTCGCTAGAGAGCCGGTGGGGTTCAAAATCGCAGACTTGCTGCCTTGCGGGACGACCAGCGTCCAGGCAAATGTCAGGGAGTTGCCATCCGGATCGCTGCTTGTAGATGCGTCGAGCGTCACAGTCGAACCAGTGGCGACCGCGGAGGAGGAGGCCGACAAGCGTGCCACTGGCGCGCCGTTGGGTGCGGGCGGTTTGACAGTGGGAGGCGTGCTTCCACCGCCGTTTCCTTCTCCGGGAGAGCCGCCAGGAGCCGGTGTAGTCCCCGGAGTAGGCGTGCTTGCGCTGCCACCACCCCCACCACCACATGCAGCCATTACAGCCACCATCGATAAAACCAGGCACCAGGTGGCGAGGCGAAGGTGCGTCAACTGACGGTTTGATCGAAATCGCATGGCTTCTGGCCGCTTCCTGAACTGAGTGACACGAGGAATAACAAGTTGTGTCGTAAATGTAAACTCAGTATCGCGTCAAGCGTGCGACTCCCTATCCGGCCGGCCGTGCCGAATCGGCGTCGCAGGCCTGTCTTAACATTTGACCAAACCCGTTGATCCAAAGCTAGACCAGCAAGGTGTAAGTGGAAATTCAGTGGTAAAAACTCCGTGCTGCTTTGGCAAGCGGCGCCAGGCCTTGATACTTGACAGCCTCCGGTTCCGCCAATACAGGCTCTGGACATGTGCCAGAGCCCCTGAACCCCTGATTGATCTTTGATCGCTCAGGGGTTTTTTGTTGCCTTCAGTATTTGATCGTCACACCGGCTTTCACCCCGTTGTTGGTCTTGCCGTCGCTCTGCACGCCAGCGGAGTACGACACGTTGCCGGGTGTGCTGGCACCCAGCGAATAGGTGGGGCGGGGCGTGGCGGTGTCGACGCCGCCGTAGACGCCACTGCCATCCGGACGCTGCACGCCCACGGTCGCGCCCGTCGTATCCACCGACTTTTCCGTCGACGTCACGTTGGGCGCCACATACACCGTACCTTTGTCGTCGCTATCGAGTGGCACCTTCAGGGGTTCAGCGTGCAGCACGCCTGCCAATGCAGCGGCGGTCATGGCGACCATCGCCGACTTGACGTGATTGAAAAAGATGCGGGCAAGGGGGCGGACGGGACGGGTGGGCAAGGGCATGGATGGGCAGGTTTGTTGAGAACAGCGAGACGACCCGCATGCGCATGCGCAGCATCCCGTCGCGTTGAATCTTGAGCTTGAATGCTTCGGCGGCGATGGTCAATCGGACGTTATCGGAATTTGGGCGTGCATTCATACCAGTTTTGTTTGCACAGATCGCTCGTCCTGTACAGATGCGAGAGTGAATGTTTCACAAATCGTTGACATTTGCTGCAACGCAGCAAAAAATAGCATCGCGGCGGTGCACATGGCAATGGCTGTCGCCCGCAAGAACTTGTCAGTGGATTCCTCTTTCGGGTCCTCCCAGCACTGGTCTTCCATTTCATCGAGGCACGACTCATGAACCCTTCATCGCGCACCATGGGCGGCGGTCTGCGGACGGCCGGGGCAAGTACAGCGTCTTCTGGCGAACTGAACATGCTGGAGCGCTTGCGCGCCGAAATGAAGGCCATGTTCGACTCCCGGGAGACGAAGGAACAATTGGTGCAACGGCTGTACGCGCAGCACGAGAAGGAGCGCAGCCTGTTCATTGCCCAGTTCAATGCAAAGGCCCAGTCGCTGATCCTGCCCACCTTCCGGCAATTCGAGCGCTGGGTCGCGGGGCAGGGGCTGGCTTGCTATGTCGACATGCGAGAGGGCGTCTATACCCCTGACCGCCGTGCTTCGGCCTTCGTGCGGTTCGGAATCGGCATCCGCGCGGCCGAAACAAGGACGGGTGGTGGCGTGCGAGGCCACTTTGTCAATGTCTGGGCCGACACGACCGCGCGCATGGTCGTGGTGTCGCATGCCGGGCCGGTGGCCGCCCCATCGGATGCATCGTTGCGCGACACGATCGAGCTCGCAGAGCTTGATCCAACGTTCCTTCTCCGTCACCTCTCGGTGCTGGTGCAGCCCTACTTCGGTTATTCAATCGACGAGGGGCTGAACGTCCCACCAGGGCGGTAGCAGCGCACGGACTTCAGGCCGCGAGAAGCGGTCGTCCATCAGGTAGAGCACACCGACGTCCTGCTCGGTGCGGATCACGCGGCCTGCGGCCTGCACCACTTTCTGCAGTCCGGGATAAAGGTACGCGTAGGCCCAGCCGTCGCCAAAGCGCGCCTCCATGCGTTCTCGCAGGGTTTCGTTGAGCAGGTTGTGCTGCGGCAGGCCCAGGCTCGCGATGAAGGCGCCGATGAGCCGGTCGCCCGGCAGATCCACCCCTTCGCCGAACGCGCCACCCAGCACGGCGAACGCGATGCCGCAGCCGCCCGGTCTCAGGCGCGCAAGGAAGGCATGCCGGTCGCCCTCCGTCATGCCGCGCGTCTGGGCCCACATCGGCACGCCGGGGTGGCGCGCGCCCAGCGCATCGACGGCACGCTCCAGATAGTCGAAGCTGCTGAAGAAGGCCATGTAGTTGCCCGGCTGGGCCTTGATCTGCGCGGCCATGAGGTCGACCAGCCTGCCCAGCGTGCGTGCGCGGTCGCGAAAACGTGTCGACAGGTCATCGACCACCCGCACCGCGAGCTGTTCGCTGCGAAACGGTGAGCCGACCCGCAGCGTCGCAGTATTGCCCGGCATGCCCAGCGTCTGGCGGTAGAAGTCGAAAGGCGCCAGGGTGCCCGAAAAGCAGGCCGAAGCGCGGCAGGCGGCAAAGCGCGATTGCAGAAAGGGTGCGGGCAGCAGGTTGCGGATGGCCAGCCCGCGGGCGCCGGCCTCTCCGGTGTCCCCCATGCCCGATGCGGCAGCCGCGTCGAGCGTGCTCTCGAAGACCGAATGGTCGGCGAAGGCGTCGGCCAGGCGCGCGAACTGGATGGCATCGAAGAAGAATTGCTGCAGCGGGCCCTGCGCGTGCTCGGGATGCGCGGCGAAATGGTCGCCCATGGCGGCGACTGCGCCTTGCAATGCGAGGGGAAGCGCGTCGGGCACCTCGGCGTGCAACGCATAAGCCGCGCCCTGGGCGTCCTGCACCGAACGCCAGGCGCGCTCCACCTGCTGCAGCGGCAGGCGGAGGGCAGCGGGGGCGTGGCGTCGCACGCGGTCGAGCGCGGGTCCGTCCAGCACGGCCGTGTACATGCCACGAGCCCGCTGCACCAGGTTGTGCGCCTCGTCGACCAGCAGGGCCACCTGCCAGTCTTCTTCTTTCATCAGGGCATACAGGAACGCGCTGGTGTCGAAGTAATGGTTGTAGTCGCCGACGATCACGTCGCTCCAGCGCACCAGTTCCTGCGACAGGAAATAGGGGCAGAGGTCATGTGCGAGTGCAATGCGCCGCAGGGCCGCGCGGTCAAGCCAGGCCGTCTGCACGGCTTGTGCGCGTGCAGCGGCAAGCCGGTCGTAGAAGCCGCGGGCCAGCGGACAGGCTTCGCCGTTGCAGGCCTTGCCCGGATGCTCGCAGACCTTGTCGCGCGCCGTCAGCTCCAGCACGCGCAGCGATGCGCCCGTGCCGACGATCTGCTGCAATGCCTCCAGTGCGATGGCCCGGCCGGAGGTCTTGGCGGTCAGGAAGTACACCTTGTCGAGCTTTTGCTGCGCGCGCGCCTTGAGCATCGGAAACAGCGTGGCGAGCGTCTTGCCGATGCCCGTGGGCGCCTCGATCAGCAGATGGCGCGCCGCCGCTGCTGCCCGGTACACCGCGTCGGCGATATCACGCTGGCCGTTGCGAAAGGCCGCGTGCGGAAACGCCAGTGAGGCCAGCCGGCCGCTGAGCGCCGCATGGTGCGCCGCCTCGCTTTGCGCCCACGCGGCATAGGCCGCGCACAGGCCTTCGAAATGCAGCGCGAGCGCTTCGCGCGTGCAACGCTCCTCGAGCACCGTTTCCTCGTCGGTGCCCAGATCGAGGTAGACCAGCGCCACGTCGATGTGCGCGAGCGCGTCGCGCTCGCAGAGCAACCAGCCGTAGACCTTGGCCTGGGCCCAGTGCAGGGCGCGATGGTTGTCGCGGATGGCGTCGAAGCGACCACGGAAGGTCTTGATCTCCTCGACCCGGCCGCGCGCCGTGTCATAGCCGTCCGCACGACCGCGCACTTGCAACGGGCCGTGCGCGCCGCGCAGGACGACTTCGCTTTCATAGCCCGCACCGCGCCGGGCCTGGACACGCACGTGGCCGGCCATGCCCTGCTGGGCGGTCGGCGAGGGGACGAAGCGCAGGTCGATGTCCCCGCGCTTGGCGCTGAACGCGCACAAGGTCTTCACGGACACGCGGCACGCCGGTGGCACGGATTCGGATGTGCAGGAAGAGGCGAGGGTGGACGTGGTCATGATGGACTGGACAAATATACAGCCCTGATGGATTGCCCGACCGAGGCAAGGTCGTCAGCCGTTGCGACGGCAGGCACGCAACGTGCTGCGCCATGGGCAAGGCCGCGCTGCGTTAGGCTTGCGCCTCCCCGCAGTGCAACAACGCGATTCCACGACTTCCATCGACATGTCCAAGCCCCTCAAAGCCGCAGTCCCCGCCGTTTCGTCCACCCCCTATCTGCGCGTCAGCGAGAGCGGCATCCATGGGCTGGGCGCTTTCGCCACACGGTCGCTGCCAGCGGGCACCTTCCTCGGCTTCTACGAAGGCAAGCGCTACACGCCCGCGCAGATTGCAGCCAAGGACTGGGACGACCGGCTGACCTACCTCTTCACGCTGTCCGACGGCAACACCATCGACGGTGGCAAGGGCGGCAATGCCACGCGCCACCTCAACCATTCGTGCGAGCCCAACTGCGAGGCGGTCGAGGATTACGACGATGCGGGCCGCATGGTGCTGCGCTTCCAGACCTTGCGCGCGGTGAAGGCCAGGGAAGAGCTCTTCATCGACTATTCGCTCACTGCGGACGAAGGCTGTGGTCCTGAGGATTTCCCCTGCCACTGCGGCACGCCGAGCTGCCGGGGCACCATGCTGGCACCGCCGGAGCCGGCGAGCGCGAGCAAGGAGGCTTGAAGAAAGCCGGGCCCGCCGGCGCAGCCATCGCGGTCAGCGTGTGCCAGCCGTACGTTGCAGCAACGGGTTGCGCGCAAACAGCTCGGCCGTCCAGTCGACGAAGGCCCGCACCTTGGCGCTCAGATGGCGGTTGGGCGGGTAAACGACGTAGATGGGCAAGGGCTCGCGCGTCCAGTCCGGCAGCACCTGCACCAGCGCGCCACGGTCGAGCAGCGGCTGCGCGATGAAGGTCACCATCTGCGACACGCCCAGTCCGGCGAGCACCGCGTGCGTGTGCGCGTTGTTCTCGTTGACGGCAATGCTGTAGTGCCCGTCGACTTCGATGTGCTCGCCGTCCTTGTTGTATTCGTCGGGGTACATGCGCCGCGTGTTACCCGAGAAATAGCCGACCACACGGTGCCGCTTGTCGAGGTCGTTCGGGTGCTGGGGCACACCGTATCGTTTCAGATAGGCCGGCGAGGCGACCGACACGAAGGGAAGCGTGCCGATGCGGCGTGCCACCAGCGACTGGTCGGTGACGTCGCCGGCACGGATCACGCAGTCGACGTTGTCCGTGATCATGTCGACGATCCGATCGCTCACGCCGATCTCGAGCTGGATGTCGGGATAGCGCGCGAAGAAATCGTCCAACGCCGGAATGAGGATCTCGCTGGCAGTGGACGACCCGACGTCGATGCGCAACCGCCCGCTCGGATTGGCCTGCGCATTGGTCATGCTCGACTCGAGGTCGTCGAGATCATTGAGCAGCCGCGAGGCCCGCTCGTAGTAGGCCGCGCCGTCGGGCGTGACCGTCACTCGCCGCGTGGTGCGGTTGAGCAGCTTCACGCGCACGCGCGCCTCCAGCGCCTGAATCTGCTTGGTGACCGTTCCCTTGGGTATGTCCAGCGAATCGGCCGCACGCGTGAAACTGCCGGCCTCCACCACTCTTGCAAACACCCGCATCGCCTGGATCTGATCCATCTGTCTTCGTCGCTCCTGCAGCATGCGCTGCGTGGCGTGAATTCTCACACGCAGTCGGCCGCCATTGTTACGTCAGGGGAAACTGTGATGTGGCAAAGCGGGTGTTGGATGCAAGGTCTGCTGGCCTTACATTTGTTTCAACCCCACCGACACCCCGCTCGCCATGTCCATTTCTTCTTCGCCCCTCGCTTCCGAGCTTCCGGCTTGCACTGAATTGCTGGCCGACGAGAAGGAGATCACGATCCTTCTGCCGGGCCGTGAGCCGGTTCGTGCGCGCAGCTATGGCGTGAGGGCGCGGCAGCCGGTGGGCAGCGCGACGCCGCTGGTGCTGCACTTTCACGGCGGCAACTTCGTCTGCGGCGATCTCGAACAAGGGCGCAATGTGGCGCGCATGCTGGTGGATGCGGGTGCGGCGGTGGTGTCGATGGCCTATCCGCTGGCGCCGCTGCATCCGTTCCCCGACGCCATCGAAGTCGGCTACGAGGCGCTTGCCTGGCTCTACAAGCACCGCGCCAAGTTCGCAGGCAAGGGCGCACGTGTTTATCTGGCCGGCGAGGAGGCGGGGGGCAATCTGGCGGCTGCGCTGGCGCTGATCGCCCGCGACAGGGCGCATCCGCCGCTGGCCGGGCAGATCCTGGTCTCGCCCATGCTGGACCCTTGTGTGGGCACCGCTTCGCTGCGCAAGGCCATGGGCGATGCGTCGGCCTGCAAGTACTCCGAGGGCTGGCAGCAGTACCTGCGCTGCCCGCGCGATGCGGAGCATCCGTACGCGGTGCCGGGTTCTGCGAGCCGGCTGGTGGACATCGCACCAACGCTGGTGCTCACCGGCCAGGACGACCCCATGCGTGACGAGGCGGTGAAGTACGCCAAGCGCCTGGCCGACGCCGGCATCGACGCACGCTGTTGCGTGGTGGACCAGGCGCGCAACTGGCCCGACGCACTGGCGGAGCCGCCGACGCAATGCGCCTGTTCGCGGGCGGTTACGGCGGAGTTCCGAAGTTTCTTCGCGGGCGGTGAGGCGCAGCCCGCGCCTTCGGCCACCGCCCCGCAGCCGCCGCACTAGGCGCCAGCCGGCCTGCGCCGGCACCCATTTTTAACCTGAACCACGGCACCGGCGATCCCGGTGGCCGCAACCCGTGTCGTCTGGCGTTATCGCGCCGGAATGGCCTTCTGCACCCCAAAGAATCAGCAACCGAGGATGGACATCATGAACAAGCAACCCGCCGAGCGCACCTCCCGCATTTCCCAACTGGGCCGCCGCAGCGTCTGGCCCGCAGTCACCGCGCTCACAGCCATCGCCGCCGTGGTGTCCGCCATCTTCGGCACGCAGATCAGCAATGCCGAGTCACCCGCACCGGCTGCCGCACCGCAGGCCACGCCTGTGTCGGTCGCCACCGTCGCCGCCACCGACATCACGGCCTGGGACGAGTTCTCCGGCAGGCTCGAAGCGGTCGAGCGCGTCGATGTGCGCTCGCGGGTGGCCGGTGCGGTGCAGGCCGTGCATTTCCGTGAAGGTGCGCTCGTGAAGAAAGGGGAGTTGCTGCTCACCATCGATCCCGCGCCGTACGCCGCCGAGGTGGACCGCGCCGAGGCACAGGTGGCGTCGGCCCAGGCGCGCCTGTCCTTCAGCCGCAGCGAGCAGGACCGCGCCCGCCGCCTGTGGGACGAGCAGGCGATCGCACAGCGCGAACTCGACGAACGCGTGAACGCCGGCCGTGAAGCCGAAGCCAACCTGCGCGCCGCGCAAGCCTCGTTGCAGAGCGCGCGACTCAACCTGGGCTACACCCAGGTGCGTGCGCCGGTGGCCGGACGCGTGGGCCGTATCGAGGTCACGGTGGGCAATCTGGTGGCCGCTGGGCCGGGTGCGCCGGTCCTGACCACGCTGGTATCGGTCAGCCCGATCTATGCGAGCTTCGACGCCGACGAGCAGATCGTCGGCAAGGCGCTCAAAGACCTGCCCGGTGGTGGCGCCGCGCGCACTGCGCTGGCACAGATTCCCGTGCAGATGGGCACGGCATCGAGCGTGGGCACGCCGTTCGAGGGCCGCCTGCAGCTCATTGACAACCAGGTCGACGCGCGAAGCGGTACGGTGCGCGTGCGGGCCTCCTTTGACAACGCCGACGGCGCGCTGATCCCCGGACAGTTCGCCCGCATCCGCATGGGCCAGGCACGCACGAGCCGCGTGACGCTGGTCAGTGAGCGCGCGATCGGTACCGACCAGAGCAAGAAGTTCGTGATGGTGGTCAATGCCGCCAACAAGACCGAGTACCGCGAAGTCACGCTGGGCGCACCGTCCAATGGCCTGCGCGTGGTGACCACCGGACTCAAGCCCGGTGAACGGGTGGTCGTCAACGGCCTGCAACACGTGCGGCCCGGCGCGCTGGTCGCACCCGAATCGGTGCCGATGGACGCGGTGGGGCAGGCGCCTGGCGCGCGCACGGTCGCGGCCAATTCCTGAGCGCTGCGGCGTGACTGAAAGACATTCATGAACCTTTCCAAGTTCTTCATCGACCGGCCGATCTTCGCCGGTGTGCTGTCGGTGCTGATGCTCGTCGCTGGGCTGATCGCCCTGCGCGGGCTGCCGATTTCCGAATACCCCGAAGTGGCGCCGCCGTCGGTGGTGGTGCGTGCGCAGTACCCGGGCGCCAACCCGAAGGTGATCGCCGAGACGGTGGCCACCCCGCTCGAGGAGCAGATCAATGGCGTCGAGGGCATGCTGTACATGGGCAGCCAGGCCACGACCGACGGCGTGATGACGCTGACCGTGACCTTCAAGCTGGGCACCGACCCCGACAAGGCGCAGCAGCTGGTGCAGAACCGCGTCTCGCAAGCCGAGCCGCGCCTGCCCGAGGAGGTCCGCCGCCTGGGCATCACGACCATCAAGAGCGCGCCCGACCTGACGATGGTCGTGCACATGGTGTCGCCCAATGACCGCTACGACGTCAACTACCTGCGCAACTACGCGGTGCTCAACGTCAAGGACCGGCTCGCGCGCATTCCGGGCGTCGGCCAGGTGCAGATCTTCGGCGGCGGCGACTATGCGATGCGCGTCTGGCTCGATCCCCAAAAGGTGGCCGAGCGCGGTCTGTCGGCCAGCGACGTGGTCGCGGCCATCCGTGGGCAGAACATCCAGGCTGCGGCCGGCGTGGTCGGCGCGTCGCCGGGCCTGTCGGGCGTGGACATGCAACTGTCGATCAACGCGCAGGGCCGCCTGCAGAGCGAAGAGGAATTCGGCGACATCATCGTCAAGAGCGGCACGGATGGCGCCGTGACCCGGCTGCGCGACATCGGCCGGCTGGAGATGGGCGCTGCGGACTATTCGCTGCGCTCGCTGCTCAACAACAAGGCAGCCGTCGGCATGGGCGTGTTCCAGGCGCCTGGCTCCAACGCACTCGACATTTCACGCGACGTGCGCCAGGCCATGGACGACCTGTCGAAGTCGATGCCCGAAGGCGTGGAATACCGCATCGCCTACGACCCGACGCAGTTCGTGCGGGCGTCGATCGAGTCGGTGATCCACACGTTGCTCGAAGCCATCGCGCTGGTGGTGCTGGTGGTGATCCTGTTCCTGCAGACCTGGCGCGCCTCCATCATTCCGCTGCTGGCCGTGCCGGTGTCGGTGGTTGGCACCTTCGCCGTGCTGCACGTGCTCGGCTTCTCGATCAACGCGCTCTCCCTGTTCGGGCTGGTGCTGGCCATCGGCATCGTGGTGGACGACGCCATCGTGGTGGTGGAAAACGTCGAGCGCAACATCGAGGCGGGATTGAGCCCGCGCGAGGCGACCTACAAGGCGATGCGCGAGGTGTCGGGGCCGATCGTGGCCATCGCGCTGGTGCTGGTGGCCGTTTTCGTGCCGCTGGCCTTCATCAGCGGCCTGACCGGGCAGTTCTACCGTCAGTTCGCCGTGACCATCGCGATCTCCACGGTGATCTCGGCGATCAACTCGCTCACGCTGTCGCCCGCGCTCGCCGCCTTGCTGCTGCGCGGCCACGACCAGCCCAAGGACGCACTCACACGCGGCATGGACCGTGCGTTCGGCTGGCTGTTCCGCGGCTTCAACCGATTCTTCCATCGCGGCAGCGAGGCCTACAGCGGCGGCGTCAAGCAAGTGATCTCGCGCAAGACCTTGATGCTGGTGGTCTACCTCGCCCTGGTGGGAGTGACCTTCGGCCTGTTCAAGGCGGTGCCCAGTGGCTTCGTGCCGGCGCAGGACAAGCAGTACCTGATCGGCTTTGCGCAGCTGCCCGACGGCGCTACGCTCGACCGCACGGAAGACGTGATCCAGCGCATGGGCGAGATCGTCAAGAAGAATCCGAACGTCGAGGACGCGCTCGCCTTTCCGGGCCTGTCGATCAACGGCTTCACCAACAGTTCGAATTCGGGTGTGGTGTTCGTCACGCTCAAGCCCTTTGCCGAAAGGCAGCGCGCGGATCAGAGCGGCGGTGCCGTTGCAGGCCAGCTGAACCAGCAGTTCGCAGGCATTCAGGATGCCTTCATCGTGATGTTCCCGCCGCCGCCTGTCGCCGGCCTGGGCACCACCGGTGGCTTCAAGATGCAGATCGAAGACCGCGCCTCGCTCGGCTACGACCAGATGGACGCGGCGGTCAAGGCCTTCATGGCCAAGGCCTCGCAGGCGCCAGAGCTCGCCGGCATGTTCACGAGCTGGCAGGTCAACGTGCCGCAGCTCTACGCGGACATCGACCGCACCAAGGCGCGTCAACTGGGCGTGCCGGTGACCGACATCTTCGACACGATGCAGATCTACCTGGGGAGCCTGTACGCCAACGACTTCAACAAGTTCGGTCGGACCTACAGCGTGCGGGTGCAGGCCGATGCGCCTTACCGCGCCCGCGCCGAGGACGTGGGCCTGCTCAAGGTGCGTTCGACCACCGGCGAGATGGTGCCGCTGTCGGCGCTGATGAAGGTCAATTCGAGCTTTGGTCCGGAACGTGCCATGCGCTACAACGGCTACCTTGCCGCTGACATCAACGGCGGCCCTGCGCCCGGCTATTCGTCGGGCCAGGCCCAGGACGCGGTCGCGCGCATTGCGGCCGAAACGCTGCCCAAGGGCATCGGTTTCGAGTGGACGGAGCTGACCTACCAGGAGATCCTGGCCGGCAATTCCGCCTTCGTCGTGTTCCCGCTGGCCATCCTGCTGGTGTTCCTGGTACTGGCCGCGCAGTACGAGAGCCTGACGCTGCCCATCGCGATCATCCTGATCGTGCCGATGGGACTGCTTGCGGCCATGACGGGCGTGTGGATCTCGGGGGGTGACAACAACGTCTTCACGCAGATCGGGCTGATCGTGCTGGTGGGGCTGAGCGCCAAGAACGCGATCCTGATCGTCGAGTTCGCGCGGGAGCTTGAATTCGAGGGCCGCTCGCCGGTCGAAGCGGCCGTGGAAGCCAGCCGCCTGCGCCTGCGTCCGATCCTGATGACCTCGCTGGCTTTCATCATGGGCGTGCTGCCGCTGGTGCTTTCCAGCGGCGCGGGCTCCGAGATGCGCAAGGCCATGGGCGTGGCGGTCTTCTCGGGAATGATCGGCGTGACGGCCTTCGGTCTCTTCCTGACGCCGGTGTTCTACGTGCTGCTGCGAAAGCTCGCGGGCAACCGGCCGCTCAAGCTGCACGGCACCGTGCCGCACCCCGCAGGCCACGGTGCCAGCAGCGCCCATGGTGGCGGTGGCCTGGGCGGCGCGGCGGCGCTGCATCCCCAGCCGGCCGCACCTCGCCATCCTGACGTCTGATGCGCCATCGAACGGAGTCCATTTCCATGAAAAAAATCAATTCTCTGCGAGCTGCCTGGCTGCCCCTGGTCGCAGCGCTCGTGCTGGCCGGTTGCGCATCGAGCGCGGTCGTGCCGCCGGTGGCGGACGTGCCGGCCCAGTTCAAGGAACAGGCGGGCGCTGGCGCTCAGCCCGTGGCCGTGGCTCAGGCCGACGGCCCGTGGTGGCACGTCTTCGCCGATCCGGTGCTCGACACACTGGTCGAGCGCGCCAGCACCGACAACACCAGCGTGCAGCAGGCCGCGGCGCGGCTGGCCGAAGCGCGGGCACTTGCGCGCACGGCCGATGCCGATCGCTCGGTGCAGCTTGGCGTGGGCGCGGGGGCCAGCCGGCAGGCCGGCATCGATCGGACGACCGACGGCCGGCCCGCCACGCTGCTGACCGCCAACGCCAACGTGTCCTACGAACTCGATTTGTTCGGTCGCCTGTCGGGCGCCAGCGATGCGGCATCGCTGGATGCGCAGTCACGCGAGGCCCTGCTGCGCAGTGCGCGCCTGCTGGTGCAGGCCGAGGTGGCGCAGACCTACCTGTCCTTGCGCGCACTGGACGACGAACGCACGCTGATGCGCGAAACCGTCGAGGCCTACCGCGGCACGTTGACGCTCACCGAACGCCGTCAGCGCGCCGGTGATCTGGCCGAACTCGACGTCGCGCGCGTGCAGGCCGAGCTCGCCTCGACGGAATCCGATGCGGTCGCGCTCGACCGCCAGCGTGCGCTGCTCGAGCATGCGCTGGGCGTGCTCACTGGGCAGGGCGCTTCGGCCTTCAGCCTGCCCGCGACCGACTGGGCGTCTGCGCTGCCGGTCATCCCGGCCGGACTGCCATCGTCCGTGCTGGAGCGGCGGCCCGACGTGGCGGCCGCCCAGAAAAGCGTGATGGCCGCGCAGGCACGCCTGGGGGTTGCGCAAACGGCGTGGTTCCCGAGCATCTCGCTCACCGGTGCGGGCGGCTATGCCTCGCCCGACCTGGGTGACCTGTTCAAGTGGTCGGCGCGTTCCTGGGGCATCGGCGCGCTGCTGTCGCTGCCGCTGCTCGACGGTGGCCGGCGCGAGGCGGGCGTGCAGGGCGCCTCGGCACGGCTGGACGGCGCGTTGGCCAGCTACCGGGAACAGGTACTGGTCGCGTTTCGCGAGGTGGAGGATCAGTTGGTGTCGCTGCGACTGCTGGAGACGCAGTCGACGGTTCAGGCGCGCGCCGTCACCGCGGCAAGACGCGCCACCGCCTTGTCAGATTCCAGATACCGCAACGGCATGGTGAGCCAGCTCGATCTGCTCGACGCGCGCCGCAGCGAGTTGCGCAATCGCCGGCAGGCGCTGCAAGCACGTTCGGCACGCTTTCAGGCGACCGTGGGGCTGATCCGTGCGCTGGGCGGTGGCTGGGAGGTGCGGCCGCCTCAGCCGTTGGCGTCGGCTCCCGTCGTACGCCTGAGTTCGAGCGCACCGAGTGTGAGTGCCGTCGAATAGGAACGTTGGGGGGAGGACGCACCGCGCAGCGCTCTGTAGTGGAGAGCATCGGAACCCGTCTCATCGACGGCCTCGATCAAAAGCCAGAAAAATTGCCCCGGTGCCCGTTCTTCGACGGTGACCGCGATATCTTTCAACACACGCATTGCTTGTCAGTTCTCAGGTGGAAGGTTGTACCAACCATCCAATACGCGCCGGGAAGCCCACTGGATGCGTCCAAGACACAAAAAAATGCCAATGACCACGAAATTCGCAATCCAATGAATTTCTGTCATGGTCGCAGTCCCGACGCCGGCTCGGGGACAATCGGCGCATGAGTGATCAGGTGGAGCGCGCCCCGGCGCATTGCGTCATGGTGCTGGGTACCACCAGCGGTGCTGGCAAAAGCTGGGTGGCGACCGCGTTGTGCCGCTGGTATGCCCGCCAGGGGCTGAAGGTCGCCCCCTTCAAGGCGCAGAACATGAGCAACAACGCGCGCGTGGTCGCAGGCGGCGAGATTGGAAGCGCGCAGTACTTCCAGGCCCTGGCGGCACGCACGCGCCCCGACGTGCGCATGAACCCGCTGCTGCTCAAGCCGGAGCGCGACACGCACAGCCAAGTCGTGCTGCTCGGGCAGGTGAACGCCGAGCTGACCGCCTTGCCGTGGCGTGGACGCAGCGAACGCGTGTGGCCGCAGATCGCGCAGGCGCTGGATGCGTTGCGCGCGGAAAACGACGTGGTCGTGATCGAGGGCGCAGGCTCGCCCGCCGAGATCAACCTCATGGCCAGCGACATCGTGAACCTGCGCGTGGCCCGCCATGCGCAGGCGCGCTGCCTTCTGGTGACCGACATCGATCGCGGCGGTGCCTTCGCTCACCTTTATGGGACCTGGGCGCTCATGCCCGAGCCGGACCGCGCGCTGCTCGCGGGCTTTGTGCTCAATCGTTTTCGGGGCGACGCGAGCCTGCTCGCGCCAGCGCCCGAACAGCTGCAGGCGCTCACCGGCGTGCCCACGGTGGCAACGCTGCCCATGTGGTGGCAGCACGGCCTGCCTGAGGAAGACGGCGTGTTCGACGACCGCAGCACGGCCAGCGGCGATGTGAATCGGACCATCGCGGTCATCGCCTATCCGCGCATCAGCAACCTCGACGAGTTCCAGCCGCTGAAGAACGTGCCGGGTGTGCGCCTGCGCTGGGCGCGCAGCCCAGCAGATGTTGACGGCGCCGACTGGATCATCCTGCCGGGCTCCAAGCACACCAGCGGTGACCTGGCCTGGCTGCGCGCGCAGGGGCTGGACCGTGCCGTCGCCGCGCATGCGGCGCGTGGCGGTGCGGTGCTGGGCATCTGCGGCGGGCTGCAGATGCTGGGCGAAGCGCTGATCGATCCACATGGCATCGACGGCAATGCGCCCGGCCTCGGCCTGCTGCCGCTGGTGACCGTTTTCGCGCCCGACAAGACCGTGCGTGACCGCACCGCTACGTTCGGCGCGGTGGACGGCGCCTGGGCGCCGCTGGCCGGCCTGCAGGTCGGCGGCTATGAAATCCATCACGGGCAGACTGCGGCGCATGCGGCCATGGCAGCGGCCGGCGATGTCGCCCGACCGGTCATGCCTGAAGGCCTGGCCTGGCAGAACGGGCAGGGCAACGTGCTGGGCCTTTACCTGCACGGCTTGTTCGAGGACCCGGCCGTGCTGCAGGCCCTGTTCGGCGCCGCCGCCCCGACGCTGGATGCCGTCTTCGACGGCCTGGCCGACTTCATCGACCGCCATTTCCTGCCCGGTACATTGCACGCACTCACGCACTGACCCCCATGCCTCTTCCCATTCTTTTCCCGATCCCCGACCTGCACGACAGCGCGCTCGATCAGCGTCTGCAGACATTGCTCGACAACAAGACCAAGCCCGTGGGCTCGCTCGGCAAGCTGGAGGCGCTCGCCATGCGCCTGGGCGCCGTGCTGGGCACCGATGCGCCGGTGCTGGTGCAGCCGCAGATGGTCGTTTGCGCGGGCGATCACGGCCTGGCCCTGCGCGGCGTGTCCGCCTATCCGAGCGACGTCACCTGGCAGATGGTGGAGAACTTCCTGGCCGGCGGCGCGGCGGTCAGCGTGCTGGCGCGCCAGCATGGGCTGGCGATGACGGTCGTCGACTGCGGCGTGCGGCACGACTTCGCGCCGCGCCCGGGCCTGATCGTGCGCAAGATAGCACCAGGGACGGCCGATTCGTCCGTCGGCCCGGCCATGACCCTGATGCAGTGCGAGACCGCCATTGCCAACGGCATGGCGCTGGTGCGCGAATTGCCGGGCAATGCGCTGCTTCTCGGTGAAATGGGCATCGGCAATTCTTCCGCAGCGGCGTTGCTGCTGTCGCGCCTGGCCGGACTGGACATTGCCGTGTGCAGTGGCGTGGGCACGGGCCTGGACACAGCGGGCCTGGAGCGCAAACGCCAGGTGCTGCGCCAGGTGCTGGCGCTGCATGCCCAGGCAACCCATCCGCTGGACGCGCTCATGGCCTTCGGGGGGTTCGAAATCGCCACCCTCGTCGGCGTGGTGCTGCAGGCTGCGCGCGAGCGGCGGGTGATCGTGGTCGACGGCTTCATCGCCACTGCGGCCGTGCTGGTGGCCGAAGGGTTGCGCCCGAACGTGGTACAGCGCTGCGTGGCGGCGCACCGCTCGACCGAGCCCGGTCACGCGCTCATGCTGCAACACCTGGGGCTGGAACCTTTGCTCCAGCTCGACCTGCGTCTGGGCGAAGGCTCGGGGGCTGCATTGGCCTGGCCCCTGCTGCAGTCGGCGTGCCTCATCCTCAACCAGATGGCGAGCTTCGATTCGGCCGGCGTGTCGCGCAAGGATGGCGAGTGAGCAACGCCGGGCGTTCAGGGCACGGCGGACGATGAGCGTCGCTTCCGGTGTGCGCCACTTCCTGTTGGCGCTGCAGTTCTTCACACGCATTCCGGTCACCGGCCGTCTGGCGCAGTGGGTGGGTTACAGCCCGGCCATGCTGCAGGCAAGCGCGGCGTACTTCCCGGCGGTCGGTGTTCTGGTGGGCGCCTGGGGGGCGCTGGTGTTCGGCGCAGCGCTGGCCGCGTGGCCCGCGCCGGTGGCGGCGATGCTGTGCATGGTCGCGACCGTGCTGCTCACCGGTGCCTTCCACGAAGACGGGCTGGCCGACGTCGCTGACGGACTGGGCGGCAGCTCGCAACGCGAACGTGCGCTGGAAATCATGAAGGACTCGCGCATCGGCGCCTTTGGCGCCATCGCGCTCGTGCTGGCCCTGGGTCTGAAGGCCGCGCTGCTCGTCGCCCTGACGCTTCAGGGGGCAGGGCCGGCCTGTGTCGCCGTGCTGGCCGCGCATGTGCTGTCGCGGCTCGCGCCGCTGGGCGTGATGCGTGCGCTGCCTTACGTGGGCGGCGATGGCGGCAAGGCCAAGCCGATGGCCCATGCGCTCAGCTTGCCAGCCCTTGGCATCGCGCTGTGCTGGTCGTTGCCGGTTGCGGTGCTGCTCGTGGCCGTGCATGGCATCGGCCATGGCGTGACGGCGCTCCTGGGCGCTGCCGTGGTCACCGTGCTGATGGCCGCGCGGTTCCGGCGTCGGCTGGGCGGTTTCACGGGCGACTGCCTGGGGGCGACACAGCAGGTTGCTGAACTCGCCATCTACCTGGCCTTGGCAGCACGGCTGTGAAGCTCTGGCTGCTGCGCCACGCGCCGGTCGATGCGCCTACCGGCCTGTGCTACGGCACGACCGACTTCGCGGCCCAGGCCGATGCAACCCAGCGGGCTGCGGCGGCCATGGCACCGTCGCTGTCCATCGGGATCGAGGTGCGTACCTCGCCATTGCAACGCTGCACGCAACTGGCCGCAGCGCTTGCGCACAGGCGTGCGGACCTGGCTGTGCCGCGCGTGGACCCGCGCCTGGCTGAACTGGACTTCGGCGACTGGGAGGGGCGCCCGTGGCAGGCCATTCCTCGTGCCGAGATCGATGCCTGGGCCGCTGACTTCTGCGATGCACGGCCGGGTCGCGGTGGCGAAAGCACGCGCACGTTCATGCAGCGCGTCGGCGCCGCGTGGGACGAATGGTGTGCATCGGGACACGACGCGTTGTGGATCACCCATGCCGGTGTCATCCGTGCCGTCACCCTGCTGCAGCGGGGCGTGCGCCTGCCGGCGAGCGCCGACGCATGGCCCGTGGCGGGTGTTGCCTGCGGCGCGTGGTCGGTGGTGGAGCGCAGCAGCGGCGCGCGCAACTGAATTCAGCGCAGGAAAGCGTGGCCCATGGCCTCGAACGAGGCCCAGTCCAGCAGCATCGACAGCGGCCCCAGCGCGCTGACGCCGATCACTGCCCAGAACATGAACACGTCGGCGCCACGCTGGTTGCTGCGCGCATGCAGCACGACGGTCAGCACCATGGCGATCGCCAGCGCAACCAGCAGCGCCGTGCCGAGCCAGGCGGACATCGCCATCAGGGCGCGCGAGAGCGACATCGTGGTGGCAGGGGTGTAGTCGCCGAGCCGGGCCACGGGACTGACGCTCAAGCCGATGCGTGGACGTGCAATCGTGCAGTCGCACGCGGCGCTTTCACGCATGGCCGCGACGATCGCGGGAAGATCGGCTGACACGATGCTGCCCGTGCCGTTTGCAAATTCGAGCGCCTGCTCCACGCGCGTCAGGTGCGCAGGCTGTGGCGCTCCCGCGCGCATGGGCTGCATGCCGGAGGCCGGGGCGCTGTCGAGCGGCAACGGGGTGACCACGTGCCAGCGCGACGCATTGCGCAGCACGCCGAACTGGGTCTGCCCGTCCTGCGCACGCCAGAGGCTGTCGCGCAGCGTCTGTCCGTCGATCTCGAAATACCGGTCGGTCAACGCCTTGGCGAGTGGCCGCTGCGCACTGTGGGCGCCGTAGTGCGCCAGCCAGGCACTCAGCAGCACACACAGCAGCACCAGCAGCACGTCCTGGAGACGCAGGGAGGGGGTGGCGCTGCCCGGCACCCGGGGCAAGCGGTCGAGGGCAGGGCGGTAAGGGGTTCGAGAGCTCACGCTCCCATTTATCCGCTTCTGCGGCTGCCTTTGCTACCCTGAAACGTGAATCCTTTGTGAACTCTTTGTGGCAGATTTGCCAGTCCGGCGACGTTGGAGGTCTTTGGTACTCGTTCGGGCCGCGTGCGATCTTGCCGACGTATCCCTGTGCTCAGGAAGAGCGCAGCTGGCCCAGCAGATTGGCCACCTGCTTGCGCAACGCGTCGTTTTCCTTGGTGAGTTCGGCGACCCGCTTGCGCAGCGCTTCCAGCGCTTCGGTCGAAGCGCTGTCATCAGCTTCGGACCCGGTGCCTTCGGCGGCGGGTGCCTGCGCTTCGCGCGGCTTGCGCTTGGCATCGCGCACGCGTTTGGCCGCCTGCTTGAGTTCGTCCTTGCCACCGTGGGCGGCGGCCACCTGCTCCTCGGCCGGCAGGCTGGCCACGGCCGCCGCGGCATTCAGCGAGATCGTCCCCGACTTGACTGCCGCCACCAATTCGGGCGCAGCCTGCTTCTGGATCTTCTCGATCATCACCACCTGGCTGCTGCTCAGCCGAGCGGCGCGGGCGATCGCCTCGCGGCTGTTGAGCGGTGCCTGGGGCGGCAGCGTTTCATCGGCAGGATCGATGTCGAACGGCGGGTCATTGGGGTCCAGTGCCTCGGCGGCCTGGGCACGGCGCGCGTCGACGATCTCTTTTTTGCGCAATGCCAGCACGCCACGCAGGAAGTCCGACACGCTGCGGCGGCCCAGATGCTGGTCGATCATCCAGAGGTGCACGTCGTCCAGCGTCTTGAAACGCGTGTTCTGCACGGTCTGGAAGGCAATGCCGTGCTTCTGGCAGATGCCGTAGCGGTTGTGGCCGTCGACCAGCACATCGCCCCACAGCACCAGCGCGTCGCGACAGCCTTCGGTCAGGATGCTGCGTTCCAGCGCTTCGTATTCCTCCGGCGTCAACGGATCGATGTAGGCTTTCAGTTCTTCGTTGACGACGATGTTCATGGGAGGCGATGAGTGGGAAGGGGCGGCATTCTAAACGGCGGCCCTGTCCATGGCCTGCAGCGCGGTCTCAAGCCTTGGGCGCCGGCGTCTTTGGCTTGAAACTGCAGAAGGTCGCCACGGCGCACTCCCAACAACGCGGTTTGCGCGCCACGCATACATAGCGGCCGTGCAGGATCAGCCAGTGGTGCGCATGCAGCCGGTATTCCATCGGAATGCGCTTCTCCAGCTTGAGTTCGACCTCCAGCGGCGTCTTGCCCGGCGCCAGCCCGGTGCGGTTGCCCATGCGGAAGATGTGCGTGTCGACCGCGATCGTCGGCTCGCCGAAGGCCACGTTCAGCACGACGTTGGCCGTCTTGCGGCCCACGCCCGGCAGTGCCTCGAGTTCGGCGCGCGTTCGTGGCACTTCGCCGCCGTGTAGCTCGACCAGCATCCGGCACGCCTCGATCAGGTGCTTGGCCTTGCTGCGGTAGAGGCCGATGGTCTTGATGTAGCCCTCCAGGCCTTCCACACCCAGGTCGAGGATGGCCTGCGGCGTGTTGGCCACCGGAAAAAGCTTGCGCGTGGCCTTGTTCACGCCGACGTCGGTGGCTTGGGCGGACAGCAGCACGGCGGCCAGCAGCTCGAACGGCGAGGTGTATTCCAGCTCGGTCTCGGGCGTCGGATTGGCGGCGCGCAAGGTGTCGAAGAAGAGGACGATGTTTTCTTTTTTCATGGGGTGGGGGTCTTTCGGCTGCGCGCGGGTTTTTTGCTGCTTCCCCGCGTGCCCTCCCAGTGCTGGGCCAGCAATTGCACCATGTCTCGCCCTGCGCTGGAGAGAGGACGCTCGGCGCTGCTCATGGCGCTGGCCTGATAACGCACCGGCCGTGCCAGCGGGCGCAGCATCAGGCGGCTGCCCTCGCAATGGCGTGCGGTCATGTCGTCGACCACGGCCACGCCCCAGCCGCTGGCGGCAATGCTGCAGGCGACATAGGCATAGCGCACGTCCACCGTGGGTGTGATCGGCTCGCCCTGGGTGCCGACGAGCGTGTTGACCACCTTGCCATGCGGCGTTTCGTGCCCGAAGGAAATCACGTCGGGGCGCCGCAGCATGTCGAGCGTGATGCGTCGGTGTGCGGCCAGTGGATGGGTGGGTGCCATCGCGCAGAGCACCTCGCCTTCGCCGATCGGATGAACGTTGATGGCCGGGTGAAAGCTCTCCACGAAGGAGACCACGCCAATGTCGCACTCGCCGCTGAGCAACTGGTCGGTGATCTGCGCATGCGTGGCGATTTCCACCGTGATGTGCAGCCGCGGCAGGCGCGTCTTGATGTCGGCGATGGCGTGCGGCACGAGCTCCAACCCCGTGCTCAGGTTGGACGCGATGCGCAGCGTGTCGGCCACGCCGTAGCGCAGCTGCTCGGCATAGTGGCGCACCCGGTCGATGCTGCGGTAGGCGCTGTCGACCTCGCGCTTGAGCGCGTGGGCCTCCGGCGTCGGATGCAGCCGGCTGCCGGTGCGTTCGAACAGGGACACGCCGAGTTTGACCTCCAGGTAGCGCACCAGGCGGCTGACCGCGGGTTGGGAGACGTGCAGCGCCGCGGCCGCGCCGGAGATCGAGCCGGCCTGCATGACGGCGCGAAACACCTCGATCTGGCGCAGGTTCATGGGGTTAACGCAATGTTATGGAATTGCCATATTTTGGCATTTGCCAGCCACAGGCGCGACACAGGACACTGCCAGCCATGGCATCCCCATCGCTCTTTCCGCTCCCCGGCATCGACCGCATCGCGGTGTGCGGCGTAGGCCTGATCGGCGGCTCGATCGTGCGGGCGCTGCGCGCGATGGGGCGTCCCGTTCACATCACCGGCTTCGACACCGACGCTGCTCTGCTGGAGCGTCTTCGCGCCGAAGGCTGGATCGACGAAATTGCGCAGGAGGGCGGCGCGCTGTTCGACTCCCACGACCTGGTCGTGCTGTGCCAACCGGTCGGCTGCCTGGTGGAATTCATCGAGGAACATGGTGCGAGGATCGGTACGGGCCGTGCGGTCTGCCTGGACGTGGCCAGCGTCAAGGCACCGGTGGCGGCTGCACTGGCGCACGGCGGGCCGGCTGCGGTCGCGCGCTTCGTGCCGAGCCATCCGATCGCCGGCAAGGCACTGCACGGCTGGGCCGCTTCCGAAGCCGGCCTGTTCGAGGGCAAGCGCTGCGTACTCACTCCCGACGCCGGCACCGATCGCACGGCACTGGACACCGCGCAGGCCTTCTGGTCGCTGCTTGGTGCGCAGGTCGCCACGATGCCTGCATCGGCGCATGACGCCGTGTATGCGGCCATCAGCCATCTGCCCCAAGTGCTCACCTACGCCTACCTGCACAGCCTGGCCGCGCGACCCGACGCACGTGAATGGCCTGCCTATCAGGGCTCCGGCTTCGTTGGATTCACGCGCCTGGGTTCGTCCGATGCGGCGCTCTGGGCCGACATTGCAGTCCACAATCGCCGTCCGCTGATCCATGAAATCGATTGCCTGAGCGACGCGCTGGCGCTGATGCGGCACCAGCTTGCGTTGGGTGATGCGGGCGCATTGGCCGAGTCCTTCGAAGCCGCGCGGCACTTTCATGCCGAGAGTTCCCGGCCTGCCGCGGGTTCGGCCGACTGATCCTGGCGCATTTTCCCTTTCCTCGTTCCGTTTCCTTTCCCCGTTCCTCACCACCACCTCCTGGAGCTTCGATGAAACTGCCTGCTACCACCGTCCGCTTCGCGCTGGCCGCACTCACGGTCCTTGCATCCCTGGGTGCCCACGCTGACCAACTCGCCGACATGAAGGCGCGCGGCACGCTGGTCTGCGGCACGCTGACCACGACCGAGCCGCTGGGCTTCCAGGACCCGCAGACCCGCCAGATCGTCGGCTTCGACGTGGACATGTGCGCGGCCATTGCCAAGCACATGGGCCTGAAGCTGGAGCACAAGGGCCTGTCGATCGAGCAGCGCATTCCCGAACTGTCCACCGGCCGTGTCGACCTGGTGTCGGCTGCGCTGGGCTACACCAAGGAGCGCGCCCAGCAGGTCGCGTTCACGGCGGCGCACTACCAGGTGCCGATCCGCGTGATGGTCAAGAAGAGCGCCGGCATCGACAGCTTCGCCAAGCTGGCCGACAAGCGGGTGAGTGCGGTCAAGAGCGCCACCACCGAGATCTTCGCCCGCCGTGGTCTGCCCAAGACCGAAATCGTCACCTACCAGGACGGCCCGTCCGCCTACCTGGCCCTCATGCAGGACAAGGTCGACGGCTTTTCGACGTCGCACACGGCCGGCCTGCGCTACCTGGCCGAGTCCAAGGGTGAAGCTGTCTTCATCAACGACAGCCTGGCCTGGGAGCCGACGGCGCTGGGCGTGAAGAAGGACGAGCCCGCGCTGCTGGCCGCGGTCAACAAGACGCTGGAAGACATGGAGAAGGCCGGCGAGATCGATACGCTGTGGACCAAGTGGTACGGCCCGAACACGCGCTTTGCGTTTGCGCGTGAGAAGAAGCTCACGCCGATTTCGACCTTCGCGCAGTAAGCGCAGGCTGCCGTTCGACCGCGCATCGCCATTCTGCTGAAGACGCCATGAAAGACCTGCTGCTCGCCAACCCGGACTATGCGACGCTGCTCCTGCATGGTCTTGGCGTCACGGCCAAACTGTTCGCCATCAGCTGGGTGCTGGCGATGATTCTGGCGTCGCTGCTGATGGCCGTGCGCAGCGCGGCGGGGCCATGGGCACAGCGTGCGGTCTGGCTCTTTGTCGAATACCACCGCAACGTGCCCGGGCTGGTGCAGATCTTCGTCTGGTACTTCGGCGTCCCGCAGCTGCTGCCCAAGGCGATGCAGCAGTGGGTGAACCGGCACGATGGCGAGTTCGTTCTGTCGTGCATCGCGCTCACGCTCTACGCCGCTGCCTACATGAGCGAAGACTTGCGCAGCGGATTGCGCTCGCTGCCGCGCGGGCAGGCCGACGCGGCGCGCTCGCTGGGCATGAACTACCGCCAGTCGCTGATGCACATCCTGCTGCCGCAGGCGCTGCGGGCTGCGCTGCCGCCGCTGGTCAACCAGACGCTGGCGCTGTTCAAGGCGACGAGCCTGGCCATGACCGTGGGCGTGGCCGACCTGATGCACGCGACGCGGCAGATCGAAAACGAGACCTATCGCACCTTCGAGGCGTTCGTGATCGCCTCGGCCTGCTATCTCGCGATTTCCTGGCTCATCATGGGCGTGGGCGCCTATGCCAGCCGGCGCTTTTCTGCCGCGAGGCACTGAACATGTTCGACATCCTGCGCGACTATGGCCTGATCCTGTTGATCGGCCAGTACCCGCAAGGCCCGCTCGGTGGCCTCGCGATGACGCTGATCCTGGCGGCCGCTGCGTTGCTGCTGTCGTTCCCGCTCGCGGTGCTCGTGGGCATTGCGCGCACGTCGCCGTACCGGTGGGTGGGCTGGGCCGCCGCTGCGTACGCCAACTCGATCCGCGGGCTGCCGCTGCTGCTGCTCGTGTTCTGGGCCTATTTTGCGGTGCCGATGCTCACCGGCGGCGGCGTCAGCGCCACCGCGATGATGCTGGTGGCCCTGGTCGTCTATGAAAGCGCCTACCTCGGCGAGATCGTGCGTGCCGGGATCGTCGCGCTGCCGCGTGGCCAGCAGGAGGCCGCACGCACGCTCGGCATGGGCTACTGGACGACGCTGCGCAAGGTCATCCTGCCGCAGGCGCTCTACAACATGATCCCCAGCATGCTCAACCAGTTCGTGGTGGTGGTGAAGAACACGTCGCTGGCCTACGTGATCGGCGTGGATGAGCTCACCAACGCTGCCTACCAGGTCAACGGCCAGCTACTGACCCGGCCTTTCGAGGTCTACGCACTGTTGGCGATCACCTATTTCATCGTCTGCTTCTCGCTCAGCCGTGGGGTCGAGCAGGTGGAGCGGCGCATCACCGCGGCGCGCCGCAGCCGGCCGGCCTGAGGAGAAAGTCGAAATGACGTCGATGCTCGAGTTCATCCAGGTCCGCAAGTCCTTCGGTGCCACGACGGTCATCGACGGCATCACGGCCGAAGTCAAGGCGGGCGAGGTCGTGGTGGTCTGCGGCCCCTCGGGCTCCGGCAAGTCGACCCTCATCCGCACCGTCAATCGGCTCGAAGCGATCGACAGCGGCACCATCCGCGTGAATGGCAACGACGTGCATGCGCCGGGCACCGACCTCAACCGCCTGCGCACCGGCATCGGCTTCGTGTTCCAGCAGTTCAACCTGTTCCCGCACCTGAGCGCGCTCGACAACGTGATGCTCGCGCCCATGCAGGTGCGAGGCACGTCGAAAAGCGAGGCGAGGGAGATGGCGCAGGCGCTGCTCGCGCGGGTGGGTCTGGCAGAGAAGGCCGAGCGCTTCCCCGGCGAGCTTTCTGGAGGCCAGCAGCAGCGCGTGGCGATCGCGCGCACGCTGGCCATGCAGCCCCCGCTCATCCTGTTCGACGAACCCACCAGTGCGCTCGACCCTGAAATGGTGGGCGAGGTGCTCGCCGTCATGAAAGACCTCGCGCGACAGGGCATGACGATGGTCTGCGTGACGCACGAGATGGGTTTCGCCCGCGAAGTGGCCGACACCGTCTGGTTCCTGGACGCGGGTCGCGTGCTCGAGCGTGGCACGCCTGACGCTTTTTTCCAAACGCCGCAGCACCCCCGCGCGCAGAAGTTCATCGCCGACATCCGTGGCTGAAAACGGCGGTTGAAAGCCACAGCCGCGCGCCCGGCAAACCGGGCTGCGCGACAATGGCAGCTGTTCAAGAGAGAGCCCTTCCCATGCAATTCGCTTCCCGCCTCGACAACGTCGAAACCTCTGCCATCCGCGAGCTGTTCAAGCTGCTCGGAACGCCGGGCATCATCAGCTTTGCGGGTGGTTTCCCCGACAGTGCGATGTTCGACGTCAAGGGCCTGAAGGAAGCGGCGAACCGCGCGCTCGACCAGGAAGCCGGCGGCGCGCTGCAGTACGGGGCGACCGAAGGCTACGAACCGTTGCGCAAGCAACTCTCGGCCTTCATGAAAACCAAGGGTGTCGAGGTCGACCCCAGCGGCCTGATCGTCACCACCGGCAGCCAGCAGGCGCTCGACCTGCTGGGCAAGACCATGATTTCGCCGGGCGACAAGGTGATCGTCGAAGGCCCCACCTTCCTGGCCACCATCCAGTGTTTCCGCCTGTACGGCGCACATCTCATCAGCGCGCCGGTCGATGCCAACGGCGTGAAGACCGATGAGCTGGAGAAGCTCATCGCCGAACACAAGCCCAAGTTCGTCTACCTGATCCCGACCTTCGGCAACCCGAGCGGTGCCATGCTCAGCCTGGAGCGCCGCAAGAAGGTGCTGGAGATGGCGGTGAAGTACCAGACGCTGATCGTCGAGGACGATCCGTACGGCGACCTGTATTTCGGCGAAGCCCCGCCACCATCGATCCTGTCGCTGAGCCAGTCGGTGCCTGGCAGCCGCGAATTCATCGCGCATTGCGGCAGCCTGAGCAAGGTGCTGAGCCCCGGCCTGCGGATCGGCTGGATGATCGCGCCGGCCGAACTGCTGGCCAAGGCCACCATGTGCAAGCAGTTCAGCGACGCGCACACCAGCACCTTCGCCCAGGCCACCGCAGCGCAATACCTGCAGAGCGGTCGCATGCCCGCCACGCTGGCCCACGTGCGCAAGGTCTATGGCGAGCGCGCCCAGGCCATGGGCGCTGCGCTCCAGCGTGAACTGGGCGATGCCATCAGCTTTACCCAACCGGCGGGCGGCCTGTTCTTCTGGGCGCGCCTGACGGGCGCCAACGGCAAGCTGGCCGACGCCAACGTGCTGGCCCAACGCGCCATTGCGCAACTCGTGGCCTTCGTGCCCGGTGCGCCGTTTTTCGCCGAGAACCCTGACGTGGCCACCCTGCGCCTGAGCTTTGCCACCGCCAACGTCGAGAAGATCGAAGAAGGCATCGCCCGCCTGGGCAAGGCGCTCTGACCCGTCTTACGGCGAGCGGTGCAGCCTGGGTGCGGAGAGCAGTTCCAGGTTCTCCGCAATCGCCGCATCGACGTTGCGGTACTTTCCGGTCAGGCGCGAGAGCGTCATGATGGTTTGAAGGGCCTTGAGGTCCTTCACGCTCGGCGCCACCTTGATCTGTGCGATCGCGGCCGTGGCGTTGCCGCCGTTGATCAGCGCCATCACCTTGCTTGCCCAGTCGTTTGCGCGTGCCATAGATTGCTACCCCTGCTTTCGAATTGAGCGCCGACTGTACACAGCCGGCGACGCCATCCCACCCCCAAGTTACGATCACCCATGAAAAAAACGTTTCAACTCCGCCCTGAAGGCAAGCATCCCGACCGCGTCCTCGAAGCCATCAAGCACGAAATCCGCAAGTATGTCCAGCGCGAACGCCGGCGTGTGCCGCCCAAGGGCTCCGATTACTGGGAGTTCGACTGCCGCTTCGGTGCGACCGAAGAGGTTGCGGAATCGGTGCACCTGGGCGCGCTGGCCAAGCTGATGGATGGCGTGGCAGCGGCGGAGGGGACGAAGTTCTACGTCGAGATCCTGGCCAAGCCGGCCCAGTTCAAGCCGCGGCCCGAAGGCATGGTGGGCGAGCGTCGGGCACCGCATCCGGAAGACGACGGCTTCGACGACTGACCGAAGCCTGGTCCGTCTTCGCGCGTATTGCCGCGCCTGTTTCAGGCCCGCACCACGTCGAGCAGCCGATCCAGACCGCCTTCGTTGATCGCCACCATCGCCTGCTCGCGCACCTTCGGCTTGGCATGGAAGGCGACCGACAGGCCGGCCTCGGCCATCATCGGCAGGTCGTTTGCGCCGTCGCCGACCGCCATGGTCTGCGCCGTCGAAATGCCCAGCAGCGACGCCACTTCCAGCAAGGTGCGACGCTTCTCCGCGCCGTCGCAGATGTCACCCCAGCTCTGCGTCACCACCTTGCCCGTGAGTCGTCCACCGGCTTCTTCGAGCAGATTCGATCGGGCGAAGTCGATGCCCAGCCGCGCCTTCACCCGGTCCGCGAAGAAGGTGAAGCCGCCCGAAACCAGAAGGATCTTGAGGCCGGCTGCCTTGCAGGCGGCCACCAGTTCGGACGCGCCCGGGTTCAGGCGCAGCCGCGCGTCGTAGACCTCCTGCAGCGCGCCGACCGTCACGCCTTCGAGCAGCGCCACGCGGCGCGTGAGGCTTTCCTTGAAGTCCTTGATCTCGCCGCGCATCGTGGCTTCGGTGATGGCCGCGACCTCGGCCTTCTTGCCGACCGCATCGGCGATCTCGTCGATGCATTCGATGTTGATCAGCGTCGAGTCCATGTCGAACGCGATGAGCTTGAAATCGGCGAGCGCGAGCGGCGGCGTGAAGCGCTGCACCACGAGGCCGGGTGCGAATTCGGTGAAGCTCATACGAGGACGGGTTCCTGTTGGGTCTTGGGTTGGCCGAGGCTGCGCAGCACGTCGCGCACCATCTGTGCGCGGTCCTTGGGCTCTTTGAGCTCTCGCTCGATGCGCAGCTTCTCGTTGCCTGCCAGCTTGATGTGCTTGTTCTTCTGGATCAGTTGGATGATCGCCATCGAATCGATCGGCGGATCTTTCTTGAAGGTGATATGGATCACGCCCGGCGCCGCGTCGACCTTCACCACGCCATAGGGGCGCGCCAGCACGCGCAGGCGGTGCACGTCAATGAGCGTCTGCGCCTGCGTCGGCAGCTTGCCGAAGCGGTCGACGATCTCCTCGAGCAGCCCGTCGATCTGCGCGGGTGTCTTGGCGGTTGCGAGCTTCTTGTAGAACGACAGCCGCAGGTGCACGTCGCCGCAATAGTCGTCGGGCAGCAGGGCAGGGGCGTGCAGGTTGATCTCGGTCGTGACGTTGAGCGGCGACAGCAGGTCGGGTTCACGGCCGGCCTTGAGGGCGGCCACCGCCTCGCTGAGCATCTCGTTGTAGAGCTGGAAGCCGATCTCCATCATGTTGCCGCTCTGGTTTTCGCCCAGTACCTCGCCGGTGCCGCGTATTTCCAGGTCGTGCATCGCGAGGTAGAAGCCCGAACCCAGTTCCTCCATCTGCTGGATCGCCTCCAGCCGCTGGGCAGCTTGCTTGGTCAGGCCTTCGATGTCCGGCACCATCAGGTAGGCGTAGGCCTGGTGATGGCTGCGCCCGACGCGCCCGCGCAGCTGGTGCAACTGCGCCAGGCCGAACTTGTCGGCGCGGCTCATCACGATGGTGTTGGCCGTCGGCACGTCGATACCGGTCTCGATGATGGTCGAGCACAGGAGGATGTTGTAGCGCTGCGCCACGAAGTCGCGCATCACGCGTTCCAGCTCGCGCTCGGGCATCTGGCCATGGGCCACGGCGATGCGGGCTTCCGGAAGGATCTCTTCGAGCTTCTGCCGCCGGTTCTCGATGGTCTCGACCTCGTTGTGCAGGAAGTAGACCTGCCCGCCGCGCTTCAACTCACGCAGCACGGCCTCGCGGATCACGCCGTTGCCCTCGGTGCGCACGAAGGTCTTGATGGCGAGGCGCCGCTGCGGCGCGGTGGCGATCACACTCAGGTCGCGCAGGCCTTCGAGCGCCATGCCCAGCGTGCGCGGAATCGGCGTGGCCGTGAGCGTGAGCACGTCGACCTCGGCGCGCATCGCCTTCATCGCCTCCTTGTGGCGCACGCCGAAGCGGTGCTCTTCGTCGATGATGAGCAGGCCGAGGTTCTTGAACTGGACGGTCTGGGAGAGCAGCTTGTGCGTGCCCACCACGATGTCGATGCTGCCGTCGGCCAGTCCCTTGGCCGCTGCGGTGATCTCCTTGGCCGAGCGGAAACGGCTCATCTCGGCCACACGCACCGGCCACTTGCCGAAGCGGTCGACGAGCGTCTGGTAGTGCTGTTCGGCCAGCAGCGTGGTCGGCGCGAGAAACGCCACCTGCTTGCCCCCGGTGATGGCGATGAAAGCGGCGCGCAGCGCCACCTCGGTCTTGCCGAAGCCCACGTCGCCACAAACCAGGCGGTCCATCGGCTGCGGCGAGATCATGTCCTGGATCACGGCGTGGATCGCGGCCTTCTGGTCGGCTGTCTCGTCGAAGCCGAAGTCGTTGGCGAAGACTTCATAGTCGGCGGCCGAGTAGCGGAAGGCGTGGCCCTGGCGCGCGGCGCGGCGGGCGTAGATGTTGAGCAGCTCGGCGGCGGAATCGCGCACCTGTTCGGCGGCGCGACGCTTGGCCTTTTCCCACTGGCCGGAGCCGAGCTTGTGCAGCGGCGCCTCGTCCGCGCTCACGCCGGTGTAGCGGCTGATCTGATGCAGCTGGCTGACGGGCACGTAGAGCGTGGCCTTGTCGGCGTATTCCAGGTGCAGCATCTCCTGCATCAGCGGGTTGCCGGCGGCGTCCTTTCCCTGGCCCAGGTCCATGTTGATCAAACCGCGGTAGCGGCCGATGCCATGCGCGGTATGGACGACCGGGTCGCCCAGGTTGAGCTCGCTCAGGTCCTTGATTAAGGCCTCGACGTCGCTCACGTGCTCCTGGCGCTTGTTGCGCCGCCGCGTGGAGGGTGCGGTGGCGAACAGCTCGGTCTCGGTGACGAAGTCGATGCCGCGCTCGCGCCAGGCGAAGCCAGCGGACAGGGCGGCGGTCGCAATGCCGATCTTCTCGCTGCCCTCGGCGTCGAACTCGGCCAGCGAGTCGAAGGCCGGCGGGCTCACGCCGCTTGCGCGCAGGAAGTCGAGCAGGCTTTCGCGGCGACCGTCGCTTTCGGCGATCAGCAGCACGCGATGGGGCGTGGCAGCAATGTGCGCCTTCAGACCGGTAAGGGGGTCGTCGGCGCCGCGCACCACCGCGAACGGCGGCAGCACGTCGAATTCGGCGTAGGGAGTCTCTGTCGATGCATCGCCGCGGATTGCCAGTTGCGCATGCGGCTTGGCGCGAAGGTAGAACTGGTCGGCACTCAGGAACAGTGCTTCGGGCGGCAGCGCCGGGCGTTCGGGGTCGCCGCGCACCAGTCGATAGCGTTCGGCCGTGTCTTGCCAGAAATGCTGGAAGGCCGGCTCGAGGTCGCCGTGGAGCACCACGGTGGCCTCGGCGCCCAGGTAGTCGAACACCGTGGCCGTCTCTTCGAAGAACAGCGGCAGGTAGTACTCGATGCCGGCGGTCGCAACGCCGTTGCCCATGTCCTTGTAGATCCGGCTGCGCGTCGGGTCGCCTTCGAGCAGTTCGCGCCAGCGGCTGCGAAAGCGGGTGCGCGCGTCGTCGTCCATCGGAAACTCGCGGCCGGGCAGCAGGCGCACTTCAGGCACCGGGTACAGGCTGCGCTGTGAATCGGGGTCGAAGGTGCGGATGGAGTCGATTTCGTCGTCGAACAGGTCGACGCGAAAGGGCACCAGCGAGCCCATCGGGAACAGGTCGATCAGCCCGCCGCGCACGGCGTATTCACCGGGACTCACGACCTGCGTCACATGGCTGTACCCAGCCAGGGTGAGCTGCGCCTTCAGCTTGGACTCCTGCAGCTTCTGCCGGGTCTTGAAATGGAAGGTGTAGCCCGCCAGGAAGGCCGGTGGCGCCAGGCGGTAGAGCGCAGTGGTGGCGGGCACCAGCACCACGTCGGCCTCTCGCTGGCTGATGCGCCACAGCGTGGCCAGCCGTTCGCTGATCAGGTCCTGATGCGGGGAAAAGCTGTCGTAGGGCAGCGTTTCCCAGTCGGGGAAGAGGGCGCAGCGCAGTTCGGGCGCAAAGAAGGCCATCTCGTCGATGAGGCGTCGCGCGTCATTGGCGTCGGCTGTGAAGATGGCCGTGGCGCGGCCCGCCTTCTTCTCGCGTTCGGCGAGTTGGGCGATCAGCAGCGCGTCTGCGGACAGGGGCGGTCGCGGCAGCGTGAAACGCTTGCCCGCATTGAGGATGGGAAGGTCCATGAAATGCCTGTGAAATGCAGAACACCCCGCGCGGGCTGCGAAGGGTGTGCTTGCATGACAGCCCGCGCCGGTCAGCGCAGGTTGCGATGTCCCCGATTCTAGAATGGAGCCCCTTTTGCTGCTGGTCGCTCGACGAACGGCCCTTTCATGCACGCTGCACCTTCTTCCGAGCGACGCGCCCCCCGGCACCATGTGCTGATTCCCTGCGCCGGCGTGGGTGCGCGCGCCGGCGGCGCCGGGCCCAAGCAGTACCGGTCGATCGCTGGTTTGCCAGTCGTGGCGCATACGCTGGCCGCCTTTCGGGCGCTGCGCGGCAGGTTCTCGACACTCACGCTGATCGTGTCGGCCGACGACGACCGGGTCGGCGCGGTGCTGCCGGATTTCCCGGTTCTGGCGCAAGGCGAGCATTTGCTGCGGCGCGGTGGCGCAAGCCGTGCTGCCACGGTGCACAACGGCCTGGTGGACCTGCGCGCCAGAGGTGCCCATGCCGAGGACTGGGTGCTGGTACACGACGCTGCACGCTGTCTGGTGACACCGGCGCAGATCGACGCATTGATGGTGGCCTGTCAGGACGACGGCGTGGGTGGGCTGCTGGCGCAGCGGCTGGCCGACACGCTCAAGTCGTCGACGCCCGAGGGTCGCGTGAGTGCGACGCTGGCACGTGCCGACAAATGGCTGGCCCAGACGCCGCAGATGTTCCGCGTCGGCATGCTGCTCGACGCGCTGGAGCGCGCTGGCGACACCGTCACCGACGAGGCGAGTGCCATCGAACACCTGGGACTGTCCCCGCTGCTGGTGGCGGGCAGCGCGCAGAATTTCAAAGTCACCTATCCCGAGGATTTCTCGCTGGCTGAGGCGGTGCTGCTTGCCCGCCGCGCGCGCATTGCCCTATGACTGCTTCCACCGACACCACGCCGACCCAGGCGATTGCACCATTCCCGTTTCGCATCGGCGAGGGTTGGGATGTCCACCAGCTCGTGGCTGGACGCAAGTTGATCCTGGGCGGTATCGAGGTACCGCACACCACCGGCCTGCTGGGTCATTCCGACGCCGACGTGCTTCTGCATGCGATCACCGACGCGCTGCTCGGCGCTGCCGGGCTGGGAGACATCGGCCGGCATTTTCCGGACACCGACGCGCAGTTCCGCGGAGCCGACTCGGCCGTGCTGCTGGCCGAGGCTGCGCGCCGTGTGCGTGCGCAGGGCTGGGAAATCGGCAATGTCGACAGCACCGTGATCGCGCAGGCGCCCAAGCTAGCGCCGCACATTCCGCTCATGTGCGCGCGCATCGCACAGGTGCTGGGCATTGCGCTGGCGCAAGTCAATGTGAAGGCCAAGACGGCCGAGAAGCTGGGACCGGTGGGCGAGGGGCGTGCCATGGAGGCGCGCGCCGCCACATTGCTCTTTCGCTGAGACCCTGAGGCCCCTGAAACGCTGAGATCCTGCACCAGGCCCGGTGCGACAAGCCGCCCCGTGTATGTCTGCTTCGGCGTGTGCGGTGCGGCTCAGGCGGCAGGATGCTTGCGTGCGAACAACACCGTTTCGCTCTTGGGTACTGGCGCGCGCGGCACGCGGATGTGGGCGGCAAAGCCGTGGCCCGGTGTGCTCGTGAGGGCAAATGTGCCGCCCATGCGCTCGATGTTCTTGGCCACAATCGACAGGCCCAGGCCGGCGCCTGCGGCCGAGGTACGGGCCACATCGCCCCGGAAAAACGGCTTGGTCAATTGCGAGAGGATGGCCGGCGATACGCCCACGCCATGGTCGCGCACCTTGATGAGCACGGTGTCGTTGTGCGCTTGCGCCTGGATGGTCACGTCGGCCGTCCGGGTGTCGGGTGTCTTGCCGTAGCGGCGCGCATTCTCCAGCAGGTTGGAGATCACGCGCGTGAGCTCGACCTCGTCGGCCAGCACGCGCAGGTCCGGTGCAATATCGACCTTGATGGCGATGTCGCCATTGTCCTCGACCGCGTAGCTGCACGCATCCACCACCTCGCGCAGCAGCACGGGCTTGACCTCGACATGATCCGGCCGCGCATAGTCGAGGAACTTGTCGATGATCGCGTCGAGCTGCGCAATGTCTGCCGCCATGTGATTGCGCGCGTCTTCGTCGGCCACACTCATTTCGGTTTCCAGGCGAAGGCGTGCAAGCGGTGTGCGCAGGTCGTGCGAAATGCCGGCCAGCATCACGGCCCGATCCTGCTCGATCTTCGCCAACTGGTCTGCCATGCGATTGAAGCCGATGTTGACCGCGCGGATTTCGTTGGTGCGCGCGCTTTCGTCGAGCCGATGCGCCTCGTACTCACCCTCGCGCACTTGGCGTGTGGCACGCGACAACTGCTTGAGGGGGCGGTTGATGAAGCGTGTAATGAGCGCCGCGCCGGCCAGTGACAATGCCATGGCCGTCACGAGCCAGACCAGCCAGGTGCGCCCCCCCACGCTGGTGAAGCGCGTCGGGTCGAGCAGCAGCCAGTACATGTCGCCCTCGATCGTGAAGCCGACCCAGAGCCCAGGCTCCTCGTTGACGCGATTGGCCACGGTCGTGCCATCGCCCAGCTGCGCCATGAGCTCCTCGTTCATGCGTTCGTCGAGCGCACCGCTGGTGTAGGGTTCCCAACGATCGCCTGGCTCGCGCGGCAGAATACGCACGCCTTCCTGGTCGGCCAGGGTCTTGATGAGCGACACACGCGTGATCGCATCGGAATACACGAGCGCCGCACGCGTGAGGTTCACGAGCGAGGCGATCTGGTGGGCTGTCTGCACGGCGCGCGGCTCATACTCCAGCGCCCTGAAGGTCTGCAGCCAGGCGACCGTGCAACCAATCAGCAGCAGTGCGAGCAGGAAAAAGGTTCGCCAGAAAAGGCTGAAGCCAAGCTTGAGTCTCACGCGGCGGCGGGGGGTGCCCAGTCCTTCCAGCGGGCCCGGCATGGCGAACTGGAAACTCTCTTCGGCGGGGGCGGGCGATGCCGAGACTGTGGTGCCAGGGTGAGACACGTCGCGTTCAAGCTCAGGCCGTGCCGTCGGGCACGAACACGTAGCCCACGCCCCAGACCGTCTGGATATAGCGCGGCGCCGCGGCGTCGGTTTCCACCAGCTTTCGCAGGCGTGAAATCTGCACGTCAAGGCTGCGGTCGAAGGGCTCGAATTCGCGACCTCGTGCCAACTGTGCGAGCTTCTCTCGCGACAGCGGCTGTCGTGGATGGCGCACCAGCGCCTTGAGCATTGCGAATTCGCCAGTGGTCAGAGACAACTCTTCACCGTCTTTCTTCAGCGTGCGCGACCCCAGGTCGAAACTGAACGGGCCAAAGCTCACGGTCTCGTTGTCGGTGGACGGTGCTCCCGGCGCTTCCAGGGGCGGGCGTCGGCGCAGCACGGCGTGCACGCGCGCGAGCAGCTCGCGTGGGTTGAACGGCTTGCCCAGATAGTCGTCTGCACCGACTTCCAGGCCCACGATGCGGTCGACGTCCTCGCCCTTGGCGGTGAGCATGATGATCGGTGTGCGGTCATTGGCCGCACGCAGGCGGCGGCACACCGACAGGCCATCTTCACCCGGCATCATCAGGTCGAGCACGATCAGGTCCACCGTGTCGCGCAGCAAAATCCGGTTGAGTGCCTTGCCGTCCTCGGCAACGATGACCTCGAAGCCTTCCTGCGTCAGGTAGCGGCGCAGCAGGTCGCGGATGCGGGCGTCGTCGTCAACGATTACAACCTTGTCGGTGCGGGTGAGAGTTTGAGTCATTTCTACTACACTGAATTTGTAACAACGCTGATTCTGAGGGCGTTGTGGGCGGCAAATTCCCGGTCGGCTCCTTGTCTGACACTAAGTTACATAACTTGCGCACAAAAGCGAAGCATGCATACGTCGGTTGCAAAGCGCTGGCAAAGTCGAAGAATTGATGTTCCCATCCCCTATGAATTCGATCGCACGCACGCTGCCTTTTCTGCTCGCGGGCGCCTGTTCGCCCTTGTGGGCGGAGCCAGCGACGCTGGCGTCGGCGAAAGATCTGCGCCCAAGCGAACTGCGTGCGGCCGTCCAAGCCCATCGTGCCGAACAGCGTGAGGAAGTCAGGCGCGAGCAGGCCGCCGCAGGCCGTCGCCTGACAGCAGCTGAGCTGGCCGAGTTGCGTGAGCAGGTTCGCCGGCAATCCGTGCCGCATCCTCCGCCGACAATGGAACCTCAACCGCCGGCACGTGTCTATCCAGGCATCCCGGCGATGACGCCCGAACGCTTGCACACCTTGCCTCGCAGCCAGCGGCCCTAAGTGCAGGATGACAACCTCGGATCGGCCAACGGCGGTTCGAAGCCTCTTAAAAACGAATGAGTGGAGTGCCAATTTTGAAATTTTCTCGATGGATCGCAGCCTGCGCCGTGCTCACAGTCACCAGCGCGGCCCTGGCGCAGAGTGGTGGCATGGCACCGCCCCAGAACGTTCTGCAGTTGTCCGCCAACGGAACCGTGGAAGTGCAGCAGGATCTGCTGAGCATGTCGCTGACCACCACCCGTGAAGCTGCGGATGCCGCCACGGTGCAGACCCAACTCAAGATGGCGCTCGACGCGGCGCTGACTGAGGCACGCCGGAACGCGCAGCCTGGCCAGCTCGACGTGCGCACCGGCAATTTCAACCTGTCGCCGCGCTATACCCGCGATGGCAAGATCAATGGCTGGCAGGGTTCGACGGAACTGGTGCTCGAAGGCCGTGACTTCCCGCGCATCACGCAGACGGCTGGCCGCATCAGCACACTCACGGTCGGTGGCATCGGCTTCGGGCTGAGCAACGAGCAGCGCGCCAAAGTGGAGACCGAGGCGCAGACGCTGGCCATCAACAACTTCAAGCAGAAGGCCGACGAGTTGAGCCGCGGCTTCGGTTTCACCGGGTACACCCTGCGTGAGGTGTCCGTCAACAGCAATCAGGGCGGCCCGGTACGCCCGCGGATGATGGCCATGGAGGCGTCAGCGATGAAGATGGCTTCCGATGCGCCGGTGCCGGTCGAGGCAGGGAAGACGTCGGTGGTGGTGAACGTGTCCGGTTCGGTGCAGCTGAAGTGACGTAGCTGCTTGCGGCAGGCGTGCGCGGCCCGGTGACAGGCCCGCAGATGATTTAGGATGCTGCGACGACCCAACGCGCCTTCCAGCGTCTTCGAGACATGACCCAGCCCGCCCTTCATTTCGTTTCTTGTGCCGACCCCCAGGGCGGTCACCGCATGGCGTACTGGCAGTGGGGAGATCCGGGTAGCGCGCGCGTTGTCGTCTGCGTGCACGGATTGACCCGTCAGGGACGTGACTTCGACTTGCTGGCGCAGTCGCTGGTCGAAGCGGTAGGCGGTGAGCTGCGGGTGGTGTGCCCGGACATCGTCGGGCGCGGCCAGAGCGACTGGCTCGCCGATCCGGCCCTGTATCAGGTTCCCCTGTACGCTGCCGACGTGCTGTCGCTCCTGAACCAGCTGCATGCCGAGTGCGCCATCACACAGCTCGGCTATGTTGGAACCAGCATGGGTGGCCTCATCGGGCTGGTGCTCGCGGGTTACAAGGACATGCCTTTGCCTGTACCGATCCGCCGGCTGGTCATCAACGATGTCGGCCCGACGCTCGATCCGGCTGCGGTTCAGCGCATTGGAAGCTACGTCGGCCAAGCCGGCCGCTTCGCTTCGCTGCAGGAGGCGGCCGACGCGATGTGGGCGGTCTCCCGCAGCTTCGGTCCGCATTCGCCCGAGGAGTGGCTTGCACTGTCGGTGCCGATGGTGGTAGCCGCGTCGCAGCGCAGCGCGGACGGCACGCGCAAGGTGGCGGCGGAGCAGCACGATGCTCCCCAGGCCTCATTCCTGCTGCACTACGACCCTGCCATCGGCGTGCCGCTGCGCGCCATGACACCGCAAGATGCCGCGCAGGGCGAGGCAGTCATGTGGTCGCTCTACGATGCCATCGTTGCGCAGACCCTGCTCCTTCGCGGTGCGCAGTCCGACCTGTTGTCGGCTGGAACCGCACAGGACATGGTGCAGCGGGGGCCGAAGGCCCGTTTGATCGAATTCGAGGGTGTGGGCCATGCCCCGACCTTCGTGCCGGCTGCGCAGCGCGCGGTCGTCACTTCTTTTTTGTTGGATTGAGTGAAACGCGATACATCAAGTCTGCCCGTGCGGGCCGTGGCGGAGCCGGCGGTGGTCGACTACCCGCTGTCTGCAGCCACGGCCGAGCGCAGTCCCGTCATGGAGAACATGCTGGGGCGCGCGCGTGCGTTCGCCGAGCCATTGATCGCCGATGAAAGGCTGGAAGGTTCAGGCGAGAACACGCTCGCGCACGCGGATGCGGTAGCCGCCATCGTGGCCGCCATGGGGGGGTCCGAGGCGATGCAGGCCGCGAGTTACCTCGTCTATTCGTGCCAGCACCTGAACCGCCCGCAGGAAGTCATCGCCAAGGTGTTCGGCGACAACTTTGCCGCGCTTGCTGTGGAGACGACCAAGCTCGTTCATGTGCAAAAGCAGGCCCGCTCGGCGACCATTGGGGCGCACACGGCTGACGGCAACGGCGCGCAGACCGAGAACGTGCGCAAGATGCTGCTGGCGTTTTCACGCGACCTGCGGGTGGTCATGCTGCGGTTGGCCTCGCGGCTGCAGACGCTGCGCCATGCAGCTGCGAGCAAGCAGCCTGTGCCTGAGAGTGTGGCGCGCGAATCGCTGCAGGTTTTTGCACCGCTGGCCAACCGTCTGGGGATCTGGCAGGTCAAATGGGAAATCGAGGATCTGTCGTTCCGTTTCCTGGAACCGGAAACCTACCAGCTCATCGCCCGCCTGCTCGACGAGAAGCGGGTGGAGCGTGAAGGCTATGTGGCGCAGTTGCGTGCCGAGCTCGAAAGCCAGCTGCGCGGCGAAGGCATCGACGCCACCGTGCAGGGGCGTCCTAAGAATATCTACAGCATCGTCAAGAAGATGCGCGGCAAGTCGCTCGATTTCGGGCAGGTCTTCGACATCATGGCGCTGCGTGTGGTGGTGCCCGACGTCAAGGATTGCTACGCCGCGCTGGCCTGGGTGCACTCGCGCTTCGAGCCGATCGACGAGGAATTCGACGACTACATCGCGCGGCCCAAGCCCAACGGCTATCAGTCGCTGCACACCGTCGTGCGCAAGGTCACGCAAGGCCGGTCCGGCAAACCCATCGAGATCCAGATCCGTACCGAGCAGATGCACGAGCATGCCGAGCACGGCGTGGCCGCGCACTGGGCATACAAGGAAGCGGGCCACAAGGGCTATGCAGGCGTGTGGGCCAGCGGCGAATACGACGCGAAGATTGCCGTGCTGCGCCAGTTGCTGGCGTGGGAGCGCGATCTTTCGGGCGGGCCACAGGGGCAGGGCTTGTTCGACGACCGCATCTATGTGCTGACGCCGGATGCCGCGATCGTCGAACTGCCGCAGGGCGCCACGGCGGTCGATTTCGCCTACACCGTCCACACCAGCCTGGGACACCGCTGCCGCGGCGCGCGCATCGACGGGGCCATGGTGCCCTTGAACACGCCGCTGCAGAATGGTCAAACGGTCGAGATCATCGCGGCCAAGGAAGGGGGCCCTTCGCGCGACTGGCTCAATGCCGAGCTGGGCTATCTGGCCAGCCACCGTGCACGCGCGAAGGTGCGTGCGTGGTTCAACGCGCAGATCACCCACGAGACGGTGGCCAAGGGGCGCGAGGCGGTCGAAAAGCTGCTGCAGCGCGAAGGCAAGACCGCAACGCGGCTCGAAGACCTGGCATCGCAACTCGGGTTCAAATCGGCCGACGATCTCTTTGAAGTTGTCGGCAAGGACGAGTTTTCGCTGCGCAATATCGAGATCTTGCTGCGGCCACCAGAGCCGGCGGCCAATCCGGACGACGGCGTTCAGATCAAGAAGCCGCGCGCAAGCGAGAAGTCAGGCAAGGGCGGCGTTCTGGTCGTCGGCGTGTCCTCTCTCATGACGCAGCTCGCCAAGTGCTGCAAGCCCGCACCCCCCGATGCGATCGGTGGTTTCGTCACGCGCGGCCATGGCGTCAGCGTGCACAGGGCGGACTGCAGCAACTTCCGCACGATGGCCAAGCTCAGCGCAGAACGTGTGATCGACGTGGAATGGGGCCAGCCCAAGGCCAGCGAAGTGTCGGTCTATGCCGTCGACGTCGCCGTCGAGGCTGCCGATCGCCAGGGCTTGCTGCGCGACATCTCCGACGTGTTCGCACGCGAGAAGATGAACGTGATCGGCGTACAGACCCAGTCGCTCAAAGGCACGGCCTGGATGACCTTCACCATCGAGATCGCCGATGCAGCGCGGCTCGTTCAGGTGCTGAAAGTCGTTTCTGCAGTTTCTGGCGTGCGATCTGCGCGTCGTCGTTGAGAAGCGGGTTTTTTTAGTGCTATAATTCGAGTCTTGGTAGATATGACTCAGGCGCGTAGCTCAGTTGGTTAGAGCACCACCTTGACATGGTGGGGGTCGTTGGTTCGAATCCAATCGCGCCTACCAAGTTTCTCCTCTGAAGAATTCGGTTCTTCAGTATCGCGGGGAAATTTGGCAGGTTTATTTCCAGTCTTCAAAAGCACCCCTTGGGTGCTTTTCGACTTTCTGGGTGCGGCTTTTCCGCTCATCCTATTTTTCCACTTTCCCGTGCCCGCGTTGGATTGTCTTATTGCAGCATTCCAAGCGAGCTGGCGCGTCCGTGCCCGGTCAGGGTAAACCTTGTCGCGGCGCAGCAAAGCAGCTCCCTAGAATGGACTGCGCATCCTGAGTGAACACGTGAAGGAGTCCTGAGTGCAGAGCAAGAAGTCCGGGGTCAAGCCGGCGCAGCGCGTCATCAAGAAGTATCCGAACCGAAGGCTCTACGACACCGACAGCTCGACCTACATCACGCTCACGGAGATTAGGGAACTGGTCATGCAGAGCGCGTCCTTCGTGGTGCGGGATGCGCGCAGTGGCGAAGATCTCACACGCAGCATTCTGCTGCAGATCATTCTCGAGGAAGAAGCCGGCGGCGCCCCCATGTTCACCGAGCCCGTGCTCGCAAGCATCATCCGTTTTTATGGTCATGCCATGCAGGGCTACATGGGGCCTTACCTGGAGAAGAACATCCAGGCCATGACCGCGGTGCAGGCCGAACTGGCCAGCAGCGGCGAGGTGCTGACGCCCGAGATGTGGGCCCGCTTCATGAGCCTGCAGTCCCCCATGCTTCAGGGGCTGATGGGCAGTTATGTGGAGCAGTCCAAGAACGTGTTCGTGCAAATGCAGGAACAGATGCAGAAAAACACCGAGCAGGTCCTCGGAGCCTTCGGTATCAAGCGGCCGTAACAGCGGTCCCGGTTTCATGGGGGGCTCGCGGCGCTTGGGCCCGTTAGCTGGGACAATAGGGGCATGAGTGAAGCTGTTGCCCCCGAACGAACTGTCCCGCTGACCGCACCCAAGGTCGGCTTTGTGAGCCTGGGTTGCCCCAAGGCCCTGACCGACTCCGAACTGATCCTGACCCGGCTGAGCGCCGAGGGCTACCAGACTTCCAAGACCTTCGAGGGTGCGGACCTCGTGATCGTCAACACCTGCGGGTTCATCGACGATGCCGTACGCGAAAGCCTCGACACCATTGGCGAAGCGCTGGCCGCGAATGGCCGCGTGATCGTCACGGGCTGCCTGGGCGCGAAGTCGGGCGAGGAGGGCGGCAACTTCGTGCGCGAAATGCACCCGAGCGTGCTTGCGGTGACCGGGCCGCATGCCACCCAGGAAGTCATGGATGCGGTCCACGCCAACCTGCCCAAGCCGCACGACCCCTTCATCGATCTGGTTCCAAATGCGTTTGGCGTGGCGGGGTTGAAGCTCACGCCGCGACATTACGCCTATCTGAAGATCAGCGAAGGTTGCAACCATCGCTGCACCTTCTGCATCATTCCCTCGATGCGCGGCGACCTGGTGTCACGCCCCGTGGGCGACGTGCTCAGTGAGGCCAAGGCCTTGTTCGAAGGTGGCGTCAAGGAACTCCTGGTGATCAGCCAGGACACGTCGGCTTACGGCGTTGACGTCAAATACCGCACCGGCTTCTGGGATGGCAAACCGGTCAAGACGCGCATGCTCGAACTGGTCCGCACGCTCGGCGAAATCGCCGAACCCTACGGCGCCTGGGTCAGATTGCATTACGTGTATCCGTACCCGAGTGTCGACGAAGTGATTCCGTTAATGGCCAGTGGCCTGGTGTTGCCGTACCTGGACGTACCGCTTCAGCATAGCCACCCCGACGTGCTGCGACGCATGAAGCGACCCGCCAGCGGCGAAAAGAATCTCGAGCGCATCGCGCGCTGGCGCGAAATGTGCCCTGAGCTGGTGATTCGAAGCACGTTCATCGCAGGTTTTCCCGGCGAGACCGAAGTGGAGTTCGAGCACTTGCTCGACTTCATCCGCGAGGCGGGCATTGACCGTGCGGGTTGCTTTGCGTACAGCCCTGTCGAGGGCGCAACCGCCAACGACATTCCCGGCATGCTCACGGAAGAAGTGCGTGAGCAACGCCGCGCCCGCTTCATGGAAGTGGCTGAAGCCGTGTCGATCGCCAGGCTGCACAAGCGCGTCGGTGCAACCATGCAGGTGCTTGTCGACTCGGCACCTGGTCTGGGTCGCAAGGGCGCCGTGGGCCGGACCTACGCCGACGCACCGGAGATCGATGGCACCGTGCGTTTGCTTCCCCCCGAAAAAATCAGCAAGACACTGAAGGTGGGCGAGTTCACGCGAGCGCGAATCGTCGGCGTCGAAGGCCACGACCTGGTCGCGCTGCCCATCTGAACCCTGCACATCGCGCGCGTCTTTCAGCGCGGGTGCAGGTTGCGCACTTTCTCGCGTTGGGCTGCCCAGACCGCCTCGTTGACGGCCCGCTCAGAGACCAGACGCTCTCGGCCGCAGGCACTGCAGCGGTACAGGCGCTTGCTGGGGAACATGCGCATCCACCACCGGCGGTGAATGCGCTCAAGCAGGTGAAGTTCGCAAGAGCAACGGGAAAACCAACTGAGCACACAATCTCCAGCAAAACAAAAATTTCAGCGTTTCGTGAAATTATTCGCTCGACATGTGACGAGATGTCGTGTGCTTACGTTTTTGTTACGGCTTGCGAGCGCGCCTGGGAACTCAACTGGTGCGCAGCTCGAAGTACGCCTCGTCGGCAGTTCCCAGGTCGCGAAAGCCGGCCGTCTTTGCCAGGTCGTAGGCCTTGGGCCAGCGATTGGCCAGCAGTAAATCGTCCCGAGACAGCGTGTCTGGGCCGGCATCGCTGGCATCCGAGAATGCCTTGAAGATCGGCATCACATCTTCTCCCAGCGCTTTTTCCAGGGCACGCCTGAAGCGCTTTTCCGCATCGGCCTTGGCATCTGCGGGAAGGTTGGGGAAGTCTTGCAGCGTAACGGCGTAGCTCATGGTGAATCCTTGCGAGGGTCGGAGGGAGACGCAGCACGCTGGCGCACTTGCCGCGTAGCTGCATTGCAGATGACTGTATGAATATACAGCTTTCCCGTCGTCGCATGCAAGCGTTCGCTGTGTCGGGTCATGGCGCACGTGGCTCTTGCTCGTCACATGGACTACAGACGAAAAAAATCCCTTGTAAATCAATGATCTACAAGGGATTCTCTGTATGAGGTATGGTGCCCAGAAGAGGACTCGAACCTCCACGATGTTACTCGCTAGTACCTGAAACTAGTGCGTCTACCAATTCCGCCATCTGGGCCCACTTGTCGCAAGATTGTTCATCTTGCGACGCGTTCGAATTTCAGGAACGACTTCGATTATAGCCACAAAAAGAGGTGCCTCCGGCGACATCCCCGATCAAAATCACAAATACTGAGGATCTCGGCGAGAAGCCGTCTTTTTCCGGGATGCAGAGCCATTCGCGGAAGGTATATTGGCAGTGCCGAACGATGTCGTCGAGTACCCCGGCTTCCGAGGGACGGGCGACGATGCGGATAGACTCCAACCATTCACTCATCCATGTTGCGCCTCGGGAAATCTGTCACTCGCTGTTTCAACAGCGGGCTGTGCCGTAGCCGCGCATGGAACGGCAGCCCCGCGCTTGTCGGACTCGACGTGAATGATGGCACGAGGCCATCCGTGCCGGTGATGGTGGTACAGACGAAAAAAAACCCTGGCAAATCAACGATCTACCAGGGATTCTCTGTATTAGGTATGGTGCCCAGAAGAGGACTCGAACCTCCACGATGTTACTCGCTAGTACCTGAAACTAGTGCGTCTACCAATTCCGCCATCTGGGCCCACTTGTTGCAAGAGACTTGCAACGCGTTTGAATTTCAGGAACGAAGGAGATTGTATCAAAAATAACGGCCAACCCAGCAGTGTGCTGGATGAATTCGAAGGATCGGTGCAGGGTCACCGCGACGGCCATGGCTACGTTCAGCGCGATGACGGCGAAGCGGATATCTACCTTCCGCCCAATGAGATGCGAGCCGTGCTTCACAAGGACCGCGTCAAGGCCCGCATCGTGCGCCAGGACCGGCGCGGCCGTCCCGAAGGCCGCGTGGTCGAGATCATCGAGCGGCCGGAGCAGCCCATCATCGGCCGGTTGCTCCACGAAGGTGGCATCTGGCTGGTAGCGCCTGAAGACAAGCGCTACGGCCAGGATGTGTTGATCCCGAAGGGAGCCACCGGCACAGCCAAGGCGGGCCAGGTCGTGGTCGTACAGCTGACCGAGCCACCGGCGCTTTTCGGCCAGCCCGTGGGACGCGTGCGCGAAGTGCTTGGCGAAATTGACGACCCCGGCATGGAAATCGAGATCGCCGTACGCAAGTACGGCGTGCCGCACGAGTTTTCCGAGGCGTGCCTGTCGGAAGCCAAGGCGCTGCCGGAGAAGGTGCGGCCCATCGACAAGAAAGGCCGTATCGACCTGACCGACGTGCCCTTGGTAACGATCGATGGCGAAGACGCGCGGGACTTCGACGACGCCGTGTACTGCGAGCCGGCCAAGGTCGGCCGTGGCAAGGGTTGGCGTCTGCTTGTCGCGATTGCCGACGTCAGCGCCTATGTACAGACGGGATCGCCGATCGACATCGACGCCTACGAGCGCGCAACCAGCGTGTATTTCCCTCGCCGCGTGATTCCGATGCTGCCCGAGAAGCTGTCGAACGGCCTGTGCTCGCTCAATCCCGAGGTCGAGCGCCTGTGCATGGTCTGCGACATGCTGGTGGCAGCCGATGGCGAAATCTACGCCTACCAGTTCTATCCGGCCGTGATGTTCAGCCATGCGCGCTTCACGTACACGGAGGTCGCTGCCATCCTGGGCAACACGCGAGGCCCGGAAGCAGCCAAGCGCAAGGACCGGGTCAAGGACCTGCTCAACCTCGCCGATGTCTACCGTGCGCTGCTCAAGCAGCGCAGCACACGCGGTGCGGTGGATTTCGAGACCACCGAAACGCAGATCGTGTGCGACGACGCCGGGCGCATCGAGAAGATCGTTCCGCGCACCCGCAACGAGGCGCATCGCTTGATCGAAGAGGCCATGCTGGCGGCCAACGTCTGCAGCGCAGACTTCATCGCCGAAGGCAAGCACCCGGGCCTGTTCCGCGTGCACGAAGGCCCGACCACCGAGAAGAAGGAAATCCTGCGTGGCTACCTCAAGGCCATGGGGGTGGGTCTGTCGATCACCGACGATCCGAAGCCCGCCGAGTTCCAGGCGATCGCCCAGGCGACCAAGGAGCGCCCTGACGCCCAGCAGATCCACACGATGCTGCTGCGATCGATGCAGCAGGCCATCTACACGCCGATCAATGGCGGTCACTTCGGCCTGGCCTACGAGGCCTACACCCACTTCACCAGCCCGATCCGTCGCTATCCCGACCTGCTGGTGCATCGGGTCATCAAGGCGATCCTGAACCGGTCGAGGTATCAGTTGCCGGTGCTGCCGACGCCTGGCGAGGCGCATGCCAAGCTGGCCAAGCGGCTCGCCTCGCGCGTCAAGTCACCGACCACCAAGCCGCAGAAGACCACCGTCGCGCCTACCAAGGAAACACTGGCGTGGGAAGCCGCAGGCCTGCATTGCAGCGCCAACGAGCGCCGCGCCGATGAGGCCAGCCGCGACGTCGAGGCCTGGCTCAAGTGCAAGTACATGCGCGAACACCTGGGCGAGGAATACGGCGGCGTCGTGAGTTCGGCGACCAGCTTCGGCATCTTCGTCACGCTCGACGCGATGTATGTCGAGGGCCTGGTCCACATCACCGAGTTGGGCGGCGAGTACTTCAAGTTCGACGAGATGCGCCAGGAATTGCGCGGCGAGCGTACCGGTATCCGTTATGCCATCGGCACGCGCGTGCGGGTGCAGGTCAGCCGCGTGGACCTCGACGGCCGCAAGATCGACTTCCGCCTGGTGCGCGAGGGCGAAGATCTCAACGCCCGTGCGATGAAGGACAAGGGCGTGCCACCAGCGACCGGAACGCCAGCCAAGCCGTCCACCAAGCGCAGTGCGCGGGCCAAGTCGGTGGAAGCCGGTTCGGACCGAGGCGCAGCCGGTCCGCAGTCGGCCATGCAGGCGTTCAAATCGGCGGTCAAGAAGGCTGCCAACAAGATGAAGGGGCGCAAGCCCCGGCGCTGAAAACGCGCATTCCCCCAAAAATAACAGAGGAGACTTTGATGACACAGACAACGCAATCCCCACGCACGGCCATCGTGACCGGGGCAGGCTCGGGCATCGGGCGGGCGGCGGCGCTGGCGCTGCTGGCCGATGGCTGGAACGTGGCCCTCGCGGGCCGCAGGCCAGAGCCGCTCAACGACGTGGCGGAGGCATCGGGGGCGACGACGCGCGCTTTTGCGGTGCCGACCGATGTGGCCAATGCGGACTCGGTGGCCGCATTGTTCGCGTCCGTTTGCGAACGCTTTGGACGCGTGGACCTGCTGTTCAACAACGCCGGTGTCGGCAATCCGCCCGGCCCGTTCGAGGACTGGACGCCCGCGCAATGGCAGGGCGTGGTCGACATCAACCTCAACGGCATGTTCTATTGCATCCAGCAAGCATTTCGCACGATGAAGGCGCAAAGCCCTCGAGGCGGCCGCATCATCAACAACGGCTCGATCTCGGCAACCACACCGAGGCCGAACTCGGCGGCTTACACGGCGACCAAGCATGCGGTCGAGGGCCTGACCAAGACCGCCTCGCTCGATGGGCGCAAATACGACATTGCGGTGGGTCAGATCGACGTAGGCAACGCCATGACCGAACTCGCCGCGCGCATGGCCAAGGGCGTGCCGCAAGCCAATGGCGAACTGGCAATCGAGCCGCTGATCGACGTGAAGATCGTCGGCCAGTCGGTGCTCTACATGGCCAATCTGCCGCTCGAGGCCAATGTGCTGTTCCACACCGTCATGGCAACGAAGATGCCCTTCGTCGGGCGCGGCTGAGTCGTCGTCAAACGGGCGCCTGGCGCGCCAGCGTCCCGGCCGTGAGCGGCGCCGCATCGGCCGGCCAGGTGTCGGCGACGTGGCCGTGCCGCCAGACGGCTTCGCATGCCGCCTCGAAGGGCGACTGCTTCGCGGCCAGTGCCGCACCGATCATGCCCGCGAGCACGTCGCCGGTGCCGGCTGTCGCCAGCTTTGCATTGCCGGTGAGGTTGATCACGGGCGAGGCATCGCCGTCCGCGGCGATCACCGTACCCGAACCCTTGAGCACCGCCACGACGCCAAAGCGTGTTGCGAGCTGGCGAGCGGCGGCCAGCCGGTCGGCCTGAACGTCGCTGGCTGCGTAACCCAACAGACGTGCCGCTTCCAGGGGATGCGGTGTGATCACCGTCGGCTGGCCCCGTTGAGCGCGCGACACGAGTTGCATCTGCAGCGCGCTGTCGGCGGCGATGGCGTTGAGCGCGTCGGCATCGAGCACCAGTGCAGCCGCTGTCGTCAGGACGCGCGGCAGCGCTGCGCGAATGGCGGTGCCGCCTCCGCAACCGCAGACGGCAGTCATGTCCGACAGGTCGAGCGTGTGGCCGTCGCGCAGCATCAGCTCCGGTTGCGCCGTGTCCACCGGTGCAGCGCTCGGATCGAGCAGTCCGACGAACACGCGGCCCGCACCTGCATGCAGCGCAGCCGATCCGGCCAGCAACGCGGCCCCGGCCATGCCGGGTGCCCCGCCGATCACAGCGACGTCGCCGTAACTGCCCTTGTGCGATGCATGAGTGCGCCGTGGCGCCTTTGGGCGTCCGGCCAGCCGCGCCGTGGGAGGTTCAGCGTGCTTGTCGCAGCCGAGATCGTCGAACCAGACCGTGCCTGCCGCGTCACGGCCGTTCGCGGTGAACAGCCCGGGCTTGAGCGTCAGGAAGGTCAGGCAGACGCGGGGCGTCCTCGCATCGGCACTGATGCGGCGCGACAGCACGCCTGTGTCCGCGTTCAATCCGGACGGCACATCGACGCTGAGCACCGGCTGGCCACTTGCGTCCATTTCCTGCAACCATTCGACCATCACGCCTTCGGGTGGTCGGGTCGCGCCGATGCCCAGTAACGCGTCGATCGTCAGTTCGTAGTCCGTGGGCGGCTCTTGCGCAAAGATCACCTGGGCGTCCCGGGCGCGCTGCAGCGAGGCCTTGGCATCGGGCGGCAGCCGATCTGCGTCGCCAGCGAACGTCACGACGGGCATGAAACCACGCTGCCTGAGCTGCGCAGCCGCTTCAAAGCCGTCACCGCCGTTGTTGCCGGGGCCGCAGGCGATCCAGACCGTGCGGGCATGCGGCGCGACTGCCATGGCGAGCCGCGCCACGGCGAGGCCGGCACGCTGCATCAGCGTGTGAGCGGGCAGGGCGGCCGCAGCCGCGCGCTCGATACGGCGTGTCGCGGTGATGTCGAACAGGTCTGCGGCGGTGGCGGAGGTGACGCGGTACATCCAGCCATTCTGCAGCGATGGGATCCTAAAGACGCAGCCGCTCGACGCCCAGACCTTCGAGGTCGATGCCTGCGTCCTGTCCCGCAACAAGGTCGGCCAGCACCCGGGCGCTGCCGCACGAGAGCGCCCAGCCGCTCGAGCCGTGTCCGAGGTTGAGCCAGACGCCGGGCACGCCGCTCGGCCCGATCACCGGCGGACCGTCGGGAAGCATCGGCCGGGCGCCTTTCCACTGCTGCACGCCGGTCTGCAGCGTGGCCGCGCCGGGGAACCAGTCGTGCAGCACCTTGTAGAGCGTCTGTAGCGCACGCGGGTTCATCGTGTCCGCATGGCCACCGATCTCTGCGCTACCGGCCACGCGCACGCGCAAGCCCATGCGGGAGATCGCCACCTTGTAGCGCTCGTCCATCACGGCGCTGCGCGGCGCGTTGAGCGGTTCGCGGATCTGGGCCGTCACCGAATGGCCGTACACCGGCGCCAGCGGCATGCGGATGCCGAGCGGGCGCAGCAGCGCCGACGACGAAACGCCGGCGCAGACGACCACAGCGTCATAGGGAATGGCGTCGGAGCCGGCGGCCAGCGCGAGCGAGCGCGGCGCCGATCGGCTCAGCGGCGCGATGTTGCAGTTGAAGTGGAACTGCGCGCCGAGCGCTTCGGCCTCGCGCTTGAGCAGCAGGGCGAACTGCCGGCAGTTCGCGACTTCGTCCTCGGGCAGATGGATGGCGCCCGCGAGTTCGGTTTCAGTGCTCAGGGCCGGCTCCAGCCGGCGGGCTTCGTCAGCATCGATCTCTCGAAACACGCTGCCGGCGTTCCGTAGCACCTCCAGCCCCGGCTGCACCAGCTTGCGCTCCCGCTTGGAGCGCAGCAGCACCAGGTAGCCCTCGCTGCGCTCATAGCTCAGCGCGCGGGTTTCGGTGATCTCGTGCAGCCGGGTGCGGCTGTAGAAGGCCAGGCGCTGCATGCGGGTGCGGTTGGCCAGGTAGGTCTCGAGCTTGCAGGCGCGCTGCCAGTGGGACATCCAGCGCAGGTCGCGTGCGGCCAGCGGCCATCGCACCTTGATGGCGCCGTGGGTGGAAAGCAGCGACCGCAGCACCTTCATCCGCATGCCGGGTGCGGCCCAGGGCGTGACGTAGCCGGGCGCGACCACGCCGGCATTGGCGAAACTGGACTCTTCAGCGGCGGCCCCGCGGCGCTCGAAGACGGTGACCTCATGGCCGTCGCTGGCCAGCTCCCAGGCGGTGGTGACGCCGATGATGCCGGCGCCCACGATCGCGATTTTCATTGGATCTTGTGAAGGAATGGCGCCGACCGCAGGACGCGGCCGCAGCGCAGGGCGCTATTGTTGCAGCGCATGAACCGGCCGGCCGGGGATGAGGCCACGATAAACCTGCGGTCCGACGAATCGAAAGGCCGGCGGCGTGACGCGCGTGGCGTCGGCAGAGCACAGTATCGGGAAGGGCGGAGGGTAGCGCGTGCTATACTCTTTGGGTTTCGCTCTTCAGCAAGTCTTGGGGATTTGTTCGAGGCGAAGCACATTCGCAAACCAGCCCACTCAAGGTGTTGCAGCTTCGTGGTGAAGTGCAAAACGGGCTGGATTTTAGACCCAACCTTTGGAGTTATTCCTATGTCGACGACCATGCGCGAAATGCTGGAAGCCGGTGTCCATTTCGGTCACCAAACCCGCTTCTGGAACCCCAAGATGGCTCCGTTCATCTTCGGCCATCGCAACAAGATTCACATCATCAACCTGGAAAAGTCGCTCCCGATGTTCCAGGACGCGATGAAGTACGCCAAGCAGCTCACCGCCAACCGCGGCACCATCCTGATGGTCGGCACCAAGCGCCAAGCCCGCGAGATCGTGGCTGAAGAAGCGCGCCGCGCCGGCGTGCCCTTCGTTGACACCCGTTGGCTCGGCGGCATGCTGACCAACTTCAAGACGGTCAAGACCTCGATCAAGCGTCTCAAGGAAATGAAGGCCCAGCAGGAAGCGGGCCTCGATTCGCTGAGCAAGAAGGAGCAACTGACCTTCACGCGCGAAATCGAAAAGCTGGAAAAGGACATCGGCGGGATCCAGGACATGACCGCGCTGCCGGACGCGATCTTCGTGATCGACGTGGGCTTCCACAAGATCGCCGTGGCCGAAGCCAAGAAGCTGGGCATCCCGCTGATCGGCGTGGTGGACTCCAACCACTCGCCCGAAGGCATCGACTACGTGATCCCTGGCAACGATGACTCGTCCAAGGCTGTGGTGCTGTACGCACGCGGCATCGCTGATGCGATCATCGAAGGCCGCAACAACGCGGGCAACGACGTGGTGAAGGCCGTTGCCGAAGGCGCGACCGGCGACGATTTCGTTGAAGTCGAAGAAGGCGCTTCCGCCTGAGAGTGCTCTCTGCGAGCCTTGAAGAAGGGGCTTTGTGGCCCCTTTTTTTGATCTGATTTTTTGAATACGGAGAACGAACAATGGCTGCAATCACCGCAAGCATGGTGGGCGAACTGCGCGCAAAGACCGATGCGCCCATGATGGAATGCAAGAAGGCCCTGACCGAGGCCGACGGCAACATGGACAAGGCCGAAGAGCTGCTGCGCATCAAGCTGGGCAACAAGGCTGGCAAGGCATCGGGCCGCATCACCGCTGAAGGCGTCGTCACGGCATTCGTCGACGGCGATGCCGGCGCGATGATCGAAATCAACTGCGAAACCGACTTCGTGACCAAGAATGACAGCTTCCTGGCATTGGCCAATGCCGCTGCCATGCTGGTCGCCAAGCACAACCCTGCCGACCTGGCTGCACTGGGCGCGCTGCCCTACGAGCAAGACGGCTTCGGCCCGACGCTCGAAGACGTGCGCAAGGGCCTGATCGGCAAGATCGGCGAGAACATGAGCTTTCGCCGCTTCAAGCGCTTCGCCGGCAATGGCAAGGTCGCTTCGTACCTGCACGGCACGCGCATCGGCGTCATGGTCGAGTTCGAGGGCGACGACACGTCGGCCAAGGACGTGGCCATGCACATCGCCGCCATGAAGCCGGTGGCCATCTCCGCTGCCGACGTGCCTGCCGACCTGATCGCCAAGGAGCGTGCCGTGGCCGCAGGCAAGGCAGAGGAAGACCGCAAGGTCGCCGAAGCCGCAGGCAAGCCGACGCAACCTGCCGACATCGTCGCCAAGCGCATCGAAGGCGGCGTGCAGAAGTACCTCAAGGAAGTGTCGCTGCACAACCAGCCGTTCGTGAAGAACGACAAGCAGACCGTCGAAGCCATGCTCAAGGCCAACAGCACCACCATCAAGGGCTTCACGCTCTACGTGGTGGGCGAAGGCATCGAGAAGAAGGTCGACGACTTCGCCGCCGAAGTGGCCGCGCAGGTCGCCGCCGCCAAAGCTGCCGCCTGAGGGCGAACCACACGACAGGGTCGGTTGACCCTGTTGCTTCCGACAGCCACGTCTTACACTCGCCACCGCCACTCACTTTCAAGGAAATTCCCATGTCAGAAGCCCGCCCAGCCCACAAGCGAATCTTGTTAAAGCTGTCCGGTGAGGCTCTGATGGGAGACGATGCCTTCGGTATCAACCGCGCGACCATTGTTCGAATGGTCAGCGAGGTTGCCGAGGTCGTGAACATGGGTGTCGAGGTGGCGGTCGTGATTGGTGGCGGCAATATTTTCCGCGGTGTTGCGGGCGGCTCGGTCGGCATGGACCGTGCCACGGCCGACTACATGGGCATGTTGGCCACGGTGATGAATGCGTTGGCCCTCGCCGATGCCATGGACAAGCAAGGACTGATCGCGCGTGTCATGTCGGCCATTGCCATCGAGCAGGTGGTCGAGCCTTACGTGCGCCCCAAGGCACTGCAATACCTCGAAGAGGGCAAGGTCGTGATTTTCGCCGCGGGCACGGGCAACCCGTTCTTCACGACCGACACGGCCGCTGCGCTGCGCGGCGCGGAAATCGGTGCCGAACTCGTGCTCAAGGCCACCAAGGTCGACGGTGTCTACACGGCCGACCCCAAGAAGGATCCGCACGCAACCCGTTACGCTTCGCTCACCTTCGACGAAGCCATTGGCAAAAATCTGGGCATCATGGACGCCACAGCCTTCGCGCTGTGCCGCGACCAGAAGCTGCCGATCAAGGTGTTCTCGATCTTCAAGAATGGTGCGCTCAAGCGCGTCGTGATGGGCGAGGACGAAGGCACGCTGGTGCATGCCTGAGGAGCAAAGAAAAATGACCATTGCAGACATTCGCAGCGCAACCGACTTGAAGATGAATCAGTCGATTGCCGCTTTCCAGAACAATCTGACCAAGATCCGCACGGGCCGAGCAAACACGGCGCTGCTCGATTCGATCCACGTCGAATACTACGGTTCGGCCGTGCCGCTGAGCCAGGTGGCCAACGTCTCGGTGCTCGATTCGCGAACCATCAGCGTCCAGCCTTGGGAAAAGGGCATGGGTGCCAAGATCGAAAAGGCCATCCGCGAGAGCGACCTGGGCCTGAATCCCTCTTCGATGGGCGAACTGATTCGCGTGCCGCTGCCCGCGATGAGTGAAGAGCGCCGCAGGGAAATGACCAAGCTGGTGCGCAACGAGGGCGAGAGCGCCAAGATCGCCACTCGCAATTTGCGGCGCGACGCCAATGAAGCCGTCAAGAAGCTGGTCAAGGACAAGCTGGCCTCTGAAGACGACCAAAAGCGTGCCGAGGCCGATATCCAGAAAGTGACCGACCGGCACATCGCCGAGATCGATCGCCTGGTGGCGGCCAAGGAAGCCGAGATCATGGCCGTCTGATGCGCACAGCGCCAGCCACGCCCCATCACATCGCCATCGTCATGGATGGAAATGGCCGCTGGGCCACGAGGCGGTTCCTGCCGCGCGTGGCCGGGCATAAGCAAGGCGTCGAGGCGCTGCGACGCTGTGTGCGCGCCTGCATCGACCGTGGGGTGGGCGTGTTGACGGTGTTCGCCTTTTCTTCGGAGAACTGGAATCGTCCGGTCGAAGAGGTTTCAGGCCTCATGGAACTGATGGTCGGCGCGCTCGGACGCGAAATTCCCAAGCTCTCTGCCGATGGCGTACAGCTGCATTTCATCGGAGAGCGGGGGGGCTTGTCGGAACGCATCATCGCAAGCCTGGTTCGTGCTGAGGGCCTGACTGCGCACAACAGCAAACTGGTCTTCAACGTCTGCTTCAACTATGGCGGACGTTGGGACATTGCACGCGCTGCGGCCCAATTGGCCGCGCGTGGCGAGGCACCGACCGAAGCCAATCTGGACCGGGCCATGGCGCTGTCGCACGTGCCGGATCCGGACCTGTTCATTCGCACGGGCGCGGAGCAGCGGCTGTCGAATTTTCTGCTCTGGCAAAGTGCCTACGCGGAGTTGTTCTTCAGCGACAAGCTGTGGCCGGAATTCGACGAGGCCGCGCTCGATGCCGCCATCGCCGCCTATGGCAGCCGTGAACGGCGGTTCGGAAAAACCTCGGCGCAGCTCGACGGCGGCTCCCGGGACAGGCAGCCTGCCTGATGCTCAAACAACGCATCATCACGGCCCTCGTGCTGCTGGCCATCCTGCTGCCGGCCTTGTTCTACCCGTCGTACGTACCGTTCGGTTGCGTCATGCTGGTGCTGATCGGCGCGGCGGCGTGGGAGTGGGGCCGCTTGAACGGGTACGGCCCGGCCATGTCGCTGTTTCTGGGCGCAGAGATGGTGGTGCTCTGCGCGCTGTCGTGGTGGCTGGGCTTGCTCAACCAGAGCCTGTTCGGCGTGTGGCTGGTCGCCAGCGCAGCCTGGGTGCTGGGTGGCGCCGCGCTGCTTCGCGTGGCCGTGCCGGGATGGGGTTCGATTCCGCGTGGTCTGCGCCTGGTGGGTGGGCTGATGGCGCTGTGGGTCGCCTGGATGGCCGCGGTGCAGGCGCGCATGGCCGGCATCAACTTCTTGCTCTCGATTTTCCTGCTGGTCTGGATGGCTGACATCTGCGCCTATTTCGCCGGGCGGGCTTTCGGACTCAAATTCACCCGCAGCAAGCTGGCACCGACCATCAGCCCCGGCAAGAGCTGGGAAGGCGTGTGGGGCGGCATGGCTGGTGTGGTGATGCTCGCACTGGCATGGATCTGGGCCGATGCTGCGCTGGGGGCCACCGTTGCCAGCCTGTACACGCGACTGGCCGAGCGCGGCTGGTGGCTGCTTTTGATCGGTGTGGTTTTCCTGGTGGCGATGAGCGTGGTCGGCGATCTGGTCGAGTCGCTCGTCAAGCGCAGTGCCGGCGCCAAGGACAGCAGCAACCTGCTGCCCGGCCATGGCGGCGTGCTCGACCGGGTCGATGCGCTCTTGCCGGCGCTCCCCATTGCCCTGATGCTGGCGTCGCTGTGACCGAGGTCTGCAAACAACGCGTCACGGTGTTGGGCTCGACCGGATCGGTCGGCGTCAGCACGCTCGATGTCATCGCTCGGCATGCCGAGCGCTTCGAGGTTTTCGCGCTCACGGCTGCGACCAAGGTCGACGAATTGCTCGCCCAGTGCGCGAGGTTCACGCCGCGCTTTGCCGTCATGGCGAGCGCGCCGCATGCCGCACTGCTTGCCCAGAAACTCGAACAGAGCGGGCTGGCCACGCGCGTGCTCAGTGGGCCCGATGCGCTGGAGACCGTGGCCGCGCACGACGAGGTTGACAGCGTGATGGCGGCCATCGTGGGCGCGGCGGGCCTGGCACCTTGCCTGGCGGCAGCGCGTGCCGGCAAGCGCCTGCTGCTCGCCAACAAGGAAGCACTGGTGGTCGGTGGTGAACTGTTCATGCGCACGGTGCAGGAGGGCGGGGCAACGCTGCTGCCGATCGACAGCGAGCACTCGGCCATCTTCCAGTCGCTGCCCGAGGATCCATCCACCTGGGCGCGGCGCATCGACAAGATCATCCTGACCGCGTCGGGCGGGCCGTTTCGCACCCGCGACGCGTCGACCCTGGCGTCGGTCACGCCCGAACAGGCCTGCGCCCATCCCAACTGGGTGATGGGGCGCAAGATTTCGGTCGATTCCGCCACCATGATGAACAAGGCGCTCGAAGTCATCGAGGCGCGTCACCTGTTTGGCGTGACGCCCGAGCAGATCGAAGTCGTCATTCATCCGCAGAGCGTGGTGCATTCGATGGTGCAGTTCACCGATGGCTCGGTGATGGCGCAGTTGGGTACGCCCGACATGCGCGTGCCGATCGCTGTGGGTCTGTCGTGGCCCGACCGCATCGAAAGCGGCGCGACGCGGTTGGACTTTCGCAACATGCACGCGCTGACCTTCACGGCGCCCGATGCCGAGCTCTTTCCCGGACTGGGCCTGGCTTGGCATGCACTGCGGGCCGTCTCCGGTACCACGGCCGTGCTCAACGCAGCCAACGAGGTAGCGGTGGAAGCATTTCTGGATCGCCGACTGCGCTTCGACCGTATTCATGCGGTCAATCTCGAAACTCTGGAGGCCGTGGCACCCACGCGGCCGACGTCGCTGGGCGACCTGCTTGCGCTGGATGCAGCCGCTCGCGCTGCTGCCAATGCCGCAGCGCTTCGCTTCGCGGCCTGACCCGTCTTTCAAAGGGAATCACGATGCTCACCGTCATTGCCTTCCTCATTGCATTGGGCGTGCTGATCGCCGTTCACGAGTTCGGCCACTACCGCACGGCGGTGGCCTGTGGCGTCCGGGTCATCCGTTTCTCGGTGGGCTTCGGCCCGGCCCTGTACCGGTGGAAGCCCAGGAAACAGCATCCCGGCCAGGATACCGAATTCGTCATCGGCGCGCTGCCGTTGGGCGGCTACGTGAAGATGCTTGACGAACGCGAAGCCCCGGTGCCGCCTGAGGAGCGCCACCGCGCGTTCAATGCGCAGCGCCTGCGTTCGCGTGTGGCCATCGTGGCGGCGGGCCCGATCGCGAACCTGCTGCTTGCTGCTGCGCTCTACACGCTGGTCAATTGGATCGGCGTCCAGGAGCCCGTGGCGCAACTCGGTCGGCCGGTCGCCGGGTCGCTGGCCGAACAGGCGGGACTGCGTGGTGGCGAGAAAGTGCTGGCTGCAGGCTTTGACGGCGAACTCGAGCCTGTGGAATCGTTCGATGGCTTGCGCTGGCGCATGACGCGCGGCGCGCTCGACGGTCGCGACCTGACCATCGAGGTGGCGGGTGAGGGCGCTGGCGCACCGACGCGGCAGCTGGTGTTGCCGCTCGGCAGCCTCGATGCCAAGGATGCCGACGCACAGATGTTCCGCAAGATCGGTGTGCTGTCGCCCATGACGCGGCCGGCGTTGGGTGAGGTGATGGCCGGTGGTGCCGGTCAGCGCGCCGGCCTGCAGGCGGGCGATTTGGTCCGGGCGGTTGGCGGCACGGCTGTGATCGATGGACAGCAGCTGCGAGAAATCATTCGTGCCTCGGTCGACGGCGCACAGCCACGGACACAGGCCTGGTCGATCCTGCGGCATGGCCGGGAACTCACGCTGCAGGTCACGCCCGAAGTGCGCGACGAGAACGGCGCCAAGGTGGGCCGGATTGCGGCCTACGTGGGCGCGCCGCCGCAGATGTTGACGGTGCGTCGGGGGCCGATCGATGGCATCACGCGCGGCGTCGAACGCACCTGGGAAGTGTCTGCGCTGACGGTGCGCATGATGTTCAAGATGGTGACGGGCCAGGCATCGTTGAAGAATCTGAGCGGCCCGCTCACGATTGCCGATTACGCCGGAAAGTCGGCCAGTCTTGGCATCACGCAGTATCTGGTCTTTCTGGCGCTGATCAGCGTCAGCCTGGGCGTGCTCAATCTGATGCCGCTGCCCGTCCTCGACGGTGGGCACCTGATGTATTATCTTTGGGAAGGCCTGACAGGCAAGAGCGTCTCCGACGCCTGGATGGACCGTTTGCAGCGCGGCGGGGTCGCTTTGCTGCTGGTCATGATGTCCGTCGCACTTTTCAACGACGTCAATCGACTCTTCGGGCTTTTTGGCTAACTTATGCCGGCGATTCTCGCCGGCTCATTTCACACATGAACACAACTTTCAGTCGCTTTCGCCTGCGTAGCGTTGCTGCGGTGGTCGCCAGTGCCCTGGCCGCGACGGCCGCCTGGGCCGTGGAGCCCTTCACCGTGCGCGACATCCGGGTCGAAGGCCTGCAACGCGTGGAGG
>NZ_JAUSRO010000022.1 GCF_030811835.1 Variovorax ginsengisoli | reverse complement strand
CTGCTCAAGCTCGGCAGCGAAGCGGCCAGCGGCTTGCCCTGGCTCGCGGCACTGCTGTCGCCCGACCGCTGGCTGCTGTGGCTGGGCGTGCTGTTTGTGCTGTCCGTCTATTACTTTCCAACCGGCGTCGTCGGGCGCCTTCGAGCAAGGGCTACACGAGGACTTGGCACTCCCGGGTGATCAGTCGCCAATTTTGAACGCCATCCTCCTTCTCATTCCACTCAACACAAGGCCGATCTCATCATGCTCAATCTCATGCAGCCAAGACAACTCCTGATGTCGCGGATCCTGCGCCATGCCCAGCGGTTTCACGGAGACGTTGAAGTCGTTTCGTACGACAAGCATGGCGCCGCTTCAACGCTGACCTATGAAGAGATCCACGCACGCAGTTGTCAGCTCGCCAACGCGTTGAAGGGTGTGGGCACGTCTGCTGGTGCCCGCGTGGCAACCCTTGCCTGGAACGATCACCGTCATTTGGAGGTCTACTTCGCCGTGGCGGGTATGGGGGCGGTGTGCCACACGATCAATCCGCGCCTTCATCTAGACGACATCGACTACATAGTCAACGATGCGCAGGATCTGGTCGTTTTCTATGACCCCGATTTCTCTTCGCTCGTGGCAGAACTTCGGATGCGATGCCGTGGTGTCAAGCACTGGGTTTGTTTCGAGCATCGAGAGGGACAGGTCGAAGACGCCCTGTACGAGGAACTCATCGACTCCAACTCTTCGACGTTTGAGTGGCCCGAGTTCAGCGAGGACACGGCTTGCGCTCTTTGCTATACGTCGGGCACAACGGGTCGTCCTAAAGGCGTGTTGACGTCGCACCGCTCGAACTTGTTGATGTACATGTCGATGGTTTCACCTGACGTTTTCAACGTCGGCGCGCGTGACGTCGTCCTGGCAGTGGCACCCATGTTCCATGTGGCTTCGTGGGGATTCCCCTTTGCGGCGCCGATGGTCGGCGCCAAGCTTGTGCTTCCCGGACCAAACATGAGCGGCAGCAGCCTGTTCGATGCCATGGAAGCGCACGGCGTCACGATGTCCACAGGCGTTCCCACCGTCTGGATCGGCGTGATCGACGAAATCGCAATCCGAGGAAGAGCGCCATCGCGTCTGAAGCGCGCCCTGATCGGTGGTTCCGCATGCAGCTCCCAGGCCATCGAGACCCTGGAAACCCTGGGCATCGAAGTGCTGCATTCGTGGGGAATGACGGAGCTCAGTCCGTTGGGCACGTTGAACCAGCTGAAAAACGGAAATCAGCACATGGATGTCGCGGATCGGAAAAGTCTGAAGTTGAAACAGGGACGCCCGCCCTTCGGCGTCGACCTGCGCATCGTGGACGACAACCACAGGGAGGTCCCGTGGGGCCCCTCAGCGCGTGGCGCGTTGGAAGTCCAGGGTCACTGGGCCATCGAAAGCTACTTCAATTCCCAGCAGTCAGCGCTGAATTCGGATGGATGGTTGAGCACAGGCGACATCGCGAACATCGACAGCGAGGGATATATGCAACTGGTGGACAGGGAGAAAGACATCATCAAGTCGGGTGGCGAGTGGATCAGCTCGCTCGAGTTGGAGCGCGCGGCGCAGAGCTGCGATGGGATCCAGGAGGTTGCCGCAATCGGTGTGCCTCATCAACGATGGCAGGAGCGCCCAGTCTTGATCGCAGTCGCCTTGAACGGTGTGGCGTTGGACGAGAAGGCAGTTCTCCATCACGTCAAACAGCAGGTTGCGTCCTGGCAGGTGCCGGACCGCGTCGTCCAGGTCAGCGAACTTCCGAAGACCGGGACCGGGAAAGTCGACAAGAAGCAGCTTCGTACCCAATTTCAGGACCTGCTCATTCCGACGGATAGCGAGGTGACACCGTGACGCTTGCTGCACGACACGACGGCGGACTCGAGTGGCTCTCGCTGAGCAACCCGCCAGTGAACGCGTTGACGGTCGAGTTGATCGAGGAACTCATTCGAGCGCTGGGTCGTTGTGCGAACGACCCCAACGTAAGCGTCGTGGTATTGGCTGGAATTGGCAAGCACTTCTGCGCCGGGGCAGATCTCGCAGGTCAACAGCGAGCATGGCGCGAAGGCAGGGCCGGTCCCGCGGACCTTGGGGACGCTCTTTACGACGCCATGCTGTCATTCCCGAAACCGCTTGTGGGTGCCGCGCATGGATCTGTTGCTGGTGCGGGGCTCTCGATGCTTTGCTGTTGCGATCTGGCAATTGCTGCCTCGGGTACGCGGATTTCATTGCCCGAAGTGAAGGTGGGCGTGCTCGGCGGTATCAGTCATGCGCGAACCGCGTTGGGAAAAGCGATCGTGAATTACTTGGCGCTTACGGGTCTGCCCCTGGAAGTCGAACGCATCGGAACGGGTGGCTTGTTTCTGGAAATCGTCGATGGCGCGGACCTGCAGGAGTGCGCGTCGCAGATAGCTCGAAAGATTGCTGACAACGATTCCATGTCAGTGCTTTACACAAAACAGTGTACTCGGGCCACAGAGGGAATCGGTCAACTGGAAGGTTATAGCCGCGAACACGCCCTCTCCGAGCAACTACGCGCTCAGGGAACCACCGATCTGCTAGTCACGAAATTTCTGACGAAATAGGTTCCGAATCAACAATGCAGCCCCTGGCTCACTCAATTAAATCAACCATGTCCGCCATCGCCAATATCAAACGAATTGCCCTTCTTGCTCTCACCCTTGGACTGGCGGCATCGTTCGGCGCCAAGGCCAATGAAATCGTAAAGATAGCCTTTGTTGACGTTCTCACCGGTCCATTTGCGGCAACGGGGCAAGGCGCTCTAAATCAACTGCGGGAGGTGGTGTCGCAATTGAACGCGACCGCTCAGAAAGATGATCCCGTTTTCGAGATCGTTCCCTTTGACGGCAAGGGGACGCCACAGGAGAGTGCAAACGCACTCCGTGCCGCCTACGATCAGAAGATCAGGTTTCTAACGCAAGGTGGCGGGTCAGGCGTTGCTTTTGCACTCGTAGACGCCATCAACAAGCAAGCACAGCGAGAGGAAACGGGTGAAATGGTCTACCTGAACTATGCCGCCATGGACCCTGGCCTCACCAACGATAAATGCAGTTTCTGGCATTTCCGCTTCTTCCCGTCGAGCGAGATGCAGATTGAGGCGTTGACAACTTATCTGAAAGATCAGAGCGGCGTCAAAAAAGTCTACTTGCTGAACCAGAACTACACGCATGGCCAGCAAGTAGCCAAGGCGTCCCGCGCTTACCTGTCGAAAAAGCGGCCAGACGTCGAGATCGTGGGGGAGGACTATGTGCCTATCGGCGCCGTGCGTGACTACGCGCCATACGTTGCCAAAATTGCGAGGTCAGGTGCCGACACGGTCATCACGTCGAACTGGGGCAGCGATCTGGCCCTGTTGCTGAAGGCATCCCGGGAGTTTGGTTTAAGCACGAATTTTTACACCTTGAACGCAAACAATCCGGGAATACCATCGCAAATCGGTGAATGGGGCGTGAACAGGGTCAATGTGATCTGGAACTGGGGCAGCAACGCGCCCGCGCCGGTGCTCGAGAAAATCGCGACGAGCTTCAAGCAGAAAACCGGGGAAGACTTCATCTTTGCGGCGCATTGGAACGGCATGCAAATGCTGCGTGCCGCGATGACCAAAGCAAAGTCGACGGAGCCGCGCAAGGTTGCGTTCGCCCTCGAAGGGATGAGGTACCAGAGTCCGGTTGGAGAGGTTGTGATGCGTGCCGACGATCACCAACTTCAAGCGCCGATGTACCTTGGCGTCTGGACAAAAAAAGGGGAGCGAGGCGTTAGATACGAGGCCGAAACAACAGGCTACGGATTTCGCTCCGAGGTCGTTTGGGGTGCTGCCGAGAGCACGCAACCGACGAGTTGCAAGATGAGCCGTCCCTCCAAATAAAAAGATTCTTACCCGATGGATGATCTTCAGATGCCTGAGCCCCAGCAACACCAAAGCTTGCCTTCTCTGAGCCGTCTTGAAGGAAAGATTGCGATCATCACGGGCGCCGCGTCCGGCATTGGCCACGCTGCTGCGCGCCTTTTTGCGCGGGAAGGCGCCGTGGTGATCGCGGTCGACAGGGAAAGCTCTGGAATTACGAGCGCTCATCCTGATTTTGACCGAATTTTTCCGCTGGCGCAGGATGTGAACGACGACGGTGCGGCCGAGGCTACTGTTGAAATGGCCATGCGTTGTGGAGGCGGGCTGGACATCCTCTTCAACAACGCGGGCGTGTCGACCGTTGCGCTGGCCGAAGATACGTTGGACGAACATTGGGACCACGAATTTTCGGTCAATTCACGCAGCGTCTTCCGGTTCTGCCGCGCTGCCATTCCAGCATTGCGCGAGCGGGCGGGAAAACAAGGGCGAGCCAGAATCATTAACAACGCGTCGATCATGGCGGAACGGAGCGACAAAGGGCTGTGTGCCTACTCCGCGTCCAAGCATGCAGTAGTAGGCCTCAGCAAGACACTGGCACTTGAACTTGGTCAATACAACATCACGGTCAACTATCTATTGCCGGGGTCTATACGGACCGAAATGACTGCCAAGGCGTTCGAGAGTGTGAGCCTGAGGAGGAAATGGGAAGAAAAATCGCCATTGCGTCGGCTGGGCACACCTGACGATGTGGCGAGAGCGGCACTGATCTTGGCGAGTGATGAAACGGACTTCATTACTGGCCATGGTCTGGTGGTCGACGGTGGCGCAACGCTGAGGGCCTGATCAAATCCACTGTCGAAGTAGAACCTCAGGGCTTCAACTTCTGGTAGAGCGACGCCCGAGATATCTGAAGCGCAAGGGCCGCTCGATTTTTATCGCCGTTGAATGCCAAAATTGTTGTCCGTATAATCGAACGCTCAAAGGCGCGAGTCTGTTCTGTCAAGGGTCCAATTGTTTCAAGCGAAGAGTACTCTCCCACTCCAGATCGAGTCGAGTTTGAAACTGAAGCCGGCTCGTGCCAAGTTATTTCGATGTGCTCGGGACGAATGAAACTGCCTTCACACATCACAACGGCATACTCCAAGACATTCCTGAGCTGCCTGTAATTTCCGGGCCACGTGCCGCGCGACAACTTGGTGAGCGCGTCGCGCGTCAGTTTCTTCTGCGGCGATGAATCTGCGCCTGCAATCTGCCTTAGTAGAGCCTCTGCAAGCATTGGGATGTCGTCAGCTCTTTCTCGAATGGGTGGTATGTGAATTGGCAGTGCACTAAGCCTGTAATAAAGGTCTGCTCGGAAAGCCCCTGTTCGAAGCTTGGCTTGCAGATCAACGCTTGTGGCAGATACCAGTCGCACATCGATAGCCACAAGTTTGTTGGCGCCCAGAGGCTCCAGCACACGTTCTTGCAGTACGCGAAGCAATTTTACTTGAATCGACAACGGCATGTCGCCGATTTCATCAAGAAACAGAGTCCCAGTGTTCGCGAGCTCTAGCTTGCCGCGCCGTCCGTTCTTCTCTGCGCCAGTGTAAGCGCCTGGTGCCACACCAAAAAGCTCCGCCTCAAGAAGGGTCTCGGGTATCGCCGCCACATTGATTGCAACAAATGGCCCATTTCTTCTAGACGATGCCTCATGGATAGACTGGGCCAGTATTTCCTTGCCAGTTCCGGTTTCCCCGAGGAGGAGGACGGCGCTTCCGGACTGCGCAAAGAGCTTGACCTTTCTTTTCAGCTCACGGACTACACCACTGCTTCCGAGATAATCGTCCAGCGTATATTGGACATTTCTAGCGTTGCGAGAATGCAACTGCCGTGACTTCAATTCGTGGTTGATAGCAACGAACTTCGACATCAATGGCCGCAATGATCCGATCGGATCCGTGAGCCAGACTATCCCAATGGCACCGGTCACACGGTCTCTTTTGTCACGCAGCGGAATGCGGCTGACCAGGAAGGTGCCGGCAGAAGATACCATCAAGTCCATCATTACCGGTTGCCCGGTAGCAACCACCTCGTGCAGCCGTGTATTGGGAATGACGTCTTGCGCTTTGCGGCCAATCAGTTGCGATGCCTCGTTGATCGAGAGCTTTGGAAGGATTGGCAGATATGCATCGCTGATCCAGACAATGCGGGTCAACTCATCGACCAGAACGATGCCTTCAGAGTGCGCAGCCAGGGTATCGAACAGCGCTGCGATCTGGGACGACTTGAGCGTCATGTCAGTGATTTCCCATCTTTCCAGCGCAGTAGTGCTTCTCTGTAGCAATGTTACCTTAGCAGCGGTCGTGTGAGAGAAATTGCGGGTGCAGCCGATGCATAGTTTTGTGCCTGAAGATACTTTTCGCTCGTCAACCCGATCAGCCCTCTCTTCGACTTTCGTGCCGCTGTGCCGATCGGCTTCGAGTTCATCGGAGGCGTTGTCCAAGTCGCCTTGGTGTTCTGGCTCTCCTAGTTCTTTTTCAGTAAATCCAGACGCGTGCCAAAGCTTTTCTGTGCCGTGACAATCTCCGCCGTCGGTTTTTTCTGCATAGACGTCTAGCTTCTCAAGCTGCTGCTTGGGTCCGCAGTGACGTCTGGCGTGAAATTAGAAATCGTCGTGCTGCTCGTGAGTTGCGCGATCTGGATGCCCTACTTCCTGATGTCGAAACGCGTGAAATAAACGCATCGAGCAGTTGCGCCGCTCGCGCATGCCCATGCGCCGCATTGCCTCCATCGTCGGGCGCAGCGTGTCCACGGTCAGCCGCCTGCTCGCATGCCTGGGGCTGTCCAGCCTGAAGGCGCTCGACCCCCTGCGCCCATCATTCGCTACGAGCGCGAAGCGCCCGGCGAGCGGCTGCACATCGACACCAAGAAGCTCGGTCGCATCGTGCATCCGAGCCATCGTGTGACGGGCGATCGTCGCGATGCCACGCGAGGCGCCGGCTGGGAGGTCGCTCATGTGGCCATCGACGATCACTCACGTGCGGGCTGTGCAGATGCATGCCAACGAGCGCAGGGATTCGGCCGTGAACTTCCTCCTGGCGGCGGTGGCGCACTATGACGCGCTGGGCGTGAAGATCAAGCGCCTGATCACGGACAATGGCTCGGCTTACCGATCGCACTTGTTTGCCAAGACCTGCCAGGCCCTGGGCATCAAGCACTCATTCACCACGCCCTACCGCCCGCAGACCAATGGCAAGGCCGAGCGAGTCATCCAGACGTGCCTGCGCGAGTGGGCGCATGGGCGCGTCTGGGCCAACAGCGCCGAGCGCACCGCATGGCTGCCTGCATTCCTGCGCTACTACAACGCCCAAAGGACGCACTCGGCCTTCAACTACAAGCCCCCAGCCTCTCGCCTCAGCGGGAACAACCTATTGCAACTCAACACAGGACCGGTTCCAGCACGTCCTGTGGGCAGGAAGTTTTCGCGCCAGGGCTAAGAGCCGATTCCGTTGGCGGCTGGTATTCCCTGATGCTCGTCGGTGCCGGCCCTGGCGAACCTCTATGATCAAAACGATGACTGACAAAGAGAGTCGTTCTGATCACCGGGAGAAGGAAGCGTCCGCGAGGCGGGTGTCGCCCATGGCTTGCTCTTCCATCACTTCGGGTCGATGGAGTCGCTTTATGCCGAAGTCAGCCGCGCAGCAGCCCAGCGGATGAACGAAACGCAAGTGGCGTCCTTTCGCGGCGACACCGCACGCAAGCAGATTGCGTCGTTCCTGCGCGCGCACCTCAAGGCCGTGAAGGACCGTCAGGGCGACGCGCTGTTCAGGGCGCGCTCTCACAACCTGGCGATCAATGCCACCATCGCCGAGATTTGGGAGGCATCGCGCCAGCAGGCGATCGATCGCATTTGCGAGGTTCTCGGAATGCTCCAGCCCTCTCGAAAGGCGCGCGCCTGCCTGCGCGCCTGGATTGGCTTTCATGACCAATTGGTACTCGCCTGGCTTGCCGATCGCGCCATGAGCGAGGCCGAGGTGCTGCGGTGCACGCTCCGGCAGCTCGATCACCTGGCAGAGGAGGAATTCGCCGTCGACCTCGATCGCACGGTCTGAAGACCGCGTGCCGGAACCGGCTATCGAGGCAAGGGCAATGCGGTCTTGTAGCGCACCTGCTTGAGCGCGAAGCTCGATCGGATTTTCTCGATCCCCGGGATCGGCGTGAGCTGCTCAAGAATGAATTTTTCCAAGGCGGCCATGTCGGCCACGGCGATGCGGATCAGGTAGTCGCTGTCGCCGGTCATCAGGTAGCACTCCATCACCTCGTCGTGCTCGGCAATGCGTCGCTCGAAGTCACCGAGCGATTCCTTGCTCTGCGTCTTGAGGCTGATCGAGATGAAGACGTTCAGCCCCAGGCCCAGCGCGCTCGCGCTGGCCAACGCGACGTAGCGGTCGATCACACCGGCCGTCTCCAGCGCCTTGACCCGCGCCAGGCAGGGCGAGGGCGACAGGTGCACGCGGCGCGCCAGTTCGACGTTGGACAGCGCGCCGTCGCGCTGCAGTTCGTCGAGGATGCGCAGGTCGAGGGGGTCGAGTTTCATGAAGTGCTGCCGATGGTCGTTCTGACGGCATATTATTTCTTGATCGAGGGACAACGAGCCGGCGAGACGGCACCCCATTCGGCCCGCAACGGCCTAAAGTGCCGACATGAACGCCCCGATCTCCACCTCCCAGATGCATGCGCTGCTCGCCCCTGCAGCGACCGACCCGGACCCGCAGGAAACCGCCGAATGGCGCGAAGCCTTCGACGCGCTGGTCCAAGCGCACGGCGCCGAACGCGCGCGTCAGATGCTCGACGAACTCGCCCGCGTCGCGCGCGAACGCCGCATCGGCTGGCAGCCAGAGCTGGCGACGCCCTACGTCAACACCATCGCGGTCGACCAACAGCCCGCCTTCCCGGGCGATCTCGCCATCGAGGAGCGGCTCGCGTCGCTGATGCGCTGGAACGCGCTGGCAATGGTGGTGCGGGCCAATCAAGCCTACGGCGAGCTCGGTGGCCACATCGCGAGCTATGCCAGCGCGGCGGACCTGTTCGAGGTCGGATTCAACCATTTCTTCCATGCGCGCAACGAAGGCCATGGCGGCGACCTGGTGTTCTTCCAGCCGCACAGCTCGCCCGGTGTGTACGCGAGGGCCTTCCTGGAAGGTCGCCTGAGTGAAGCCGACCTCGCGCATTACCGGCAGGAGCTGACGGCGCCCGCCTTCACGCAAAGCACCGGCGCACGCGGCCTTTCGAGCTACCCGCACCCGTACCTGATGCCGGACTTCTGGCAGTTCCCGACGGGCTCGATGGGCATCGGGCCCATCAGTTCGATCTACCACGCGCGCTTCATGCGTTACCTCACCGATCGACAGCTGCTCGACTGCAACGCACGCAAGGTGTGGGGCGTGTTCGGCGACGGTGAGATGGACGAGCCCGAGTCAATGAGCGCGCTGACGCTGGCCGCGCGCGAGAAGCTCGACAACCTGGTGTGGGTGGTCAACTGCAACCTGCAGCGTCTGGACGGCCCGGTGCGTGGCAACGGCCGCATCATCGACGAGCTGGAGAAGCTCTTCGCCGGGGCCGGCTGGAACGTCATCAAGCTGGTGTGGGGCAGTGACTGGGACGGACTCTTCGCCCGCGACACCACCGGTGCGCTGGCGCGTGCCTTTGCGCACACGGTCGACGGCCAGATGCAGACCTTCGCCGCCAAGGACGGCCGCTTCAACCGCGACTCCTTCTTCGGCCAGAACGAGGAACTCCAGCGCCTCGCGCAGGGCATGACGGACGAGCAGATTGACCGTCTGAAGCGCGGCGGCCACGACCTGGTGAAGATCCACGCTGCCTACGCCGCAGCGGCCGCCCACAGCGGCCAGCCCACCGTCATCCTCGCCCACACCAAAAAGGGTTACGGCATGGGCGCAGCCGGCCAGGGCAAGATGACCACGCACTCGCACAAGAAGTTCGAGGGTGCGGACCTGATCGGATTTCGCAACCGCTTCAACCTGCCGCTGTCCGACGAACAGGCGACCTCGCTCTCGTTCTACAAGCCCGCAGCCGACAGTGTGGAGATGCAATACCTGCAGTCGCACCGCGCGGCGCTCGGCGGCGCGATGCCGCGGCGCGAGACCGCGTGCGACGTGGTCGCCAAGCCCACGCTCGCGGCCTACGCGCAGTTTGCGGTCGCAGCGGCTGGCAAGGAGATGAGCACGACCATGGCCTTCGTGCGCATGCTCGGCAACCTGATGAAGGACGCCACGATGGGTCCGCGCGTGGTGCCCATCGTGGCCGACGAGGCCCGCACCTTCGGTATGGCCAACCTGTTCAAGCAGGTCGGCATCTACTCGAGCGTCGGCCAACGCTACTCGCCGGAAGACATCGACTCGATCCTCAGCTACCGTGAAGCGACCGACGGGCAGATTCTGGAAGAAGGCATCAGCGAAGCCGGTGCCATCGCCAGCTGGACGGCCGCGGCCACCAGCTACAGCGTGCACGGCTTGGCGATGCTGCCTTTCTACATCTACTATTCGATGTTCGGCTTCCAGCGTGTGGGCGATGCCATCTGGGCCGCGGCCGACCAGCGCGCACGCGGCTTCCTGCTTGGCGCTACGTCAGGCCGCACCACGCTCGGCGGCGAAGGCCTGCAGCACCAGGACGGCAGCAGCCACCTGGTGGCCGCGACCATCCCGAACTGCAAGGCCTACGACCCCGGCTTCGCGGGCGAGATGGTGGTGATCGTCGACGCGGGCATCCGCGAGATGCTGGTCGAGCAGAAGGACGTCTTCTATTACGTGACGCTGATGAACGAGAACTACGCGCAGCCCGACGTGCCGGCCGAGGCCGCCGCGGACATCCTGCGCGGCTGCTGGCACTACGAGGGCTGGCGCGATGCGTCGGCGGAGCGCACGGCACCGCAGGTCACGCTCATGGGCTCGGGCGCGATCCTCACTGAGGTCGTGAAGGCGGCGCAGCAGCTCGCAGCCGTTGGCATCGCCGTCGAGGTGATCAGCGTGACAAGCTGGAGCGAGCTCGCACGCGACGGCCAGGCCTGCGAGGCGCGCGCCCTGCGCGGAGACGATGCCGGCTCGCCGTTCGTCGCCCGGCAGCTCGCCGCATCGCGCGGCCCCATCGTCGCGGCCACCGACTACGTGCGCGCCGTGCCCGAGAGCGTGCGCGCCTTCCTGCCCGAAGGCCGCCGCTACCTCACGCTGGGCACCGACGGGTTCGGGCGCAGCGACACGCGCGCGGCGCTGCGCGACTTCTTCGGCGTGGATGCGGCAAGCATCGTGCGGGCGGCGAAGCACGCGATGCGCTGATTCCGAGAGCAGCCTTCTGCCAGGCGGCTCAGGGGCCGGCGCGCTGCGCCTCCGAGAACAGGCGGTAGATGAGGCTCCTGAGCCAAACGTTGGCCGGGTCCTTGTGGGAGCGGCGGTGCCAGAAGTGGTGCACCTCCACCACGGGTGACTTGAACGGCGGCGCGACGATGCGGATATCACCGTGGCGGGCGCAGATGTTGGCCAGGTCGCGCGGCACCGTGGCGACCAGGTCGGAACTCTCGATGAGCGGCAGCAGGCTCATGAAGTGCGAGAGGCCCACCACCACCCGGCGCTCGAGGCCGCGCTTTTGCAGCGCCTGCTCCAGCAGGTGTTCGCGCCCGTCAGGGCTGACGACCGCGTGGGACGCGGCGAGGTAGGCCTTCAGCGTCAGGCGCTCTCCGATCGCGGGATGCTTGCGGCGGACGATGCACACATAGTCGTTGCGAAACAGCTTCTGCAGGAAGAACCCGGCCTTCTGCAGATCCGGCAGATAGCCGATGGCAAGGTCGGCCGCGCCGGACGCGAGCGCATCCGCTGCTTCATGGCGAGACATCGACAAGGTCTGCAGTCTGCACGAAGGCGCCGCCTCGACGAAGTGCGCCAGGATCCTGGGCAGGAAGTGCACTTCGGCAATGTCTGGCGTGACGATCGCAAAGCGCTCGGCGGCCGTTGCGGGATCGAAGGCCGAGGCGGGCAGGATCTCGGTCTTGATGGCCTCCATCACACGCCGGACCGGCTCTGCCAGCGCGAGCGCGCGCGGCGTTGGCTGCATGCCCCGCGCCGTCTTCACGAACAACGGGTCGTCGAACAGCAGCCGCAGCCGCGCCACGGCGGCACTCATCGCGGGCTGACTCAGGCCAACGGACTCGGCCGCGCGCGTCACGCTGCGCTGCTCGGTCATGGCCGCGAACGCGACGAGCAGGTTGAGGTCCACATTCTTGATATCCATCGCATGGATTCTATGTATATAGAGAATCCGCTTCATAAATCAGAGGCACATCCCTAAGCTCCTCCTCCAAGAACGCCGGTGCGCGCTGCGCCGAGCAACAGGAGACAAGCATGTTCGATGGTGTGCAAGCGCCCACGGCGCAACCTGGCGGGGCGAGATGGCGGGCGCGGTGCGCTTGCGGCATCGACGTCCACGCCCATGTGGTGCCGGCAGAGTTTCCGTCCTATCTGGGCCACAAGGTGCCGACGGACTGGCCCTCGACCGTCGAGGCGCCCATGGCGAATGGCCTCTGCCATCGCCACGTGATGATCGCCGGCAAGAACTACCGCACCGTGTCCGAGAAATGCTGGAGCGTGACGCACCGGCTCGCCGACCTGCCCGCCATGGGCCTGTCGCACCAGGCGATCTCGCCCATGCCGGAGCTGTTGTCGTACTGGATGAGCGCTGCCGATGCGGCCCCTTTGCTGCGGTACCTGAACGAGCAGATCGCCGCCATGGCGGCCGAGTCCGGCGGCGTGCTGATCGGCATGGGTGCGGTGCCGCTGCAGGACGTCGACCTGGCGATCGCTGAGCTGAGGTACGTGATCGAGACGCTCGGCTTCGCGGGCGTTGAGATCGGCAGCAACGTCAATGGCACGCCCATCGGCGACCCGCGTTTCGCGCCCTTCTTCGAAGCCTGCGAGGCGCTCGATGCCGCGGTGTTCGTCCATGCGCTCAAGCCGACCGGCATGGACCGCCTGGTGGGGCCGGCGCCGCTGCAGCAGGTGCTGGCGTACCCGACCGACGTGGGCCTGGCGGCCGCTTCGGTGATCACCACCAACCTGCTGCTTCGCCGGCCTCGGCTGCGCATGGCCTTCAGCCATGGCGGCGGCACGCTGGCGTCGCTGTTGCCACGGCTGCAGAAAGGCTGGACCGTCTTCCCTGCGCTGCGTGAGCAGATCGAGGTCGCGCCGACAGAGCAGGCACGGCGCCTGTTCTTCGACACGCTGGTGTTCGATCCGCCCACGTTGAAGCACCTGGTCGACCAGTTCGGCGCCAGTCAACTCCTGGTGGGGACCGATTACCCCTTCAACTTTCACGAGGCCACGCCCCTTTCGCAGATCGAATCCGCGTTCGTGGATGCGGGCGTGGTCGACCAGCTCACCCATGGCAATGCGCGGCGCTTCCTGGCGCGCGCGCTGGCGCCAACTTCGAAGGAAAGCACATGACATCACCCTGGATCGGCGGTCTGCGCAGCGTGGCCCTGAACGTCCCCGACCTGGCGCGTGCCGAAGATTTCTATACCCGCGTCTGGCATCTCGACGTGGCCGCGCGCGAGGACGACGCGCTCTACCTGCGTGGCACCGGTGCAGACCACCATCTGCTGGCGGTGCACCGCGGCGGACCCGTCGCCGATATCCGCCACGTGACCTTAAGGGCGCGAAGCGCCGAGGCACTCGAAGCTGTGGCCCAGGCCAGCCTGCAGGCGGGCGGCCGGATCGAGGTGCCACTCGGCCCGATCGAGGCGCCGGGAGGCGGCATCGGCCTGACCGTCCGGGACCCGGACGGGCGGCTGATCCAGGTGGTGCATGGCGACCAGCGACATGCGGATGCCCACGAAGCCGCGGACCGGCCGATACGCCTGGCCCATGCCGTGCTCAACGCCCACGACGTCGAGGCGACGCGGCGCTTCTTCGAGCTTGCATTCGGCTTCACCCTGTCCGATCGCACCCGCGTCATGGCCTTCCTCAATTGCGGGAGCGACCACCACAGCATCGCGCTGGGCGACACCGACAACGATGCGCTCAACCACATTGCCTTCGTGATGCCGGACCTCGAGTCCGTCATGCGCGGCGGCGGGCGCATGCGCGATGCGGGCCATCCGATCGAGTGGGGCCCAGGCCGGCACGGCCCCGGCGACAACGCCTTCAACTACTTCATCGGCCCATTCGGCGAGGTCATCGAGTACACGGCCGAGGTCGAACAGATCGACGACAGCTACCGCCCCGGCGGCCCGGATGACTGGAACTGGCCCGCGGGCCGGGTCGACCAGTGGGGCATTTCACAACCTCCCTCGCCGCGCCTGAAGGATGCGCAGAAGCACGTGTTCTTCGCCAGGACCCCGGGCTGACCGAGTCCCTGCACTTTTCTCTCTCCGTTCGCACACACCATGAAATTCACGACCTTCCTGAAAGACGGCCAGCCCCGGCTCGGCCTCGTCGACGGCAACGCCGTCATCGACCTGAATCAAACCCAACCCCAGGTACCCGCCAGCTTGCGCGAGGCCTTGGCCCAGGGTGTGGACCTGGCGACGGCCGGCAAGGCAGCGCTGGACTCGGATGCCCCCCGCCTGGAGATGGCCAGCCTTGCCCTGGCACCGCTGGTGCCCGAGCCCGGCAAAATCATCTGCCTCGGCTTGAACTACTTCGACCATGCGAAGGAGGGCGGTCGCGAGAAGCCGGAATACCCGTGGTTCTTCTTCCGTGGCGCGACGTCGCTGATCGCGCATGGACAGCCCGGCATCCTGCCGAAGGTGTCCGTCAAGTTCGACTACGAGGCGGAGCTGGCCCTGGTCATCGGCCGCCGCGTGCCGCGGCACGTGCGCCAGGAAGACGCGCCTTCGCATGTGTTCGGCTACACCTGCTTCAACGACATGTCTGTGCGCGACTACCAGAAGCGCACGCCGCAGTGGACCATCGGCAAGAACTTCGACGGCACCGGTGGCTTCGGCCCGGTCCTCGTCACCGCTGACGAATTGCCGCCGGCTGCCACGGGCCTGAAGATCGAGGGACGCCTGAACGGCCAGGTCATGCAGAGCGCCAACACCACCGACATGATCTGGGGCGTGGCGGAAACCATCGCGCTGCTCAGTGATGTGCTGACGCTGGAGCCCGGCGACGTGATCGTGATGGGCACGCCTGCCGGCGTCGGCCAGGCGCGCACGCCGCCCGTGTGGATGCAGGCTGGGGACCGCTTCGAAGTGGAGATCGAAGGCATCGGCACGCTGACCAACCCAATCCGCGCCGAGGACTGAGACCATGGCACTGCCAGAAGAACGCGGCCTCTACGACGTCGCGGTGGTCGGCTTCGGCCCGTCGGGCGCCGTGGCCGCAGGGTTGCTCGCCGACATGGGCCTGCGCGTGCATGTCTGTGACCGACTCAAGGATGTCTACGACAAGCCGCGCGCCATTGCGGTCGACCACGAAGTGATGCGCGTGTTCCAGCAACTGGGCGTGGCGGAAGAAGTGGCCTGTCACATCGACCCCTTCACCCCCTCCGAGTACTACGGTGTGGACGGGCAGCTCATCAAGCGGCTGACGATGATCGAGCCGCCGTATCCTCTGGGCTACACACCATCGAACGTGTTCACGCAGCCACCGGTCGAAGCCCTGCTGCGCGAGCGCGTGCGTCAATTCCCCAACGCCCAGGTCGAACTGGGCGTGGAACTGACCGGCCTCCGGCAGGAACCCGATGCCGTGACTTTGATGCTCCGTCGGGAAGACGGTACCGCGTCCGAGGTCCGGGCTCGCTACGTCGTCGCTTGCGATGGCGCGTCGAGCAGCGTGCGCGAGTGGATCGGACTGCCGCTGGAAGACCTCGCATTCGACGAACCCTGGCTGGTGGTTGATGTGTTGGCCAACGAAAGCGGCCTGGCCAAGCTGCCGAAAGTCAGCGTGCAGTACTGCGAGCCGGAACGGCCCTGCACGTTCGTGATCGGCCCCGGCAACCACCGGCGCTGGGAGATCTCGCTGAAGCCCGGGGAGGATCCGCAGAAGGTCACCGAGTCCGCGGAGACCTGGAAGCTGCTGTCGCGCTGGCTCACGCCCGACGACGGGCAGCTGTGGCGCCAGGCCAGCTATCGCTTTCATGCCTTGGTGGCAGAGCGCTGGCGCAACGGCCGGGTGTTCATCGCAGGCGACGCCGCCCATCAACAGCCACCCTTCCTGGGGCAAGGCATGTGCCAGGGCGTGCGCGATGTGGCCAACCTCAGCTGGAAGCTGGCGTCGGTGCTCAGGGGCGAGGTGCAGGGCGCCGCGGCCGAGGCCTTGCTCGACACCTACGGCACCGAGCGCAAGGCCCATGTGCGCGAGCTCACGAGTCGCATCAAGAACATCGGCGCGGTGATCGGCGAACGCGACGCGGATAAGGCACGTGCACGTGATGCGCAGCTGCTGGCCGAGTGCGGCGGCGTGGTGCGCGACGTGCCGCGGCAGGACGTCATTCCAGGGCTCACCGACGGCCTGCTGTCGCCAGTCTCGCATCCCGCCAACGGCACCCTCTTCCCGCAGCCCTGGATCGCGCAAGGAACGGCATGCGTTCGCTTCGATGCGGTGGCCGGCAATGGGTGGTGGCTGGTGTTGGAGGAAGACGTCGACGCACCCATGGCCGATCCAATGCCGATCGCAGGCATGCGCATCTTGCGCATGGGGCCGGATCTGCAAGAAGCCGACGGCGTGCTTGCCGCATGGTTCGAGCGCCACGGATGCATTGCGGCGCTGGTGCGACCGGACCGCTACGTGTACGGCGTGGCGGCGAACGCCGATGAACTGCGGGCCTTGTGCGGCGCGCTGGCATCGCGACTGGAATAAAAAAACAACCGGAGACAACGATGCAAAGAAGAACCTTTCATGGCGCACTGTGCGCCTCGGTGCTGGTGCACGCAGGACTGGCGCGCGCAGACGACAGGTGGCCGGGCAAACCGGTCAAGGTGGTGCTCTCGCAGCCTGCCGGGTCCGGCCCCGACACGGTGGTTCGCCTCCTGGGCGACGGACTGGCAAAGACGCTGGGACAGGCGTTCGTGATCGAGAACAGACCCGGTGGCCAGAACGTGATCGGCGCCCAGGCGGTGGCCCGTGCGCCCGCGGACGGCTACACCCTGTACTTCGCCACGGCCGCCGCTCTGGTCACCAACAGCTACCTGTTCAAGACCTTGCCGTACGACCCGCTCAAGGACTTCGCGCCGGTGTCGTTCGTGGCCGACAGCCCCTTCGGCATCTTCGTCAGAGCCGATTCCCCGATCGCATCGATGCAGGACCTCGTGGCGCGCAGCCAGCGAGAACCGGGCAAGCTGTCGATCGCGAACGAAGGGCCTCGCACCTTCGGCGGCATGATCGCGCGGCTCATCAACGCACGCAGCAAGGCGCAGGCCAACCTGGTGGCGTACAGCTCGGTGGGGGTGGCACTGCAGGACATCATGGGCGGCCATGCGGATGCCGTGGTGGCGGACCTTGCCTCGAGCTCGCAATTCGCCCGGCAAGGGCGGCTGCGCCTGCTGGCCGTTACCACGGCCCAGCGCGTGGCAGGCTGGGAACAGGTTCCAACGGTGGCCGAATACCTGCCGGGCGTCGAGCTGTCAGGCTGGATGGCGATGGTCGCACCGGCGGGCACCCCGACGTCCGTGGTGACACGGCTGAACGCCGAGATCAGCAAGCTCCTGGGTGACCCCGCGCTGCGGGAACGGATACTGGCGGTCGGGCCGATCGCATCCGCCGGCGGGTCTCCGAAGGACTTGGAAACCTTCCTGCACGAAGAGCATCGACGCCTTGGAAAGATCGCCGGCGAGATCGGTTTGTTGCCAGAATGAACCTCTATTGAACAGGAAAGCCCCATGAAGAAGATTGGATGCGTCGCTGGTGTGGCGCTTGCGATGCTGGTCAGCGCCTGTGCGATGAAGCCGGCCTCCGAGGGTGCAGGCCCTTCTCCTTCCGCCCGCAAACCGTTCGAGCTGACCTCGCCGCAGTTCGCCGATGGCACCGACCTGGCGCTCAAGAATGCCGGCAATGCCAAGGAAAACCCGAACTGCGTGGGCCAGAACGTCTCTCCGCCACTCGACTGGAAGAACATGCCTTCGGGAACCAGGAGCTTCGCGTTGACCGTCTTCGACCACGAGGGCCGCAGCGGTCTCGGCGTGGTGCATTGGGTCGCTTACGGCATTCCCGCGTCAGTCACGGGATTCAGCGAGAACGAGGTCAGCGTGCCCTCCCCAAAGTTCGTGGGAGGTCGGGGAACCTCGGGGTCCGGCAGCTATGCAGGTCCGTGCCCACCCGCGGGCACCGGCAAGCATCACTACATCTTCACCTTGATCGCCACCGACCTGGAGCCTGGGACGCTGCCCGCCGGCTTGACTCAGGCGCAACTGCTCGAAAAGCTGGACGGCCGCGTCAAGGGGGCGACCAGCCTCGTGGGATTGTTCGGTCAGCCTTGACCGCACCCACACCTCTCACCTTCTCCCACGGATGTCCATGACCACTCTCAACCTCGACCAAGCCAACCAGATCATCGATGGCGCCCTGGCCCGCTCGCGCGAGGCGGGATACAAGCCCATGGCCATCGCCGTACTGGACGACGCCGGCCATCTGAAGGCCTTCCAGCGCGAGGATGGCGCCAGCATGTTCCGCTTCGACATCGCACGGGCCAAGGCCTGGGGCGCGGTGGGCATGGGCGCTTCCAGCCGCACATTGGCCGAGCGTGCCAAGGGCAATCCGAACTTCTTCGTGTCGCTGGCGGCCACGGCCGATGGAAAGTTTCTCGCACAGGCCGGTGCGGTTCTCATCCGGGACGCGTCGGGCCATGTCGTCGGCGCCATCGGTGCGAGCGGGGGCACCGGCGACGAAGACGAAGAGATCTGCGCAGCAGGTGTTCGCGCGGCTGGACTTCGCGTGGGGTGAACGCGGGCCAGCCCCCTCTACGTTCTGGGGTTGGTCGTACTGACCCACAGCACCTGCGCATCTTCAGCGCTGCGGCTGATGACACGGTGCCCCAGCCGGCTGTCGATGTACCAGGAATCTCCGGCGGCCAGCAGCGTCGGCTCGTAGAACTCGGTGTAGAGCGTCACCTCCCCCGACAGGACATAGACGAACTCCTCGCCGTCGTGCCGGCTCCAGTCCTCGAACTCGTCGAAAGACCGGGCCACCACCTGCGACTTGAACGGAATCATGTCCTTTTGCGAGAGTTCGTTGCACAGCAGAACATGCTCATAGTGCGGCGTGGAATGCGCCAGGCCGTCACCGCTGCGATTGACGCTGCGGCGTCCGGCTTGCGCGGGCGCGGCCTGCGGCGCGAAGAGCGCGCCCAGGTCCATCTGCAGCCCGCCGGCGAGCTTGAGCAGCGCGTCATAGGTCGGCGACATCTGGCCGTTCTCGATCTTGGACAGCGTCGAGCGGGCCAGGCCACTGAATTGGCTCAGTTGCTCGAGCGTCCAGGCGCGGCCCAGGCGCAAGCGCTTGATGCGCTGGCCCAGCACCATGTCATGGCTGATCGTGTCGTCGCTTGCGTTCATGGGAAGCATTAGATCAAAGCCCGTCGAAGCGACGGAACCGACGGCCCTCAGACGTCGAACTGCACGCCCTGGGCCAGCGGCAGTGCACGCGAGTAGTTGATGGTGTTCGTGGCGCGCCGCATGTACGCCTTCCACGCGTCCGAGCCGGACTCGCGGCCTCCGCCGGTTTCCTTGTCGCCTCCGAACGCGCCACCGATCTCGGCACCCGAGGTACCGATGTTGACGTTCGCAATGCCACAGTCCGACCCGGCGGCCGACAGAAAGGTTTCCGTTTCGCGCAGGTCATTGCTGAAGATGGCCGACGACAGCCCCTGGGGCACGTCGTTCTGCAGCGCGAGCGCCTCGGCAAACTCGTCGTAGCCCAGCACGTACAGGATCGGTGCGAAGGTTTCATGGCGCACCGTGTCGGTCTGGCTGGCCATCTCGACAATGGCAGGCCGGACATAGAAGGCATCAGGGAACTCGGCTTCCAGCACGCGCTCGCCACCGGTCACCGTGCCGCCGTCGGCGCGGGCGGCGGCCAGGGCGGTCTGCATGCCCTGGAAGGCCGCCTCGTCGATCAGCGGACCGACCAACGTGCTCGACTCCATCGGATTGCCGATGGGCAGGCCGGCATAGGCCTTCTTGAGACGAGCCACGAGCGCTTCACGCACGCTGTGGTGCACGATGAGGCGGCGCGTGGAGGTGCAGCGCTGCCCTGCGGTGCCGGCCGCAGCGAAGGCGATGCCGCGCACGGCCAGGTCCAGATCGGCCGACGGTGCAACGATGACCGCGTTGTTGCCGCCCAGTTCGAGCAGCGCGCGACCGAAACGCCGCGCCACGCGCGGACCCACTTCACGTCCCATGCGGGTACTGCCGGTGGCCGACAGCAGCGCGACGCGCGGGTCGTCGACCAGCGCCTCGCCCACATCGCGCAGCCCCTGCACCACCTGCGACAGGTGGGCCGGTGCATCGCCTAGCCGCGCGGCAGCACGTTCGAACAGCGCCTGGCAGGCCAGCGCAGTCAACGGCGTCTTCTCCGAAGGCTTCCACACCACCGCATCGCCGCAGACCAGTGCCAGCGCGGTGTTCCATGCCCACACGGCCACGGGAAAGTTGAATGCCGTGATGACACCCACCACGCCCAGCGGATGCCACGACTCCATCATGCGATGGCCCGGACGCTCGGAGGCGATGGTCAGGCCGTAGAGCTGACGCGACAAGCCGACGGCGAAGTCGCAGATATCGATCATCTCCTGCACCTCGCCCAGGCCCTCGGTGGCGATCTTGCCGGCCTCCAGCGACACCAGCTCGCCGAGGATCTGCTTGTCCTTGCGCAGCTCTTCACCCAGCAGGCGAACCAATTCCCCGCGGCGCGGTGCAGGCACGTCACGCCACACCAGGAAGGCCGCGTGGGCGCGCGCCACAGCGGCAGTCACCTCGGCAGCGCTGTGCGGCTGCACGCGACCGATTTCGGTGCCGTCGATGGGCGAACGGACGGCGAGCGTGCCTTCGGTGAAACGGCCGGCGGGAACGCCCAGCGCATCGAACAGATGGCGAATGCGATCAGAGGAAGAGGTCATGCGGTTCTCGTCAAGGAGTGGAGAGAGGTCGAAGGCGAGAACGAAGCGGCAGCGCTTGTTTCTCAAGTTTCCTATCGTAAACTAATTCCACCAATGACGCCAAGCCTTCAATGAGGCGCAGTGCAAAGCGCAATAGCCGAGTTCATTCCATACAGGCATCAAGTCACAAGGAAACATTGTTTGACGCCTGCAGGGCGCTTTCACAAAATTCATGACCTGTGCTCGCCTGGGGCCCGTCCTCACGAGCGCCCGTCCTTTCAAAGCCCCTACGATGACCTACCCCACGCACGTCGCATCCGACGACATTCGCTCCCGCTTTTCTCGCGCCATGTCCGAGATGTACCGTCAGGAAGTCCCGCAGTACGGCACGCTGCTGGACCTCGTGGCCGACATCAACGCAGCCTGCCTGGCCGAATCGCCGCAGCAGCGCGCGGCGCTCCAGGCGTCGGGCGACCTCGAACGCCTGCACGTCGAGCGGCATGGCGCCGTACGGCTGGGCACCGCGGCCGAGTTGTCGCAGGCCCGGCGCATCTTCGCCGTGATGGGCATGCAGCCCGTCGGCTACTACGACCTGTCGGTGGCCGGTGTTCCGGTGCATTCGACCGCCTTTCGCCCCGTCGGTGACGACGCGCTGGCAGCCAACCCCTTTCGCCTGTTCACTTCGCTGTTGCGGCTCGAACTGCTGTCGGACCCCGTTTTGCGCGAACAGGCCCGCACCATCCTCGCCCGCCGCCGCATCTTCTCGGAACGCGCCTTGGCGCTGACGACGGCTGCCGAGGCGGCGGGCGGCCTCGACGAGGCACAGGCCGATGAATTCGTCGCCGAGGTGCGCGAGACCTTCCGCTGGCACGGCCAAGCGACCGTCAGTGCCGAAACCTATCGCCAGTTGCACGACGCGCATCGGCTGATCGCCGACGTGGTGTGCTTCAGCGGCCCGCACATCAACCATCTGACGCCACGCACGCTCGACATCGATGCGGCCCAGCGCGAAATGCCGCTGCGGGGCATTGCCGCCAAGGAGGTGGTCGAAGGCCCGCCGCCGCGGCGCCATCCCATCCTGTTGCGTCAAACCAGTTTCAAGGCGTTGGTGGAGACCGTGCGCTTTCCCGATGTCGACGCGGTGGGCAGCCATACCGCGCGCTTCGGCGAAATCGAGCAACGCGGCGTGGCGCTGACCCGTACCGGCCGGGCGCTGTACGACCGCCTGCTGGCGGACGTGCGCGACCCGCAGAACGGCTCCGGCAGCTACAGCGAACGGCTGGCCCAGGCCTTCGCGCAGTTCCCCGATGACCTGGACACGCTGCGCCGCGACAAGCTGGCCTTCTTCCGTTATCGCCTGGTGGCAGCCAAGGCTCCGGCAGGTATGGCAGCGGCCGACCTCGACGCGCTGGTGGCCAGCGGTGCGGTCGTAGCCGACCCCATCGTGTACGAAGACTTCCTGCCGGTCAGCGCGGCAGGCATCTTCCAGTCGAACCTGGGCGGCACCGAACAGCGCAGCTACGCCGCCGACGCGGCGCAGGCGGCTTTCGAGCGCGACCTGGGCGCGCCGGTGCTCGACGAAATCGCGCTGTATGAGGCGGCCCAGCAGCGCTCCATCGATGCGGTGTTCGCCGCGCTCGCCCCGTCGGCCGCCGCCTGACGCGGTGGCGTTGCAACCCTTTCGCGCCATGAATGACATCGCGTTTGCCGCTCCTTTCGCGCAGCCCGCAGGCTCGCCGATCCGCGAGCTGTTTCCGTACCTCAGCCGGCCCGGCATGATTTCCTTTGCCGGCGGCTACCCTTCGCCCGGATTGCTGGACGGCGAAGGCCTGGCCCAATCGAGCGCCCGTGTCTTCGCCCAGGGCGGCGCGGCCGTGCTTCAGTACGGTGCCACCGAAGGCCAGCCCGAGCTGCGCGAGGCGCTGGCGCGCATGAGCGGCGACCGGGGCGTCGTTTGCGAGGCCGCCGACGTGCTGGTCACCGCCGGTTCGCAACAGGCCATGGACCTGCTCGTGCGGGTGTTCCTGGAGCCGGGCGACACCGTCTGCATCGAGACGCCGGCCTACCCTGCGGCCATCCAGTCGTTGCGGCTGGCAGGTGCCCGCATCGAACCGGTGCCGGTCGACGATGCCGGGTTGCAGGTCGACGCACTCGAAGCCATGTTGCGCAACCTGCCCGCCGCGCGCCGGCCCAAGCTGCTCTACACGGTGCCCACCTTCTCCAACCCCTGCGGCACCCTGCTCTCGCCGCAAAGGCGCGAGCACCTGGTGCGCCTTGCGATGGAATACGGCTTCCTGATCATCGAGGACGACCCCTATGGTGAACTGATCTTCGCTGGCGCGCCGGTGGATTCGATCTTCGCGTCGGGTCGACGGCAGGCAGGCGACAGGAACCCGGTCATCTACCTGTCGAGCCTCTCGAAAACCGTGGCCCCCTCGCTCAGGGTGGGATGGATGGTGGCGCCACCCGATGTGCTGCGCCGCTGCGCGATCGCCAAGCAGACGATGGACCTGTGCACCTCGCCCATCACGCAACTGGTCGCCCTGGATTACCTGCGCTCGGGGCGCTGCCCCGCCGCGGTGCAGCGCGCCCGCGAGGAGTACCGCCGGCGCATGCGCGCCATGGTGGACACCCTGCGGCAGACGCTGGGCGACCACATCGACGCACCGGAGCCCGGTGGCGGCATGTTTCTCTGGGCTCGCCTCGACCGTCGCCTGGATCCGCAGGCGCTGTTCCAGGCCGCCGTTCAACAGGGCGTGCTGTACGTGCCCGGTGCGGCCTTTTATCCGGCCGAGCCCGACCACCACACCTTGCGCCTGTCGTACGCCGCCCCCGACTGCGCCGCGATCGTGACCGGCGTAGGCCGGCTGGCGCAGGCGGTCGCCGCGAGCCTCGACCCCGCCAACCTCACGCGTTAACGCTGCGCGATGGAGCGCCGCATGCGCTATGCATAGGTTTTCAAGATCGGCACCATCGCATGGGCCGCGGCGGAAGCGAAGCGCTTCGAGCGGCGCACCCGCGTCCAAGTGGATCTACACCGACAACCGGTCTGCAATGCCTGGAACGCGCCGCTCGACCTCTCTTGCACGGCAACGGTGCAGCCTCGCTGCGCGAACTAATTATTCGCACGCCCTTCGCGAAAAACGATGCTTGGATGCAGCACCCCCCACTCTTAGCATTCGGTGCGTTGGCCATTGCGCGGCGCACCTGTGGCGCACTGGCCGAGGCACATCCCGCACTCCTGCCCTCGAAGGAAACGTCATGGCTCCGCTTTTCGATCCTGCCCGTCGTCGTCTGCTCAAGACCTCCTTGCTCGCGAGCGGCCTGTCAGCCGGCGCGCTGCTGTCGATCGATGCCCTGGCCCAAGGCAGGACGCGGATCAACATGCAGCTGGGCTGGATCACAGGCGTCAACCAGATCGGCGAGGTGGTCGCCAAGCGACTGGGCTACTACGAGCAGGAGGGCATCGACTTCCTGATCCAGCCCGGGGGCCCGAACATCGACGGCGTCGCCATCGTGGCCTCGGGCCGGCACGAGGTCGGGCAGGTGTCGTCGAGCCCGTCGGTGATGCTGGCCGTGTCTCAGGGCCTGCCGATCAAGTGCTTCGCGGTCGGCGCCCAGAAGCATCCGTTCACCTTCTTCTCGCTGCAGAAGAACCCGGTGCGCAAGCCGGCCGACCTGGTGGGCAAGAAAGTCGGGCTGCCATCGACCTCGGTGATTCTGCTGCGCGCGCTGCTGGCGCAGAACAAGATTCCGGAAAAGGACGTGACCATCGTGCCGATCGGCGCCGACATGTCGCCCTTGCTCACGGGCCAGGTCGACGTGGTGACAGGCTGGCTCACCAGCACCACGGCACTCAAGGTGCTGGGCAAGGAACGGGTCGACATGCCGCTGTGGGACGCCGGCGTGCGCCTGTATGCGCTGCCCTATTACGCCACCACCGACACGCTGCAGACCAAGCCCAGGGTCATCGAGGCCTTCCTGCGCGCCACCGCGCGCGGCTGGCACCAGGTGCGCGCCAACCGCGATCAGGCGGTGGAGTTGCTGGTTCGGGAGTATCCGAACCTCAAGGCCGAGGACGAGCGCGTGGCGGTCGACGTGATGCTCGATTACAGCTTCGGCGGTCAGGCCGCCACGCAGGGTTGGGGGGGCATGGACCCGGCGGTGTGGAAGGAGCAGATCGACATGTATGCACAGCTCGGCCAGTTCACCGCGCGCACGCCAAAGGTCGAGGACGTGATCACGCTCGACCTGCTCAAGGCCACCGCGGCCCAACGCAGCCTGAAAGCCTGACACCGTGGCCGCCGTGCTCAACACCGCCGCGCCGGCCATCGCGTGCCGCGACATCGGCGTGCGCTTTTTCACTGAGCGACGAGATGTCACGGCGATCAAGGCACTGGACCTTGACGTGGCGCAGGGCGAATTCCTCACGCTGCTCGGCCCCTCGGGCTGCGGCAAGTCGACGCTGCTGCGTGTGGTGGCCGACCTGCAGCCGCCAAGCAAGGGCAGCATCCGTGTGCTGTCGGTCGCGCCGGATGCGGCGCGCGCCAACCGCGACATCGGCTTCGTGTTCCAGGACGCGGCGCTGCTGCCCTGGCGCACCGCGCTGCAGAACGTCGAACTGCCTCTGCAGGTGGGCGGTGGTGCCGGGCGCAAGGGCCGGCGCCGCCCGATGGAACTGCTCGAACTGGTCGGCCTGAAGGATCGCGCCCATGCCTATCCGCACGAGCTCTCGGGCGGCCAGCGGCAGCGCGTGTCGATCGCGCGGGCGCTGGTCTGCGACCCGAAGATCCTGCTGATGGACGAGCCCTTCGGCGCGCTCGACGAGATCACGCGCGACCGGCTCAACGTGGAGATCCGCCAGGTCTGGAAAGAGACCGGCGTGACCATCCTGTTCGTGACCCACAGCATCCACGAGGCGGCCTTCCTGGGCCAGCGCGTGCTGATGCTGGCCGCCAACCCGGGCCGCGTGCGCGAGATCGTGCCGGTCGACCTGGCCGACGACCGAACGCTCGACCTGCGCGAGACGCCGGCCTTCGTGCAACTCACGGCGCACCTGCGGCGCGTGCTCGAAAGCTGCTGAGGCCCACCCATGAACACACGTTCCATCGATGTTGCCCTCACGCCATCTGCCCGCGCCGCCGACGTGGCCGGCGATCCTGAATACCTCGCCTGGTCGGCCGCACGCAAACGCCGCGCACTGCGCCGCCGGGTGCTGCCGGTGCTCGGCATCGTCGGCCTCCTGGTGCTGTGGTGGGCGGCCATCACGTTGTTCCACGTCAAGCCCTTCATTGCGCCTTCGCCGGGAGCCGTGCTGCAAACGCTGTTCGACAAGCGTGCGGTGCTCTTCGACAACCTGTGGCCGACCGCGCTCGAGGCCGCCGGCGGCTTCATGCTGGGCAACCTTGCCGCCATCGTGGTGGCGACGGTCTTCATCCACAACAAGACCATCGAGGACATCTTCTTCCCCGTGGTGCTGGCCTTCAACGCGGTGCCCCTGGTGGCCAAGGCGCCCGTGCTGGTGCTCATCATGGGCAACGGCATGGAACCCAAGATCACCATCGCCGCGTTGGTGTGCTTCTTCCCCACCCTGGTGAACATGGTGCGAGGTCTGGAGTCGGTCAACCCGCAGGCGATGGAGCTGATGCGCGTTCTGTCGGCCAGCAAGACCGAGATCTTCTTTCGTCTGCGGTTGTTCAACGCGCTGCCTTACCTGTTCTCGGCGCTGCGCATCTCGGCCTCGATGTGCGTGATCGGCGCGGTGGTCGGCGAATGGGTCGGCTCCACCGTCGGCATCGGCGCCCTGATCCTGCAGGCCACCTTCAACTTCGACTCGCCTTTGCTCTACGCCGCGATCGTGATGAGCGCGACCCTGTCGGGCGCCTTCTTCCTGATCGTGACGCTGGCCGAGCGTTGGGTCATCCGCTGGCAACCGCAGAGCGTGCACTGAGCGCGCAGCCGCCCCTGAAACACCGACACAAAGGAGAGATCGATGAGCCGAATTGGAGACTGGATGCAGGAGTCCGCGCACGATGTGCGGGTGGCCGCGGAAGCTGACGTGGTCGTGGTGGGCGGCGGGCCGGCTGGCCAGGCCGCAGCCCTGGCCGCCGCGCGCAACGGCGCGCGCACCATCCTGCTGGAACGCTACAACCACCTGGGCGGCCTTGCCTCGGGCGGCATGGTGCTGGTGCTCGACGACATGTGGGACAACCACCTGCAGGAAATCTCGGTGCGTGGCGTCTGCATGGACATGATCGAGCGCATGGCCGCGCTGGGTCTGGCCGAATATCCCAAGCAGCATGAATGGGGCAGCCTGCCAGAGTCGGTGCGCCGCTGGCGCCGATGGGGCACCTACGACTTTCACAGCCGGGCCAAGCCGCAGCCGACCTGCTTCGCCGCAGCCTTCGACCCCGACGCATGGAAGCGCGTGTCGCTCGAAGCCGTTCAGCGTGCCGGCATCCTGTTGCGCCTGCACTCGTGGTTTTCGCGCACGCTGGTCGAAGACGGTGTGGTCAAGGGCGTGATCTGTGAAAGCAAGAGCGGGCGCGAAGCGATCCTCGGCAAGGTCGTGATCGACGCCACCGGCGACCTCGACGTGGCGGCCTCGGCCGGCGCGCCGCACGTGAGCGGCAGCTACATCGTCACCACCGTGTTCCGGCTCGGCGGCGTCGACACCGACGCGGCCGAGCGCTTCGAGCACGAGGAGACCGAGGCCTACCTGGCGCTGGACCGCGAGGTCAAGCACCTGCTCGGCGGCGCCTGGGAGAACTGGTGGCTCAAGACGCCGCTGCCAGGCGTCGTGTGGTGCAACTGCCCGCACATGCCGGGGCTCGACGGCCTGAAGGTCGAAGACCTGACGCGTGCCGAGGTGCAGGGCCGCACCACGGTGCACAAGGTGATCGACTTCATCCGCTCGAAGCTGCCCGGCTTTGCCAACTGCTACCTGGTCGACATGGCGCCCCAGACCGGTATCCGTCAAACGCGGCTGCTCGAAGGTGAATACGTGATGACCAAGGACGACGTGGCGCAGCGCACGCGCTTCGCCGACAGCGTGGCGCGTGGCCGCGACTACTACTACCCCTTCCGAACGTTGGTGCCGCGCAGTGTCGAAAACCTGCTGGTGGCCGGCCGCCACTACTCGGCCACCTCGGCCGCGCAGAAGATCTCGCGCGAGATCCCGCCCTGCATGGCAATGGGCGAGGCCACCGGGGTGGCGGCAGCGCTCGCGCTCGATGCCAACGTGCGGGTGCGTGACGTCGACATCGCCAGGCTGCAGCGCGTGCTGCGCGCGCAAGGCGCCGACCCGGGCGACCAGGCCGGACCGAACGCAGACGTGCCGGTGCTCGCGCGCTCGATGCTGGAGGTGGCGTGATGGCTGCTGCCAATTTCGCAGACTCCGCCAGTGCCGCCACGCTGCCGCTGGCCGGCATCCGCGTGATCGACTTCACGCAGGTGATGATGGGCCCGGTCTGCACGCAGATGCTGGCCGACCACGGCGCCGACGTGATCAAGATCGAGCGCCAGGGCGCGGGCGACCTGAGCCGTTCCACCTTCGCGCCGGTCGCTGGCCACGACAACCCGATCTTCTGCAGCCTGAACCGCAACAAGCGCAGCGTCGAGATCGACCTGCGCGATGCAGCGCAGTTGGAGCTGGTGAAAGCGCTGATCGCCGACGCCGACGTGGTCACCAACAACTTCCGCGCCGGTGTGATGGAGCGTCTGGGCCTGGGCTATGAAGACTGCAAGCGGCTCAACCCGCGCATCATCTACGCCGTCGGCACCGGCTTCGGCGAGACCGGCCCGTACGCGCACAAGGGCGGGCAGGACGTGCTCGCGCAGGCGATGACCGGCGTCATGGCGCGCCGTGCCGATGCCGCCGTGCCGGTGTCGATCTACCCGACCGCACTGGCCGACTACACCGCCGGCATGCACATGGTGCAGGGCATCCTGCTCGCGCTGCTGCAGCGCGAGCGCAGCGGCGAAGGTCAGAAGATCGCCGTGTCGCTCTACGACTCGATGCTGGCCATGCAGATGCAGGAGGCCGCCATGATCATGATGGCCGACTCCGAGGTCAACTGGGCCGCCATGCCTCTGTCGGGCGTGTTCCATACGACCACCGGACCGCTGGTGCTGGTCGGCGCCTTCAAGGCGAACCCCTTGCGCGACATCTGCGCCGCACTGGAGATCGAAGACCTCTCACTCGATGCGCGCTTCGCCAACCTGCCCGCGCAATTCGAGCACAAGGAAGCGCTGCACGCCATCTTTCGTGCTCGCTTCGCGAGCGACACGCGCGAACACTGGTTGGCACAGCTCGAAGCGCAGGATCTGCTCTCAGCGCCCGTGCGCGAGATGCGCGAAGCACTGGTCGATGCGCAGACCCTGCACAACGCGATGATCATCGAAGGGCGTTCGTCGACCGGGCAACCGCTGAAGTTCGTCGCCAGCCCCATCCGCATGTCGGACGTGCGGGCCGGCCTGCGGCGCGAGCCGCCGCGGCTGGGCGAACACACGCAAGAGGTCCTTGCCGAGGCCCGGGCGCTGCTCGAACAGGCCGCCGCATGAGCGTTCTCTACAGCGTCGACAACCACGTCGCCTCGGTCACCCTTGACCGGCCCGAGGTGATGAACGCGATCGACCTCGCGACCGAGGCCGAGCTGCAGCGCATCTGGAAGGACATCGAGGCGCGCGACGACGTGCGCGTGGTGGTGCTCGCAGGCAGCGGCGAGCGGGCCTTCTGCGCGGGCGCCGACCTCAAGAACACTTCCGGGCTGAGCGGCCTCGACTACTGGGCGGCGGCGCGCCCTGGCGGCTTCGGCGGCATCGCGTTGCGCGACACGCTCGACGTGCCGGTGATCGCGCGCGTCAACGGCTTCGCGCTGGGCGGTGGCTTCGAGATGGTGCTGGGCTGCGATCTGGTCGTGGCCTGCGAAGAAGCCAGCTTCGGCCTGCCCGAGGCGCTGGTGGGCCGGCTGCCGCTGGACGGCGGCATGCTGCTGCTGCAGCGGCAGATCCCGCACCGCCAGGCGATGGCGATGATGTTGACCGGCCAGCGCATCACGGCCGCACGCGCGCTTGAACTGGGCCTGATCAACGAGTCGGTGCCGCGCGCCGAGCTCGACGCCGCGGTGCAGCGCTGGGTCGCGCAGCTGCTGGCCTGCGCGCCGCTGTCGCTCAAGGCCATCAAGCAGGTGGTGCGGCAGACCGCAGCCATGCTTCCCGCGCAGGCGCACGGCCTGCGTCTGCCAGCACTCGTCACGGCCTTGCAGTCGGAAGACTCGCAGGAGGGCGTGCGGGCCTTCCAGCAGAAGCGCAAACCGGTCTGGCAGGGCCGTTGAGCGCCGGGCCGCGCACGACATCGGGAATCCGTCCATGGCGCATGTCATCACCACCGGCTGCATCGACGTCAAAGACGGCGCCTGCGTGCAGTGCTGCCCGGTCGATTGCATCTATGAAGGTGCGCGGACTCTGTACATTCATCCCGATGAATGCATCGACTGCGGTATCTGCGTCTCGGCCTGCCCTACCCAGGCCATCTACGAAGTGTTCCGGCTGCCACCGGCACTGGCCCACTACACAGCCATCAACCGCGAGTTCTTCGCTCCCGAGGTCAGCGGGCTCGGCTCGCCGGGCAGCGCCCAAGACGTGGGGCCGCAGGCCTGCGACCATCCGCGCATCGCACAGGAGCTGCCGTCCGCGGCTCTCTGAACGTCCTGCCGCCACCGGAGCAGTTCGCTGATGCACGCGAGCGTCCTCAAGTATTTCGTAGAGGTGGCCCGTGCGGGCTCGGTGCGCAAGGCCTCGGAGAAACTGTTCGTCGCGGCCAGCGCGGTCAACCGCCAGATCCTGAAGCTCGAAGCCGAACTTGGCGTCGAGCTGTTCGACCGCCTGCCCAACGGCATGCGACTGAACCCGGCCGGCGAGCGGATGCTCAAGCACGTGCAGAAGACGCTGCACGAATTCCAGGTCATGCGCGGCGAACTCGATGCGCTCAAGGGCGAGCGCACCGGCCACGTCAAGCTGGCGTCGATGGATTCCTTTTTCGTCGACTTCCTGCCGGCTGCGGTCGAGGAGTTTCTGCAGGTTTTCCCTGCAGTCACCTACACCATCACGTCGATCCAGCCGATGGACGTACCGCAGCGTGTGCTCTCGGGCCAGGTCGACGTCGGCCTGACCTTCGTGAGCCGGCTGCCCCCTGGCGTGGTGGCGGTCGCACTGGCGCACATGCCCCTGGGCATCGTGATGCCGCCGGGCCATCCGCTGGAAAAATTCGAGCGCGTGAGCCTCAAGGAATGCGCGCGCTATCCATTTCTGCGTTCGAGTTCGAACCCTGTCGTCAGCAGCAGCATGTCGCCGGAATTCTTCAGCTTCTGGGAGGACATGGAGCCCGCCGCGACCTGCAACTTCACGCCCATGCTCAAGCAGCTGATCATGGCGGGCAAGGGCATCTCTTGCTTCTCGAAGATCGGCTTCGCCGAAGAGTTGCGCCGCGGCGACGTGGTGTGGCGGCCCTTCGATCTGCCGGCGCTCAACGACATGCAGGTCGGCATCGTGGTGCCCGCGCACCGCGTGCTGCCGCACGTCACGCAAAATTTCGTTGGTCGACTGGCGCGTCAATTGGGACAGATCGAGTTGGCGCTATCGGCTTTTTGAAAGGCCGGGAGGCCATGCGATACTGACCCGCGCTGCACCACGGCCTCGCGCCGCGGCGCGACAGCGAACGTGAATCAATTTTCAGCGCAGGGCCGCCAACCGCTCGTGGACACTTCCAAGACTTCGCTTTCACCCCCCACGGCGCCTTCGAGGAAAAGCCCAGGCAAAGCGGCAGCACCCAGCGAGCCCGATGCCCGCCTGTTCATCGGCTCGATGGAAAAGGGCATGCGCGTCCTTGAGCTGTTCAATGAGCATGCAGTACCGCTGTCGATCGGCGACATCGCCGACGACACGCAGATGGGCCGCAGTGCGGCGCAACGCTACGTTTACACGCTGCACCAGCTGGGCTACCTGAGCAAGGACGAGGCGTCCAAGAAGTATTTCCCAGCACTGAAGCTGCTCGGCCTGGTGCGAGGCATCCACCGCCATCACTCGCAGCGAGACCTCGCCTACCCATTGCTCCAGACCCTGGCCGCCGAAACGCTGGAGACGGTGTCATGGGTCGAGCTCGACGGCGACGACGTGGTCGTGCTGCAAAACCTTCCCGGCGCCCACATCACGGCCATCAACCTGCCGGTCGGCAGCAGGTTCCCGGCACTCACCTCCTCCTCCGGCCAGGTGTTGCTGTCGCAAGCGCCCGAGTCGCAGCTCTCGGCCATGCTCGGTGCATTGGCGCCCGAGGTGCGCGCACGGTTCGGCGCACGCAGCCACGCCGAGATCCTTGCCATTTTCCGCAAGGCCGCCCAAGACGGACACTCGTTCACCGAGAAGAACTTCGGGGACGACGGGGTGTCGGTTTCCGTGCCGGTGACCGATTCAGGCCGCGTCGTGGCAGCCATCAATGTCTCGACCGTGCACACGCGATTCGACCTTGCCAAGGCCCGCAAGACGATCCTGCCCAAGCTGGAAAAAGCGGCGCGCGAAGCGTCGATCTAATCCACCGTTCTTTGCTGAAGGGGCCGTCGGCCGCCTGACACCCACTGCTTCCGATCGGCTACGTACATCTACGTAGCCCCCGCTTATTGACAAAACCATGACAAAGCCAGAAGCTTTGTCACATTGCAATTCGATTTATGTAATTGAATTGCAATTTTTCAAGCAGCTCTCACGGGAATCGGAATGTCTCTGCAGAACACACCTGGCGCGCACGTGGCGATGAACGAAGTCGGTGACGAAACCATTGGCGCGTTGCTGGCGCGTCGCGCTCGCGTTCATCCAGACGAGACCTACTGCACGTTCAAGGGTGAATGCATCACCTTTCGCCTGCTCGACCGCCGTGTCAACCAGATGGCGACCCTGCTCAAGGCGCAAGGTCTGGCGCGCGGAGATCGTGTCGCGGTCATGCTGCCTGGCCATCCCGAGCACCTCTATCTGATCTTCGCGCTGGCGCGGCTGGGCATGGTGAGGGTGCCGATCAACGTGCATCTGATCGGTGCGCCGCTGGAGCACCTGCTGACCGAGCTCGATCCGAAGGTGCTCGTGGCAGACGGTGCCTACCGTGCGGCACTCGACGGTCTCGCCGCCCGCCTGCCTCCGATTCTCTGGCGCAATGGCGCGGATGGTGAATTCGATGCCTTCGCCACCTGCGTCGAAGACGACGCAGCCACGGACGTACGCGCGGACGACATCATTGCGCTGAGCCCGAGCTCGGGAACCACGGGCGCACCCAAGGGCGTGCTGAAGACCGATCGCCATCTGCGCGCAGGCCCACTGGCGGTGCTTCGGCTGACCGAAGCCAGGCCTGGCGATGTCTTTCTTTTCTGGGAGGCGCTGCACCACGGCTCCGGCGTGGCGGTCGCGATCGCCGCGCTGATCGGCCGCTTCCAGCTCGCCATGCTGGAACGCTTCAGCGCATCGCGTTTCTGGGACGACGCGCGACAGCACAAGGCGACGCACATCCACTACCTGGGCAGCGTGCTGCCGATGTTGTTGAAGCAACCCGAAAGCACGCAAGACCGGCAGCATGGCGTGCGCATCGCATGGGGGGGCGGGTGCCCATCGCACATCTGGCAGGAGTTTTCGGAACGCTTCGGCGTCACGATGCGCGAAGGCTACGGACTGTCTGAACTCATCACGTTCGTGACGGCGAATGTCGACGGTACACCGGGCTCGATCGGTAAACCACTGTCGTACTACGACATCGCCCTGCTCGACGACAACGGCGCGCCGGTGGCTGCGGGCGACAAGGGCGAAGTCGCGGTGCGTGCACACGATGCGCGGCTCGGCTTCCTGGGCTACTTCAGAAACCCCCAGGCCGAAGCCGACGCGCGCCGCGGTGAGCTCTTCATGACCGGTGACCTGGCGCACGCCGACGCCCAGGGCAATCTTTTCTACGCCGGACGAAAGAAGGACATGTTGCGCCGAAGGGGGATCAACATCGCCGCATGGGACGTCGAAAGCGTCTTCGCCGAACACGAAGCCATTGCCGAAGTCGCGCTGGTGGGTGTGCCGAGCGACCTGGGCGAGGATGAACTCAAGCTGTTCGTGCGCGTGCGCGAAGGCGTCCAAATCGAGCCCCTGGAGCTGATTCGCTGGTCGAGCAGCCGCCTGCCCTATTTCCAGATCCCCCGCTACATCGAATTCATCGAAAGCTTCCCCAAGACGCCCACGCAGAGGATCCAGAAGAAGGAGCTCTCACGCCAGGTCGCAGGCGTCTGGGACGTCGCCGACACCGACTTTCGCCCGGCCAAGCGCTGAGGCCCACTGACCGGCACCGCCACCATTTCTCCGTCACTTTCCCTTTTTTCATTCGATAGGAAAACCATGATTCGAGCAGATTTGAGTTCCTGGTGCCGAGCCGTCGCGGCATGTGCCATCTGGATGCTGGGCGCCAGTGCCCATGCGGGGTTCCCGGACAAGCCGATCAACCTGGTGGTCGCCTTTCCAGCTGGCGGCGGGGTGGACGTGGTCGGGCGCACCATTGCACAGAGCCTGGCGCTTCACCTCAAGACATCGGTGGTCGTCGACAACAGGACCGGTGCGTCGGGCGCCATCGGCGCGCAGTACGTCAAACGCGCCGCGCCGGACGGCTACACGCTGCTGATGGCGCCGACGACGTCCTATGTCATGTCCGAGAAGATGGTTGGCACGGACGTCACGGGCTACGAGATGGCAAAGGATTTCAAGCCGGTCGCCACGGTCGGCGAATTGCCGCTGGTGATGTTGGTGTCCAAGCAAAGCGGCATGACGTCGTATGCCGACCTCGCCACGCAGGCACGCAAGAACCCGGGCAAGCTCGCCTACGGCTCGTCGGGCAACGGTTCGACCGAACACATCGTCACCGAGTGGTTCAAGCAGCAGGCAGGCCTTGACCTGCTCCATGTGCCTTATCGGGGCTCGGCGCCTGCGATGGCCGATCTGTTCGCCGACCAGATCCAGATCATGGTGACCACCTCCCCCACGGCGCTGACCAACCTCGCCTCGGGTCGCGTCACTGCATTGGGGGTGGCCAGCGCACAACGGCTGGCCGTCATGCCCGACGTTCCGACCTTCGCGGAGCAGGGCCTGCCACAGTTCGTCGCCGCATCGGTGTATGCCGTGCTCGCGCCCAAAGGCACCCCCGACGACATCGTCGCTGCACTGAACGCTGCGCTCAACGGCGTACTGAACGACGACGCCACGCAACGCCGTTTCGCGCAGCTCGGCGTCCAGGTCATCCACAGCACACCGGCTCAGGCGCGCGAACTGCTGCAGAACGAATCCAACAAATGGGAACGTGTGGTCCAGCCGCTCAAGGCCGCTGCACGATGAACCCGAGCACCCTCAGAAACACACAAGCATGAACGACACTCCCTTTTCGACTCCCTTTTCGACTCCCTCTTCGACACTCTCTTCCACCCCCTGCGTCACCCTGCGCATCGACGGCACGACGGCGCTGATCACCCTTGATCGTCCCGAGGCCATGAATGCGTTCAACCGCGAGCAGCGCGAGCTGTTCCGCGAGGCCCTGCTGGCCGCCGACGCCAACGCGGCCGTGCGCGCCATCGTCATCACCGGCCGTGGCAAGGCTTTTTGCGCCGGGCAGGATCAGTACGAGAGCGCGGCGATGAACGCCACCGACTCCGCAGCACGCATCGACAGCTACCTGGCGCTGTACGAGATATTCCGCGCGCTCAAGAAGCCGGTCGTCGCCCGCATCAATGGAGTGGCCGCCGGGGCGGGCCTGCAGATCGCGCTCCTGTCCGATCTGCGGATCGCATCGACGAGCGCACGCTTCGGAATGACCGAATTCAAGGTCGGCTCCGCGGCCATCGTGGGGAGCGCACTGCTGTGGCCCATCATCGGAGAGGCAGCGATGAAGCGCCTCGTGCTGTTGGCGGAGATTGCGTCCGCCGAACAATCGCTTGCCCTGGGCCTGGTGCACGAGGTGGTGGAAGACGCGCAACTCGATGCGCGCATCGCGGAAGTCTGCACGTTGATCGCCGGCTGGTCCGAAACTTCCGTGGCCATCACCAAAGCGTGGTGGAAGGAGATGGGCGACGATCTCTTCGCGAAGGCTTGCGCAACCGCCCGAAGTGGCCATGCAGCGAACTTTGCGTCGGGGTCGTATTCGGCCGGCGCGAAGAAATTCACGTCGCGCCGGCGCGAAGCCACCTGAACGCCAGGTCCTCGCCCGGCACGCTCAAAGCATCGCGGGACCAGCGAGCCGGGGCAACAGCGAGCTCGGCACGGAAATCTGGAGATCGAGCAGCAGGAAGGACAACCCCTTGCCATGCGAGTCCAGGTTCAGCGCGCCATTGACGCCACCATCGAGCACGGCGTCGAACACGAAGTTGATCGCGTGCAACTTGGGCAGCAGGAAACGCTGCACCTGGCTCGGTGCGCGGTGACGGAACTGCGCGGCCACGGCGTCGATGGTGACCTGTTCGACCAGCAGCGGCCACAACGCGGGATGCCACGCGATCACGCTGATGTTGGACCGGTCACCCTTGTCGCCCGTGCGCGCATGCGCCAGGCGGTAGAGAGGCACGCTCAAATCGCTCATGCGGCCCCCATCATCTCGAAGCCCACCGGCACCGCTTCGCGGGGCACCAGGCACGAGATCGTGTTGAGCCGCGGTGTCAGCAGGGTGCGCACGCCGCCACCGCCGGCCGGACCGCAGGTGTAGAGGGCCATCACTTCGCGCCCCAGTTGCTCGGCTTGGACGCGGTCGGCGTGGGTGGCGGCAACACGCAGCCGCACATCGCATGCGCCGCCCTCGGGCGTGGCGGCCAGCGCACGCCCTGCATCGTCGCCCAGAATGCTGATCGCTCCGATCAGATCGACGCGCAGCGCGAGGTTGCCCAGACGGCTGCGCAACACGTCGGCGGCCAGGCGCGCACGCGCCTCTGCGCGCGGGCCGGCATACGAGATTTCGCCCTCCGCAAGCCATCCGCCCTCGTGGCAGACATTGACTTTGTAGTGGGTCGGCCGGGCATGGCCGCGCACACCTCGCAGTGCGACGCAGTCCGGACCCAACGCATGCACCTCGGCGTCCGACACATCGGCGATGACATCCGGTGTCAGATAGGCGGCCGGATCGTGGACCTCGTAGAGCAATTGCTCCTTCACGGTGGCCTCGCTGACCAACCCGCCTGTGCCCTCGGACTTGCCGATGGTGCAATGGCCGTCGGCTTCGATCTGGGCAATGGGAAAGCCAACGTGCGCAAGCCCCGGCACGTCTTTGTAGCCAGGGTCTGCAAAGTAGCCGCCACACACCTGGGCACCGCATTCGAGCAGGTGGCCGGCCATGGTTGCACGGCCGAGTTTTTCCCATTCGTCGGCTTGCCAGCCAAAATGCGCCATGGCCGGCCCCACGGTCAGCGATGGGTCGGCCACGCGACCGCACACCACCACCTGCGCACCCGCATGGAGGGCCGCCGCGATGGGTTCAGCGCCGATGTAGGCATTGGCGCTGACGATGGACAGGCCGTCCAGTTGCGCGCCAAGCTGCTCGCGCAGCAGCGCGCGTTGCGCGGGCGCCGAGAGATCGTCGCCTTCGACCACGGCAATGCGCGGCGCAGGGATGCCAAGCTCGTGCGCCATGCGCGCAATGTGGCGGGCTGCACCGCGCGGATGGGCGGCACCGAAGTTGCTCACGATGCGAATGCCATGGGCCATGCAGCGTGCAAGGACCGTGCGCAGCATCGCATCGAGCAATGGTTCGTAGCCGGCCTCGGGGTCCACGCTGCGCCGCAGTTGCGCCAGGGCCAGGGTTCGCTCGGCCAAGGTCTCGAAGATGAGAAAGGCACGCTGGCCGGCCGGACCCGAGGCAAGTCGGTGGATCAAGGTATCGACGACCGGGCCCGCTGCGTCCGTGCGGTCTCCGGAGAAACCAGCGGCACAGCCGATCAGTACGGGAGGTGGGGAAACGAAGTCCATCTTGCATGTCTCTCTTGGAGCCATGACTGTAGGTACCAGTGAGCCATCCGTACAATCGAATCTTCTGATGGATTGATCCAATATTCAGATGGACGGGGCCCCCCAGCCGCCTACCCACCTCCCGTGGGAGGCAGTGCAGCATGCCGAGCCGCACGCAAAAGGCGCTGGTCAGCATGACTCCAGTTCGGCCAGCACGACCCCTTTGAGTTGGCCGGCACAGGCCTGCTCCAAGGCAAGCGTCGCTGCGTCCAGACCTTTGCACATGGTGCGGGACAACTGAATACGCCCTGCTCGCTGCCATGTTGCTGCCTGGCTGATCCACGCATCGAACAATTCCGGTGCATGCTCGTCGGCGCTGAAGCCGCGAATCGTGACACCGCGCAGAATGAGCTGGAACGTGTCCAGTTCAACCGGCGCTCTCAGGGTGGCGTTGCTCGGATTCAATTCCGCGGAGACGGCGCCCAGCAACACGCATCGCGCGCCATGCCGGCTGATTTCGAGTGCCGCAGCCAGCTGATCACCACCGACCATGTCCACGATGACGTCGATGCCATCAGGGGCCGCCTCGGTCAGTTGCTCACAGATCGGCGCGCCGTCGCGGGTCACAACCGCGTCATAGCCCAGCTCCTGTTGCATCCAGCGCGCCTTCTCCGCACTGCTGGTGCTGCCGATGATCCGTGTTGCTCCCAGCAGTCGTGCAATCTGCCCGGCCATCGAGCCGATGGCACCCGCTCCGCTGGAGACGAATACCGTATCGCCCGAACGCACCTGAATCCCGCCGACCAATGCGGCATAGGCAGTCCAGCCATGGCCGAGCCATGCAGCAGGGTCAACATTCGGTCCTTCAATGCGCTTGCACTGTGCCGCCGGTACCCGCGCATATTCCCGCCAGCCCAGTGGATGCAGCACCAGGTTGCCCACCTCTAGACTGGTACCGGGCCCAACCTGCACCACTTCGCCGATCGCACCGTCAGCGAGGGTATCGCCGGGCTTGAGTGGGGGGAACGGAATGCCCTTGACCGTCACAGCACCCGCCTCGGCCATCAAGCGTGTAGAAATGGAGATGCGAAACCAGCGATTACGCACCAGCACCTGGCTAGGCCCGAGGGATGGCACGGGGGTCTCAATGACTTCGAAGTGCTCGGCCTTCAACGGCCCTGATTGGTAGCGAAGCAGTCTCACTTCTCTAGCAGTGAGTGGGATGTTTGTCATGGTCGTACTCCTGGAAGACGTTTGATCTGATCCGCACTTCGGCGGACGAATGGCAACGCAGGGGTGCTACGCAATGAATCGGCGTGATGGCTCGGTTTGGTGCAGGTAAACCGCAAACGTATCCCACGCCAGGCTGAGAGAGCGCCGCGACATGATGCGTCCGACTTCGCCGCGGTGGTAACCGCTGTGAACGATGAGATGGGTCAGCATCTCCTCTCTCGACATACACCCCTTGTCGCCATCCGTGAACACGAACGGCACGTGCGCCGCCAACTCTTCCGGTGTCACCGTTTCCAGGTAGTCCCGGTACCACTGATCGGATGTCGTCAACGCGCCGCGCAACGCCTCCAAGGACGGCGTCTCGGCCGTGTTGTCCGAAGTGAATTCGTGTGCGGCGCCGACAAGGTGCGCTGCGAAGATCCGATCGACGACGTGGGTGTGATTCAACAACCGCAGAGCGGCCTCTCTATCCTGGGCGTGCAGTTCGGTGTCGAAGCCCTCCATCTTCTCCAGGAGTTCGGCGTTGGCCCAGGCGCGGTAACCGAACAGGGTGCGCAGCAGTGCAAGGGAGCTCATCTTCCGAAGTCCTTTTCTGTTCAAGAATGTGAGTACGATGTACATATTCTTGTGAGGACGGTTCCACGTGTCTACTCGCGTTCCAGTGCCACGTCCATCGATGCGCAAAGAGCCGCGCCAGGCGCGTTCCCGGGCCACCGTCGAGGTCATCGTTCGCGCCGGGGCTCGCGTTCTGGGCGACCGGGGCTGGGCTGGTTTCACGACCAACGAGGTCGCCGAGGTCGCCGGCGTGAGCATCGGGTCTGTCTACCAATACTTCCCCGACAAGCTGGCGCTGGTCGACGCGATCCGCCGGCGCCACCTCGACGACGTGCTGGCCGTCATGCGAGGCCTTGGACAAGAGGGCCAACCGCTGAATCAACTCGTCGATGAGCTGGTTCACGGGATGATCGCGGCTCACAGCATTCAACCTGCTCTTCATCGCGTGCTGCTCGACGAGGTGCCGGCCGATGCAGGAACACGGTCGGCGCATCGTGCGTTCGAGGCCGAGTATCTGGAGCTGTATCGCGCAGTCGTTGCGGTATCGGATCGCCGAGACGATCCGGCCGTGGGGATGGTGGTGCAGGTGCTTTCGGCGGCGGTGGAAGGCGTGATCCACAAGGCCGCCCGGAGCAGAACATTGAAGTCGCCAGAACTCAGGCGGGAACTCGTGGTGATGATTCACTCGTACCTGCTTCGAGCTCGTTGCGGGTGAAACGGGGCACCTGACTCGATCCGGTGCATGCTTTCCCTCTAGGCAGTCGAACGAATCCTTTCGATTCGACAGAAAGGTCTTATCGAAGAAGTTCGCGACCCGCCATGTTCGGGATGGCTCACTACCGCAGTGGCAGCGGTGTGGTCGCCAGCGTGAGGTAACCCAACAGAGCTTGTTGGGACTGCAGGCGAAGCAGATCGAGATCGACGTGCATCCGGGCGGTGGACAAGCCCTTCAGATGAGCATGCGCGAAGAGCCCATATAGGATCGTCTGGCACGTCCGTGCCGTATCGGCTGGGCAAGCACACGTGCGGTTGGAGGCAGCCCCGATGAGGCGCGCCCACTCCCGCACGAACCGCTCGTACATCTTCGAGTAAGCCGCGATACCGGAGAGGCGGCGCTCCAGAAGGTAGTGCACGCCCCAATGGGACGGGCTCTCTCGGTGGATATCCACCAGCCGATCGACGGCCACACACGCCATCGATTCCAACGGGGTGCCATCGCAATTTTGGTCGCAGGACTGCAGGGCCCGGAGCAAGGTCTTCGAGCGCAGATGCACGCAGACCTTGGCGAGATCCTCCTTGTTGGCGAAGTATTCGTAGAAGCTTCCCAGTCCGGTTCCCGCCAGATCGACGATCTCCCGGATGGTGATGGCGTCATAGTCACGCGCCACCAAAAGCCGAACAAACGCCTCCTGCAAAGCCCCTGACGTGTGCCGGGCACGCGACTGTTGCGGCTTTCGACGAGGAGTCACAGCGGTTGTCGTAGGGAGGTGTCTCATGCGCCAAATCCGAACACACGGCCGAACTGGCCTTCCTAGAATTTACATCACCGCTTCGTTCAGGGAAGGTCCCAAAAAAACCAGGCGAGGGCCAAGCACACCATCCAGACGATCAAGGAGACAGGCAATGCACGACATCCAGGTATTCGCACAAGAGGTCTTTGCAAGCCAGCCATTCAGTCGGTTCATCGGGGCCGAGCTGACGGAATCGGGTCCTGATCATGCGGAGCTGACGCTCATCATCCAGGACCATCACAAGCAGCAGCATGGATTCGTCCACGGCGGTGTGATCAGCTACCTCGCCGACAACGCTATCACCTTCGCGGGCGGGCTGGCGCTGGGCGGGAATGCACTGACAGCCGAGTTCAAGATCAACTACTTGCGCCCCGGCGTGGGGACGAAGCTCATCGCCAGGGCGCAGGCACGCAGCGCAGGCAAGCGCATGGCCATTTGCCAATGCGAGATTTACACGGTGGACGGCGATTCGCCGAAGCTGTGCGCATTGGCGCAAGGCACCGTCGTCCCGGCAGGCTGAACAGCCCCCGTCAATCCAGGGAGAACACCACGGACATTGCAGGCAACGACCAGCAAATGCTCGGCGCATCGTGCCAATTGGCCGGCGAGGCTGGCGCTGTTGTAGACCACACGGTACTCGCGCCCCTGAGAGGCGAGCGCGGCCAATGCCTCGCGGCGAACCAGACTGCCAAACTCGTACGCCGCAATCGGCAGCGGATCGCGCTTCCAGGCCTCGTGCTGCGGCGCGCCCACCCAGACCAACGGTTCACGAAACAACAACGTGCCGCGGTTCACACGATCCCTGGACACCAGCGCCAAGTCGATCTCGCCGCGCGAGATCTTTGGCAGTAACGTGGTCGACTGCTCGCACACCAGCGTGATCTCCACCCCGGCGTGGCGTAGGGCGAAGCTGCGCAGCACCGGCGTCAGGTACGCGGCGGCGTAGTCGTCTGGCACGCCCATGGTCACACGACCGGTGAGCATGGGGCCGTGCAGCGCGGCCTGCGCCTGCGCATGCACTTCGAGCAGCCGACGCGCATGACCCAGCAGTTCGGACCCCGTGGGCGTGAGTTCCAGGCGCCGCGGCCCGCGGTTGAGCACCGGCCGGCCCACCGCCTCCTCCAACTTCTTGAGCTGCATACTGAGCGCTGACTGCGAGCGGTTCACCAGCGGCGCGGCGGCTGTCAGCGAGCCGGCACCAACCGCATTGCGCTGCTGCAGTTCGTCTACCCCGTGGGCGCGATCTTCATGGACTGGACGGTGTATGGACGCGCGCTCAGCGCGGTGCAACTGGCGGGTGTGGTTCTGATGGCAGCAGCGTTGACGGCGGTACGGCACAGCGCATGCCGATGACGGTCGGGATGCGCGCCCCTTTGGTGCCACAGTTCTTAGCGCCACTCGGGCGCAGCAGCCGAAGCCTCGGCCGCTTACTCTACAAGCAGTAACGTGTAGCCGTCGGATCGGGCAGACGGGCCAGCCCTGAGCTCGTCGGCCCACAGCGAACCCCTGCAGGGCGAGCAGGCCTGCGCCAGCCAACAGGCGGCGACGGACGCCGAAAAGGATCACAGGCCAGGTTGCAGAACCTGGCCTGTGAGGAACTGAGCGCGAGGGCCACTGAGGTATTCCAGCACTGGCAAGCAGCCTTCGGCCGCAAGCTCCGAAGCAAGCACCAGCGCATTGATGCGCAGGCCACGCGCACCCCACTCGGCCGCGAGCGTGGCCACCAGCATCCGGACGGCCTCTGCGTCACCGACCAGTTCCCATGACGTGTTGGCCTCGGGCGCAGGGAGTAACAAAGTCAGGCTGGCCAGCGCCGCATGGCGCGCGCGGAAGCGGCGTGCGACCTCCAGCACGGCCTCGAGTTGCGTGCCAGGCGATGCGTCGAGCACGCTGCCGTCGATCACGGCCGGGTAGCCATCAAATTCCGCATCAACATGGCTCGCATGCGAACGCGTCCACGCATCCAGTGCCTGGCGCCATGACGGCACGGCCATCGCTTCGACGCTCGGCCGCAGCGGCGCATCGAAGCGCAGCGGCGAATGTGCGCTCGGCGGCAAGGGCGTGCTGCCGCCGCACACCGACGAGCCGCCATCCAGTACCAGGAGCTGGCCCGTAAGCGCACGCGCGCCGAGGCTGACCAGGAAGCACAGCGCCTCGGCGATCTCCTCAGGCTCGGCCATGCGGCCCATCGGTACTTTGGAAACTGCCTGTGCCGGGTCCAGCCGGCCGTCGTCGATGAGCCGCTGCACGAGTTCGGTCCGCACGAAGCCCGGGGCCAGCGCGGTCACGGTCCATTCGGGCCGCGCCTTGGCCAACGCGCGGGTCTGGGCGATCAGCCCGGCCTTGCTCGGGCTGTAGAGACCTCGCCAGGGGATGGCGCGCAAGCCGGCGCCCGAGGCCAGGTTGACGATGCGAGCGCCGCGCCGCAGCCACGGTGAACAGGCCTGAACCATGCGCGCTGGCGCCGCAAGGTTGAGCGCGAGCAGGCGTGCCGCGCTGCCGTCGTCACCGCCCGAGGTGGCCTCGGCGCCACCAGCCGACAGGCCGGCGTTGTTGATGAGCGCATCGAGCGACGGCAGCGCCTGGCCCAGCGCCTCGATCTGCGTGGCATCGGTCAGATCGGCGACCTGACACAGCGGCTCCGGCACAGTTGGAGGCCAGGCCGCGGCGAGCCGCTGCATCGCAGCCGCGTCTGCATCAACCAGCACACAACGCCAGCCCGCGCTCGCAAGTCGAAGCGCGGTGGCGCGTCCGATGCCGGCGGCCGCGCCGGTGATGAGCGCAGTCGGTGCGTCGGGGCTACCGGAGCTGGGTGCGGAAAGAGACATGGCAGTGTTCAGGCCGCAAGCATCTGCTGCTGCAGCGCATAGAACGCATCGTGGGGCGCGGTTGTACCCACGGGCTGACGCGCGCCGAAAAGTGCGGCAGCATCCTGCGTCAACTCGGGCCGGTCGCGTTCCTCGATCCAGTCGTAGACCACTGTGCGCGCGGCCACGCGCCAGGCGCCGCCGCGGCGCTCGAAGCGATCGACATAGCGGCCGCAAAGGAAGGTCTCGCGCTCCGGCCGTGCAGCCGTGGCCTGCAGCGCGAAGAAGCTGCTCTCGACCGCAGCAGTGTCACCATGCAGATCGATCAGCACATTGGTGATCTGATGAACGCGACGCCCGCCCTGCCGCAGCCGGGAAAGCGCCTGCGCAATGAAACCTTCGGCACTGCCGTTCCACGCGCCATGACAATCAGTGGCGTCTTCCCAGTAGGCCGAGCGCAAGGCCGCCTCGTCAACGCGATCGATGCCGCGGCAGTAGCGGTACAGGCAGTCACGGATCGCCTCGCGGTCGAGCAGCGCCTGCAGGCCGTCCGGCATCGATGCGACCGCCGTCATGCCGCCGGGGCCGCGGCGCGGCGGAACAGCTGCACCAGGTTGCCTTCGGGGTCGCGCAGCGACAGCACCGCGCCATGGCTGCCCATGTCGCGCAAGCCCAGCACTTGGCCGCCGGCGGCGGCGATACGCTCCTGCGCGCCCTCGAAATCCTCCACCTCGAGCACCATCACGAGGCCGCTGGTGGCGGGCGCCGCCTCTTCGGCGCAGGCCAGCGCCACGTTGGTGTTGCCGACGCCGTACTGGATCCAGCGGTCGCCATCGCGAAACTTCAACGGGAGGCCGAGCGCACCTTCATAGAAGGCATGCAGGCTGGCCGGCTCGCGCGCCACGACGAACACGCTCTGCACGCGCTTGGGGGCGGTCACGGCGCCGGTCACAGCGAAGTCTCCGAGGCACCGCCATCCAGTCGCAGCACGTCCGCATTGAAAAAGCGCGATGCGTCACCGGCCAGGAAGCAGATGGCATCGGCGATGTCTTCCACCGTGCCCAATCGGCCCAGCGGCGTGCGGCCGATGCGCTTGGCGTCGAGCTCGAGGTTGCGATGCTTGGCGGTGCCTTCGGTGGGCACGGCGCCAGGCGCCACCGCGTTCACGCGGATGTTGCGCGCGCCCAGGTCGGCCGCCGATGCGCGGGTGATGCCCAGCACGCCGGCCTTGATCCCGCTGTAGACCACCGAGCGCATTGGCGACTTGAAGGCCGCGATGGAGGCGACGTTGATGATCGAACCGCCGCGCTCGGCATCCATGGCCTCGGCTGCGGCCTGGATGCCCCAGATCACCGACTTGAAGCCGATCTCGACCATGCGGTCCATCACGTCAGGCGTGATCTCCGCCAGCGGTTGGTAGCGCACCCACGCGGCGTTGTTGACCATGATGTCCAGCCGGCCGGCATCGCGCCGGAACTGCGCGACGGCCTCACGCATGCCGTCGCGCGTCGACACGTCGCACGGCAATCCGATCGCCTGGCCGCCCAGGGCGTGGATCTCGGCCACGGCCTCCTCCACGAACTGCGGCTTGAGGTCATTGATGCCGACGGTGGCGCCCAGGCGGGCCATGGCGCGGGCGGTGGCACGGCCGATTCCATGGCCCGCGCCGCTGATGAAGGCCGTACGGCCGCTGAGGGACATGTTCATGGCTTGGCTTTCTCGGCCGGCGGCGCAGGCACCAGCAGGGCGTCCAGCGCATAGGCGCCGCGCCCCTGGTCCAGCACCACCAGTGGGTTGATATCGATCTCCGCCACACTCTGCGCATGGCGAACGGCGAAGCGGGACAAGGCCACGATGGCCTGTGCCGCGGCCTGCAAGTCGGCCTTGGGCCGACCACGCGCGCCGTCGAGCAGCGGGAAGGCCTTGAGCGAACGCAGCATCGCCGTGGCCTGCGCCTCATCGACCGGCGCGGGCTGCAGGGCCACGTCCTTCAGTATCTCGGCGAAGATGCCGCCCAGGCCGACCATCACCATCGGACCGAACACCGGGTCCTTCGTGGTTCCGAGGATCAGTTCGACGCCGCCTTGCACCATCTGCGCCACCAGCACGCCGGTGATGCGAGCCTGCGGCGCGTTCTGCGCCACGCGCGCCAGAAGGCTGTCGTATTCCTCGGCGAGCTGCGCTTCGGAACGCACGCCGACGAACACGCCGCCGACCTCGGTCTTGTGCGGGATGTCGGGCGAAACGATCTTCAGCACCAGCGGGAAGCTGAGCCGGCGGCCGGCGGCGAGCGCCTCGTCGCGGCTGCCGACGATCACCTCCAGCGGCACGGGGAGGCCCGCTTCGGCCAGGACGCCCTTGGCACTGGCCTCGGTGGTGAAAGCCTCTGGCGCCAGTGGCGCGCATTCGATGGCGGCCGCCGTGGGCGACGACGCCCCGATCGCGCGGCCCGCGCCGTGGCGCATCAGCGCCGACAGCGTCGCGCAGGCGGCATCGATGCCCTCCACCACCGGAAAACCCATCGCCGTGAGCTGGACGCGCACGTCCTGCGGGGCCCGTGCGCACAGCACGATCAGGCGCGACGGATGGTCCTTGCGCACCTGCGCCAGCGCACCGAGGTACACGTCGCGCAGCCGAGGCACGTGGAAGGCGCTGGCCGACTGCAGGATCAACGCGTCGCAGCTGTCGTCCCGCGCGACCGCATCGAGCACCTGGGCCAGCACCTCGGGACGGCTCGAAACCTGTGCCGTCATGTCGACCGGATTCGACGGCGCCGCGAAGGGCACGATCGACAGGATGCGCTGCTGCGTCTCGGCGCGCAGCTTGGGCAGCGCGAGGCCCTGCGCGCTGGCCGCATCGGCCAGCAGCACGCCGAACCCGCCCGAGGCCGTGAGTACCGCCACGCGGTGGCCCGTGGGCAGGCGTGCCGGCCCAACCACCGACAGCGCGTGGCCGACTTCGAGCAACTGCTCGATGCTGGGCACGCGAACGGCCCCGCCTTCGCGCAGCACTGCATCGAACACCGCGTCCGAACAGGCCAGCGCGCCGGTGTGCGAGGCCGCGGCCTCGCTGCCGGCCTCGGACACGCCGACCTTCAGCACGACCAGGGGTTTGCCGGCTTCGCGCGCCAGGGCCATCGCCTGGCGCAGCTTCGCGCCATCGCGACAGGTCTCCATGCAGCACAGGATCACCGACGTGCCAGGGTCGACCGCCAAAGAGGCAACGGCGTCGGCGATGTCGACGTCGCATTCGTTGCCCGTGGTCAGCATGCGGCTGATGCCCAGGCCGCGTTCGCCGGCCAGGCGCAGCGTGAAGCTGCCCAGGTTGCCGCTCTGCGAGACGATGCCCACGGTGCCGGTGTCGGGGAAGGCGCCTTCCAGCGCAACGGAAAATGTCGCGATGCTCCGGTCAGGCACGCCGACCGCGCCCAGGCAGTTGGGGCCGACAATGCGCATGCCCGTTGCCCGCGCCACGTCGCCGATCTGCATCTGCAGGCGGCTGCCCTCCTCGCCCATCTCGGAAAAACCGGCGGACAGGATGACCACCGCCTTCACGCCGCGTTGTGCGCAGGCCTGCACCGCCTCGAGCACGCCCGCGGGCGGCACCGCGACCACGGCCAGCTCGGGCGCCTCGGGCAGGTCCGCCAGGTTGGCGTATGCCGTCAGCGACTGCACGCGCCCGGCCTTGCGATTGATCGGGTAGATGCAGCCGGCGTAGCCGTACTTCTGCAGGAACTGCAGCGGCCGGCCGCCGATCTTGCTGACGTCGTCCGAGGCGCCGAAGATGGCGATCGAGCGCGGCTTGAACAGCGCGTCCAGGCCGCGCCCCACTTCCACAGCCTGCATCTCAGCGCCCCTTGTACACGGGTGGGCGCTTCTCGAGGAATGCCATGCGGGCTTCCTGCGCATCCTCCGTCTGGGCCAGCGCCATGGTGATGTTCTGCTCGAAGCGGTAGCCGTCGCGCTGCGGCATCAAGTCCATCATGTTGGCGGCCTGCTTCGCATGCATGACGGCCAGCGGCGCCTTCGAAGCGATCTCCTGCGCGATCTCCATCGCCAGCGGCATCAGCTGCTCGGCGGGCACCACCTCGTCGAGCACGCCGCGGCGGTACAGCTCGGCGGCCGGTACCTTCATGCCGGTGAAGAACATGCGACGCGTGAACGAGCGGCCCACCATCGTCCTGAGCATCGACACGCCGCCGGCCAAGCCCACGTTGATCTCGGGCATGGCGAAGGTCGCATCCTCGCTGGCAAGAAAGATGTCGCACGCGGCCATCAGCCCGAAGCCCGCACCCAGCGCGGGTCCGTTGACGGCAGCGATCACGGGCTTGGTGCACTCGCGGATCGCATTGCCGGTCTCGCGCGTCCAGCGGTTGTGGTCCAGGAAGTCGCCGGCCTTGTCGGGATCGGGGCGGTCCTTGAGATCGGCGCCCGAGCAGAAGAACTTGCCGGTGCCCGTGAGGATGGCCACGCGCACGTCGGCGCGTTCGGAAATCTCGTCGAAGATCTCGATCATGCGCCGCCGCGTGGCGCGCGCCAGCGCGTTGACCGGCGGCTTGTCGAGCCGGACGACGGCAATGTGTTCGGAAACTTCCAGATGGATGCTCATCGCGCTCCCCCGATGTGGTTGGCGGGCAGTGAAAGGGATGGAACGGCGGGCTGCTCGGCGAGCAGTCGCGCCACGTGCAGCAGGCGATCGCCATAGCGGAATTCCGATGCGATCAGGCGCTGCGCGATGCGCGTGGCCAGCACCTCTTCGCTCACGCCCATGCCGCCGTGCATCTGGATCGCCGATTCGGCGCAGGCCCGTGCCGATTCGGCCAGCGACACCTTGGCCAGGCGCAAGGTGCGGCGCAGGTCGGGTGCATCCTGCTCATGGGCGTGCAAGCAGTGGATCACCAGGCCCTTCGCACCGAGGTACTTCACGTACATGTCGGCCACGCGGTGGCGCAACACCTGGAAGCTCGACAGCGCCACGCCGAACTGGCGACGCTCCTTCAGGTGGGTGACGGTTTCGCGGACGAGCGTGGCCAGCGCGGCCACCGTGTCGGTGGCGGTCAGCAGCAGGGCTGCGTCGGTGGCCTTCGAAAGCGCGTCGCGCGCCGCATCGCCGCGTGCGATGCAGGCCCCCGCCGGCACGGCGAGCCGCGCCAGCCGGAAGTCGGCGCCAGCGCGGCCTTCCATCGTGCGGTAGCGGGCGTTCGGCGCGCCGATGCGCTCGGCGTCGACCAGGAAGATCGCGTCCTCGCCATCGACCTGCGCGGGCACCAGGTAGTGCGTGGCGGGCAGGCTCAGGTCCACGCCCTGCACGGCGCCGTCGAGTTCGAAGCCGATGTCCAGGTGACGGGCGGCCACGGCGTTGTCGTCGGGCATGGCCGACAGCGCGGTCAGCGGCGCGATCTGCGCGCTGCCCTCGGCCACGGCCTCGAGCCATCGACGGGCCGTCTCGGCACCGGCCGCCTGCAGCAGCAGCGGCACCACGGCGCAGGTCTCGACCACCGGCAGCTGCAGACCATGCGTGGCGAGGCCTTCGACGATGGATGCGAGGTCGCGCAGGCTGCCGCCGACGCCGCCGGCGTCTTCGGGCACCAGCGTGGCGGTCCAGCCGAGCTCGCGCACGGGATCGCCCTGGATCGCCTGCGCGGCATGGTCCGCGGCGTAGCGGTCCGCGGCGTCGAGCAGCATGCCCGGAAACAGGGAAGGGAAGGAAGTGGACACGGCTCAGGCTCCCAGCAGTTCGTTGGCGACGACGTTGCGCTGCACCTCGGAGGTGCCGCCGGCAATGGTGCGGGCGCGCGTGAACATGTAGTTCTGGATCCAGGTGGCATCGGGCACGTCGTCCCCGGCCTGCGCGAGAAAGCGATGGGCGGCATCGGGGCCGACCGCGTCCAGCGCGATGGTCGTCAGCCGCTGCGCCACGTCGGCGCAGGTCATCTTGATGACCGAGGGCTGCACACCCAGCGGTCGCTGGTGGATCAGGTCGTCGGTCGCCTGCGCCATCATCACGCGCGCGCCCTTCACGTCGGCCTCGCACAGCAGCAGCTTGTGGTGCAGGCCGCCGAAGTCGCGCCGGCCCACGGCATGGCCCGCCGCCTGCGCGACGAGCTGCGTGACCTGGCGGCGCATGAGTTCGAGCCGCGCGACGTTCGCCGGGGGCAGGCGCTCGCGCTCGAGCAGGAACTTCGCGCAGGTCCAGCCCTTGCCGACCTCGCCGATCAGGTTGTCCGCGCGCACGCGCACCTCGTCGAAAAATACTTCGTTGAGGTGATGCCAGCCGTCGATGGTATGGATCGGGCGCACGGTGACGCCTTTGCTGTCCATGGGCACCAGCAGCAGCGAGATGCCTTCCTGCTTCTTCGCCTCCTTCGAGGTGCGGACCAGCATGTAGATCATGTTGGCTTCGTGGGCGTGCGAGGTCCAGATCTTCTGGCCGTTGACGACCCACTCGTCGCCGTCGCGCCGTGCGCTGGTCGACAGCGAGGCCAGGTCGGACCCCGAGCCTGGCTCGGAATAGCCCTGGCACCACCAGTCGCTCCCGTCGAGGATGCCCGGCAGGAAGCGGGCCTTCTGCTCGGGCGTGCCGAAGCGGATGATCACCGGGCCGATGTGGCCCAGGCCGTGGTGATAGAGCGGCGGGCAATCGTTCTCGGCCATCACCTCCTCGAAGATCAGCCGCTGGCGGATGTCCCAGCCGGTGCCGCCCACGTCGAGCGGCCAGCTCGGTGCGCCCCAGCCTCGCGCATGGAGGATCTGCTGCCAAGTCTGGTACTCGCGCTTGGTGATCTTCTGGCCGGCCGCGACGACGGCGCGGATCTCTGGGAGGCAGGCGCTGCGCGCGAACGTTTCCAGCTCACGCCGGAAGCCGGCGTAGTCGATGCTCATCTTGTCTCCTTTTAGGTCTCGCAGGGCTCAGCCCTTGTGGCGCAATTGCCGGATCAGTTCGTCGAGCGCTGCCGCTGCACCATCGGGATCACGCTGGCGCAGGTGGTGCGCCACCTTGCGGCGCAGCGGGAACAGATCGGGCCGTGGCCGCACCGGGAGCACATGCGTCATGCGCTCGCGCAGGACGCTGCTCATGGTCTGTGCCATCAACGTGAGGGCTTCGTTGTGCCCGGCGGCCGCGATCGACGCGAAGAAGCCGCTCGCCGAGGTGATGCGCTCCTTGAGCGGCGCGTCGTCGGGGTGGGCCTCGATCGCATCCGCTGCAGCGTGCACCGCGTCCAGTTCGGCCTCGGTGGCACGCTCGCTGGCCAGCCGCAGCAACGTGCCGTACAGCGTGCGATAGGCCTCGTCGATGTCGTCGCTGCCCAGCCGGCCCTGCACCACCAGCTTGCGCAAGGACTCGGCCAGCATCATGTAGGCGCCCTTGTAGAACACCAGCGCCTGGTCGGGTGCGCCCGCACTGAGGTGCCTGACCTCGCCGATGAAGACGATGTGGTCGCCGGCCTCGTGGGCCGCATGCACGCTGCATTCGAAGCTCACCAGGCAGTCGTCGATCAGCGGCATGCCGAGCGCTCCCGCGCGCCAGGCCACGCCGTCGAACTTGTCCTCGATCTTGCTGGAGGCGAAGCGGCCCGACAGCGCGTCCTGTTGGTCGGACAGCACGTTGATCACGAAGCCCCTGGCCGCCTCGAAGGTCTGCAGCAGTCGGCTGGCCTTGCGCAGGCTGAACAGCACCAGCGGCGGCTCCAACGAGACCGAACTGAACGAGTTGCAGGTCAGGCCCGCGGGCTGTCCGTCCGGCGTGATGGTGGTGATGACGGCCACGCCAGTGGGAAAGCAACCGAGCAGCTGGCGAAACTGCGCAGGCTCGATCACAGGACTCATGGGGCGGATCCCTTCAGCAACTTCGGACATCGTGTTTCCTGACGGCACAGCCTCAAGCCGCGGCGAGTTCGGGCTGCGCCGCGGGCTGGTGCGGCAGATCGTTGGCGATCTCCTGCTGCACCGTCGGGATGATGACCTTGGCCCAGGTCTCGAGCTGGCGCAGCATGGTGGGATGGTCGAAGTCGCCCATCTGCGTCTGGAAGCAGTAGTGCACCGGCTTGAGCGTACGGATCTCGTTGACCACGCGCTCGATCACGGTGTCGATGTTGCCCACCGGCAGCAGCGCACGCATTTCGTCGAGCGTCGGCTCGCCCTCGACGATGCCTTCCTCGACCTGGTAGTCGTCGGCGATCTGCGCGGTGCGGCGCTTGAGGCTCAGCGCAACCCGGCGTTGGTAGCGCGCGCAGTCGAGGTACGCGTCCACCTCAGCCTTGTCGTCGCTGGCATAGGCCGCGCGCAGCAGCCCGACAGGCACGGCGGCCGGATCCTTGCCCTCGGCCTTGGCCACCTTGTCGATCAGCGCGCGGGTGCTGGCCAGCTTCTCCAGACCGCCGTCGCCGCCCGAGACAAACACATGGTGGCCGGACTGGATGGCACGCGACAGGAATGCAGGGTCGACGCTGGTGATCCACGTCGGCGGCATCGGGCGCTGCACTGCGCGCTGGCTGATCGCGCTCATGGGCTGCTGATAGAACTGGCCGTCGTAGCTGAACTTCGGCTCCTTCAGGCCGGCCTCGAGCATGTCCAGCATCTCGAAGGTACGGCCTTTGGCTGATTCCAGCGACACACCGAAGCGCTCGAACTCGAAATGCTGGTAGCCCGAGCCGATGCCCAGGTTCAACCGGCCGTTCGACAGCTGGTCGACCATCGCCACGTCCGCGATCAAACGTGCTGGCGTGTACAGCGGAGCGACGACAATGCCCGTTCCCAGGCGGATGTTGCGCGTGACTGCAGCGCAGTGCGCGATCATCGTCAGCGGCGACGAGCACATGCCGTAGTTGCTGAAGTGATGCTCTGCGTACCATGCTGCCCCGAAGCCCAGCTCATCGGCCAAGCGCGTCTGCTCGACCGCGTCGCGCAGAATCTGGTGGGAGGTCTTATGCTTATTTCGCTGCTGCATCAGAATGAAGATTCCGAAATCCATCGCTGTGACTCCTGGTTGTCTGGTTTTGACTGAGGTCGATCGTAGGAACGCCGGCCCCCTTTGGATCACCAGCGAACGCACAGCTTCTTTGCGTCTTTCGAAATGAAGTCGCTCGATTCCCTGCGAATCTTTGTCGCCACGCAGAGGAAAGGCAGCCTGTCGGCCGCCGCGCGCAGCTTCAGCCTGTCGCCGGCCACCATTTCCCGGCGCATCAGCGCCCTGGAAGAGGAACTCGGTGTGCAATTGGTAGACCGCACCAGCCGCAATTTCAAGGTGACCGAGGCGGGCCAGGCCTTCCTCGAACGGGCGGAGGCGATCCTCGAGCTCATGAGCGAGGCCGAGCAGGTCGTGCACAACGCACGCCAGCGACCCGAAGGTCGCCTGCGTGTCCATTCGCGCACGCACATCGGCCTTCGCGTCCTGGCGCCGCTGCTGCCGCGCTTTGCAGAGCTCTATCCCGACATCCGGGTCGAGCTCGAACTGTCGGAGCATCCGGTGAATCTGGTCGAGCGCGATTTCGACATTGACATCCGCACCGGCGAATCGAACGATTCGGGCTTCGTCATCAAGCGGCTGCTGTCGAGCGACGAGGTCCTGGTGGCAAGCCCGGCGTTCGTGAAGAAATACCCGCGCATCAAGCACCCGACCGACCTGCCCGATGTCCGCTGCCTGACCTACCGGCGCGATCGCGAAGTCATCAGCTGGAAGTACGTCGACGAAGCCAACGAGCAGCAGGAGTTGGTCATCCAGGGCGTGCTGAGCGCCAACAATGGCGAGATCCTGCGCCTGGCCGCGATCGATGGCATGGGCGTGGCGCTGCTGTCCGCTGCCACGGTGCGCGACGACCTGCGCAACGGCGCGCTCGTGCGACTGCTGCCAGAGTACCGCTTCGCGGTGCGCGCCTTCTCCAACGGCGTGTTCGCCGTGTTCCGCCAGAGCCGGGCGCTGCCGCTGAAGGTGCGCGCCTTCGTGGACTTCGTCGCCGAAGCCCTCAGGACCGAAGCGGCCTAGGCGCCGCCAAAGACGTGGGGCAGTCGACCCGCGGCCGGCAGGCCCTCGATACGGAACAACCCGCCATCGTGTGCCAGCGCCCCCTCCAGGCGCGCACTGCGCGAGATCGTCGTCAGGTACAGATGCTCCAGCCGCGGGCCGCCGAAGCAGATGCTCGACGGGTAGCTTGCGGGCAGCGCGATTTGCCGGTCCAGGCGGCCGTCGGGGGCGTAACGCGCGAGTTGGGCTGCCCGCGTGAGCACGGTCCAGAGAAAGCCCTGTGAATCGACCGTTGCACCATCGGGGCCCGAATCGAATTCATGTGTCTTCGCAAAAAGGCGCTTGTTGCGCAATGGGCCATCGGGATCGTAGTCGTAGGCCCAAAGCGTCCGCTCCAGGCTGTCGGCCAGGTAGAGCACCCGACCGTCGGGGCTGAAACACGGTCCGTTGGCGAAGCCGATGTCGTCAGCCAGATGCTCCACACGGCCATCCGCACGCAAACGGTAGAGGCCGCCGAGGACCGGCTCGCCAGCCTGGCGGTCCATGTGCATCGTGCCGGCGAGGAAGTGGCCGAAGGGATCGCACTTACCGTCGTTGAAACGAACTTTGGGATGATCCACGTCGATGCGCGCCAGGGGCGTCAGCGCCCGTGTCCCGAAGTCGTAGCGCGCAAAGCTGTTGCGCAGTGCCACCACGACGGCCGCGCCGCTGCATGGCGCGATCGAGCCCACCGGTGCAGGCAGCGCATGTCGCTCTGTGGCCATCGCCTGCGGATCGAGCCGCCACAGCGTGCCAGCGAGCGCATCGATCCAACTCAGCGCCTGTGCGTCCGCATCCCAGCACGGGCTCTCACCCAGTTGGTCCCTGGTCGATCCGACCCTGACGATCTCCACACTCATCATTGCAGTGTGCCGCGTCGCTTGACACGAACGCGACGCATCCTGCAAAGCAGCTTTTCATTCCGTGCAGACTCTCGCTCAAGGCCGGCCTCTAGACTGAAACCAGAGTCCGAGTCCGGACCAGAACAGGAGACAACATGAGCTATCGCAAACTCTTCATCGGTTGGGCGCTGAGTGCCTGCGCCCTCGCGCCAGGCTTGGCGCTCGCTCAGCAGGCGACCCGCATTGTCGTGCCCTTCGCCGCCGGCGGCGGCACCGACCTGTACTGCCGCATCCTGGCCCAGGAGCTCAACAGGCAGGGACTGAACGTCATCATCGACAACAAGCCCGGCGCCAGTGGCATCATCGCCGCCGAGCATGTCGCACGCTCCAAGCCTGACGGGCTGACGGTGCTGGTGTCGTCCCTGGGGACGCTGGCCAGCAACAGCGTCTTGTATGAAAAGCTGCCGTACGACCCTGCAAAGGACTTCGCCTCCGTCACGCAAATTGCCTATCAGCCGGCCATCATCGTGGGGCGGACCGACCTGCCTTACAAGAACATCAAGGAGATGGTCGCTTACGCCAAGCAACATCCCGGAAAGATCAACCGCGGCTCGCCGGGCGCAGCCATCCTGAGCAATCTTGCGCCGGTTGCCTTCGAGAAGGAGCAGCGAATCAGTACGCTGCACATTCCCTTCAACGGCGACTCGCCGGCTCTCCAGGCTCTGCTGGGCAACCAGATCGACATCCATGGCACCTCTATCACCGGATCACTGCCATACGTGAAGTCGGGCAAACTGCGCGTGCTTGGCGTCATGGATGCGAAGCGTCTGCCGCAGGTTCCCGATGCGCCCACTTTCAAGGAGCAGGGCTTCGACATGGAAGCCACGCTCTGGTACTCGCTGTCTGTGCCCGCAGGCACCCCACGGCCCGTCATCGACCGCCTGAGCAAGGCCGTGAATCAGGTGATCGCCGATCCCGACTTCGTGTCGCGCGCACGTGCCATCGGCATGGAACCTCGCGGCACTACGCCCGAGGAGCTCGACAAGTTCATCAAAGTCGAGGCCGACCGCTGGCTCCCGATCCTGCGCAGCCTGGACCTGCCCAGGCAGTCGCAGTGAAGCGCCTCGATCAGAGAAAGGGCCCGAGCGACTTGCTTTCGAAGGCGAGGTGCACGGGCCTTGTCGTTGCCGCTGGTGCGCGCCCTGCGGCAAATCATTCAAAGGCGATCCTTCTTACTTGATGACGCCTCGCCGACTCAAGGATTCAAGCCGGCCTTCATCCATGCCGAGCCACTCCCGCAACACCTCTTGCGTGTGCTCGCCGAGGTGCGGCGGGGGGTGGCGCACGCCTGCACGCCCCCCGTCGATGATGTAAGGCGGCGCGTGAATGCCCTGTGGCCCGGCTTCGCTGTCCTCGAATCGGTGCCAGACTTGCGTCTGCTCGGTGCGCTCGGACTGCAGAGCCTCGTACAGGCCCAGCACCTCGCCGCAAGGGATGCCTGCTGCGTTCATGCGAGCGATCAACTCGGCGCGAGCGAACTGGCGGATCCGTGCGAGCAGGATGGGCAGCAACGCGTGGCGGTTCTTCGCGCGCTCGGTGTTGGTAGCGAACTTCGGATCCGCTGGCAATTCAGGGCATTGGATCACCTCATCGCAAAACCGCCGGAACTGACCGTTGTTGCCGACAGCGATGACGAGCGGGCCATCAGCGGCATCGAACACGCCATAGGGCACGATCGACGGATGCGAGTTGCCGAACTTCGCCGGGTCGCCCTGGTTGAGCCAGGCGGTCAGTCCATAGTAGGAGGTGATCATCATCCCGCTGTCGTAAAGCGACATCTGGATGTGCCGGCCCTCGCCCGTGCGAGTGCGTTCGTACAGCACCGCCAGGATGGCCTGGGCAGCGTACATTCCGGTGAACATGTCGACGGCGGCGATGCCGAACTTCAGCGGGCCCTGACCCTCCTCGCCGTTCATCGCCATCAGGCCGGTCTCGCCCTGGATCACCAAGTCGTACCCCGGCCGCGCCTTCTCCTGGCTCAATACTGAGTAACCCGATATCGAGCAATAGACGATCTCTGGATTGAGCTGACGCAGGTCGTCGTAGCCAAGGCCCATCTTCTGTACGCCACCGTATTTGAAGTTCTGGATAACGACGTCGCATGTCGCGGCGATCTCACGTACGAGCGCCTGGCCTTCAGGGTCCTGCAGGTCGACACAGAGCGAACGCTTGTTCCGATTGCAGCTGTTGAAATAGGAGGTGTTGCCGCTGCCGATGCGCACGCCCCAGTCCCGCGTGTCGTCACCCCGCTCGGGATGCTCGACCTTAATCACGTCGGCACCGAGGTCAGCCAGGGCCATGCCGCACAAGGGACCTGCCATCACCCGGGACAGGTCGAGCACGCGCACGCCGGCCAGGGGTTGCATCAAAGATTGATTCATCCGGAATTCCTAAGGTTACGCATTCGGAAGGTGCTCAGTCGTTCAGACCGATGGCCTGTTTTCGCTTGATGTTCGTGCTGCCACAGGCCAGGCTGCCACAGCTGGAGAGCACGTCGGAAGGGTCCGCTCAACGGGTTTGAAAGCGCGCGTTGGACAGCTGAGAAATCGTCGCTGCGGTCAATGCCCGAACGCCAACGCGCATTGCCGACTCGTCGATCTGGAACAACGGCGAGTGATTCACCGGCCCGTCCTTATCGATAAACGGTGAGGCGTTCAACATCCAGAAAACGACCGGCACGCCGGTCGAACCAAAAGCGCCGAAGTCCTCGGACCCCATGGAGGCAGCCATCTGAGTCACCTTTGAAGGGCTTCCAGTTGCAGCGTTGAAGGCACCCAACAAGGAAAGCGTTGCGTCACGATCGTTGACGAGCACGCCGTACCCATCCCCGCTGTCGATCTTCACGTCTGCCTGTACGCCGTAGCTCGCCGCGATGCCAGCGGCACGACGGCGAATCTCTTCCTGCGCGATTCTTTGGTTCGTCGGCGAAAGCGCACGAATCGTGCCGGCGATCTCGGCCGTCTCGGGAAGCACGTTGAATCGGTTCCCGCTTTGCAACAAACCTGTCGTGACGATCGTCGGCCCCCCATCGATGGTCGGGTTGAGCCGGTGGCTCACGATGTTCTGCAAGCCGAGTACCGTTTCGGCCGCAGCCAGCATGGGCGTATTGGAAGCCCAGGGCACTGCACCGTGTCCCCCCGTCCCCTTGAACTGGATACGGAACACGTCGACGCTTGCAAGCATTGCGCCTGGCTTGTAGCGGATCGTGCCGGAAGGCGCTTGGTTGCTGATGTGCTGTCCGAGCACGACGTCGACCTTTGGATTGTCGAGCACACCCTCGCGCACCATGCCCATGGCGCCGCTTGCCTTGCCCAGGCCCGGGCCAATTTCCTCCGCCGGCTGGAAGATGAAGACGACCGTGCCCGCCAACTGATCACGCAATGAAGACAGCACCTGCGCGGCGCCCAGCAGCATCGCGACGTGCGCATCGTGACCGCAGACATGCGACACGCTCACGGGCTGCCCCTGCCACTGCGCCTTCGCCACAGACTTGAAGGGCAGATCGTTGCGCTCATCCACGGGTAAGGCATCCATATCCGCCCGCAGCGCCACCACCGGTCCAGGAATGCCGCCACGGAGCACAGCCTTGATGCCCGTGCCCGCGACGCCGGTCTTCACCTCAACCCCAGGCATGTCGGCAAGCGCCTGGGCGATGTACGTCGCGGTATTGGTTTCCTGGTAAGCCAGTTCGGGGTTCTGATGAACATGCCGCCGCCATTCGACCACCTTCGGTTGCACGCCATCGGACAGCGCCAGGGCGTGCGGTAGCAGCGGCGACATTGCCGCAGGCGCCAAGGACTGGGCACGCACACCTATGAAGGAAGTTCCAACAAGTAAGGCGCAGAGGTGGCTTCGCATGTTCATTTTCATAATGACCGATAGGCTCTATGGTTATTTTTCCCCACAACTAGGGCGTACCCATCGGCAGACATGTCGACGCGGAGCAGCACAGCCGCCCTGTTTTTGCAAAGGCACGCAGCGTATCGCTGGATGCGTGTGCACGGCAGCCAGCCCTTCGAACGCGGGGCACACGGGAACGTCAATCGCCCACGCCTTCAAACACAATCACGCTGCGTGCGACTTCGCCTCGTGTCATGGCCGAGAAGCCCTCGTTGATGTCCTGCAACTTGATCCGGCGCGAGACGAGGTCGTCAAGATTGAGACGGCCCTGCAGGTACAGTTCCACGAGGCGCGGGATATCGTCTCGAATGCGTGCCGACCCCAAAGCGGAGCCGCGAATCTTCTTCTCCAGGAAGAAATCGCCGCCCTCGATGGAGGCCTTCACGCCCGGCGCGAACAGACCCACGATGGTGGCGGTGCCGCCCGGCTGGAGCATCTTGAAGCATTGCTCGACAGTGGAAGCGATGCCGATGCATTCGAAGGAGAACTCCACGCCGCCCTGCGTGAGTTCGACGACCTTGGCCACGACGTCGCCATCGCTCGCCAGGAGCGTGTGCGTCGCACCGAACCTGCGTGCGAGTTCCAGCTTCGAGGGCACGTTGTCGATGGCGATGATGCAGGCCGCTCCGGCGATCTTCGCTCCATTGATGGCCGCCAGACCGACGCCGCCGCATCCCACGACCGCTACGGACGAGCCCGCCGTGACCTGTGCATTCCGGAAGACTGCGCCCGTGCCGGTGATCACTGCGCAACCCAACAGGGCCGCCCGGTCCAGGGGCATGTCCTTGCGGATCTTGACCAAGGCGTTGCGATGAACCAGCATTTGCTCTGCGAAACCCGAAAGGTTGAAAACCTGGCTGACGGGTTGCGAGCCGCGTGACAGACGCTTCGCCTGACCTGGCGGTTGCTTGATGCTCGTGTCCTGACACAGCGCGAAACGCTGGCCGAGGCATTGTTTGCACAGGCCGCAAAACACCGACAGCGCGCCCACCACATGATCTCCCGGCTGGAGGTCGGTGACGTTGCTGCCCACGGCGGCGACAACGCCGGACACCTCGTGTCCCAACACGCCCGGCAACGGTATGTTCCGCATTCCCTGGATGTAGTGCAAGTCGCTGTGGCACAAACCCACCGCAGCGGTATTGAGCAGCACTTCGTGAGGGCCCGGGTTGGCAATCGCCAGGTCTTGAATCATCAGCGGCTTGTTGAATTCTTCGAGGACGGCGGCCTTCATGGGAACTTCCTTTCGCGGGAATAGCGTTGCGCCGCAGTGTAGAAGCGGGGAGTGGGTCAACCCTTCGGGACTTTGCAAAGCTGCTTTGCATTTCCGCGACGTCGCGCGGCGCGAACGCAGAAATAATTTGATTGGGCCTGCAAGGAAGCGCAGTCCACCCGCTCAATGATCAAAACAACGGAGACATCATGAACTACCGACGACTGCTTCTCGGAACCCTGCTGGCTGTGTCGATGACCGGTGCAGCCATGGCGCAATCACAACCGATCAAGTTCGTGGTGCCCTTCGCGGCCGGCGGCGGAACGGATGCGTACGTCAGAATGCTGGCCGATGAACTGACCCGGCGTGGAACACGGGTGATTGTCGAGAACAAGCCGGGCGGAAGCGCCATCATTGCGGCGGACTATGTGGCCAAGTCACGCGCCGATGGACATACGCTGGTGATGTCTTTTGTCGGCATGCTGGGAACGAACACGATCCTCTTCGAGAAGTTGCCCTACGACCCAGTGAAAGACTTCACGGCGGTTTCGCAGATCGCCTACCAGCCGACCATCATCGTCGGTCGCACCGAACTGCCTTACAAGAACATCAAGGAGATGGTCGAGTATGCCAAGGCAAACCCTGGCCAGATCAATCGCGGCTCTCCGGGAGCGGCCATTCTCAGCAATCTCGCCCCCGTGGCGTTCGAGAAATCGAACGGCATCAGCACCAACCACATTCCGTTCAACGGGGATGCGCCGGCCATCCAGGCGATGCTGAGCAACTCCATCGATATCTATGGCACGTCGATCACGAGTTCATTGCCGCACATCAAATCTGGGAAATTTCGCGTCTTGGGCGTGATGGATAGCAAACGCCTTGCGCAAGTACCGGACGCGCCGACGTTCAAGGAGATGGGCTACGACTTCGAAGCGCCGTTGCGCTATTACCTATCTGCACCAAGTGCAACGCCAAAGGACGTGGTCGCCGTATTGAACAAGTCTATCAATGAAGTGCTCGTAGACCCGGCATTCATCGAACGTGCCCGCGGGATCGGTATGGAGCCGCAAGGAGGAACGCCTGCAGACATGGAAAGACTGCTCAAGGCGGAGATTGAGCGCTGGAACCCTGTTGTCAAAAGCTTGAATCTTCCTACGGCAGGTCGATAGCAGGGCCATCCTCGCGCCCATCGGCGACTGATGTGTGTCGGCAATGGGATTTGCCGTGTCATCACTGCGCCTCGGATAGGCGTCTTTCGAGGTTGGTGCCACCCAGGCCAACCATCAGGCGCGCGCCCTGGCCCGGGCTTCCAGGTGCGCGACAAGCAGTCGAGCCGCAGGCGAGAGTCTCCGTTCGTCCTGAAAACACAGCGCAAACCGCCGCTGCGCCCATGTGTCCGACAGCGGTACCACGCACATGGCGAAACTCTCCGCATAGGGCTGCGCCACCTCGCAAGGCACGACGGCGAGGCCGAGGTTGGCCCTGACACAGCGCAGGCAAGCGTCGAAGGTGCTGACCACGGCTCTGTAGCTGACCGGCTGGCCGATGATGGCCGCCGCCCGCGAGAGCATTGTGTGCACGGCCGTCGAGGCAGGAAGGCCCACGTGATCGAAGTGCAGCGTCTGGGCGAACGTGCATTGCTGCAGCCGGGCAATCGGATGAGAGGGATGCGCGACGATGGCCAGGCGATCGCTGTGGTACGTGCGTGTGGTCAGGCCTTCCAGATCGGCCGCGTCCCAGCAGACGCCCAGGGGCGCAATCCCTTCACGAAGGCCGCGCACCAGATCGCGGCTGATCGCCTCCTCGATGTCGATCCGAATGTCACGGTGAGCCGGGACCTGAAGAAAGTCGGCAATGTCCTCGGGGAGGAATTCGGCAATCGACGACACGGTCGCCAGCACCCTCACCTGTCCCTTGATGCCCGTGCCATAGGCTGCCATGTCCCGGGCGACGCGGTCGGCACCGGCGAGCATGCCGCGCGCATGCTCGAGCAGAATGTCCCCGGCCGGCGTCGGCGAGACGCCACGCCGATGCCTCTCGATCAGCTTGTTGCCCACCGACTCCTCCAACAGTTGCAACCGTTTGCTGATCGCGGAGGCCACGATGTTGTGCTGCTCGGCAGCGCGCGCAATGTTCTTTGTCTCGCACACGCTCACGAACATCCGAAGGGTGGTCAGGTCCAGATCGCGCATGTCAGGTCTTTCATTTTTTGACATTCCCATTTGGAACGATGAAGCTGCCAATTTACCGCTTCTCACGACCCTGTGGAATGTCTACAGTCAACGCAGACGCACGCGGATGCCGGGTGACATCGGAGACAACAATGACCACCCCCAGCAACAAGCTACCGGCCCGCGCCATCATCCGGGAAGTCGGCCTTCGCGATGGCCTGCAAAGCATTGCCACCATCCTGTCCACCGCGCACAAGCACACGTGGATCCGTGCCGCGTACGCGGCGGGCCAGCGCGAGATCGAAGTGGGTTCCTTCGTGCCGGCACGACTGCTTCCACAGCTCGCGGACACGGCCGAACTCGTCGCCTACGCCAGGACGTTCCCGGACCTTTTCGTGTCAGTGCTGGTGCCGAATTTGCGCGGTGCGGAGGACGCCATCGCCGCGAACGCCGACCTGATGATCGTCCCGCTGTCGGCCAGCCATGCGCACAGCCTCGCGAATCTGCGCAAGACACCGGAGGACGTCGTCGCCGAGGTGGCGCGTATTCGTGCGGCACGGGATGCCGCGGGCTCCCGCATCCTGATCGAGGGCGGTGTCGGTACCGCGTTCGGCTGCACTCTGCAAGGCCAGGTGGAAAAGCGTGAGGTGTTGCGGCTGATGCAGGCTCTGCTTGATGCCGGCGCGGATCGCGTAAGCATGGCCGACACGGTGGGCTACGCCGATCCGGCGATGGTGCGCGACCTTTTCGAGGACGCGCTGCGCATCGCGGGCGACCGTTTCTGGTGTGGGCATTTCCATGACACGCGCGGCCTCGGCCTGGCCAACGTCTACGCGGCGCTGGAGGTCGGCGTGACGCGCTTCGACGCCTGCCTGGCCGGCATCGGCGGGTGTCCGCATGCCCCCGGTGCCAGCGGCAACGTGGCCACCGAAGACCTCGCCTACATGCTCGGCAGCATGGGCATCCAGACCGGCATCGACGTCCAGCAATTGCTCGCTCTTCGGGCGCAGGCGGCACAGTGGCTGGCCGGCGAGACCCTGCACGGATCGCTGTGGCAGGCAGGACTCCCGAAGACGTTCACCGCCGCAGCTGCAGTCGCCGCCTGACCGGGCAGGCCCATCTTCGGCCCGCCCGGGCCATCACCCACGTCGAGGTTACCCACGTCGAATCATGAACACTCCCACGTCCCCGCTCCCTCTCGCCGGCATCCGCGTGCTCGAATTCACCCACATGGTGATGGGCCCGACCTGCGGCATGATCCTCGCCGACCTCGGGGCCGAGGTCATCAAGGTCGAGCCACCGGGCGGCGACAAGACGCGCAAGCTTCCCGGGCTCGGCATCGGTTTCTTCCGTTCGTTCAATCGCAACAAGAAGAGCGTCGTCATCGACATCGCCACCGACGAAGGCCGTGCCACGGCCGCCGAGCTGGCCGGCGAATGCGATGTGGTGCTCGAGAACTTCCGCCCCGGCCTGATGGCCAGCTTCGGGCTTGACTACAAGACGCTCTCCGAGGCGCACCCCCGGCTCATCTACGTTACCCACAAAGGCTTTCTTCCAGGCCCCTATGAGAACCGCCTGGCACTCGACGAAGTGGTGCAGATGATGGGCGGCTTGTCGTACATGACGGGTCCGGTGGGCCGGCCGCTGCGTGCGGGGACGTCGGTCAACGACATCATGGGTGGCATGTTCGGCGCCATCGGCGTGCTCGCTGCACTGCGCGAGCGCGACATCACCGGCAAAGGCCAGGAAATTCAAAGCGCCCTGTTCGAGAACTGCGTGTTTCTCTCCTCGCAGCACATGCAGCAGTTCTCCATGACAGGCGAAGCACCACCACCGATGCCCTCGCGCGTGTCCGCCTGGAGCGTGTACGACGTCTTCACGCTGGCCGACGGGGAGCAACTCTTCATCGGCGCAGTCAGCGACAAGCAGTACCTCACGCTGTGCCGCGTCCTGGAAAGCCCGGAACTGGCCACAGATCCGGCCCTTGCCACCAACGCGTTGCGCGTCGCAGTGCGGCCCGAACTGCTCACCCGGCTGGGCGACATCCTCAAACACCACCATGTCGCGGAACTGTCGCCCAAGCTCGAAGCCGCCGGCATTCCCTATGCGCCGATCATGCGGCCCGACCAGCTCGTCAGCGACCCGCACCTGATCGCCAGCGGTGGCCTGGTGCCCATGGACACCGAAGACGGTGGCTCCACCGATGTCGTGCTGCTGCCGCTGACGATGGGCGGGCGCCGCCCCGGCGTCCGGCATGCGCTGCCCAGCATCGGCGAGCACACTGAAGAGATCCTCGCCACCCTCAAGACACGAACACCTGCCTGACCCGACCCGCACTGACTCACCCACGGAGACAAAAATGAAGAACAAGATTCAGCGACGCACCCTGACGAAATTCGCCCTCACCGGCCTTGCCATGGCCGCTGCGGGCCTGCGCGCCCACGCCACTGAAAAGCCGCTGCGCCTCGTGTTGCCGGTGAGCGCCGGTTCCGGTGTGGACACGATCATGCGCGCGGCAGTGCCCTCGCTCACCAAGGCGCTGGACGGCCAGGCCGTGGTCATCGACAACCTGCCGGGCGCAGGCGGTATCACAGGCACTTCGGTCGTGGTTCGTGCCCCGGCCGACGGCTTGACGCTGGGTATCGTGTCGAACAACCATGTGGTCAATCCGAGCGTCTTCAAGAAGATGCCCTTCGACGTGCTCAACGACGTGACGCCGATCTGCGTGATCGGCGCCACGCCCTTCGTTCTGGTCGTCAATGCCAAGGTCCCCGCCCAGAACGTCCGCGAGCTGCAAGCCCTGCTCAAGGCCAAGCCCGGCGAGTACAACTATGGCTCGTCGGGCAATGGCACCATCCTCCATCTGGGCGGCGCGATGTTCGCAGACGCAGCCGGTGTGGATGTGCACCATATCCCCTACAAGGGCGTCGGACCGATGGTTGCCGACCTGATTGGCGGCCAGATCCAGATGGCCGTGACGTCAGTGCCTTCGGTGCAAGGTCAACTCAAGAGCGGAGCACTGCGCGCCATCGGGGTCATGGGCAAAGCCCGGGTCCCCTCGCTGCCCGAGATTCCGACCGTTGCAGAGCAAGGCTTGCCCTCTGTCGACATCGCCGGCTGGTTTGCCTTGATCGGGCCGGCCAAGCTGCCTGGCGCACAGGTCGAGCGGCTGCATGCGGCCATCGTCACGGCCTTCAATACGCCCGAGACGCGGGACGCGATGCTCAAGCAGGAGAACATCATCAACCCCATGTCTCCCGAGGCGTCGGCCCAGTTCTTCAGGACAGAGCAGGAGCGTTACGCCCAGCTCGTGAAGACGGCGAAAATTTCGGTGGAGTGATCTCTCGGCATGTCAAGAAGGACCGGTTGAATGATCGGCTCGGCCGGCGTCAGGTCACCGGCGCCGGGTTGAAAAGCACCAGCGCGTTGTGCAGCTTCCAGTGCTCGGCCCAGGTCTTCTTGCGGCCGCTCGCGACATCGAGCATCAGCTGGAACAGCTCCCAGCCGACGTCGGCAATGGTCTTCTCGCCGGTGGCGATGGTTCCTGCATTGATGTCCATGAGGTCGTGCCAGCGGCGTGCCAGGTCATCGCGCGTGGCCACCTTGATGACCGGCACCTCGGCCAGGCCATAGGGCGTGCCGCGGCCGGTGGTGAACACATGCAGGTTCATGCCGGCGGCGAGCTGCAAGGTGCCGCAGATGAAGTCGCTGGCCGGCGTGGCCGCATAGATCAGGCCCTTCTGCCTGAGCTTCTCGCCGGGCGCGATGACGCCGGAGATCGGCGCGCTGCCCGACTTGACGATCGACCCCATCGCCTTCTCGACGATGTTCGACAAACCGCCCTTCTTGTTGCCCGGCGTGGTGTTGGCGCTGCGGTCGACGCGGCCCCGCTCCAGATAGGCGTCGTACCACGCCATCTCGCGGATCATGGCCTCGGCCACTTCGGGCGTGGTCGCGCGCGAGGTCAGCTGGTCGATGCCGTCGCGCACCTCGGTCACTTCCGAGAACATGACGGTGGCGCCAGCGCGCACCAGCAAGTCGGTGCAAAAGCCGACGGCCGGATTGGCCGTGACGCCGGAGAACGCATCGCTGCCGCCGCACTGCACGCCGACCACCAGTTCGCTGGCGGGCACGGTCTCGCGCCGGCGAGCGTTGAGGCGCTCCAGGTGCGTTTCGGCCTGCCGCAGGATCGACTCGACCATCGACATGAAGCCCACGTGCGCGTCGTCCTGCAGGCAGACGACATCGAACGCGGTGTCGGCGCTGGCGCCCACGTCGGCCACGTTGCGTTCGTCGATCAGCGGGATCGAGCCCGGGGGCAGCAGCCGCTCGGGCTGCAGCTTCTCGCAGCCCAGGCTCACGACCATGACCTCGCCGCCGAAGTTCGGGTTCAGCGTGATGTTGCGCAGCGTGCGGATCGGAATGACGGCGTCGGGGGCGTCGATGGCCACGCCGCAGCCGTAGGTGTGCGCCAGTGCGACCACGTCGTCGACGTTCGGATAGCGGGGCAGCAGCTCGGCCTTGATGCGCTGCACCGCAAAGTCGGTCACGCCGGCCACGCATTGCACCGTCTGCGTGATCGCGAGGATGTTGCGCGTACCCACCGAGCCGTCCACATTGCGGTAGCCCTCGAAGGTATAGCCTTCGAGGGGCGGTTGCGGTTGGGGCCTGACGGTGGCGATGGGCAGCCCCTGGAGCTCGCGCGCCGCCGGCATGCGCAGCAACCGCTCATGGACCCAGCTGCCCGCCGGGATCGGCTGCAGCGCGTAGCCGATCGGCACGTTGTAGCGGCGCACCTCCCCGCCCTCGGGAATGTCGACCAGCGCGACCTTGTGCGCCTGCGGCACCTTGTCGACCAGGGTCAGCCCTGAGGAGAAGGTGGTGCCGGCGGGCAGGCCGCCGTCGTTGGCAACGATGGCCACGTTGTCGCACTCATGCATCGTGATGTGCAAGGGCACAGCGGCGACGGTGTCCGTCATGGTTTGGTTCTCCTTCGGGTCGGGATCATCTGTCATCAGCCATGGGCGCGGGTGCCACCCGATCAGGCCCGCTGGCCGACCTCGGCCGCTTCGCGGGTCCAGGCCTTGGCCTGTTCGCTCAGGCTCAGGCCGAGGCCGGGCCGCGTCGGCACCAGCATCCGGCCGTTCGCGATCTCAAGGCGCTCGTTGAAGAGCGGCTCGAGCCAGTCGAAGTGCTCCACCCAGGGCTCGGTCGCATAGACGGCACCCAGGTGCACGTGCAGCTCCATCGCAAAATGCGGCCCGAGGCTCAGCCCTGCGTGCTCGGCCTGCGCCGCGATCTTCAGGAACGGCGTGATACCGCCGACGCGCGGCGCGTCGGGCATCAGGTAGTCGGCCGCGCGATGGCGAATCAGCTCGCCGTGCTCGGCGGCACTGGTGAGCATTTCGCCGGTCGCGATGGGCGTATCGAAGGCGGCCGCCAGCGCGGCGTGGCCTTCGAAGTCATAGGCGTCGAGCGGCTCTTCGATCCATACGAGGTTGAACGCCTCGAAGGTCCGGCACATGCGCTGGGCGGTCGGACGGTCCCATTGCTGGTTGGCATCGACCATCAACGGCACATGGTCGCCGAGGTGCTCGCGCACGGCTTCCACGCGCCGGATGTCCAGCGCGCGGTCGGGCTGGCCGACCTTGAGCTTGATGCCGCCGATGCCGCGCTCGATCGATGCGCCGGCATTGGCCACCAGCTGGTCGATCGGCGTGTGCAGAAAACCACCCGACGTGTTGTAGCACTGCACGGAGTCGCGCTGCGAGCCCAACAGCTTGGACAGCGACAACCCCGCGCGCCGCGCCTTGAGGTCATACAGCGCCACATCGAACGCACCGATCGCCTGCACCGCCATGCCGCTGCGGCCCACCGAGGCACCCGCCCAGCATAGTTTCGTCCACAGCCTGGAGATATCACTGGGGTCCTCGCCGATGAGCGCAGGCGCGATCTCCCTGGCGTGGGCGAACTGGCCGGGACCACCGGCACGCTTGGAATAGCTGAAGCCCAGACCGCGATGCCCGTCGCGGGTCTCGATCTCCGCGAACAGCAGGGCGATCTCGGTCATTGGCTTCTGCCGGCCCGTGAGCACTTTGGCGTCGCTGATCGGCGTGGCCAGCGGCAGGTAGCAGGAAGAGACACGGACCCAGGCAATGCTGTCGCCGGTCGCGCAAGAAACGGGGGTCATGGGAAACGCCTTGTCAGAAACACGATACGGTATGGCGCGTCACTCGATCGAAATTTTCCCGGTCTCGATCACCTTCTTCCAGCGCGCGTACTCCGCTTGCTGGAAGACGGCGAACTGCTCGGGTGTGTTGGTGACCATCTCGAAGCCGATCGACGTGAACTGGTCCTTGACCTTCGGGTCGTTGAGCGCCTCGACGAAGGCCTCGTGCGCCTTCTGGCGCACGGCCGGCGGCAGGCCCTTGGGTGCGACGATGGCCTGCCAGGAGGCGACCTCGACGTTATTCACACCGACTTCCGCCAGCGTCGGCACCTCGGGCAGCACTGGCGAACGCTTCGGGCTGGTGATGGCCAGCGCACGCATTTTTCCGCCCTTGATGTACTGCACCACCGAATTGATGTTCTGGAAGGAAGCATCCACCTGCCCGCCCATCAGGTCGGTGTGCGCGGGCGCCCCGCCCTTGTAGGGAACGTGCACGCCCTTCGTGCCCGTTTCCTGCCAGAAGAGTTCGGCAGTGAGGTGGTCGCTCGAACCATTGCCGGCCGACGCGAAGCTCATCTTGCCCGGATTGGCTTTCTGGAAGGCAATGATGTCCGCCACGCTCTTGTGCGGAGAGTTCACGGGCACGACCAGCACGTTCGGCGACTGCACCGCCACGGTGATCAGGTCGAAGTCCTTGAGCGGGTCGTACTGCAGGCTCTTGATGAGGTGCGGCACGATGACCAGCGGGCCCAGCGACGTGACCAGGAAGGTATAGCCGTCGGGCACAGCGCGCTTGACGAAGGTGGCGCCGATCGTGCCTGTCGCGCCGGCCCTGTTGTCCACGAGAAAGGACTGCTTGAACTTGTCGCCAAGCTTGGGGACCATGGCACGTGCTACCTGGTCGGTCGAGCCGCCCGGCGGGAAAGGCACGATGAAGGTCACGGGCTTGTCGGGCCACGCCTGGGCGCTGGCCGCGAGTACCGCGACACCGAGCGAAAACGCTGTCAGAAATTTCTTCACGCTTGTCTCCGTGATGTAAATGTTAACGTTGTCATTTTGAGGCAAATCTCGCAGGATTTATTTGATCCGGCTCTTCATCTTTCGTATCCATCAAGGATTGGCTTGAAAGCTGCACAAATGATATCGTTGTCATTTTTAACGGTCAAGCGGCGGTGACCCGGGTAATCCCTTGCGCATGCCGCGACCGCTCACCCGGTTTTGGTAGGGTACGGCCATGTTGTTGTTCGCCTCGAGTCCCGACGCCCCCATGCCATGAATGCACCCCTCCATTTCAAGGCGGCCACCTTGCACGACGTGGCCAAGGCCGCCGGCGTGTCACTCATCACGGCGTCTCGCGCGCTGAGCAATCCGGGGGTGGTTTCGGAAAAGACGAAGGCCAAGGTCCAGGCGGCGGTCGAGGCGACCGGGTACATCCCGAACATGCTCGCGGGCGGCCTCAAGTCCAAGCGCAGCCTCATGGTGGCGGGCATCGTGCCTGCCCTGTCGGTCTCCCAGTTTTTGCCAACGGTGCAATCCCTGACCACGACGCTCGCTGCGGCGGGCTACCAGCTCCTGCTGGGTCAGACAGCCTACGACCCCGAGCGCGAAGAAGCCGTGCTGAACACCATGATCGGCCGCCAGCCCGACGGCATCGTGATGACCGGGCTGGTGCAGTCGCAACGCGCACGGGATCGCCTGCGGCGCTCGGGCATTCCGGTTGTGGAAACGTGGGACCTGAGCGACCGGCCCATCGACATGGTGGTCGGCTTTTCCCACCTGAAAGTCGGCAGTGCCGTGGCGGGCTACTTCCTGTCGAAGGGCTGGGAAGAGGTGGGCGTAGCGACCGGCAGTGACCACCGCGCCCAGCTGCGCCGCGAGGGTTTCGTCGCGACGATGGGCCGGGACATTCCCACCGCCGTGGTGCCCGCGCCCAGCAGCCTGGAGCTGGGGCGGCGGGCGTTGGCCGACCTGCTGGCCAAGGCGCCCAAGCTGCGGGCCGTCTGCTGCAGTTCCGACACGCTCGCACAAGGTGTGGTCGTGGAGGCGCAAGTGCGCGGCCTGCGCGTGCCGGAGGACTTGGCGGTGTGCGGGTTCGGCAACGCCGACTTCGGCGCTCACACCGCGCCGTCCGTCACCACCGTGCACGTCGACGGGCCCGAGATCGGCCGACTTGCGGCCCAGCTGATCATCGACCGTTGCAGCGGCCGGCCTGGCGCACAGAAGGTCTTCGACCTGGGCTTTCGCATGATCGAGCGGCAGTCGACTTGCGCGTCAGCGCCTGCTTGACAGGGTTTTCTCCTATTCATCTTGACGTTTACCTGCCGATAGCACACGCGTAAGCATCCGTGCGCGATGGTCGGGCTTGGCCGGCAACCGCAACGGGCTCCTGCGTCTGTATCCATCTCAAAGGTAAAACGATGATTCTGAGGAACATGAAAATCGGCACGCGTCTGGCAACTGTCTTCGGCGTCGTGCTGCTGCTGATGGTATTGATCGCAGGCACCGGTGTGATGCGTCTCAACGCCGTGGCCGCATCGACCAAGGTGCTGGTCGAAGACGCATTGGTCAAGGAACGCATGGCCAGCCAGTGGGCCAACCTGCTCGGCCCGAGCATCGTCCATTCCTTTGCCATGGTGAAGGCGACCGATGCGCAGAACGAGGCGTATTTCAAGAAGAACCTGGGCGAGGGCATCGCATCGATCAATGTCGTGCGCGACCAGATGGAAAAGCTCCTGACCTCCCCCGAAGAACGCCAGCAGTTCCTCCAGGTGGCCGCTGCCCGCAAGGATGTGCTCGACGACCTCGCGCTCATCGGCAAGATGAAGGCGGCCGGCGACCATGCGGGCGCCAACCAACTGGCCGACACGCGCTACTACACGGCACTCGTGGCCTACCGCAAGGCGGTCCAGCAGATCTCCGACCACCAGCGCGCCCAGATCGACGCCATGGCCCAGCAGATTCAGCAAAACCACCAGAACGGCCGCCTGATCCTGGTCGTGCTGGCGGTCGCGGCCCTCCTCCTGAGCGCCCTTTGCGCCTGGCGCCTGACCGTCGGCATCGTGCAGCCGTTGCGCGGTGCGGTGACGCTCGCCGAGAAAGTCGCCGGCGGTGACCTCGCCAGCCAGGTCGATGCCGATTCGCGCGACGAAGTCGGCCAGTTGCTGCGTGCGCTGCAGGCCATGCAGACGAGCTTGCGCAGCATCGTCGGACAGGTGCGTGTCGGCACCGACACCATCGCGACCGCTTCGCGCGAAATCGCCGCAGGCAATCAGGACCTTTCATCGCGCACGGAGGAACAGGCCAGTTCGCTGGAGCAGACCGCCGCGTCGATGGAAGAGCTGACCTCCACCGTCAAGCAGAACGCAGACAACGCGCGGCAGGCCAACCAGCTGGCAGCCTCGGCCTCCGACATCGCCGTCAAGGGCGGCAGCGTCGTGAGTCAGGTCGTGGACACCATGACGGCCATCGAGGCGTCGTCCAAGAAGATCGTGGACATCATCTCGGTGATCGACGGCATCGCGTTCCAGACCAACATTCTCGCGCTCAACGCCGCCGTCGAAGCCGCCCGCGCGGGCGAGCAAGGACGTGGCTTTGCCGTCGTGGCCGCCGAAGTGCGCAACCTGGCCCAACGCTCGGCCTCTGCGGCCAAGGAAATCAAGACGCTCATCGACACCTCGGTCGATAACGTGAGTGCCGGCACCGCGCTGGTCGACGAGGCCGGCCGCACCATGGGCCAGATCGTCGAGAGCGTCAAGCGCGTGACCGACATCATGGGCGAGATCGCGGCGGCGAGCCAGGAGCAGACCACCGGCATCGAGCAGATCAACCAGGCCATCACGCAGATGGACCAGGTCACACAACAGAATGCGGCGCTGGTCGAAGAGGCAGCCGCAGCGGCCGGCTCACTCGAAGTGCAGGCGGGCAGCCTGGTGCGCACGGTCAGCGTCTTCGACCTGGGACCTTCAGCGTCAGCTGACGCTGCACAGGCACCGGTGATGGCACGCCCCGCATCGCCCACAGCGCCTGCCGCGAAGCCCAAAGCCTCAGCCGCACCCGTCAACGGGCTCAAGCGACCTGCATTGGCCAAGAAGGTCACGGCAGCCTCGCCGAGGTTGTCGTCGACGTCTGCCCCGGCAGCGGCAGTGGCGGCGGCCCCCGACACGACGTCGAACAGCGACTGGACGACGTTCTGATCCAGCGCCAGGGCGGCTCCGCTGGATGCGGGCCGACCTGGCGCCGGAGTGTTTCACACCAGGGTGATCTCCCTGGCGATGGACGACAGCGGCACCGTCCGATCCACCCCGCCGCGCTTGATTGCCTCCTTGGGCATCCCGAACACCACGCAGCTGTTCTCGTCCTGCGCCAGCGTGCTCGCCCCTGCGTTGTGCATCTCCAGCATGCCCGCGGCGCCGTCGTCTCCCATGCCCGTCATGATGATGCCGACCGCATTCGAACCGGCGCACTTGGCAGCGGACCGGAACAGCACGTCGACCGAAGGCCGGTGCCGATTGACCAGCGGGCCATCGACCACTTCGACGTGGTATTGCGCACCGCTGCGCTTGAGCAGCATGTGGCGGCCACCCGGCGCAATCAGGGCGCGGCCAGGCACGACACGGTCGTTGTTCTCCGCCTCCTTGACCGTGATCTGACACAGGCTGTCGAGGCGGCTCGCGAAGGCAGCAGTGAACTTCTCGGGCATGTGTTGCACGATCACGATGCCTGGCGATACGCGGGGCAATGCGGTCAGCACCTCCTCCAGCGCTTGGGTTCCTCCCGTGGACGTACCGATGGCGACCACCCTTTCAGTGGTCTGTGACATGGCACGTCCGGAACAGGGCGCAAGAATCACGTCGGCGTTGTTCTTGGCGACCAGTGGCGGCGGCGGGTTCGTTTCGCGGTTCGTCGCGAGTCGCCGTACGTTGGCCCGCGCGGCCGCTTGCACGGTCTGGACCAGATCGGCTGCCGCCTCCACGAGAAACTGCTTCAAGCCCAACCTGGGCTTGGTAACGATGGCCACGGCGCCGGCGGCCAGCGCCTCCATCGTCGTCTTGGCGCCCTTGTCGGTGAGCGTCGAGCAGATCACCACCGGGGTGGGGCGCTCTGCCATGATCTTTCGCAGGAAGGTGATGCCGTCCATCCGGGGCATCTCGACGTCCAGCACGATCACGTCGGGCCACTGCATCTTCATGCGCTCCATGGCGAGCAGCGGGTCGGCTGCAGCGGCAATGACCTCGATACCCGGTGTGGCGCTCAGCAAGCCGATCAGCACCTGCCTTACGACCGCAGAGTCGTCCACGATGAGGACTTTGATGGGCTTCATGGTGTCATGGCCTTTGGTAAATCGAAGGCATCAGAGGTTGGACCAACGAAGTGATTTCGTTCAGGCTCTCCGAATGCCCGATGAAGAAGTAACCCCCAGGCTTGAGCAGCGACAGCACCCGCGCGACCACCTGGCGCTTGGTCTCGGCGCTGAAATAGATCATCACGTTGCGCAGGAAGATCACGTCGAAGGAACCCAGAGCCGGCAAGGTGTCGTTGAGGTTGGCGTGCATGAAGGAGACCTGCGCGCGCAGCGTGCGGTCCACCAGCAGCGTACCGGCCTGTTCGCCCTGGCCCTGCAGGCAGAAACGCTTGAGATAGGTGGCCGGAATCTGCTGGGCCCGTTGTTCCGAATAATGCCCTCGACACGCCTTCGCCACCATGCGGGTGCTGATGTCCGTGCCCACCACCTCGAACGCACGTCCGGGCAAGCAATCGGCCAGCACCATGGCGATGCTGTAGGCTTCCTCGCCGCTGGAGCAGGCCGCGCTCCAGACACGCAGCGGACTGCGGCCTGCGTGCGCCAACGCCACCTTGCGCAACACGTCGAAATGCTTGGCTTCGCGAAAGAAGTAGGTCTCGTTGGTGGTCAGAAGGTCGATCGCCGTCTGCACTTCAAGCGGGTCCTGCGCGCTTTGGAGCAGTTTGAGGTACGAGCCGTAGTCCTTGAGTTGATGTGCCTGAATCCGCTTGGCCAGCCGGCCACAAACCAGCGCTTTCTTGCCTGCCGACAGCGTGATGCCTGCGGCGTCGAAGATGAAACGCTGGAAGTCTTCGAACTCGCGGTCGGAGATGGTGTCGATGGTCGAATGCATATTCAGCGGACGTGGGTGCCTGTGAAGACCGCAGGGGGTGCGGTTCAATAACGGGCGAAGTTGGATTCGTCCACGCTGTCGTCGACGAACGGGAGGCTGCCGCCAGCAGGTTTCCTGGTCATGGGCTTCGCGCTCTTGGCCGGCGCACTGGCACTCTTGCGCGGCTCTACCGCCTTGCGCGCAGCAGGCGCGCCGCCAGCGAGCTTGAAGAAGCTCATGGTGCGCTGCAGTTGCTCGGCCTGGCTGCTCATCTCTTCGGCGGTGGCAGCCAGCTCTTCCGAGCTCGTCGCGTTCTG
>NZ_JAUSRO010000021.1 GCF_030811835.1 Variovorax ginsengisoli | reverse complement strand
AGCACGCCCGGCTTCTTGAGCACGAGGTTCTCCGCGGTGCGCGGCTGGGCCCACAGGCGACGGCCGGTCTGGCCGTCCCAGGCGCTCAGCGTGCGGTCGGCCGCCTGCACGAACACGCGCCGGCCCGCCACCAGTGGCGCCGTGTAGGCCTGGGCGGTCAGGCGCTGTTTCCACAGCACCTTGCCAGCCTGCAGGGCCACCAGTTCGTTGTTCTGGGTGATGACGGCGGCCAGCGAGCCGTCGCTGCCCACGCCAGCGCTCAAGGGTGCCCCCACGCTCACGCGCGAGCGCTCCTGGCCCGAGACGGCATCGATGCTGACCACCGTGCCATCGGCACCGGCGACGGTGACCACGTCGCCGCTGACGTCGGTCTGCAGCGGGAAGGACACCTCCGGTATGCGCACCGTCCAGGCCTGGCGCACGCTCAGCAGCGCCGCGTTGACCGGCGGCAGGTCCACTGGCTTGGGCTTTTCAGGGCTCGAGCACGCCGCCAGCCCCGCCAGCACGAGCGCCGACAGGCCAGCGCGCAGCAAGGATCGACCGCAAGAAGACCGGCCGGAGGAAAGAGAAAGAGAAAGCGTTGGAGTCATGACAAGGTCCTAGCGCTTGGATTCGAGCGGCGGATAGCTGGCGGGCAACGGCGCGTTGGCATCCGTGTCTGCCGCGGCCTGCGTCTTGCCCGACGGGAATTTCTGGAGCTGGGCTTCCGACGCTTCGAGCTGTGGCACCTTGCCCAGCCGCTTGCGCGTGTCCAGCGTAGCCACGAAGTCCTGCTCGCTGGGCAACGGGTCGCCCTCGAAGCGCTCGACCCCATCGCCCTTGAAGAACAAGGTCAGGCGCCGCTGCTGCGGCTCCACGCCCTGGCGGCGGATGGTGAACACGTAGTCCCAGCGGTCGTTGTGGAACACGTCGCTCAACAGCGGCGTGCCCAGGATCTGGCGCACCTGCTGGCGCGACATGCCCGCCTTGAGTGCTTCGACCTGCTCGCTGGAGATGAAGTTGCCTTGCACCACTTCGACCTTGTAGGGCGTCACGGCGGCCAGGGCATCGCGCGATCGGTCGGTCATGCTGCCGCAGGCGGTCAGGCCCAGGATGGCCGCGACGGCAGCCGAAAGAAGCCAGGGGCGGGCTTGCCCCCTGCCGGCTGTCTTCAGCGACGAGGCCGGTTGTACTGAATTTTTCAAATGTTCTCCCTATGAGCTGCGCAGCTCGCTCGGCCTTGGAGACGATCCAGGCCCAAACGTTCGGCTTTGCACGGCTCTTTTATTTCAAATCGTCCGCAATGACCTTGACGATGCGCTGGGCGTTTTCACCGACCACTGGCGCGCCCGCTTCGTTGAGCACCGACACCGTGCTCGTCTCGCCCTGGCTCTTGACCTGGATGCGGTACTTCAGCGGTGCCTCGTCGGGCTTCTTGTCAAAGTTAAACAGCTTGGAGAAAATCCCCGGCTCCTTCTTGTCCGGATTGGGCGTCACATAGCGCACGAAGTAGACCCCCGCGCTGCGATCGCGGTCTTCCACCGTGAAGCCAGTGCGGTCCAGCGCCAGCCCCACACGGCGCCAGGCGCGCTCGAAGCCCTCGTTCATCTGCACGACCGCCTGGCCGTCGATCGGATCGACGCGCGCGCTCTTGGTCGGCGTGGCCGTCGCGAGCAGTGCCTTGGACTGTTCCTGCGAGACGCCCAGCTTGACCATCAAGCGACGCAGGAACTCGGCCTCGAGCTCCGGATCGCTCGGCCGTGGCTGCCAGACCGTCTGGTCCTTGGTGCTGTTGCTGTAGACCTCGGCCATGCCGCGGTGGCTCACGTAGATTTCGGTGGCCCCGTTGGGCGCGCGCTCCAGGCGCGTGCGATAGCGGTCGAGCTCGCCGGTGGAGTAGATCGAGTCGACCACCTTGCCCAACGTGCCACGGATGATGTCCTGCGGCAGGTTGGCGCGGTTCTCGGCCCAGTCGGTTTCCATGATGCCCAGGTTGCGCTGGTCGGTGGTCAGCAGAAAGCCGTTCTCCTGCCAGAAGTCGCGCACCGGGTCCCAGAGCTGGTCGGCCGGTCGGTTGACCACCAGCCAGCGTTGCGAACCCGAACGCTCCATGCGCACGTCACCCATGCCGGAGACAGCGGTGGGCGCAGAGGGTGCATTGGTCAGGCCAGCCTGGTAGCCATTGGCCGAGACCGCCCCCCCGGGGATGGCGTAGCGGTTGTCCCGCGACAGCTGGGTCAGGTCCGGGGGCAATTCCAGTGTGGAGGTGGGGGCCTTGCGGGCGCTCTTGTAGTCGACCTTGTCGCCGTCGAGCACCGAACATGCAGCCAGGCTGGCAACCAGGGCCAGCAATGCGAATCGCGAATAATTCTTCAACGTCTCTTCCTTGATCGGACAAATTCTGCAGACCTGAAGATGATTCCGGTCCGACCCTTGCGGGCACAAGGCGCCGATGGTCGGCGCGAACTTCGGAGGAATGTTGAAGCCAGTGCGAAGGCGCCGCGGGCATGGATGGCGCCCCCGGCGTCAGGGCATTGCAACAATCCACAGGGGTTTGCCCTTACGATCGCGCAACTCTCGAAGTTCCACGCCTTTCGCACGACATGTCCGCCGATCATTCCCGCCCGCACGCCACGCTGCCGGCCATGACACGCTGGCTGCTGCTCGTGCTGCTCTTCGCCTTGCCAGCCCAGTTCGTCTGGGCGGCCACCGCAGGCTACTGCGCCCACGAGAGCAGCCCGACGTCGTTTCACCTTGGGCACCATTCCCACGCGCATCGGGTATCGACGCCCGACAAGGCGCACGCCTCCACCCCCCAGCAGGACCCACCGGATTCCGCGATCTCGGCGCATGGCGACTGCAGCTACTGCCACGGTGTGGTCGTGCAGCTTCCGGCGCACACCGCACCTGCCGGCATGCCTCCAGCGCCACGGGCCTTCGCCTCGGCTCCCACGGCCTTTCTCGACGTCGGGCTCCAGGCGAGCATCGAACGCCCCAAATGGACACGCGCCCGCTGACCCGGCGCGTGTCTGTCTTCCACCTCATCTCCTTTCACAGCTGATGCGCTGACGACCGCGCCGGATTCCTTGTCTCGTTGTACGACTGGAGAATTCGATGTGCAGGTTTTTCGTGCCGCTCGCGCTCGCGCTGACGTCACTCGCGGGTGCCAGTGCGCTCGCTCAACAGAATCACGGGGCCACGGCCCCCACGGGGGCGCAGGCTGCGGCCGCGCCCGTTTCACCACCGCCGCTGACGCTCGCCACGGCGATCCGCACGGCACTGGGCAACCATCCGGAGCTCTCGGCCGCGCGCCGTGAAATCGAGGCCACCGAAGGCGCGCGCATGCAGGCGGGCACCTTCCAGAACCCGACCCTGAGCGCCGAGATCGAAGGCGTCCGGAGTGACACGCGCACGACCGCGGTCCTGCTGAGCCAGCCGATCGAACTGGGCGGCAAGCGCAGCGCGCGCATCGAGGCCGCCGAACGCGCCGCCGACGTGGCACGCCTCCAGCTCGAAGTCCGGCAGGTCGAACTGCAGGCCGAGGTGACGGCCGCCTTCTTCGCAGCGCTGATCGCCCAGGACCGCGTGCAGCTCGCGCAAGGCGCGCTCGATCTGGCTGGCAAGGGCAGCCTTGCCGCCAGCCATCGCGTGCGCGCCGGCAAGGTCTCGCCGATCGAGGAAACCAAGGCCAAGGTTGCCGAGGCCGGCGTGCGGCTCGAAGGGCTGCAGGCCCAGGGCGACCTTCAGACGAGCGTGCAGCAGTTGCGCGCGTTGATGGGACGCCCGCCCGCGTTCCAGGTGCTCGATGGCGACGCACTGATGCTGCCGGCCGCGCGGTCGGCAGAGGCCGTGGAGCAGCGTCTTGCCGACGCCCCCGCGCTGCGCCAGGCCAGGCTGCAAGTGCAACGGTTTGCGGCGTTGGCCGCGCTGGAACAGGCCAAGCGCATGCCGGACCTGACGCTGACGGCGGGCGCCATGCGCGACCGCGAGGCCGGGCGCAACCAGGCGGTCGTCGGCATCTCGGTTCCCTTGCCGTTCTTCGACACCAACCACGGCAACATCGTCGAGGCCTTGCGCCGTCAGGACAAGGCCGAGGACGAGTTGCTCGCCGTCGAACTGCGGCTTCGCGCCGAGGCCGGCGCGGCACGCCAGCGTCACGTCACCGCCCTGGCGGAAGTCGATGCGCTGCAGAAGGAGATTCTTCCCGGCGCCCGCGCCGCCTTCGACGCAGCGACCAAGGGCTTCGAGATGGGCAAGTTCGCCTACCTCGACGTTCTCGATGCCCAACGCACGCTGCTGCAAGCCCGGTCGCAGCACCTGCGCGCGCTCGCCGAAGCGCACCGCGCCGCCACCGACCTGGACCGCCTGCTGGGCGGACCCGTCGCAGTCGTCACCTCTCGCTAAGGACCTCTCATGGCCAACACGCCCTCGACATCAGGCGGTGCACACCGTCGCAAGCAACACATCGTCATCGTCTGCCTCATCGCGCTGGGCATCATTGCCGGCGCCCTGATCCTGCGCAGCGGTTCCACGCCTAAAACGGCCGACGCACACGGTGCACATACCGACCATGGCACTGAAGGCGGCGATCATGCCGACGAAGGCAAGGACGATGGCCACCGCCACGCCGAAGGTGGCGCCCAACACGAAGAAGAACAGGTGGCCAAGGGGCCCCACGGCGGACAGCGTTTCACCGAAGGCGACTTCGGCCTGGAACTCCTGCTCGCCGAAGAAGGCGGACAGCCGCGCCTGAAGGCCTGGGTGTATGACAAGGGCCGACCGGCAGCGCTCGCCGGCACCCAGGTCATGGTCTCGCTCGCCCGTCCCGATGGCACGCAGGAGGAGATCCGGCTCACACCCAAGGGCGAAGAGCTGCAAAGCGAGCAGGTGGTCGCGGAGCCGCACGTCTTCGAGGCCACCGTGGCCGTGCAGACGCCCCGCCAACCATACCGCTTCACGTTCAGCGCGCAGGAAGGCAAGGTCGCGATGACCGACGCGCAGATCCAGGCCGCGGGCATCGCGCTCGACACCAGCGCACCGGCAGTGATCCGCAGCGCGCTGCAGTTTCCGGGCGAGATCCGCTTCAACGAGGACCGCACGGCACACATCGTGCCGCGTGCGGCCGGCGTGGTGGAGAGCGTGAGCGCCAACCTGGGCGCACAGGTGCGACGCGGCGATGTGCTGGCGGTGGTCTCCAGCGCGACGGTGTCCGAACTGCGCTCCGAACTGCAGGGTGCGCAGCGCCGCAGGGAATTGGCCAGCACCACCTACGCGCGTGAAAAGCAGCTGTGGGAACAGAAGATCTCGCCCGAGCAGGACGTGCAGCAGGCCCGTCAGGCCCTGCGCGAAACCGAGATCTCGGTGGCAAACGCCACGCAGAAGCTGCGCACCCTGGGCGCCGCGGCCAGCGGCGCCTCGCTGGGCCGCTTCGAGCTGCGTGCCCCCTTCGACGGCATGGTGGTGGAAAAGCACATCGCGCTGGGGGAAGCGGTCAAGGAAGACGCGAGCGTGTTCACGTTGTCGGACCTGTCGAGCGTGTGGGCTGAAATGAGCATCTCGGCGAACGACCTGGCGCAGGTGCGGGTGGGAGAACGCGTGGTGGTACGCACGAGCGCCTCGGACGCCAAGGCCGACGGCACCATCTCCTTCGTCGGTTCGCTGATCGGCGAGCAGACCCGCACGGCACGCGCGCGTGTGGTCCTGCCCAATCCGCAGGGTGCCTGGCGCCCGGGGCTGTTCGTCACGGTCGAAGTGGTGGGCGACGAGACCAGCGCGCCGGTCACGGTCGCGTCGTCTGCGGTGCAGACGGTCGACGACAAGCCTGCGGTGTTCCTGAAGGTGGAAGGTGGTTTCATTGCCCAGCCGGTGACGCTCGGGCGCACCGACGGCAAGCGCGTGGAAGTCGTCAGCGGCCTGAAGCCGGGTGCACGCTACGTCGCCGCGGGCAGCTTCATCGTCAAGTCGGAGCAGGGCAAGGGCTCTGCGACGCACACCCACTGAGGCGGACGCACCCATGTTCGAACGCATCATCCGCTTTGCCATCGCGCAGCGATGGCTGGTCATGCTGGCCGTGCTGGCCATGGCCGGACTCGGCATCTACAACTACCAGAAGCTGCCCATCGACGCCGTGCCGGACATTACCAATGTCCAGGTGCAGATCAACACCGGCGCGCCCGGCTATTCACCGCTGGAGACCGAGCAGCGCGTGACCTTTCCGATCGAGACCGTGATGGCCGGCCTGCCCGGCCTGCTGCAGACGCGCTCCTTGTCGCGCTACGGTCTTTCGCAGGTGACGGTCGTCTTCAAGGACGGCACCGACGTCTACTTCGCGCGTCAGCTGGTCAATGAGCGCCTGCAATCGGCGCGCAGCGGGCTGCCCGAGGGCATCGATCCTGTCGTCGGACCGATCTCCACCGGCCTGGGCGAAATCTACCTGTGGACGGTCGAGGCCCGCGACGGCGCGAAGAAGCCCGACGGCTCGCCCTACACGTCGACCGACCTGCGCGAGATCCAGGACTGGATCATCAAGCCGCAACTGCGCAACGTGAGCGGCGTGACCGAGATCAACTCGATCGGCGGCTACGAAAAGCAATACCAGGTCGCCCCCGACCCCGAGAAGCTGTCGGCCTATGGGCTGTCGATGGCCGACGTGGTGCGCGCGCTCGAGCGCAACAACACGAACGTGGGTGCCGGCTACATCGAACGCAGTGGCGAGCAGTACCTCATCCGCGCGCCCGGCCAGGCGCGTGGCGTGGAGGACCTGCGCAACGTGATCCTGTCGAACAGCGGCGGCACGCCAGTGCGCGTGCGCGACGTGGCCACGGTCGGCATCGGCCAGGAACTGCGCACCGGCGCGGCCACCGACAACGGCCGCGAGGTCGTGCTGGGCACCGTGTTCATGCTGATCGGCGAGAACAGCCGCATCGTCTCGCAGGCCGTGGCCCGGAAAATGGAAGAGATCAACCGCACGCTGCCCGAGGGCGTGGAGGCCATCACGGTGTACGACCGCACGGTGCTGGTGGACAAGGCCATCGCCACCGTCAAGAAGAACCTGCTCGAGGGTGCGGTGCTGGTGATCGTGGTGCTGTTCATGTTCCTGGGCAACCTGCGCGCGGCACTGATCACGGCGCTGGTGATTCCGCTGTCGATGCTGTTCACCTTCACGGGCATGGTCAACCAGAAGGTCAGCGCCAACCTGATGAGCCTGGGCGCGCTCGATTTCGGGATCATCGTGGACGGGGCGGTGGTGATCGTGGAAAACTGCGTGCGGCGCCTGGCCCATGCGCAGGCGCATGCCGGCCGGCCGCTCACGCGCAAGGAGCGCTTTGCCGAGGTGTTCGCCGCCTCGCAGGAAGCACGACGCGCCCTGCTGTTCGGGCAGCTCATCATCATGATCGTGTACCTGCCCATCTTCGCGCTCACCGGCGTGGAGGGAAAGATGTTCCATCCGATGGCGCTCACCGTGGTGATCGCGCTCCTCGGCGCGATGATCCTGTCGGTCACCTTCATCCCCGCGGCCGTCGCGCTGTTCATCGGCAACAAGGTGTCGGAGAAGGAGAACCGGCTGATGGTCCGCGCCAAGCAGGCCTACGCGCCGCTGCTCGCACGTGCACTGGCTGCCAAGGGCGTGGTCGTGACCGTCGCGGTGATCACGGTCGTGCTGTCGGGCCTGCTGGCCACCCGGCTGGGCAGCGAATTCATCCCGAACCTCAACGAGGGCGACTTCGCCGTCCAGGCCTTGCGCATTCCAGGCACCAGCCTGAGCCAGTCGGTGCAGATGCAGCAGCAGCTCGAGCGCACCTTGAAGGCGAAGTTTCCCGAGATCGAGCGCATCTTCGCGCGCACGGGCACGGCCGAGATCGCATCGGACCCGATGCCGCCCAACATTTCCGACGCCTACGTGATGCTCAAGCCCGAAGGCGACTGGCCCACGCCCCGGCGCTCACGCCAGGCGTTGATGGAAGCGGTGCAGGCCGAGGTCGCGAAGATTCCCGGCAACAACTACGAGTTCTCGCAGCCCATCCAGCTGCGCTTCAATGAGCTCGTGTCCGGCGTGCGCGCCGACGTGGCCGTCAAGGTGTTCGGCGACGACATGGACGTGCTGAACGCGACGGCGAGCGACATCGAGCGCGTGCTCAAGGCGATCCCCGGCGCGGCCGAGGTGAATGTCGAGCAGACCACCGGCCTGCCGATGCTCACCGTGAAGATCGATCGCGAGAAGACGACGCGCTATGGCCTCAACATCGCGGACGTGCAGGAGACCATCGCCACGGCCATTGGCGGACGCGAAGCCGGCACGCTGTTCGAGGGCGACCGGCGTTTCGACATCGTCGTGCGCCTGCCCGAGCCGCTGCGCAGCGACATGGACGCCATCAGGCGCCTGCCGATCCCACTGCCTGTGGGAAGCCCCGGCGCCATAGGCGCACGCGTCAACTTCATTCCGCTGTCGGAACTCGCGACGCTGGAACTCGCACCCGGCCCGAACCAGGTCAGCCGCGAGGACGGCAAGCGGCGCATCGTGGTGAGTGCCAACGTGCGCGGACGCGACCTCGGCTCCTTCGTGTCGCAGGCCAGCGAAGCCCTCGCGCAGCAGGTCAAGGTACCCACCGGCTACTGGACCACCTGGGGCGGCCAGTACCAGAACCTGCAGTCGGCCACGCAGCGCCTGCAGATCGTGGTCCCGGTGGCCCTGCTGCTGGTGTTCACGCTGCTGTTCGCCATGTTCGGCAACCTGAAGGACGGGCTCATCGTCTTCACCGGCATTCCGTTCGCGCTGACGGGGGGCATCCTGGCGCTGTGGCTGCGAGACATTCCGCTGTCGATCACCGCCGCGGTCGGCTTCATTGCGCTGTCGGGCGTGGCGGTGCTCAACGGGCTCGTGATGATCTCGTTCATCCGCAACCTGCGCGAGCGCGGGGCCACGCTGGACGGTGCCATCACAGAAGGCGCCCTCACCCGCCTGCGGCCCGTGCTGATGACGGCGCTGGTCGCATCGCTGGGCTTCGTGCCGATGGCCATTGCCACGGGCACCGGCGCGGAGGTGCAACGCCCCCTCGCCACCGTGGTGATCGGCGGCATCCTGTCGTCGACCGCACTGACGCTGCTGGTGCTGCCGGTGCTCTACCGCCTGGCGCATCGCCGCGAGGAGGAGCAGGAGGCGGCGGCGGGCCAGCCGGGGCAAGCAACTCACGTTGCGCTGAAGTAGCGGGGCTGGGGCAAATCTGGGACCGGGCCGGCCGGCATCGACGGGTTGCATCTTCGCCGGCGGCCCGACGCCAACCCGTCAACCTACTGTCAATGGCGTGTCACGTGCCGCGCCGAAGATCGTGGCACGAAGGGTAGTTGTGGCGTTTGTTGTATTTCTCCGAAATTTCGACATACGGGCCCACCCTTCCTGAGAAGCCCACATCCCCCAACCAGGAAGTCCGATGAACCTCACGCCCCATCGTTGGCACGCACGGCGCGGCCGGCTGGCCGCCTGCACCGCGCTCGCCCTGCTCACCGTCGTGCTGACCGCTTGCGGCGGCAGCGACAGCAGCACGCCGAGCACGCCCACCAACCCCACCACGCCGACGACACCCACCACCCCCACGACGCCCGACAACACCGTCAAGCCCGTCATGCGCTGCGCGCCCTGACCTCCCGCACATCCCTTCACGCGATTCACGGCACCCACCATGACCTCTCGACGCAACTTCCTCCGCAACACGGCCTCCACCGGCCTGGCCGCCGCCACGCTGGCCGCCTTTCCTCCCAGCATCCGGCGCGCCCTCGCCATACCCGCGAACAACACGACCGGTACGATCATGGACGTCGAGCACGTCGTGATCCTGATGCAGGAGAACCGTTCGTTCGACCACTACTTCGGCACGATGAAGGGCGTTCGCGGCTTCGGCGACCGCTTCACCATTCCGCTGGCTGGCGGCCTCAACGTATGGCAGCAGGGCGATGCCAACGGCAAGCCGGTGCTTCCCTACCACCTTGACCAGAGCAAGGGCAACGCGCAGCGCGTGAGCGGAACCCCGCACAGCTGGAGCAACGCACAGTCCGCATGGGACGGCGGCCGCATGAATCAGTGGCCGCGCTACAAGACCACCGCGTCGATGGGCTACTACGAGGAAACGGAACTTCCGTTCCAGTACGCGCTGGCCAACGCCTTCACGGTGTGCGACAGCTACCACTGCGGCATGCACACCGGCACCAACTCGAACCGCCTGTTCCATTGGACCGGCACCAACGGCCCCTCGGGCCAGACGAGCAGTGGCCTGGCCGGCGTCTCCTCGATCGACAACACCTGGGAGAACCTGCGCACGCCATGGGACCCGGTGAAGAACCCCAACGTCGATTCGACCCAGTACGGCTGCAACTGGAAGACCTACCCGGAGCGGCTGCAGGAAGCCAAGGTCAGCTGGATCGTCTACCAGAACCTGCCGGACAACTACACCGACAACCCGCTGCACGGCTTCCAGCAGTACCGTGCGGCGAACAAGGCTTCGGGCAAGAACGACATGCGCTACGACGGCGACGCCAGCCCGCCCGACGGCGTCACGGTGCCAGCCTACGACCCGGCCACCGACGACGCGGGCAACCCGCTCTACAAGGGCGTGGCGAACACCATGCCCGACGGTGGCTTCCTCGGCACCTTCAAGCAGGACATCCTCAACGGCAAGCTGCGCCAGGTGTCGTGGATCGTGGCGCCCGAGACCTACTCCGAGCATCCCGGCCCGTCGAGCCCGGTGCAAGGCGGCTGGTACATCCAGGAAGTGCTGAACGCACTCACCGCAGCGCCCGACGTGTGGAGCAAGACCGTGCTGATCGTCAACTTCGACGAGAACGACGGCTACTTCGACCACGTGCCTTCGCCCTCGGCACCGTCGCTGATCAACCCCACCGACCCGAAGAGCGCCGCGGCGGGCAAGACCACGCTGTCGGATGCCGACATCGCCTTCGAGCGCCACACCTATCCGCTGGTCGGCAGCACCACCGCGCCGGTTGACGGCCGCGTCTACGGCCCCGGCCCGCGCGTGCCCATGTATGTGATATCGCCATGGAGTCGCGGTGGCTGGGTCAATTCGCAGGTCTTCGATCACACCTCGGTGCTGCGATTCCTGGAGGCGCGCTTCGGCGTCAAGGAGCAGAACATCTCTCCCTTCCGTCGCGCGGTGTGCGGCGACCTGACGAGTGCCTTCAATTTCGCCACGCCCAACGCCGAAGTCCTGCCGACACTTGCCGGCACGCGCAGCAAGGCCGACGCAGACAAGCTGCGCGCCGACCAGCAGGCGCTTGCGCAGATCGTGCCGCCGACCAACGCCAAGCTGCCCAGCCAGGCGACCGGGACGCGTCCTTCCCGCGCGCTGCCCTACGAGCTGCACGTGAGCGCGCGTGCAGACGCGGCCAACGCCGCGGTGCAACTGATCTTCTCCAACACGGGCAAGGCTGCGGCGGTGTTCCACGTATACGACAAGCTTCACCTCGACCAACTGCCACGCCGCTACATGGTCGAGCCCGGCAAGATGCTCGACGACACGTGGGCAGGCACCGCCGACAGCGCTGGCAATTCGTACGACCTGTGGGTGCTCGGGCCCAACGGCTTCAACCGACACTTCAAGGGCAACCTCGACACCTTGCGTGCCGGCGGCGCCGCCAATCCGGAAGTGCGCGTGTGCTACGACATCGCCAACGGCAACGTCTACCTGCGCATGACCAACACCGGCAAGGCCGCGGCCAAATTCACCGTGCGCGCCAAGGCGTACCGCAACGACGGCCCGTGGACGGCCACCGTCGGCGCCGACACGGTCGAACTGCACTGGGACCTCGCCGCCAGCGGCCGCTGGTACGATTTTGCGGTGACCTGCGACGCCGACCCGAGCTACTACCGCCGCTTCGCTGGCCGTGTGGAAACCGGCCAGCATTCCGTGAGCGACCCCGCCATGGGTATGGGAGATTTCTGAGCACCATGCTCCGGGAAGAACGACACCTGCGCATCCGCAGCCTGCTGGCGACCTTCACCCGCCTGAGTGTCGAGCGGATCGTGCAGGACCTGGACGTATCGCGCGAAACAGTGCGGCGCGACCTGCTCGAACTCGAAGGGCATGGCGCCTTGCGCCGGGTGCATGGTGGCGCGGTGGCCACCGGCCCCGCGCCGGAGCCACCGCTGGCCGCCCGCCTCGTGGCGCGCCAGAAGGAAAAGCGCGCCATCGCCAAGGCTGCCGTCGGCCTGCTGCAGGCCGGCCAAACGATCTTCCTCGACGCGGGCAGCACCACGTCGATCCTGGCCGACGAGATTGCCACGCTCAGCGGCATGACCATCCTCACCAACTCGCTGGCCATCGCCCTCAAGCTGGCCAGCGCCGATGCCGACCGGGCCTCACGCAACGACGTTCGGCTGCTGGGCGGGCAGATCGACGTGAAGACGCAGGCCACGCACGGCGACAGCACGCTGGAAGACATCCGGCGTTACCGCGCCGATGTGGCGCTGCTGTCGCCCGTGAGCCTGCATGCGCAGCACGGTGCCATGAGCTTCGAGCACCATGAGGCATCGGTGGCGCGCGCGATGGCCGACCAGTCCCGGCAACGCATGATCCTGGCCGACCACAGCAAGATCGGCCAGCTCAGCAGGGTGAGCTACGCGCGCTGTGCGGACATCGACGTGCTGGTCACCGACGCCGGCGCGCGCAGCGTACCGGCACTGGCTGCGCTGCGCAAAGCCTGCGTGCAGGTGCGGGTGGCGTGAGCAGATTCGCATGCTGCGCGCTCCATAAAAGGGCGCCGCAGCGTGGCGTCACATCGCCAGTGCGCCCTGCAGCTTGAAGACGGCCACCGTCGACACCAGCGTATGGGCCTGCTCGCGCAGCGACGATGCCGCCGAAGCCGCCTCTTCGACCAGCGCTGCATTCTGCTGGGTGACCTGGTCCATCTGCGTGATCGCCTGGTTGATCTGCTCGATGCCCGTGGTCTGCTCCTGGCTGGCCGCGGTGATCTCGCCCATGATGTCGGTCACGCGCTGGACGCTGCCCACGATCTCTTCCATCGTCTGACCCGCCTGCTCGACCAGCCGCGTACCGGCGCTGACATTGCCGACCGAGTCGTCGATCAGGTCCTTGATCTCCTTGGCCGCGGCGGCCGAGCGCTGCGCCAGATTGCGCACTTCCGAAGCCACCACCGCAAAGCCCCGGCCCTGCTCGCCAGCGCGCGCCGCCTCCACCGCCGCGTTGAGCGCAAGGATGTTGGTCTGGAAAGCGATGCTGTCGATGACGCTGATGATGTCGACGATCTTGCGCGAGGACGTCTCGATCGACGCCATGGTCGTGACCACCTGGCCGACCACTGCGCCGCCCTTGACCGCCACATCCGACGCCGAGACGGCCAGCTGGTTGGCCTGGCGCGCATTGTCCGCGTTCTGCTTGACGGTGGATGTCAACTCCTCCATCGACGCGGCCGTCTGCTCCAGTGAGCTGGCCTGCTGCTCGGTGCGCGACGACAGGTCCTGGTTGCCCGCGGCGATCTGGCTGGAGGCGGTGGCAATGGTGTCGGTGCCCGACCGCACCTTGCCGACCACGTCGGTCAGGCTCTCCTGCATCGCCTTGAGTGCGCGCAGCAATTGGCCGGTCTCGTCAGTGGCATCGCTGTCGATGCGGGTCAGCAGGTCGCCGCTGGCCACGGTTTCGGCCACCACCACGGCCCGCGCCAGGGGACGCGTGATGGAGCGCGAGATCAGCATCGCCAATCCGATGGCAACCAGTGCGGCCGCCATGGCAATGCCCAACGTGATCCGGATCGCGGAATCCCCCGCGTCACGCGCCTCCTGGCCATCGTCGTTCATGCGCTGGGTCTGGAAGTCGACCATCGCACCCACGGCGCTGAAAAAGGCGCTCTGCACCGCGGACATGTCCTTGAGGATGAAAGCGCCTGCCGCCTCGTCCTGCCCATCCTTCACCAGCGCGATGAACTTGTTGCGCGCATCGACATAGCTGGCCTGCTTGGCAATGAGCTCGTCGGCGAGCACCACCGCCTGGGGTGCGACGCTGATGGCCTTGAGCCGGGTTACCAGGGCGTCGCTGCGCTCGATGGAGGTATGGATACGGTCGAAATAGGCCTGGATGGTGCCAGCGTCATCGGCGATGAGCGCGTTGCGCAGCAGACGTGCCTGCGTGTCGATTTCCATCTGTATGCCGGTCGCAAGCTGCACTTTGACGAAGCGGTCCTTCAGGATCAGATCGACGCTGCTGTTGATGAGATGGATGCGGGAGATCGCGATCGCCGCAATCGCGACCAACATCAGGACCACGGCGCCAAAGCCGACGCCCAGGCGCGTGGCGACTTTCAGGTTGGAGAGTTTCATGTGACTTGGATTGGAAATGAGGTGAAGGAAAAGGAAACGACATCCAAGCCTCTGTATCGGTGTTATCCCTTGAAAGCTGAATCATCGACGTCGTCGGACGTCGCACCCGCAATGGGTAAGTCCCGGCCTACATGCGGCCAGCCGTCGGACCGCCCGCAACGCCCGCCGTCGTCCCTCGCTGACAGACGCTAGGCGAATACGACGACGGCCAATGCGAGTTCGGCAGTCGACCCTTGCGGACAAGCTTCTTCACCGAGGAGCCTTTCATCCATCCATGCCTTCGGGCAACAAGGAAAGACTATGACCGACAACAAGCAAGTGGTAAGCGTCCTCAACGACCTGCTGGAAAACGCACGCGACGGCGAATACGGCTTCAAGACCTGCGCCGAGCAGGTGGAAACTGCCGGTGCCAAGCAACTCTTCGCCGCACGCGCCCAAGGCTGCGCCGAAGCAGGGCGCGAACTCGAAGGGCTGATTGTCCAATACGGTGGCGAGCCGGCGTCTGGCGGCACGGCCGCTGGCGCGCTGCATCGCGGCTGGGTCCAGGTCAAGGGCGCCGTCGGTGCCGACAGCGAACTGTCCATTCTGGAATCCTGCGAAAAGGGCGAAGACACGGCGATCGCACGCTACCGCAAGGCCCTCAAGGAAGACGGCCTCCCGGCCGACGTCCGTGCGGTGATCGAACGGCAAGCCGCCGGTGCACAGACGAACCATGACCAGATCCGCGACCTGCGCAACGCCGCACGCGCGGTGAACTGAGTCGACGCTGCGCGACCGGAGAGGGCCCTCCGGGGCCTTTTTTGCGCGTGCAGAGACGGCAGTGCATCGAGTCTTCTATTGAAACGCGGGCCACCAAGCAGCCTCATAGGCTTCACGTCGCCATGCGAAAAAGCGCGGGCTGGCTCCTCTGGTAGACGCGCAACCACAGCAAGGTGGCCGGGACCAGTGATTCGCAGGCAAAGCCCAGTGCTTCGTCGAGCGCCTCGCCCGGCGGGGCCCTGAGCTGGACACGCATCGCGTCCCAACCGGGCCAGTCGAGTTCGGGCATTTCGCCGCGCAGGGTCGGCGGCACTTGGCCCGCGCTGTCGACCAGCGTGTGCAGCTGCCGCAGCACCTCGGCGCGCGTCAGGCGCGAACGCAGCAACTCGTCGCGCGCCAGCCCCTCCACGAGGATGGCGATGCCCGTGCCTGCCTGCTCGATGAGCGCCAGCAAGGCGCTGCCGAAGACGTGCCCTCCATTGAGCCCCGACGCCGTCATGTGCGCTCCACGCTGTCGACGACCGACATCAACCGGGTGTTGAGTTCGAACGCGAACTCCCGCCAGGCGGCAGCCAGGTCCAGCGTGGCCGCGCGCAACGTTCCAGGGTCGGGCCGGTGCTCGAGCGGGAAGTTCGACAGCGCGCACGAGGTGCGGTTGAAGTCCAGCGCTGCATCGAGCAGCCCCTGGTTCCAGCCGTCGAAGGGCGCCAGCAGGGTCGCTGTCAGCGCGTGCCGGCCGCGCTCGGCGGCAGCGTCGCCGGCATCGAGCGCCGGCAGCAGGCGATCGAGACCCACCAGCGTCTCGCTGTAGACCTGGTCGGCTGTGGCGAGCAGCGCGCGCTGGGTCAGCTGCTCGGCCTGCTGCGACGACAGCAGCCGCGTCAGGTGCAGGCGATAGCGCTCGGGCGCCGCACGGCGTTGCGCCTGGACGCTGGCTGCGAAGGCGGCCAGCGCCTCGCTTCGCGACGCGGGCCGTGCGGGTTCGGGCAAGCCGCTCGACACCACGGCCTGCCCGCCGATCGCGCGGGCGATGCGGTCGGCCGCCTCGAGTGCGCCTTCCATGTGGCCGGCGCCGTGGGCCGCGGTCTCGCTGCCGCCCATGAAGAGACGACCGCCCCACAACGGCCGCCGCAGCATGGGATCGGCCTGCGGTGGTTCGGGCAGGAAGGCCCGGTCGGTGGCGCTGCAGGTCCAGGGCTCCTCGGCCCAGTCGAGCCGATGCTGGTGCCCATGCTGCGCCTGCGGGCCGAAGAGTTGCGCGAGCTGGCTGTCGATGAGCATCGGCAGGCCACGCTGGAAGTCTTGACGCTGTGCCGCATTGAGTGCGAAGAAGCCGCCCAGCGCGCCCGCCGGCCCGGCCCCCATGGCGCCGGAAGACTTGTCGCTGGCATCGAACACCTCGCCCAGCACCGCCTGCGCATGTCGCACGAAGGCATTGCCCGACTGGCCTTCGGCGCGCCAGAACGGCCGTTCGAAGGTGGTGAGCACCTTGGCCTGGGTCGCCATCCAGGTCGGCGTGGCCTCCAGCGCCTGCGCGACCGTGTCGGGCAGCGGCGGATCGAACTGCACGCGTTCGCGCACCAGGCGCGGCGGCACGGCCAGTACGACACGCCTCGCGCGCAACGAGGGCCCGGCCGCCAGCCGCAATTCGAGGAATGCGCCGTGGTCGCGCACCCCGCGGACGGCGGTGTCGGTGTGCACACAGCCCTCCGGCAGTCCGGCCGCCAGCGCCGTGACCAGCCGATCCGTCCCGCCGTCGATGCGGTGGGCGCCGGCATGCACGCCGCCGGACTCGAGTCGACGTTCAGGTTGCCGGTTCGGGTCGGTCAGCCACAGCGCGTCGCCGGGGTCGTGTTGCGGCCCGCTGGCCAAGCCGAGCGCGTCGAGCAGCGCTGCGATGCGAGGCTCGGTGGCGGGCCAGAACCAGGCCGGGCCGAGGTCGAGCGCCTGGCCGGTATCGGCACAGCGCTGCGTCAGCACGCGGCCCCCCATGCGCGAGCGCGCCTCCAGCACGCACACGGACAAGCCGCGCTGCGTCAACGTGCGCGCCAGCGCCAGCCCGCACAGGCCGGCGCCGACGATCGCCACATCGACCTGCATCGGCACGACGGTGCCCGTCATGGCTACAGCGTCGGCAGCTCGATGGTGACTGCTTCTTCGCCCAGCACCGCCTGGCAGGCCAGGCGCGACTTGGAGCCCACGCCAACGATCTGGTCGAGCCGTTCGTTCTCGGTGCGCTGGACCTTCGACAGGCTCTTGCGGCCTTCAAGCACCGAGACGTGGCACAGGTTGAGGCAGATCTTGCCGCCGTTGTCGCATTCATGTTTCATCACGCCGTTGCGGCTCAAGGCCTCGAGCAGGGTGATGCCGGATTCAGCTTCGTAGGCCGTGCCCGCGGGCATGACGGTCAGGGTGATCTTGGTGGCGGTGGTAGAGGTCATGGCTGTCTCGCAGTGGGGGTTGAAAGGAACGGAGAGGAATGGGTGGACGGCGTCAGGCGGCGACGGCGCCCTGCAGCGCTTCGGTCAGTTCGTCGGCGAACTGCGCCAGCGGCATCGGGATGCGCACGATGCCCTGCTCTTCGAGAAAGCGCGCTTCCATGCGCGTCGGTTCGTGGGGCAGAACGGCCCAGTGCAGCGCCGACGAGCGCTTCATGATCTGGCGCGCGAAGCTGCGGGTGAGCTGGTCGTCGAAGCGGCAGCCGATGAACAGGAAGCTGCGGCCGCTCCGCCAGGCCTGCACCGCTGCCGGAATCGGCGTCTGGATGTCGATCTCGGTCAGCACCTCGACATAGTCGCTGTCCGACACGAGGTAGTTACCGGCCGGCGCGTGGCTGCCGATGGGCTTGTAGAGGATGGGCCCTGCATCGGCCGGCAGCTCCGCCATGAACTCGCCGTCGTCGCCGTAGACGCCGGTCCACCGGCCAAAGTGTTCGGATTGCGACAGGCCCTGGATCTGCACCCAGTCGCCCTGCGGCCGCACCTGCGCCAGCGCGACGGCGAAGCTGTCGTCGTACCAGGTGTCGACCCACAGGCCGGCGCCGCTGCCCGCCAGCGCAAGCTGCAGCGCCGACGGCGCCGGCACCGAAGCGAAAGCCTCGTTCATCAGGTGCACGACCGACTTGCGGTGCTTGAAGTTCTCGATGAACTGCGCCGCCTGCGTGAGCCGCTTGCGGATCTTGTGCGGCACGCTGACCTTGGTGGTCATCATCTCTGCCAGCGCGGTCGGGGTGCCCGGCACCTTCGGCTCGGCGCAAAGCGAAAGCATGTCGGGGCCGAGGTAGGGAATGACGGTGCCGGCATCGAGGCGATGGGCGATGTCGCGGATCAGATCGGTCATGGAGGAATCCTCGGTGGTCATCAATAGATTGCGGCGCCGGCACCCACGTTCGTGGCCGTGTCCTTGAGCGTCTTGACGATGTATCGGACCTGGTCGGCATCGAGCTGGGTGTGCAGTGGCAGCGCCAGCGCGCGGTCGCCGATGCGGTCGGTGTCCGGCAACAGCCCGCGTTTGCGGCCGATCGCATCGCCCGTGTTCATGTAGAAGAACTGGCGGTGCAGCGGGTGGCTGTAGGCGGCGGTCTCGATGCCGCAGGAACGCAGGTCGTCGATCATCTGGGTGCGTGCGCTCTGGCCGAAGCGCTTGCCCAGGTGCACGACGTAGAGCATCCAGTGAACCTCGTCCACGTCGTCGCCCAGGTACGGTGGCTTGATGCCCTCGAAGCTCTGCATCTGCTCGTGGTACCAGCCCTCGACCTGCTTGCGCAACGCCAGCCGCGCGTCGAGCTCCGACAGTTGCGCCAGGCCCAGCGCTGCGGTCAGCTCGCTCATTCCGGCCTGCAGCGGCACGCGCGAGCCGACCGACAGCGAGCTGCGGTCCGACAGCCGGCGCTGGCGCAGGTAGCGCAGCTCGTGCGCCAGTTCCTCATCGTCGGTCACCAGCATGCCGCCCTCCCCCGTGCACAGGGCCGAGGGCTGCGAGAAGTCGAACACCGCCACGTCGCCGAAGCTGCCGACCGTGCGACCCCTGTAGCGCGAGCCCAGCGCCTCGGTGCTGTCTTCGATGAGCTTGAGGCCGTGCGCATCGGCCAGCGCACGCAGCGGACCCCAGGCCGCGGGATGGCCGTTGGTGTTGCCGGCGAGGATGGCGCGCGTCGCCGGGCCGATCTTCAGCGCTGCCTTCTCGGCGCTCAGGCAGCCGCTCCAGTAGTCGATGTCCGCGAACACCGGCGTGGCACCAGCCAGCGTGATGGCCTGCGCCACCTGGTGCCAGGTGTGGGCGGCGCACACGACCTCGTCGCCAGGGCCGATGCCCAAGGCGCGCAACGCGATCCAGGTGCCCAGCGTGCCGCTGCCCACGGCGACCGCATGCGCACGGCCAACCCAGCCGGCGAAGGCGCACTCGAAGGACTCGAGCATCGGTCCATCGCTCCAACGCGCGGCCTGCAGCACCGCGTTGACCAGCTCGATTTCGCGCTCGCCGCATTCGGGCTCGGCCAGCCCGATGACTTCGATGTCGATCATGGCGCATCCTGCGTGAGGATCAACGCGCTCGCATCTTCGGGATGCTGCGTCACATGCCAGCAGTGACCGTTGGTGGCCGCCATGTAGACGTTGCGCGCGCCCAGGCGCAACGCGGGCGTTTCGTCGCGCATGTCGAACGCGTCGACCAGCACGGTGCGCACCTCCGGGTGCAGCGCGCGCCAGCGTTCGACCGCTTCGCGCAGCGTGGTCGCGGTGCCGACCATCTCGCCAGCGGTTCGCAGATGTTGGGATGTCAGGGCCATGGCAGCGGCTCCGGTTCAGTCATCGTCGCCGGCGGTGGCGACGCGGCGGGCTTCGACGGTGACGGGCAACCGCGTGTCGACGGCCATGGCCGGAAGCTCCAGCTGCCAGCCGTTGCCCAGCGTGACCAGGCCGCCCCACATGCCGGGCTCGGCCATCGAGACGATGGGCTCCTCGAGGTCTTTCCGGGGCACGTAGGCGGTCAGCACGCCCTTGCTGTCTTTGCGAATCATCACTTTCATCGTCGGCTCCGGAGGTGGGGAAAAGGGAGAACAGGCCATGAGCAGCGGCGGCAGCATGGCCACCACGAAGTCCACGTCCTGCGCCGTGGTCGTGCGGCCGAGCGACAGGCGCACGGCACACAGGGCATCGTCGCGCGGCACACCCATCGCACTGAGCACGTGCGAAGGCTCGCTGCCGCCCGACGAACAGGCCGCACCCGACGAGGCGGCGATGCCCAGGCGCTCGAGCCGGTTGAGCACGACTTCGGCTTGCAGGTCGCCGATGCGCAGATAGCTGGTTCCAGGCAGGCGCGGCGCGTGCTGCGACCAGACGTGCAACGCCGGCAGCGCCTGCGCCAGCCCGCGCTCCAGCGCGTCGCGCAGGGCGGCCAGGCGCTCGGCCTCGGCCACCATGGCGCTCGCGCTGCCGAGTGCGTCCAGCGCCGCGGCCAGGCCAACGATGCCCGGCAGGTTCTCGGTGCCACCGCGGCGCGCGCGCTCCTGGCTGCCGCGCGTCTGCGGCGCCCAGGGCACGCCCTGGCGCAGCAGCAAGGCGCCCACACCCTTCGGCCCGTGGAACTTGTGGGCCGACAGCGAGACCGCGTCGGCACCGAAGCGCGCGAAGTCGAAAGGCAGCTTGCCGATGAGCTGGGTCGCGTCGACGTGCAACGGCGCCCCCGCAGCATGCGCCAGCGCCGCCACCTCGGCGACCGGCATGCACACGCCCGTCTCGTTGTTCGCGGCCATGAGCGACACCAGCGCCACGTCGGGGCCGATCAGCTCGCCAGCAGCGCGCAGGTCGAGCGTGCCGTCGGCATGCACCGGCAGGTAGCTCACCGGCGTACCCGCATCCGACAGCGCGCGCGCCAGCTTGAGATGGCCCGCATGCTCGACACTGCCGAACACCACGCGGCGACGCCCGACCGGCGCCGCATCGCGCAGGCCGCGCACGGCCAGGTGATTGGATTCGGTGGCGCCACTGGTGAAGATCACTTCGGCCGGCTTGCAGCCGAGCGCGCGTGCCACCGTGGTCCGCGCCGCGCCCAGCGTCCGCTTCGCGGCCTGCCCCGGCGCATGCTGCGACGAGGGATTGGCCCACACGTCGGAGAACACCGGCAGCATGGCCGCCAGCACCGCTGGTGCGGGCGGCGTGGTCGCGTTGTGGTCGAAGTACAGCATGCCAGGGTCGGTGCGTGGTTCAGGGCCAGAAGATGCGTTGCGCGTCCACGCACAACACATCCATCAACTCGCCCACTTCGTCGCTCTCGTCCTGCGCGACCCAGGTGCCGGTCACGTGGTCGCGTGCGAACAGGCGCCAGCTCTGTACCGTGCGGCCCGGCTGGCTGCGCGAGAGGCGCGGCGCCCCGGGCGCGAGCAGCGCGATGTTGATCACACCGCCCTCGGGGTCGACGTTGCGCGAGCAACACGGGCTCTCGATGCGAAAGGCATCGCCCTCGCGCAGCACGCGCGGGCGCACGTAGCGGTAGCGGGTGCGCTCCCGCAGCGCGCGCTCCAGCCGACACTGCATCAGGTCGACGACCACGGGGCCGGCCGCGGCAGCCACAGCGGTGCTCATCCCCCTTGGACCTCGTCCGTCTCCGGCAGCAGGCCGAGCGGCGCAGGCGCGATCTCGTCTTCGAAGCAGCCGATCACGCAGCCGACGAACTCGACCAGGTAGATCGACTCGTTCGATTCCGTCGCATGGCCGACATTGACGATCTCGCCCACCGCGCCGCGCTCGGCGAGGACCGCATCGACGGCGCGCTCGGGATAGCTGCCATCGTTGACGAGGTCGTCCAATGCGATCACGCGCTGGCCCCAGGCGTAGGCCGCCACGCGCGGCTCGTGCAATGCCAGCGCATTCAGGGCGGCGGCGTGGGCTGCCGTATCGACAGGTGCATTCATGAGGCGTCTCCAGGGGCAGGTGATGAGGCGGCGGTGGGGGCGGACGAGCCGAGGGCACGCAAGGCCGAGGCCCTGTCGCCGAGCTGCGCGAGCACGTCCTCCGGCAGATGGTCCAGCGTGCAGAGTTCCTTGGCGCGCATGCCCACACGGTGGCCGGAGTCGACGAAATCGACCGCGTAGATGTAGAACTGCTGCAGGAAGGTGTTGATGTTGGTGACGTAGCCGATCTCGCCCTTGTTCACCAGCACCTCGCCGATGTCCCGGCCGTTGTAGGTGCCGTCGTTGCGGATGACCGAGCGCGCAATCACCCGCTCGCCGTACGCGAAGCGCGGCGGGAAAGCCAGCTCGATGACGTCGTCGTCGCGGTTGATGTCAGCCATGCATCGCTCCTTCGTCTCGCGTGCAGCGTTCGCGCACGGCGCGCCGCACCTCCGGGTCTTCGTCGTCTCTCAGTTGCGCCAGCACGGCGGCACCGGCACGCTGCGCCACCTCCCAGCGCACGCGCCAGTCGATGTCGGCGACCAGGCGCGACAGCAGCGCGACGGGCAGGCGTTCGGCGACGATGCGTCGCACCTCGGGTTCGGCGTCCGCGGCCATGCGCAGCAGCGCCGGCATCTCCAAGCGCTGCGCCACGCGCATGCGCACTGCGCGGTCGGGGTCATCGGCCATGGTCGGCAGGATCGCCAGCGGCAGGCGGCGCGCCACGAGTTCGCGCACGCCGTAATCGGGGTCGCGGCGCATCGGCGCGAGCAGGGCCGCGTCGGCGCGCTGCGCCACGCGGATGCGCACCTCGCGGTGCGGATCGCTCACCAGCCGGCCGAGTTGGCCCAGCGGCAGTCGCAGCGCGACCTGCAGGCGCACCGTTTCGTCGGGGTCGTCGATGAGCGCCATCAGTCGGAACACGCTGGCGTGCCGCGCCGCGATGGCCCGCACCTCGAAGTACGGATGCGCCAGCTGCGCATCGCCGAACTGCGGGTGCCAGCGGAAGAAGCGGTCGATGCGGCGCGCATAGGCGTCCTGCATGCAGGCATGGCCGGGCTCGCAGCCCTGCTCGCCCGGCCGCATGCGCAGATCGGCGTAGCTGCAGGCCGCACAGTCGACCGGCCCACCCTGCCAATGCAGCGCGGGAATATCGCCAGCCGGCGCGCGCGAGCGACAGGCGAGCCCGGTGGCGCTCATCGCAGGCACCCGTGCCAGCCGCGGGCCGATGAAGCCGGTGGCGGTACGGCATCGCCATCAGTGTCTTCGCCGGCCTCGCGGCGTGCCAGCACCTGGGCCAACAGCGCGCCGCCCACCTGATCCTGCCGATCGAGGCGGCGCAACTCGCCGAGCAGGAAGCGCGCCTCGTCGAGCGCGCCCAGGCGCAGGTTCAGGTAGGCCAGGCCCTTGAGTGTGAAGAGGTAGAAGCGCACCGCCGCGTCGTCGCGCGCGGCTTCGTCGGTCGGCGGCACGTCGCCGAAGTCCGGCCCCAGCGCCGTGCGCGCGATGGCCAGCGCGTCTTCCCCTGCGGCGCGGGCTTCGGCCAGCGCGTGGCCGTAGAAGTGGAACCGATAGAGCGCGATCAGCGGCGCCGGATGCCGCGGTGCCGCGGCGCGGGCCTGTTCGAGCAAGGCGAGCGCCTGCGCCGGCAGGTGCCGCAATTCGCCCGCTCGCGCAATGAGCGCTTCGACCCGCGGGTCCAGCCCGCCACCGATCACGCAGGCCGCGAAGGCGGCCGCCGCATCGTCGAAAGCCAGGCCGGGCGCATGCATGGCGGTGTCCGGTGTGTGTGGCGCGTGTTGCGGACGTGCGATCAGGAGGCCAGAACCGGTGCAACCGGCCGGCCGCGGCCGATGGCGCTCACAGAGATCGTGGCCATGCCGGGAGGCGCGGCTGTCTCGGCGGTGCTGCAGCCGCAGGCCGCCTGGTTCGGATTGACGAAGGTCAGGCCGGACTTGGTCGGCGTGTCGGCGAAATCCATCGTGCAACCTTCGAGCAGCAGGCGGCTTTCGGCTGGCAGGAACACGCGCAGGTCGCCGTTGACGACGAACGTCTGCTCTCCGGGCGCGGGGGCACCTTCAGCGCTGAATTCCGCGTTGTAGCCCGAGCAGCCGCCCGCGCTCACGACGAGGCGAAAACCCGCACCAGCGGGAAGCCCCGAAAAGCGCACGATGCGGCGCATGAACTTTTCGGCAGCGGGAGTGACGGTGAGGCTGGACAGCATGGTGGATGTCTCCTTCAAGTGGAAATGGCGGGACGTTGGCGAGGCGGGGTCAGACCTTGACGATGCAGCCGTCGACCGGGCACACCGCGACGCATTGCGGGTCGTCGAAATGGCCGATGCACTCGGTGCACTTGGCCGGATCGATGATGAAAGTGCCGCCCTTCTCGCGGATGGCGACGTTGGGGCACTCGGGCTCGCAGGCCGAGCAGCCGGTGCAGGTGGAAGCGATGATCTTGAGTGACATGGTGGCTCTCCTTCAGAGGATGGCGATGGAAGACAAAAAGCGCGAGCGGGTCACAACGGCGGATGCCAGGAACACCGCGGAACCGGCTCCGCCGGGCCGCTGGTGTTGCCCCGTGCAAGGGGGAAGGCGCAGCGACACGCAGTGCGCGAAGACTGGGGGTGTGCACATTCACGCGGCTTCCGCGGTGCCGGTGTAGGCGCCCTGGCGGATCTGCGCGTCGCCGCGGTCCTGGTGCACCACGGCGCCGCTGGCGATGCGAGCGCGGTAGTCGTTGAACCAGGCCAGCGCCGCCTTCTCGATGAACTCGCCGACGTATTGGTCAACCGGCTCGATACCGGCCGCAGCGAGCTCGTCCTTCGGGCAGGCACCTATCTTGGCGACCAGCACCGCGTGGCAGTCGTTGATGGCACGCACCACCGACGGCAGCTGCTCGTCGTCGCCGAAGCCGCCCTGGCAGTACAGATCGACCCGACGATGGCCGACGAACATCGCCTCGCCCGCCGACACTTCGAAGATCTGGAATTCGGTGACGTGGCCGAAGTGCTCGTTGACGCGCCCGCCGCCCTTGGTGGCGACCGCGACCAGCACCTTCAGGTCGTCGGCCACGTCGAGTGCGGCCGCCTCGGCCAATGCCTCGCGCTTGGCGACGAACTGCGCCTGGCGCTCGACCTCGACCTTGTCCTGGTAGCTCTTGCGGCGGTCCAGGTCATAGACCACCTCCATCTGCTCGATCTTGTCGAGCGTGAACTCTTCGCTGCGGTCTTCACCGAGCAGGCCGACCGCATCGGCACGGCACTGGCGGCAGTGGCGCATGAGGTTGGCACCGCCCATGCAGGCGTCTTGCACGGCCTTGAGCTCCTGCGCGCTCGGGCCGCGCTGGCCGGTCAGCCCGAACACCGTGCCGTGCTCGGCCTCGGAGATCAGCGGCATGATGTTGTGCAGGAAGGCACCGCGCTTCTTGACCTCGCGGTTGACCTCGATCAGGTGCTCGTCGTTGATGCCGGGAATGAGCACCGAGTTGATCTTGGTGAGCACCCCGCGCGCGGTGAGCATCTCCAGGCCCTTCATCTGCTGGCGATGCAGGATGGTGGCGGCCTCCACGCCCGTCAGGCGCTTGTGCTCCCAGAAGATCCACGGGTAGATCTTGGCGCCGACCTCCGGGTCCACCATGTTGATGGTGATCGTGACGTGGTCGATGTTGTACTTGCAGATCTCGTCGACCAGGTCGGGCAGTGCCAGGCCATTGGTCGACAGGCACAGCTTGATGTCCGGTGCCTGCTCCTGCAGCATGCGGAAGGTGTCGAAGGTCTTCTTCGGGCTTGCGAGCGAATCGCCGGGGCCGGCGATGCCCAGCACCGTCATCTGCGGGATCTCGCTGGCCACCGCCACGACCTTCTTGACGGCCTGCTCGGGCGTGAGCTTTTGCGAGACCACGCCGGGCCGCGACTCGTTGCTGCAGTCGTACTTGCGATTGCAGTAGTTGCACTGGATGTTGCAGGCCGGCGCGACGGCAACGTGCATGCGCGCGTAGTGGTGATGCGCCTCTTCGGAGTAGCAGGGATGGTTCTTGACCTTGTCCCAGATCTCCTGGGGCATGTCGTCGGGACCGCCCGACGTACCGCAACTGGCCTTGCCCTCGCCACCCGAGGTGCCGCAGCCACCTCCGGCTTCGGGCACGTCGATGCGGGCGCCCAGCGGCTTGATCTGGCCGATGCCCACATAGGTCATCGCTGGCATGGAACCGGCGTTCGGACTGGCTTGCATGGTGACCTTTCGCCGCAGCCGACAGTGGCCGCGTTGAAGGTCTTAAAGCCAAATCCATGCCATCGACCAAATCCTTTCAAATCAACGGCTTAGCGATTTGTCGGTTGTGGGACATGGCACACAACACACACGGCGGACGCGGATGGGTGTCGGAGTTGCGACAAAGGGAACGGCGTGGCCGCCCCTAGAACTTGCGCACTTCGATCCCGTACTTGCGCAGCGCGTAGCCCATCTGGCGCGGCGTGATCTTCAGCAGGCGCGCGGCCTTGGCCTGCACCCAGCCGCAATGCTCCATGGCCCAGATCAGACGCGCATGCTCGCCCTCCGGCTTGCCGTCGGCAACGACGGGCGCAGCGTCCGGCGCCAACGCCCCGTCAGCTCTGTCGGCTCCGTCGATCTCACCGGCCGCGACGACGGGCGTGGGCAGCGCATCGCTGGGAGAGGAAGCACCGGGTGCGAGCGGCTCGGCCCGCCGCGGTGCCATCGGCACTTCGGCGATGGGAATGTCAGCCAGGCGACCACCGCCCGGGCGTACCGCGTCCTCGCGCTCGATGTGATGCAGCACCTGCGTCAGGCAACGGTTGCCCTGGCACGGGAAGGCCAGGTCGGTGATGACGTCGTCGTGCGTCATCGTGGCCGTGCGCTCCACGCAGTTCTCGAGTTCGCGCACATTGCCGGGCCAGTAGCAACTGCTCATGACCCGCATCGCCGCCGCGTCGAAGCGGGTGTTGCGGGCGTTCTCGCGGTTGAAGCGCTCCAGGAAGTACTGGGCCATCGCGGGGATGTCCTCGCGCCGCTCGCGCAGCGGCGGCAGCTGGATGCTCACGACGTTGATGCGGTAATACAGGTCCGCGCGGAACTCGCCGGCCTGCACCATGCGCTCGAGATTGCGGTTGGTCGCAAGAATCAGGCGCACGTCGACCTTCACGACCACGGTGCCGCCGACGCGCTCGAGCTCGCGCTCCTGCAGAACGCGCAGCAGCTTGGCCTGGAAAGACGCCGAGATGTCGCCGATCTCGTCGAGGAACAGCGTGCCGCCATGGGCCAGTTCGAAGCGGCCCTTGCGCTGGCCCTGCGCGCCGGTGAAGGCGCCCTTCTCGTGCCCGAAAAGCTCGCTCTCGAGCAGCGATTCGGTGAGCGCCGCGCAATTGACCCGCACGAAGGCTTCGCGCTTGCGAGGCGACAGGTTATGGATGGCGCGCGCGATCACCTCCTTGCCGGTGCCGCTCTCCCCGCGCAACAGCACCGTGGTGCGCGCCGGAGCGACCTGGTGAACCTGCTCGAACACCTGCTGCATCGGCGCGGACACGCCCACCACCTGGTCGAGTTGATGGCTCGGCTTGAGCACCTTGTGGAGGCGTCGCGCGTCATCCTGCATCCTGTCGTGGCCGGCGCTGACGCTGCGCTGGAGCAGCAGTGCCTGCCCCATCAGCGTGGCGACCATCTTGAGCAATTGAAGGTCTTCGGCGAAGACCCGGCGTTCGCCAGGGTTCAGGCAGTCGATGGCCAGCACGCCGACCGTACGGCGATCGGCGCGGATGGGCGTCGCGAGCATGGCGACGACCGCGCCCGGGCTCTGATCGCCGCCGCCGGTGCGGTTGAGAAATATAGGCTCCGAATGCACGTCGGGCACCATCGCCGGACTGCCGGTGGCATAGACGCGTCCCACGATGCCTTCGCCCGAACGGAAGTGCAGCCGCTGCTGCTCCTCGATCGAAAGCCCCACCGCGCAAAGGCCGCGCAAGCGTCCGTCGGACTCGCTGAGCACAACGAAGGCACGGCGCCAGTCGAAGGCATGAAGCAGGTAGTTCAGCGCCTCGCGAAAGGTCTTGGCCACATCCAGCGAGGTGGCCAGCGTCTTGCTGATCTCATAAACCGCATCGAGCTCGCGACGAGCCTCGATCGCTTGTGTATTCACCATGGGTGGGTCCGTTCTCGAGCGACTCCGAGCCTGAGCGCCGAAGGCCGGATACCTGATTGCCGTGGCGCACCGGCCAAACGATACATCCGCGACGCAACGAACGCTTGATTTGCAACAAGCAAAAAACATACCGAGTCCCTGCTGGTTTGTACCGTGGCGCGGCAAGGGCACCACACACATTTGCGACAAACCCGACACCGGTTGCGAGCGCACCTCGCGCGCACCACACAAACCCAACAATCCGACGCCGAAAGCGGCCGTTCCGGCGTCGAAAACGCATGGCACCGAAGTTGCGAAACAGGACCTGACCCCCTCTGTGACTTTCAGCCTCAGGAGCCTGCCATGCCGGACCCCGTCCTCGACAAAGCCTTCTCCCGCACGGCCCGTCCCGTGTCCCCCGTGTACCTCGACTACGCTGCCACGACGCCCGTCGACCGCCGCGTGGCGAGCCGCATGATCCCCTACCTGACCGAGATCTATGGCAACCCGGCCAGCCGATCGCATGCCTACGGCTGGGCCGCCGAGGAAGCTGTCGAACTGGCGCGCGAGCAGGTGTGCTCGCTGATCAACGCCGACCCGCGCGAGATCGTCTGGACCTCGGGCGCCACCGAATCGAACAACCTCGCCATCAAGGGCGCGGCGCGTTTCAACCGGGGCCGCGGCAAGCACCTGGTGACCGTCGCGACCGAGCACAAGGCGGTGCTCGACAGCATGCGCGAACTGGAGCGCGAGGGCTATGAAGTGACGGTGCTACCGGTGTTGCCCAGCGGCCTGCTCGACCTCGCGGTGTTCGACGCCGCGCTGCGGCCCGACACCGTGCTGGCGTCGGTGATGTTCGTCAACAACGAGACTGGCGTGGTGCAGGACATCGCCGCGCTCGGCGCGCTGTGCCGCGCGAAGGGCGTGGTGTTCCATGTCGATGCGGCGCAGGCTGCCGGCAAGGTGGCCATCGACCTGGCGCAGTTGCCGGTGGACCTGATGTCGCTGTCGGCCCACAAGATCTACGGCCCCAAGGGCATCGGCGCGCTCTACGTGCGACGCCGTCCGCGCGTGCGCATCGACGCGCAGATGCACGGCGGCGGCCACGAGCGCGGCATGCGCTCGGGCACGCTCGCCACACACCAGATCGTCGGCATGGGCAGCGCCTTCTGGCTGGCACGCGAGAACATGGCCGCCGACAACGCGCGCATCCGCACGCTGCGCGACCGGCTCTGGGCCGGGCTGTCGACCCTGGAAGCGGTGGTGCTCAACGGCGACATGGAACAGCGCGCGCCGCAGTACCTGAACGTGAGCTTCAACTACGTGGAGGGCGAATCGCTGCTGATGGGCATCCGCGGGGTCGCGGTGTCGTCCGGCTCGGCCTGTACGTCGGCCAGCCTGGAGCCGAGCTACGTGCTGCGCGCCATGGGCCGCAGCGACGAGCTCGCCCACAGCTCGGTGCGCTTCTCGCTCGGCCGCTTCACGACCGAAGCTGAGGTCGACTTCACGATCGCGCAGGTCACCGAGGTGGTGGCCCGCCTGCGCGCCATGAGCCCGCTGTGGGACTTGGTGCAGGCCGGCGTCGACCTGAACGCGATCCAGTGGTCGGAGCATTGACTCCCCCGCGGTGTTCACGAACCTCATCACCCCCACGCACTTTGGAGTAGACCCATGGCCTATAGCGAAAAAGTCATCGACCATTACGACAACCCGCGCAACGTCGGCGCCTTCGACGCCGGCGACGAGAACGTCGGCACCGGCATGGTCGGGGCGCCCGCCTGCGGCGACGTGATGCGGCTGCAGATCCGCGTCAACGCGCAGGGCGTGATCGAGGACGCGAAGTTCAAGACCTACGGCTGCGGCTCGGCCATCGCGTCGAGTTCGCTGGTCACCGAGTGGGTGCGCGGTCGCACGCTCGACGAGGCGCTCGCCATCAAGAACGCGCAGATCGCCGAAGAACTGGCGCTCCCGCCGGTGAAGATCCACTGCTCGATCCTGGCCGAGGACGCCATCAAGGCGGCCGTCGCGGACTTCCGTGCGCGGCATGCGATCCAGGGCGCGGGCGCTTCGAGCGTCACCGAACAACCGGTCTGCGACTCCGGTCCGCAGCACTGACGCGGCACCACACCGTACCCATCCACACACCCAAGAGGCTTCCATGGAAACCACCGTGACCCCTTCCGGCACCGACGTCGCCGGCCTGATGCCCGCCATGCTCGAATTCACACCGCAGGCCGCCGCCAAGGTCGCCGCGCTGATCGAGGAAGAAGGCAACCCTGAACTCAAGCTGCGGCTCTACGTCACCGGCGGCGGCTGCTCGGGCTTTTCCTATGGCTTCGCCTTCGACGACCAAATGGCCGAGGACGACACCCGCATCGTCACCGAAGGCGTGGCGCTGGTGGTCGATGCGATGAGCCAGCAGTACCTGCTGGGCGCGCGGGTCGACTACGAGGAAGGCCTCGAGGGCTCGCGCTTCGTGATCCACAACCCGAACGCGCAGACGACCTGCGGTTGCGGCAGTTCCTTTTCGGTCTGACATGCCCACCCCCAGTCTTCGCGCACGCCGTGTCGCTTCGCCAACCCCTTCGAGGGGGCCATGCCAGCGGCCCGGCCAAGCCGGTTTCGCGGCATCTCTGGAACAGATCGTTTGAAGCGCGGAGATCGCGCCTAGGAGCCAATCATGAGTGTTTCCCTCACCCCGGCCGCCGCGCGGCACGTCGAGAAATCTCTGGCCAAGCGCGGCAGCGGGCTCGGCCTGCGCCTGGCCGTGAAAACCAGCGGTTGCTCGGGCTTTGCCTATGCGCTGGAGTTCGTCGATGCAGCCAATGCCGACGACGAATGCTTCGAAACCCACGGCGTCACCGTGATCGTCGACCGCCGCAGCCTCGGCATGCTCGACGGCACCGAGCTCGACTTCGTGCGCGAAGGCCTCAACGAAGGCTTCAAGTTCAGCAACCCGAACGCGCGTGCCAACTGCGGCTGCGGCGAAAGTTTCGCTGTATGACTTGCGCACGCCGCTGCAACCTGCGAGCCAAGCGAAGCACGTTCGTGGGCACCCGCGGAACCGGCTTTGCCGGGCCGTTGGGTGCGCCCCCTGGAGGGGGAAGCTGGCTACACGCAGTGAGCAAGAATCGGGGGGGAGCTTGATATGGCCCTGCTCCAGATCGCCGAACCGGGCCAGAGCGCCGCACCGCACCAGCATCGGCTGGCCGCGGGCATCGACCTGGGCACCACGAATTCGCTCGTCGCCACCGTTCAGAGCGCGGTCGCGCGCGTGCTGCCGGATGCGCAGGGCGCACTGCTGCTGCCTTCTGTCGTGCGCTATGCCGCCGACAGCGCGGTGGTTGTGGGCCATGAAGCGCAGGCGCGGCAATCGGACGACCCGTGCAACACCATCGTGTCGGTCAAGCGCTTCATGGGCCGCGGGCTCGCCGACCTGGGCGATGCGGCCGGCCTGCCCTACCGCTTCGTCGATGCGCCCGGCATGGTCGGGATCGAGACCATCTCGGGCGTTCGGTCGCCGGTGCAGGTGTCGGCCGACATCCTCGCCGTGCTGCGCGACCGTGCCGAGGCTTCGCTCGGCGGGCCGTTGTCGGGCGTGGTGATCACGGTGCCGGCGTACTTCGACGACGCGCAGCGCCAGGCCACCAAGGACGCAGCGCGGCTGGCGGGCCTGACGGTGCTGCGCCTGCTGAACGAACCGACGGCCGCGGCCATCGCCTACGGCCTGGACAGGGCGGCCGAAGGCACCTTCGCCATCTACGACCTGGGCGGCGGCACCTTCGACATTTCGATCCTGCGGCTGACCCAGGGCGTGTTCGAAGTGCTCGCCACCGGCGGCGACTCGGCGCTCGGCGGAGATGATTTCGACCGGGCCATCGCCGAATGGTTCTGTGCATTCCACGGCATCGACGGCGTCGCCGGACTGCACCCGGCCGCGCAGCGGCGTCTGCTCTCGGCCGCGCGCCATGCCAAGGAAGGTCTGTCGAACGCCGAGGCCGCCGGCCTGCGCCTGCCGCTGGACGAAGGGCTGACGCTCGACGCCACGCTCACGCGCGAGCAGTTCGCGCTGCTGGGTGCACCGTTGATCGCCCGCACGCTGCAGGCCACCCGACGTGCGTTGCGCGACGCCCGCATCGCGCCGGCCGAGATCGACGGCGCGGTGCTGGTCGGCGGCTCGACCCGCATGCCGATCGCCCGCGACGCGGTGCGCGACTTCTTCGGCGCCGAACCGCTGACCGACCTCGACCCCGACCAGGTGGTCGCGCTCGGCGCGGCGATGCAGGCCGACGTGCTGGCCGGCAACGGGAACGGCGACGGCTGGCTGCTGCTCGACGTGTGCCCGCTGTCGCTGGGCATCGAGACCATGGGCGGCCTGGTCGAGAAGATCATCCCGCGCAATGCCACGTTGCCGACTGCGCGCGCGCAGGAATTCACCACCTTCAAGGACGGGCAGACTGCCATGTCGCTGCATGTGCTGCAGGGCGAGCGCGAAGCAGTGGCCGATTGCCGCTCGCTGGCGCGCTTCGAGCTGCGCGGCATCCCGCCGGCCGTGGCCGGCGCCGCACGCATCCGCGTCAGCTTCCAGATCGACGCCGATGGGCTGCTGTCGGTCACCGCGCGCGAGCAGGGCAGCGGCATCGAGGCGCATGTCGAGGTCAAGCCGTCGTATGGCCTGGAGGACACGCAGATCACCGCGATGCTGCAGGACGCCATCGGCGCTTCGCAGGCCGACATGCGGCTGCGCACGCTGCGCGAAGCCCAGGTCGATGCGCGGCGCCTGCTCGATGCCACCGAGTCCGCGCTCGCCGAGGACGCAGCGCTGCTGTCGCCTGCGGAGCTCGCGACGGTGCGGCACGCGATGTTCCTCCTGGCCGATGCGCTCGAGACCGAAGCGACGCTCGACACGCTGCAGCCTGCGGCCAAGGCCCTCGCCGCTGCAACGGAAGACTTTGCAGCGCGGCGGATGAATGCATCGATCCATCGTGCGCTGGCCGGTCGCGCACTCGACAGTTTGGCCTGAAAGCGCACAACCGCCATGCCCCGCATCCACATCCTGCCGCACCCCGACCTCTGCCCCGAGGGCCATGACATCGACGCGCGGCGCGGCGCATCGCTGTGCGAGAGCATGCTCGCCGCGGGCCTCGCGATCGAACATGCCTGCGAGATGGTCGCCGCCTGCGCGACCTGCCATGTGCACGTACGCACGGGCGGCGCATCGCTCGCGCCACCCGATGACGAGGAGAGCGACCAGCTCGACAACGCCTGGGGGCTGGACGCGCAATCGCGGCTGGCCTGCTGCGTGAAGCTGCGCGATGGCGATCTCACCATCGAGCTACCGCGCCACACGCGCAACCACGCACGCGAACACTGAGCGCGTCTGTTCGAAACAAAACATTCTCGACAGCAGCACGCCCGGCACGCCCAAGCAGTCCCCCGATACGCGACAAAAGAGACCTCGCAGCGCCCCCAAAGCCATGGCATGACCTTTGCGATATCGAATGCAAAAGGACACCCCATGTCACCCAGTCTCATCATCAACGACACCACCCTGCGCGACGGCGAACAGACGGCCGGCGTGGCGTTCACGGTGACAGAGAAATGCGCCATCGCCAGCGCGCTTGCAGCAGCCGGCGTGCGCGAGATGGAGATCGGCATTCCCGCAATGGGCGAGCAGGAGATCGACTGCATCAATGCCATCGCCGCCCTGCACACGGATGCCCAGCTGATGGTCTGGGGCCGTCTCACCGACGCGGACCTGGCCAGTGCCCTTCGCTGCAACGCCGACATCGTCCACCTGTCGATTCCCGTCTCGGACATTCATCTGAAGCACAAGCTGCGGCAATCGCGTGAATGGGTGATGGCGCAGGTCACGCGGGTGATCGAGGCCGCGGTCGCCACGGGTCGAAAGATCTCACTGGGCGCCGAAGACGCATCACGCGCCGACGCTGCCTTCCTGGCCGAGGTCGCACAGCGCGCCGAGGACTGCGGCGCACGGCGCTTCCGCTTTGCCGACACCCTGGGCGTGCTCGACCCTTTCACCACCTACGAAGCCATTGCACGGTTGCGTGATGCGGTGGACATGGAAATCGAGATCCATGCCCACAACGACCTCGGGCTGGCGACCGCGAACACGCTGGCCGCGCTGCGCGGCGGTGCGACCCATGCCAACACCACCGTCAACGGCCTGGGCGAGCGCGCAGGCAACGCCGCGCTCGAAGAAGTGGTCATGGGCCTGCGCCACCTGCATCAGGCCGATTGCGGCGTCGACACGCAGACGCTGGTCGCCATCTCGCAGCTGGTCGAACGCGCGTCGGGCCGGGCCGTGGCCGTCAACAAGAGCATCGTCGGGGAAGCCGTGTTCACGCACGAGTCAGGCATCCACATCGATGGGCTGCTGAAGAACGCGTCGACCTACGAGAGCTTCGACCCCGCGGAACTGGGCCGCCAGCGGCGCACCGTGCTCGGCAAGCACTCGGGCTCGCAGGCCGTACGGCAGGCCTACGGCGCGCTGGGCGTGACGCTGCAAGACGATGGCGTCACCAGCTGGCTGCTGGCGCAGATCCGCGAGCACGCGATGCGCGTCAAGCAAGCGCCGACGTCCGAGGACCTGTACCGGTTCCTCCTCGATGCGCATGGCACCGGCGGCGCTCAAGTCCGCCCGATCGCGGCATGAGGCGGGACATGACACCGCAATCAAGAGCACTCGGCAGCGCGTCCGTCCCCGCGGCGGCGCGACAACCATCGTGGTGGGCCTTGCTGCGTGGCGACGTGCGCTGCGTGCTGGAGCGCGACCCGGCGGCACGCAACCGCCTCGAGGTGTGGACCATCTATCCGGGTGTGCAGGCGATCGCGCTGCATCGCGTGGCACACGTGTTGTGGCGGCGCGGCTGGCGCTACGCGCCCCGGGCGATGTCCTTCTTCGCGCGCTGGCTCACGCAGATCGACATCCATCCCGGCGCCAGCATCGGCGCACGCTTCTTCATCGACCATGGCACGGGGGTCGTGATCGGCGAGACCGCGGAGATCGGCGAGGACGTCACGCTCTACCACGGCGTCACGCTCGGCGGCACCAGCTGGTCGGCCGGCAAGCGCCATCCCACGCTCGGCGATGGCGTGGTGGTCGGTGCCGGCGCCAAGATCCTCGGCCCGATCACCGTGGGCGAGCGCGCCCGAATCGCGGCCAATTCGGTCGTGATCGAGGCCGTGCCTGCCGGGGCGACCGTGGTCGGCATTCCGGGCCGCGTGGTGGTGCCGCAGCGCCGCAGCACCCACGGCTTCGACCTCGACCACCACCTGATCCCGGACCCGGTCGGCAAGGCCATCGCCTGCCTGCTGGAACGCGTCGCGCAACTCGAGACGCTGCAGGCGCGGCCGGCGGCCGAAATGCCCTGCAGCGACTGCGCGGACCGCTGTGCCGACCCCGGCTTCGATTCCCTTCTGCAACCCTCACTCCAGGAGTAAGCCCCGATGGAAGACTTCCTTCAACAGCTCAAGGCGCTCTCGTCGGCCGAAGACTTCCTGCAGTTCTTCGGCGTGCCGTTCGACCAAGGCGTGGTCAACGTCAGCCGGCTGCACATCCTCAAGCGCTTCTTCCAGTACATCCGCCAGGACACGGCGCTGGCGCAGGCCGACGAGCTGCAGATGTTCACGGCCTACCGCGGGCTGCTGCAGAAGGCCTATGGCGACTTCGTGACATCGACGCCAGCGCAGGAGAAGGTGTTCAAGGTGTTCCAGGACACCGACGGCCGCCAGCACGTGTCGCTCGACAGCCTGAAGACGTCGATGCCACGACGCCTGGCCGCCTGAAGGAGCCATTCCATGCACATCGTCGTCTGCATCAAGCAGGTCCCGGACTCGGCGCAGATCCGCGTCCATCCGGTGACCAACACCATCATGCGCCAGGGCGTGCCGGCCATCGTGAACCCCTACGACCTCTTCTCGCTTGAAGAGGCCCTGCGACTGAAGGACAAGTTCGGCGGCAAGGTCACGATGCTGTGCATGGGCCCACCACAGGCCGAGGAGGCGCTGCGCAAGTGCATCAGCTACGGCGCGGACGACGCGGTGCTGGTCACCGACCGCGCCTTCGCTGGCGCCGACACGCTCGCCACCTCTTATGCGCTGGCCGCCGGCATCCGGCAGATCGCGACCGAGCAGGCCGTCGACATCGTCTTCACCGGCAAGCAGACCATCGACGGCGACACGGCGCAGGTCGGCCCCGGCATCGCCAAGCGCATGGGGCTGCAACTGCTGACCTACGTCTCGCGCATCGTCGAGACCGACCTGGTCGGGCGCACCATCACCGTCGAGCGCCGCGCCGAGGGCGGCGTGCAGGTGCTGCGTACCGCCCTGCCCTGCCTCATCACGATGCTGGAGAACACCAACGAGCTTCGCTTCGCTGGCCTGCCCGCGATGATCCACGCGGCGGCCTGGCCGGTGCGCAGGTGGAACAAGGAAGAAGCCGGCATCGAGGACGTCTCCAAGATCGGCCTGAAGGGCTCGCCGACGGTGGTGAGCAAGGTCTTCGGCCCAACGCCGCGCAGCGAGAAGGCAGAGATGCTCGACCTCGAGGTCTCCAACCTGCGCGACGTGTCGCTCAACCTGTTGCAGAAGATCTTCACGCGCCATTCGACGCTCGAATCCGACCTGCTGATGAAGGAGATGTCATGAGCGAAGCACCCCAACCCGCGGCCAAGCGGCCGGCCGGCCGCCGCAATGTCGAACTGTCCGAGGAACTCAAGGCCTACAAGGGCGTCTGGGTCTTCATCGAGCACGAGCGCGGCCATGTGCACAGCGTGTCGTGGGAGCTGCTGGGCGAGGCGCGCAAGCTGGCCGACAAGCTCGGCAGCCCGGTCGGCGTGGTGGTGCTCGGCGGACAGGACGAGCCGCTGGAGTCCTTCGCCGCCGAAGCCTTCACCTACGGCGCCGACACAGCCTATGTGGTGCACGACCCGGTGCTCAAGGGCTACCGCAACGAGCCTTTCACCAAGGGTCTGACCGACCTGGTGAACACCTACAAGCCGGAGATCCTGCTGCTGGGCGCGACTTCGATGGGGCGCGACCTGGCGGGCTCGGTGGCGACCACGCTGCTGACGGGCCTCACGGCCGACTGCACCGAACTCAACATCGACTCGGCCTCGCGGGCACTGGCGGCGACCCGTCCGACCTTCGGCGGCTCGCTGCTGTGCACGATCATGACGCTGGCCTACCGGCCGCAGATGGCCACCGTGCGGCCGCGTGTGATGGCCATGCCGCAGCCCGACGCCACCCGCACCGGCACGGTCGTGCAGGACACGCTGGGCCTGGTCGAGACGCAGATCGTGACCAAGCTGCTGGACTTCATCGCCGATGCCCACAGCAGCAAGATCAACCTGCCCTACGCCGACGTGATCGTCAGCGGCGGCAAGGGCCTCAAAAGCCCGGAGAACTTCAAGCTGGTGTTCGAACTCGCGCGCGTGCTCGGCGGCGAGGTCGGCGCCACGCGGCCTTGCGTGCAGGCCGGCTGGGTCGAGGCCGAGCGCCAGGTCGGCCAGACCGGCAAGACGGTGCGGCCCAAGCTCTACATTGCCGCCGGCATCTCCGGCGCGATCCAGCACCGCGTGGGCATGGAAGCGTCGGACGTGATCGTCGCGATCAACACCGACGCCAATGCCCCCATCTTCGACTTCGCGCACTACGGCATCGTCGGCAACGCCCTGCAGGTGCTGCCGGCGCTCACGCAGGCCTTTGCCGCGCATCTGTCGCAACGCAGGCGCCTGGTCGCCTGAAGGAGACGTCATGAGAAAGCCATCCCAGTTCGACGCCATCGTGGTCGGTGCAGGCCCTTCAGGGAATGCCTGCGCCTACACCCTGGCCAAGGCCGGCCTCAAGGTGCTGCAGATCGAGCGCGGCGAATACCCGGGCAGCAAGAACGTGCAGGGCGCGATCCTCTACGCCAACGCGCTGGAGCAGATCATTCCCGACTTCCGCGACGACGCGCCGCTGGAGCGCCACGTCATCGAGCAACGCATGTGGGTGTTGGACGAGACCTCCTTCGTCGGCACCCACATTCGCAGCGAGGACTACAACAAGCCGCCCTACAACCGCTACACCATCATCCGCGCGCAGTTCGACAAGTGGTTCAGCGCCAAGGTGCGCGAGGCCGGCGCATTGCTGATCTGCGAGACCACCGTCAACCAGCTGATCATGGACGGCGACCAGGTGGTGGGCGTGCAGTGCGACCGCGAGCATGGCGACGTGTATGCCGACGTGGTGGTGCTGGCCGACGGGGTGAATTCCACGCTGGCGCGCAAGGCCGGCTTCCACGGCGAGATCAAGGCCGGCAACGTGGCACTGGCGGTCAAGGAAATCCTTTTCATGCCGGAAGAGACGATCCGCCAGCGCTTCAACGTCGGTGAGGAATCGGGCGTCGTGATCGAGATGGTCGGGCGCATCACCGACGGCATGATGGGCACCGGCTTCCTCTACACCAACAAGGAGTCGCTCACCATCGGCGTGGGCTGCATGCTCGGCGACTTCGCGAAGAACCCGAACAAGACCAGCCCCTACGTGCTGCTCGAGCAGATGAAGCGCCATCCCGCGATCGCCCCGCTGATCGAGGGCGGCGAGATGAAGGAGTACTGCGCGCACCTGATCCCCGAGGGCGGCTTCCACGCCGTGCCGCAGGTGTACGGCAATGGCTGGATGATCGTCGGCGACTCCGGTGGGTTCGTGAACGCGGTGCACCGCGAGGGCTCGAACCTGGCGATGACCAGCGGCCGGCTCGCGGCCGAAACGGTGATCGAGGCGCGCGCCGCGGGCCGCGGTTACCGCGCCGGCACCCTCAAGGCCTACAAGGACGCGCTGGACGACAGCTTCGTGATGAAGGACCTGCACAAGTACCGCGACATGCCCGCGGTGCTGCACAAGAATCCGCAGTTCTTCACCAGCTACCCGGACCTGCTCGCGCAGGCCGCACGCACCATGATCACCGTGGACGGCGTGGACAAGAAGAGCAAGGAGCGCGAGATCTTCTCGAGCTTTCGCAAGAGCCGCAAGCTCGGCGGCCTGGTGGGCGATGCCTACAAACTCTGGAGGGCTTTCCGATGAATCCGATCACCGTCAATGTCGAGGACAAGCTGTTCCAGAACCGCTACCGCGTCGACACCGGCCGGCCGCACATCCGCATCAAGGATGCGGAGGTCTGCACCAACGACTGCGCGGTGCAGAGCTGCACCTTCGTCTGCCCGGCCGCCTGCTACAAGACCGAGGGCAATGGCAGCGTCACGCTGATCACCGACGGCTGCCTGGAGTGCGGCAGCTGCCGCATCCTGTGCAGCGACCACGGCAACATCGAATGGGAATACCCACGCGGCGGCCACGGCATCCTGTTCAAGTTCGGCTAGACATGATCGACGACATCCACCTCTTTCTCGTGCATGCGATCCAGCTGGAACGCGATGCGGCGCGGCAATACGAAGACCTCGCGCAGGTCATGGGTGCCGCCGGCAACCGCGAGGTGCAGGCGCTGTTCGACCGCATGGCGCTCTATTCGCGTCGCCACCTGAAAGAAGCCATGAATCGCGGTGGCTTTCGGGAGCTGCCGGTGCTCGCGCCCGGCGAATTCCAATGGCCGGAAGGCGTCAGCCCCGAGGCCGCGAGCTGGCAAGGCGTGGATGGCCTGATCGACGTCATCGCGGCGCTCGAGCTCGCACTGTCCAGCGAGACGGCTGGCTACGACTTCTATGCCGACATCGCACGCCGCAGCAATGACCCCGAAGTGGGACGCATGGCGCGCGAATTCGCCAGCGAGGAGAGCGCGCACGTGCGCGACCTCCAGGCCTGGATCGTCCGCATGGCGGCCTGACACCCCTGCCCTTCACGCTCGCATAGCCCCATCGTCAAAAAAGGAAACCCCATGGCCCACCCGTCCCAACGCGTCTTCGTCTGCACCCAGAACCGCCCGCCGCAGCATCCGCGCGGCTCCTGCACCGCGAAGGGTTCCGCCGAGGTGCTGCAGGCCTTCTGGGCCGAGCTGCAGAAGCGACAGGCCTACGACCAGGTGGGCATCACCTATTCAGGCTGCCTCGGACCGTGCAGCGACGGCGCCAACGTGCTGGTGTACCCGCAAGGCATTCTCTACAGCGGCGTCGCACCCACCGACGTCGCCGAGATCTTCACCAGCCATCTCGAGAACGGCGTGCCGGTGAGCCGCCTGCGCGCGCCGCAGGCCGCGTCTCAGGTCGCCACGGCGAGCATCACCGAATAAGCCTTGAAGACCGCCGTCGCGGCCTGCCCGACCCCGAGGCCGAGTGCCTCCACCGCATCGTTGGTGACGCTGGCCGTGACATGCGCACCGCCGGGCAGCGTCAACACCACCAGCGACGACACGGCGCCGCGTTCCACCCGCGAGATCGTGCCGGCGAACTGGTTGCGCGCCGACAGTGCGTAGCCGGCGAAGTCGACGACGAGCACCACGGCCGATGACTTGATCAGGGCGATCGCCTCCTTGCCCGCCGCCAGGTTCAGCCGTTGTGCCGCGGCCGAGGTCATGGTGGCGACGATCTCCTGGCCGGCAGCGAGGGTGACCGTGACCTGGGTGGTGACCGGCCCTGCGTCGACGGCCGAGACTGTGCCGGCGAACTGGTTGCGTGCAGTGGTTTTCATGGAAATTCTCCGAAGAAGGCCGGCGAGCGCCGGCTGTTGGATGAGCCAGGCCTCCTGTTCATGCAGGAAGGCCCGGTGTCGACTTTGCAAAGTGCGCCAGCCGGCGAGCAGGTCGTGCGCAGCGGCCGTGAGCCGCGTACCGCCCCCGCCCTTGCCGCCCGTGGCGCTTTCGAGAAGGGGCTCGCTGGCGAGGTTGGCCGCGGTTTCCAGCAGCATCCAGGCGCCCTTGTAGCTGTAGCCAGCCGTGCGGGCGGCGCGGTTGATCGAGCCGGTGCCGTCGATCGCTTCGAGCAGCGCGAAGAAGCGCGCATCGAGCCGGCCGGCGAGCTTGAGGTCGCCCGACAGGAGCGTTGCGTCAGCCACGCGCGGGCGCTCCGAGCCAGCGCCGCACCGAGCGCTCCGCCGCCGTCACCGCCGGAGCGACCCAGCCGTGGACGAGTGCGCGCTGCGTGAGCTCGCGGCCATCGCCACGACGCACGTCGACCTCGCGCACGGCCTGCCCCTGTTCAATGACGAAGACGACGTCGGCCAGTGCCAGCACATCGTCGACGTCGTGCGTGATCATCACGACCGGCGTGTGCCACTGTGCGCAGACCTGCGCGAGTTCGCTGCGCAGCGTCTGCCGCAGCATGGGGTTGAGCGCCGCGAAGGGCTCATCGAGCAGCAGCACCGAGGGCGCGCACGCCAGCGCGCGCGCCAGAGCCACACGCTGCTGCTGTCCGCCGGACAGCGAGGCCGGTCGGCTGGCCGCGAAGCTCGCCAGTCCGAAGCTGTCGATCAGGGCATCAATGCGCTCCGCCTGAGCGGGTGAGGGTCGGCGATGCCACCAGTGCGTCAGGCCGAAGGCGACGTTGTCGCGCACGCTCAGATGCGGAAACAGGGCGTAGTGCTGGAAGAGGTAGCCCACACGCCGTTCGGCCACCGGCACGTCGACACCGCGCTTGGCGTCGAACAGCGTGCGTCCGCCGATGCGCACATGTCCGCCGGTCGGACGCTGCAGGCCGGCCATCGCCTGCAGCGTCAGCGACTTGCCGGCGCCCGAGGGGCCGTACAGCGCCACCACGGGTGCGTCGCTGGCGAAGCGCACTGCGAGGTCGAAGCGGCGCGATCCGTCGCTCACGCAGGCCTGGAGGTCGACGTCGATCACGGTGCACCGAAGCCGTAGCGGGCCAGCACCTCGACGGCTGGCGGCGTGGCGAGAAAGGCGATGAAGTCACGCGCCAGCGCCTTCTGCCGGCTGTCGCTCACCACCACGATCGGGTAGGTCACCGGCGTATGCCCCTGCGCCGTGAGCACGATACGAACCTTGTCGCCCGCGATCGCTGCGTCGGTGCGATAGACGAAGCCGGCGTCCGCCTCGCCACGCGACACATAGTCGAGCACCTGTCGCACCGTGTCCGCCTGGACGAATTTCGGCGCCAGCACCGACCAGAGCCCTGCCGCCTCGAGCACCTCCTGGGTGTAGCGGCCCACCGGCACCGTTGCCGTCTTGCCGATGGCGATGCGTTTGACGGACGGCGCTTCGAGCGCCTGGAGCGAGGTCACGAACGAGGCGCCCTCCGCCGGGGCGATCAGCACGACGGTGTTACGCGCGAAGTCGCGCCGGGTGTCGGCATCGAACACCTTCTGCTCGATGCCACGTGCCACGGTGGCCTGGTCGGCGCTCGCGAATACGTCCACCGGCGCGCCCTGCTGCACCTGCTGCAGCAGCACGCCCGACGCGGCGTAGTTGAAGCGCAGCTTCACCCCCGGCTTCATCGCCTCGAACTTCGGCGCCAGGTCGTTGAAGGCGTTGGTCAGGCTCGCCGCCGCCGACACCGTGAGCTGCTGTGCGGTCGCCGCGAAGGACAGGGCCGCGATGAACGCGGTAAGGCAAAGGACGCGAAGGGAACGGATCACGAAAGACTCCTTGGACATCAACGAAGGCGAAGGGACAGAAAGCGGTTGGACGCAAGCAGCACAGCGATCGACAGGACCGAGGTGACGAGCGCGAGCAAAAAGGCGGTCTGGTCTTGCCCGGCCTGCACGGCGTCGTAGATCGCCATCGACAGGGTCTGCGTCTGATGCGGGATCGACCCGGCCACCATCAGCGAAGCGCCGAATTCGCCCATCGCGCGCGCAAAGGCGAGCAGCGTGCCGGCCAGGATGCCGGGCCACGCCAGTGGCAGCGTGATGCGCACGAACACGCTCCATGGCGACTGGCGCAGCGTGCGCGCGGCGGCCTCCAGCGCGCGGTCCACCTGGGCGAAGGCTGTGCTGGCCGACTTCAGCACGAGCGGCAGCGCGACCACGGCGGACGCAACCACGGCACCATGCCAATTGAAGATCAGGGTGTAGTCGAAGTGCTCGCGCAGCCAACCGCCGACCGGGCTGCGACGCCCAGCGAGCACCAGGATGCCGTAGCCGATCACCGTCGGCGGCAGCACGAGCGGCAGCATGCAGGCGGCCTCGATCACGCCGCTGCCGGGAAAGGGTCGCCGCGCGAAGAGCCAGCCCAGGGCGACGCCCATGAGCAGTGCCAGCACCGTGGCCACGGCAGCCACCTGCAGCGACAGAAGCAACGGCGAAGCGTCGATGCTGTGTAGGGTTCCCGACATCATTGCGACATTCCTTACGTCACGCGCTACACAACGCGCGAATAAGCCCTGGATTGCAATATGCAGGCCCGTTCACAACGCCCCTCAGGTGGCCTCACCAAGGACTGGCACCACACGCCGCATGAAGAGCGCCAAGCCTTCGCGCACCCGCTCCTCGTCGTGCAATGCCGGCTTGAGCAGCAGCCGATGCGGGCCCAGCGCGCGGCGCAGGCCTTCTACCCGCTGCGCGCAGTGCGCCGGATCACCGATCACGGCATTCGCCAGGATGACGGCGTCGCTGGCATCGGGCTCGAACATCGGCGGCATGCCGCCTTTGCCGAAGCGCACGCCCATGCGCTGCGGGTACTCGCGCACCGCAGCCAGCCCGCGTGCCACGGCCTGCGCATGGTCCGGCTCGCAATGGAAGAAGCGTGCAATGGCAAACGGAAAATCGGCCCGCCGAACGCGTTCGCCCTGGACCACCGCGGCGACCGCGCCCACGTCGGAGGATGGCGTGGCCATCAAGCCGTGGCCCTCGGCAGCCGCGAGCCGGCGGGAATCGTCACTCAGGCTGGCGAGCCACACCGGCACCGGGCGCTGCAGGGGCCAGGGCGCAATCGTCAGGTCGGCGCAGCGGTAGAAGCGGCCGTCGAAATGCACGCGCTCTTCGCGCCACAGCCGACGAATCAGCAAGAGCGCCTCGTGCATGCGGTCGCGCGCGACCTCGGCCGACGGCACACCGGCATGCCGGTACTGCAGCGGAAAAGGCCCCCCACGCGCCACGCCGAACTCGATGCGTCCGCCGCTGAGCACATCGAGCGTCGCGACATCTTCGGCCACGCGGATCGGGTCGTTCAACGCGAGCAACGACGCACCAGTGCCCAGCCGCACGCGCGACGTGCGGGCGGCCAGGTGCGACAGCAGGACCATCGGCGCGCTGCCGATGGCGAATGCGCTGTGGTGATGCTCGGCAAGCCAGAGTTCGTCGAAACCGGATGCTTCGGCGGCGGTGGCCGTACGCAGCATCTGCTGCAACGCCTCGGCCGCATTTGCGTCTGGGTTCTCGACGTTGAGGAAGACGCCGTAGCGCATGGAGGACGTCGTCATGTGTGGCTCCATCATGGTCGGTGCATGGCCCCGCGGGCCGGAAACCAGCTGCGCACGGTGTCGTAGTCATAGCGCGTCAGATCGCCCCGGCGGGCCTGCGGCGAGAGCAGATGCACCGACAGCGGTTCGGCCCAGCGCCAGTAGTCGGCGCGCAGCGCGAGCGGGAACTCCGCATCGTCGAAGGCGTGCCACAGCTGCACCAGCCACAGTTCTCGTCCCTCCTCGTCGAGCAGCAGCGGCAGGCCTGCACCGGCCTGCAGCCGCGCATGGCGCGTGCTGTAGTACAGCGGCCCCCCGCAGGCCTCCACGACGAAGTCCGCCACGCGCTGGGCGACGCAGTCGAAACAGCGGCCGGCGCGCACGAACAATGCCGTTCGGCGCAGCCGTTGCATGTGGCAGTCGACGAGCCTTCGCAACCCCTCCTTGTCGCACAGCGCGAGCAGCCGGTGCGGGGGCTGCGGCAGTTGCGGCAGGCAGGACGCGGGAAGGCGCGCATCGTGCGGCGCACCGTTGCCATCGCCAAGCGGCCAGCTCAGCGTCTGGTAGCAGGCACGGTCGCAAGGGACCCAGCGAGCCCGCGAAGAGAACGTCGATACGCGGCGATTCGAGAATGTCGGCACTGTCGGCTCCGTCGTCGTGTTTGTCGGCTATGTAGGCGGCTACATAACGAATCACTTGACTTTGCAAAGCGCGTGCCCGGCGCTGCTAACCCGCACTGCGCTCCTCGGGCCCGAAGCACATCGCGTAGTCGGTGCAGACCCCGCAACTCGGCGACTTGCACACGTGGATCTGCTCGCGTTCGCACAGCTGCTTGTAGAGGAACTTCTTCCACTTCATGTCGTTCGTGTTGCGCTGCGCGAGTCGGGGGAACCAGCGTGAGATCAACGCTGAAAGCTCGCCGCGCGAAGGCAGCTGCATGTCCTGCCAGAGATGGTTGTCGCCCAGGGACGCCAACGCGATCGCATAGGCCACCGCCTCCAGATCCCGCGCCGATCCGGCGTGCGGGTCGGCATGCTCGCGCAGCAGCGCCATGAGGTCGTCGACCTCGTCGCGCCGTGATTCGAGCCGCCGGACCAGTTCGCGCCGCGCCTGCATGTCCATGGGCTTCGGCCTCAGACCGATGCGGCGGCGTGCGTGTAGCACTTCTTCGGGCAGATCTTCGCGCACGCGGTGCAGCCGATGCACAGCTCCTGGTGGACGATGGTCATGACCTTCTTCTCGTACTCCTCGTCCTCGTCGTCGTCCCCGGCGAGAGGGATGTGCACGCCATCCTCGTCGAGCCCCACGAGTTCGAGCACGCCGCGCGGGCAGACCTTGAAGCAACGGCCGCACCCGATGCATTTCTCCTCGTCCAGCGCAGCGACGAAGGTCGGCGTCCAGGTCTTGCCGCTGGGCATCGTGACGGTGAAGTTGCTCATCGTGGGCTCCTCGTCAGTGGGCCGTTGTCGCGGCCTGCAGTTTGCGGGCTTCCATCAAGGCGGCGTGCGCATCGTGGCAACGCTGGGCCACCGCCAGGATCTTTTCCCAATCGGTGGGCAACTCTTCGGACAGGTCGTGCAGGTCCATCTTGGCCTGCGTGGCCTGGGCGTTGAGCTTGCGCAAACGCAGCTTGAGTTCTTCGGGCGTTTCCACGTCACGCTCCGTATTGGGCAACGGCCGGGTACTCGCGAATCATCGCGACGGCCTCGTCGAAGAACTTGGTTCCCGCGTCGGCCAGCTTGGCCAGCGAGCCGAAGCCGAAACGATGCACATCACGCAACTGCTTGTTGACGACCACCAGCCGTCCGGCGATCAACACCAGGCGACCGAAGCCCTCGTGGCTCATCTTCATCATCGGCGAGACCATCTGCCCGGTCTCGCGCTCGACGGCCACGGCGACCGCGCTGTAGAAGATCTCCAGGCGCCACAGGATCTCCGGGTCGGGGTCGCCGATGATCGGGATGGCCCGGCGTTCCTCTGCGGTGTACACGTAGGGCTTGAGCAATTGCAGATCGCTCTTGCCCTCCCAGGCGCCGTGCGTGTCCTGCGCGCGCAGCTGCTTGACGAGCTGCTGAACGAACGGGTTGGCCAGGTGTTGCTCCTCGCCTTCGGCGAGCTCGATGGTGGCGTCTTCAGCCATGGGGAACCTCTTCATCTTCAAAATCGAATGCACGCGCGCCGTCCTTGGCGTCCTTGGCCAGGGCCTTGCGCAGCCAGGGCGGCGGCGTGCCCTTGAGCACCGCCTGCAGCTTGTCGAGAATCTCGGCGATCGACTCCGGTTGCGGCACCTTGATCGGGTGGATCTTCATGGCGACCACGCGCGCGGCGCCCGAGCCACCGATGGCGGCCACGTACAGGATGGCGCAGTCCTTGATGGCCTCGAGCTTGGGCGCGAGCTTGTCCTCGTCGCCGTCTTCCTCGAGCTTGCCGCCGAACTCGAAGCTCTCCACGAAGTGGTGCGCGTCCGGCGTCACCTCGTAGACGACGATGGCTTTGGCCCAGCCGAAGTGCGCGTCCACGCGCTCCTTGTCCTGGGTGGCGAAGGCAATTTTCATGGGTTTTCTCCGGTGATGCGGGCTCAGGCACTGGCAGCCGCCGTGCGCGATTCGATCTGCGTGTCGGCATTCGCCATGCGCACGGGCATGGCCGCCCGCCGGGCCTCCGGCGTCAAAGGCCAGTCGCCGGGATGGTGGTGCGCGATGCGCTCCATCATCAGGTTCGACACCTCGAAGATCAGGTTCATCGTGCCGCGGTAGCCGACGTAGCGGCGGTGTGCATTGCCAATGCGGTCGAACACCGGGAAGCCCATGCGCAGCAGGGGCTTGTCGAGCCGCTCGGCAGCCTGCCGGCCGTGCGAATGGGTGATGAGCAGGTCGCAGTCGGCCGCACCCTGCTCCAGGTCCTCGAGGTCGCCCAGCAGCACCTGCTCGGCCGGCAGCAGCGCGTGCGCGGCCGACTTGGTGGTGCTGACACAACAGCGCAGCTCGGCGCCCATCTCGTGCAGGAAGCCGCCGACCGCCAGCAGCAGGTCGGGCTCGGCACCGATCGCCACCTTGATGCCGCCGGTGTAGAAGTGCCCGTCGAGCATCGCGTCGAGCAACTGGCTGCGCTGGCGACGGTATTTGGCTGGCACTGCGCAACCGGCGATCTTCGAGAGCCGCTGCAGCAGGCGATCGTTGACCTCCAGCCCAGTCAGCCGCTCGAACACTTCGAAGGGCGTGTCGGCGATCGTCTTGAGCGCCTCGGCGGCTTCGCGCGTCTGTTCGCCCACGCCGAGCGTGAAGGCCGATGCGCCCGCTGCGCGGATCTCTTCGAGCGTCGTGCCGCCGAGCGTGGTGCCACGCCAGTCGGGCGCGATGTGGCCGTCGAGCGAGCCCGAGATGTCGGGCAGCACGACGGGTGTCAGGCCGAAAGCTTCGATGATTTCCCGCAGCTCGTCGATGTCGCCGGGCGACAGGTGGCTACCCGGCAGCAGCGTCACCTGCTTAGCATCGACGGGCAACGGCTTGACCAGTGCCCGAACAATGCCCGTGACCGCATGCTTGTAGCCGTCCTCGAAGGCGCCGACATAGTCGGGCGTCGAGACGTAGACGATCTCGGTGTCGGCCAGTTCGGGCTTGCGTTGGCGAGCCGTCACGAGGTAGCCCTCGACGTCATCGCCCTTGGTCTCGGTCAGGCCGGTCGAGCAGATCGCGATGACCTTCGGCGCTGCGCGCTTGCGGATGTTGAGGAGCGCGGCCTCGATGTTCTCGTAGCCGCCCATGATGGTCGTCACCTCGTTCATGGCGGTGGTCTGCAGCGGGATCGCCTCCTTGAAGTGCCGCACCAGCAGCACCAGCGCGAAGGACGTGCAGCCCTGCGAGCCGTGCATCACCGGCATGCAGGCGTCCAGGCCCATGAACGCGAAGGTCGCGCCCAGCGGCTGGCTCATCTTCAGCGGATTGACCGTGCAGGCCTTCCTGGATTCGACGACGTGTGCCATGACGGGTGCTTCCTCAGGCCGCGACGGCGTCGTCAGCAAGTTCCCACGGTGCGGCGATGCGCACCTGCTGCCACACCGGGTTGAAGAGGGCGCGGTCGATCTCGTGCACCAGCTCGACCATGCCTTCGTAGCCGCCGTACGGATGGTGGCGCTCCTGGTTGATGTCCAGCCAGGGCATGCGCGCCTTGAGCGCCACGAACTGCGAGCGGCCACCCGACAGCATGATGTCGGCCTTGGCGTCGCGCAGCATCGCGTACATCTCGCGCGGCGTCATGTCGTCGATCATGTGCGCATCGTCGCCCATGATCTCCTTGATCTTTTCCTTGTCTTCCTTCGTGCTCTTCTTGATGCTGGTGCCGACGATCTCCAGCCCGGCCTCCTGCAGCGCCGCGACCACCGACCACGACTTCACGCCACCCGTGATCAGCAACACGCGCTTGCCGGTGAGGCGCTTCTTGTACTCGGCGATGCGCTTCCAGGCGCGCGCCTCCTCCACCTCGATCAGCCGCTCGGTGCGTTCGAGCAGGTCCACCGGCGCGCCCTGCTGCACCAGCAATGTCGCCATCTGCCGCAGCGTGTCGCTCATGTCGCCGATGCCGTAGAACGACCCTTCGAAGTACGGGATGCCGTAGCGCTGCTGCATCTTCGTCGCGATGTTGATCATCGACTTGGAGCAGACCATCATGTTGACTTTGGCGCGGTGCGCGCTGGCGATCTCGTTGTAGCGGCCGTCGCCCGATATGCACGAGAGGATGCGGATGCCCAGCGCATCGAGCAGCGGCTTGACCTGCCAGAGCTCGCCCGACAGGTTGTACTCGCCGATGATGTTGATGTCGCAGGGCGTCGTGTACTCGGGCTCCCGTGTGCCGATCACGTAATCGAGCACCGACTCCGCCCCCAGCTTGTTGCCCAGGTTCTTGGGGCCTGCGAAGCCCGGCGAGTTGACCGGAATGACTGGTTTTCCGAACTTCTCGGAAGCGCGCTGGCACACCGCCTCGATGTCATCGCCGATCAGCGCCGTGACGCAGGTCTGGTAGACGAAGACAGCCGGCGGGTCGTACTTCTCGATGATTTCGCGCACGCTCTTGAAGAGGCGCTTCTCGCCGCCGTAGATCACGTCGAGTTCGGTGATGTCGGTGGTGAAGCCCGTGCGGTAGATCTGCGAACCCGACGACGCCGAATGCCGGTTGTCCCACGAGTTGCCCTCGCAGGCGATCGGGCCGTGCACGAGGTGCGCGACGTCAACGATCGGCTGCAGCGCAATCTTGGCACCGTCGAAGGCGCACCCGCCGGCGGCGGCGCCGGGCGAGAGCTGCTTGGTGCAGCCCTTCTTGCGCTCCTTCTCGCTCTTGCCCTGGTTCTTGTCGCAACCGGGCTCTTCGAACACTTCGGCGATCTTGGCCTTGAGAGAGACTGACATCGCGCACTCCTAGCAACGTGGTGCGTTCCTCATTGCAGTTTTGGTGCCAGCGCCAAAACCGCCAAAAGACCACCGCGAACTGTCGTTTGGAGTGGATTTGCGCGCCGCGGAAGGTCGGCTGTGGCAGGTTTGAAGCAATCGCGACAAAGGTCTTGCGACACGGCGTCGGTCCGCAGGGGCCGCATCAATCCTCGGTCGTGCCGGCGCGCAGTGCAACGTCGATCGCTTGGGCACGCGCCTGCAGCAGCGCCTCTGCGTCCCTCCCCTGCGGCGCCACCGCCAGGTAGGCCGCCAGGGCCTGCCGCATGCGTGGCGCCTTGGTGTAGTCGGCCTCGCCGTGACCCGGGTGCGCGGCGTGGTCGCAGATGCAGACCTCCAGCAACTGCGCAAACCGATCGGGCCGGGTTTCCGCCTCAGTGCGCGCGAGCAATGCCGCGATCGGGCCGGCCCGCAGCTTGCTGGCCCGGTGCACGCGCTCGGCCTCGGCGATCGCCAGCGCGGCCAGGTCGAGCGATGTCGGCGCCAGCGCGATGCGCGCGCTCAACGGCGCCAGCAACGCCAGGCCCCGCGCCTCGTGGCCCACATGGCTCGGCCAGAACAAGGGCGGCGTCCGGCCCATCCCGATTTTCTGCAGCAATGCGGCCCAGCGCACCGCCAGCGGTGCCGCGCGGCGAGCGGCCTGGTCCAGCGCGCCCAGTTGATGCTCGCCAATGTCGATCGGCTCCGGCCCCTCCCCGATCAGCGGCACGCCGAACAGCGCGTCGACTTCGGGCAACAGGCGCCTGAGCCCACCACACGCACGCAGCGCCAGGAAGAAACCCCGGGGATAAGGCGCCATCAGCGCGCGCTCCAGCACCCGGCCGCGCTGCACCGGTGTCAACCGCTCGATCACGTCCATCTGAACGGCGCTCACCATCAGCGCCTGGTCCGCCGCATCCAGCCCGGCCGCGCGGCTCTGCGCCGCGCCCAACGCCAGCCGAATGAGGTGCTGCGCCGTCGGCTTGTCCATCAATATCCCAACTCGAACCAGATGGGCTCGCGCCGGCGCAACACATCGATCATCTCCAGCGTGGTCGGCACCAGGGCGCGCAGCGCGTACCAGACCGCATCGTGCCTGGGTTGAATGTCGTTCTCAAGCATCTCCTGCAGCGACTGCCAGCCGCGCCAATCCGCCAGCAGCAGCCGTTCGTGGAGGGCCGGGGCCAGGTGGGCCAATGTCTGCGCCATCAGCAGCAGATGGGCTTCGACCCGGATCAGCGTGTTGCGGCTGGCGAACAATTCCGACGCGTCCTGCAGGTCTGCCAGGATCTCACGAAGCGCCAGCGCGCTGTTGCGCAACATGTCGCATTGCATCCGGGCCAGCATCGATGTTCTCCCGCGTTCAGGCTGTTGCAACCGCATCGAGCCCGCGGAACATGGCGCAGCGCAGGAACACCTCGTGCGTGGGCCGCGTCTGCTTGTGGTGACAGTATTTGGCGACCAGCTTGGCCAGGCCCTTGATGTCGCGCCCGCTCGCGGCGGGGAACAGGGCCGCCAGCATGTCGAGCATCGCGTCGTCCAGGCGCAGCGCGAACTGCTCGCCCATCACCTCCCAGATGCGCCGGCGTGCTGCTGCGTCGGGCGGGTGGTAACGGATGAGCGCAATGCAGCGCGAAATGATGGCTTCATCGATGTCGTCGATGCGGTTGGTGGTGAGGAACAGCAGACCGTTGAAGTACTCGAGCACGCGCAGGAACACCCCGACCACGGCGTTCATCGTCAGGTCGTCGTCGCGGCGCTTGATGTAGACGTCGGCCTCGTCGATGAGCATCACAGCACCCCATCGCTGCGCGCGCAGCAGCACGTCCTTCAATGCATGTTCCATGGCGGTGACATTCAAACCCAGCTGACCCGAGTGAACGCGGTACAGCGGACGGCGGATGATCTCGGCATAGACCTCGGCCGTCAGTGTCTTGCCCACGCCCGGCGGCCCAGCGCACAGCACGGTGGTGCCGCCGGCCTTGCCCGCGACGATGTCGTCCATCAGCAGGTCCATCTCGGCCGTCAGGATGTCGATCAGGTCGGTCTGCTCCGGCGGCAGCACGAGCTTGTGCTTGAGGTCCGGCCGGTACACATAGGGGTGCAGGTCGTCCGCATGCACCCAGACGTGGTGGTGCAGCTCCAGATGGAACATGAAGATCAGCGGATGCACCGGCAGTTGCCGGAACAGCGCCGGCCGCTCGCCCTGCAGCGCTTCGTGCACGGCCTGCACCTCGGCCTCGGCATCGTAGCGGTTGCTCTTCGCGGCTTTCGACAGGTAGCTGGCCAGGATCTCGCCGGGCACTTCCAGCGTCGGGTTGCGCTGCTGCAGCACGCCCTCGTCGTTGACCAGTCGGGCCGCGCCGCCTTGCGCCGAGAGGATCACGATGTCCTTGCGCGACCAGTCGGTGTCGCGGTGCGCGGCGCTCGGGTCCTCCGCGTGGTAGGCGGTGCCGCGGCCTTCGAACTGCGCGCCGGTCTGGCTGCGCCAGTCGAAATAGCGCTCGGCCGTCGCCTCGTAGCCGTCCATCAGCGCCGCCGTCTCTCGCACCAGACCGCGTGCCAGCAGCATTTCGGCGATGGTGCGGCCTTCGATGTCGGCGCCGAGCAGCCGCATCGTCTGCGTGACGACGCCTGCCTTGGCGTTGGCCTTCATCTCGACGAAGACCCTGCCCGTCTCGTCGTTGGACGCGGGCGTGTAGTCGATGCGCGTGGGACACCAGGCCAGCGGGCGGCCGTCGGTGGCGGCGGAAAAAAGCCAGCCACGCCGCGCATGGGCCGCGATGTAGCGCACGAAGGCCGGCAACACGTGCTCCAGATCGTCGGCCTTTAAGCGTTCGGCCGCCGGGTCGTCGAGCACCGCACGCAACGAACGCAGCTGGGCCGCCTGCCGCTGCTGTGCCGCGCCGCCCTCGTCCCAGAGCTGGCCCAGCCGGTCCAGCGCACCGGAGGCCAGCTGGCGCAGGCCGACTTCGGCATGGGCGCCGAAGCGCAACTGGTCGACCAGGCCCGAGAGCTCAGGGAACTCGCTGGCCAGTGCCTGGGCATGGGTGCGGTCGATGCGCAGCTTCATGACACGGGCTAGTTGTCGTCCGCCAGCACCTCGAGCTCGACCAGCTGCTCGTACAGCGCCCGACGCGCCCACCAGCGCTCCTTGCCCGCCAGACGCGGGTCGGCGCCCTCGAAGGCACCGATCGCATCGCGGTCGTTCCAGTAGACGCAGCTCAAGCCGCCGCGTGCGGCCAGCGCCGCGCTCAACGCATCGCGCTCGGCGACCGGCTCGGCCCGCAGCACGCCGCGACCCAGCAGGTGGTCGGCCCGGTAGAGCGGCGTGTCCCAGCCATGGGCATCGCCCAGGGCACAGATCGCGGGAAATCGTTCGCGCGTGGCGACGTCGACCGGGGCCCCGGGGCCGGCGTTCGCGAACGCTCCTTCCGGCCCGTCGCACGCCGACTCGAGCAGGTCGCGCGCCGTCAGCGCGTCGTGGATCTCCCACGCCTGCAGCGCATCGGTCGCCGCCACCTTGCGGGCGAAATCATCGTCGTCGTAGGCGAACCAGGCGCGCGGATCGCCCTGCTGCGGAAGTTCCACCACGTGGATCATGGCGCCCAGACCTTTTCTTCTATTCGACGCCTTCGGCATGGGCCTTGGCCCAGGTCGCGTGGCGTATGCGTTGCGTGATACCAGCCGGGCTGGCATCGAAGATGCGTTGCGCAGCGCTGAGCGCGCCTTGCGCGATCGCCGCCTCGTCGTGCCGCAGCGGAATGCGCCCGGCCACGTGGGTGGCGCCCGGCACCGCCCTGGCGATCGCCTGCCGGTTGGGGTGCTCGTCCATCGGGATCAGGCTGTCGGCCTCGCGCGCGCCGGCCAGGCACACCCAGCCATCGATCACCTCGACCTTGCGGCCGTCCTGCGTGGTCTTGATCAAAACGGGTTCTGACATCGCATCACTCCTTGTATCGTGGCACCGCATAGCCTCTCCTGCGCCGCACTACCCTCACCCCAACCCCTGGCAAGCGCAAGCGAAGCCCGTTCGTGAACCCGTGCGGAACCGGCTTTGCCGGGCCGCTGCGGGTGCCCCCTTGAGGGGGAAGCCGGCTACACGAAGTGAGCCGGCATCGGGGGTGGGCCAACTCACCGGATGATGTCGTAGCTGTAGTCCGTCTTGCCGGGGACGATGGTGTTGGCATCGAGCGCTTCGAAGAATTCGTCCAGCAGCATCACCAGCGTGCGCAGGCCGCCCTCATAGCCCCAGGTGGGGTAGCGGTGGTAGTGGTGGCGGTCGAAGATCGGGAAGGTCATGCGCACCAGCGGGGTCTTGGTGTCGCGTTCCAGGTACTTGCCGTAGGTATTCCCGATCAGGAAGTCGACCGGCTCGGTGAACAACAGCGAACGCAGGTGCCACAGGTCGCGCTTCGGGTAGACCTTGCAGCCAGCGCCGTAGGGCGAGCCATCGAACATCGCCTGAACCTTCTTCGCCCAGGGCTCGGCGCCGTTGGTGGCCAGCACGTGCGCAGGTTCGGCACCGAGTTCCAGCAGGAACTGCGTGGTCCCCAGCATCTGGTCCGGGTCGCCGTACAGCGCGAAGCGCTTGCCGTGCAGATGGGCCTGGCTGTCGGCCATGGCGTCGACCAGCTGGCCGCGCTCGCGTTCGAGCTGTTCCGGAATCGGCTTGCCGGTGAGGCGCGAGATCGCCATCAGGAACTCGTCGGTGCCGGCCACGCCGATCGGGGCGTTCAGCACCACGACCTCCTGGCCATGGTCGGCGATGAACTTGCTCGTCTTCTCGCAGCAGTACTCCTGGAACACGATGGTGGCCTTGGCGTGCAGGCCGGCCACGACCTCTTCCTTCGTGGTGCCGCCCGCATACATGCGGAAGGTGCCGTCGGTCGGCGTGTTCCAGTTTTCAGAGGGGTCGCAGAGCACGTTCACCTTGACGCCGAACAGATCGAAGATCCGGCGGATTTCCTTCATGTTGCCGACGACGAAGCCGTCGAAGCCACCGATGAAGTTGATGCTCTCGTCAGGCACGCGCACCAGGGGCTCGGTGGTCTGCGCCTTGCCGTCCCAGAAGTGGCGCAGCACACCCAGCAAGGCGTTGTCGTAGCCGGTGATGTGGCTGCCGACGAAGGCCGGCGTGTGGGCGAACGGCACGTCGAACTCTTCGGGAACGCTGCCTTTCTCCTTGGACGTCTTGATGAAGGCGTTCAGGTCGTCGCCAATCACTTCGGCCATGCAGGTGGTGGAGACCGCGATCATGTCGGGCTTGTACAGGCTGTAGGCGTTGGCCAGGCCGTCCACCATGTTGTTCAGCCCACCGAAGACGGCGGCGTCTTCCGTCATGGACGAGGACACGCAGGACGTGGGCTCCTTGAAGTGGCGCGAGAAATGCGAGCGGTAGTACGCCACGCAGCCCTGCGAGCCGTGCACGAAGCTCAAGGTCTTGGCGAAGCCGTTGGCGACATACACGGCGCCCAGCGGCTGGCAGGCCTTGGCCGGATTGACCGTGAGCGCGTCGCGCGCGAAGTTCTTCTGCTTGTAGTCCTCGGTCTTGGTCCATTCGACGATCTGCTTGATCGTCTCGTCCGGATGGTTGAACTCGAACTCTTCTTTCTTCGATCGGAAGATTTCCTGGTACTCGGGTTCACGGAACAGCAGTTCGTGGTCGAGGATCTTGTCGGCTGATTGAGGCATGGGGGGCTCCTGAAGATATGGATTCCCCTCTCCCGCAGGCAGGAGAGGGTCAGGGTGAGGGGGAATGCGCGGGGCTCAGGCGGCCTTCTTCCACGGGGCGGTGGTCAGGCTCCAGATCGGTGAACTGATGGCCATGTCCATGTCCCGCGCGAAGATCGCGAAGCCGTCGTAGCCGTGGTACGGGCCCGAATAGTCCCAGCTGTGCATCTGGCGGAAGGGCACGCCCATCTTCTGGAACACGTACTTTTCCTTGATGCCCGAGCCCACCAGGTCGGGCTGCACCTGCTCGACGAACTTCTCGAACTCGTAGCCGGTCACGTCGTCGTAGATCAGCGTGCCGTCCTTCACGTAGTGGGTGGTGCGCTGGTAGTCGTCGTTGTGGCCGAACTCGTAGCCGGTGCCGACCACGTCCATGCCCAGGTCTTCATAGGCGCCGATCACGTGGCGCGGGCGCAGGCCGCCGACGAACAGCATCACCTTCTTGCCCTGCAGGCGCGGCTTGAAGCGCGCCAGCACGGCGTCCATCAGCGGGCGGTACTTGGCGATGACCTTCTCGGCGTTGGCCTTGATGGTGTCGTCGAAGTGGCTGGCGATCTCGCGCAGGCTCTTCTCGATCATGCTCGGGCCGAAGAAGTTGTACTCGACCCACGGAATGCCGTACTTCTCTTCCATGTGCCGGCTGATGTAGTTCATCGAGCGATAGCAGTGCAGCACGTTGAGCTTGGCCTTGGGCGTGTTCTCGAGTTCGGCGATGGAGCCGTCGCCCGACCACTGCGCGATCACGCGCAGGCCGATCTCTTCGAGCAGGATGCGGCTTGACCAGGCATCGCCGCCGATGTTGTAGTCGCCGATGATGGCCACGTCGTAGGGCGTGGAGACGAAGTCGGGCCGCTTGTTCGGGTCGACCTTGTCGAACACCCAGTCGCGGATCGCATCGTTGGCCAGGTGGTGGCCCAGCGACTGGCTGACGCCGCGAAAGCCTTCGCAGCGCACCGGCACGATGGTGTGGCCTTCGTATTCCTTGGCCTTCTTCTTCGACACGGCTTCGATGTCGTCGCCGATCAGACCGATCGGGCATTCGCTCTGGATCGAGATGCCCTTGTTGAGCGGGAACAGCACCTGGATCTCGTCGATGATCTTGTCCAGCTTCTTGTCGCCGCCGAAGACAATGTCCTTCTCCTGGAAATCGGACGTGAACTGCATCGTCACGAAGGTGTCGATGCCCGTGGTGCCGATGTAGTAGTTACGGCGCGCAGCCCACGAATACTGGCCGCAGCCGACCGGCCCGTGGCTGATGTGGATCATGTCCTTGATCGGGCCCCAGACCACGCCCTTGGAGCCGGCATAGGCACAGCCGCGGATGGTCATGACGCCGGGCAGCGACTTGATGTTGGATTTCACGCCGCAGTCGGGCTTGCCTTCTTCGAACGTGCCCAGGTGCTTGGCGCGCCGCTTGGCCATCTTTTCGGGATAGGCCTTCAGCACTTCATCGATCAGGGCCTTGTTCGTGGCCTTGCGCTCTTCAACGGTGGCGGTCATGGGGAGACTCCAGGGATAAATGTTTCTTGGGTCCAGGCGCCGGCCCGGGCACGCCGCTGCTGCGGTGGACCGGGCCGGTCTGGGGGCCTTCTCAGGCAGCAGCCAGGGCGGCAGCCGCAGCAGCAGCCTTGCCGACTTCCGACTCGTCGATCGTTTCCATGATCCCGAACTGCATCAGCATGTCTTCAAGCTGATCCATGGTGATCGGGGTGGGGATCGTGCCGTTGCCAGCGTTGTTGTGGATCTTGCTGGCCAGCGTGCGGTACTCGGCGGCTTGCTTGGAATCCGGCGCGTACTCGATCACGGTCATGCGGCGCAGCTCGGCGTGCTGCACGATGTTGTCGCGCGGCACGAAGTGGATCAGCTTGGTCCCCAACATGCCGGCCAGGGCGTCGGCGAGTTCCAGTTCCTTGTCGGTCTGGCGCTCGTTGCACACCAGGCCACCCAGACGCACGCCGCCCGAGTTGGCGTACTTCAGGATGCCTTTGGAGATGTTGTTGGCCGCGTACATGGCCATCATTTCGCCAGACATGACGATGTAGATCTCCTGCGCCTTGTTCTCGCGAATGGGCATCGCGAAGCCGCCGCACACCACGTCGCCGAGCACGTCGTAGGAAACGTAGTCGACACCGTCGTAGGCACCGTTCTCTTCAAGGAAGTTGATCGAGGTGATCACGCCGCGGCCGGCGCAACCGACTCCTGGCTCCGGGCCACCGGACTCGACGCAGCGGATGTCCTTGTAGCCGATCTTCATCACGTCCTCGAGCTCCAGATCCTCCACCGAACCGGCTTCCGCGGCCAGCGACAGGATGGTGTCCTGTGCCTTCGCGTGCAGGATGAGGCGGGTCGAGTCGGCCTTGGGGTCGCAGCCGACGATCAGGATCTTCTGGCCCAGGTCGCTGAGCGCGGCCAGGGTGTTCTGCGAGGTGGTCGATTTGCCGATGCCGCCTTTGCCGTAGAAGGCGATTTGCCGAAGTTTGGCCATAGCAGTACTCCATTCAGGAAGGGTTGAAAAACTTGGGTTGCGTAGCCGCGCCCATGTCAGCCTGTCGTGCCTGTTGGTCTTCTTCTGTGGGGTCACGCATCGGCCGGACTTGTGTCCGCGCAGCCCTTCTCTGCAGCTTCCATGCCATGCCGCGCAGGTGTGGCGAACGAGGCACCAAGTCCTTGTCTGCACAGAGGAAAGCCTGCTTTCCTGCACGCGCTGGAGCGCCGTCCGGGCTTTGTTGGCTTCCCGACAAATGCGGCGTGACACGTCGCAAAAATGCCTGTCGCCTCCGTGCGACGGGGTGGTTTGTGTCGCGTTTGCAGCGTGCCGCAGGCGGTTGCGGGCTGGTACGTTCATTGCGAAACGAGAGGCATGACCTTCGCCGCCACCGACGCGCTGCCGCTGCTGCGCCCGCCGCATTTCGACATGCTTGGGGGCCGCGACGGCGTGACCCGTCTCGTCGACGCCTTCTATCGCCAGATGGATACCCGCGCGGACGCGCTCGGCATCCGTGCCATGCATGAGCCCGACCTGGCATCGACCAAGGCCGTGCTGGTCCTTTACCTGTGCGAATGGCTGGGTGGCCCCAAGGCGTACTCGGCCGAGCGCGGCCATCCCCGTCTTCGGATGCGGCATGCCGGCTTCGCCATCGGCGTGGCCGAGCGCAACGCCTGGCTCGCCTGCATGAGTGCCGCGCTCGAAGAGGTCGGCGCGCCACCACCGCTGCAGCAGGAACTGATGGCCGCCTTCTTCAAGACGGCGGACTGGATGCGCAACACGGCGACCTGAACCCGCCCTTCTCCATTTCGATTCATCACCCACCAGGAACCACCATGACCGCCACGCTCGCCCGCAAAGAGATCGACGACACCGCGCTCGCCCGCCTCGAATAGGAGGGCCGCCTCCTCAACCCGGTGCTCAAGGCCCCCACCAACAAGTTCGGCCGCGTCGGCTTTCGCGGCGAGCTCGCGCTGCGCTTCGGCGTCAAGCTGGCCGACGAAGCGCGCCCACCCGAGCTCACCTGCGACCAGGTCATGGCCGTGGCGACCGTGGGCGACAAGCACCTGCCCTTCTTCGCCGGCTATCTGCTGAGCTTCGAGCACCTGAAGGACGTGGCCGAGGTGCTGGGTGACACCTTGAGCGCCGGTGGCAAGTACTTCCTTTTCTGCAACAACATCGACCTGTCGAAGAAGTACCAGGTGCCCTACAAGGGCGCGATGTTCTACGTGCTGCCGATCGACGAGTCGACGGTCTACAACGAGTTGCTGACCCTGCTGTACCTCGAGAAGAACGACCTCAAGAAAAAGGACACCGCGGGCAAGCTCGACGCCGTGGCCGATGCGGCGCTGAAGTACGACATCACTTTCGACACTATCACCTATGCCGAAGGCCTCGAACTGATGGGCCCCGTGCGCAACCCGAACGAAGGCCGACCCGTGTGACGAGCCCCCCGGTGTCGCATCGCCATCCCGCCATGAACGCCTTGCTGCATCGCGCTGCGGCCCGTTCGGCCCGCCGTGCCGCGCCGGTACCCAAGAGACTCTCCGCCTGGCTGAGGCTGCAGGGCTTCGCCGGCATCCACGCGCGCGACGCCGGCGGCAACACGCCGATCATGCGGGCCGCGGCGCAGGGCGAGGAAGGCATCGTCGATGCGCTGCTGTCCTGCGGCGCAGCGGCCGACGCACTGAACGACCAGGGCAACAATGCGCTGTGGTTCGCCAGCCTGTACGGCAGCGTCGCGATCGGGCGCAGGCTGCTGGCCGCCGGGCTGCCGATCGATCACGCCAACGACGACGACATCACCTGCGCGATGCTGGCCGCCGCCTGCGGCCACCACGCGATGCTGGCGCTGCTGCTCGACCATGGCGCCAACGGGGACCGCTGCGCACCCGACGGCCGCACCGCACGCGACATGGCCGTCATCGCCTTGATGGCCGAGTTCGCCCTCTCGATGGAGACACCGCGATGAAGGGCCAACGCACGTATCGCCGCCTCACGCTGTCCGAGCTCGGCGCCTGGCAAGGGCCGCGCCCGAACGCGCTGCTGCTCGACGCACGCGATGCCGACAGCCATGCCCGCGATGGCTGGCCGGGCGCCGTGCTGTTGACGGCGGCCAACCAGGACGAGCTGCTGCTGCGCACCGACCGCCGCCGCCCGATCCTCATCTACTGCTACCACGGCCACGCCAGCCAGGACCTGGCGCAGATGTTCGCCGACTTCGGGTTCACCGACGTGTGCGATGTGATCGGCGGGCACGCCGCCTGGCACCCAAGCCGAGAACCATGACAGGAGCCTCCGTGCCTCTTTACGACTACCACTGCCCCGGCTGCGGCCACGCCTTTGAATTCCTGGTGCGCGGCGGGCGCACGCCGGTCTGTCCGCAATGCGGCAGCACGACGCTCGAGAAGGCCGTCTCGCGCATCGCCCCGGCCGGCAAGATCGAAGCCATCCGCCTGTCCAACCGCCGCCTGGCCGCCGCCCAGGGGCACTTCGACCACTACAGCAAGTCCGACCAGGCCAAGCTGCTCAAGGGAAAGAACGTCTAGACATGAAGCCCCCACGCTCATCGCTTCGCGTATCGCTGCCCCCCCGAGGGGGCGCGTCAGTGCCTTCGGGCGGCCGGGCGCCACTGACATGAAGCCCCCACGCTCATCGCTTCGCGTATCGCTGCCCCCCGAGGGGGCGCGTCAGTGCCTTCGGGCGGCCGGGCGCCACTGACATGGACCTCGTCTACACAACCACGATGCTGACGCAGGGCGGGCGCAACGGCCAGGTGCAGACCGAGGACGGCACCTGGAAGCTCAAGCTCGCCGTGCCCAAGGAGATGGGCGGCGACGGCAGCGGGCCGAACCCGGAGCAACTCTTCGCCGCAGCCTTCGGCGCCTGCTTCGAACATTCGGTGCGCCACATCGCCAGGGCCGACAAGCTGCCGCTGCGCGGCTGCTACATCGAAGCCGTGCTGTCGATGTACGTGAACTTCGAGGGCGCCTACCGCATGGCCCTGAGCCTGACGGCCTTCATGGCCGGCCCGCTCGACCAGGCCACCGCCGACAGCCTAATGCAGCGGGCGCAAGGCATCTGCCCCTACGCGGACGCCACCCGGACGAACATGACACTGAACCTGAAGGCCGTGCTGGACGCGCCGTGATCGGTGTCCTGTAGTTCACATCCTTTGTCCGTTGTGTAGCGTTCGATACAACGAGAGAACACGCGCCGACAGACTCCCAGGAAGTGCACTCGACGTGGTGAAAGTCGGGGCTTTCATTGGAGAACGCCGGCTTCCCGCTGAGGAATCGCGGCACTGCGACGGCCCTCCCCGCGCATGGCACGCCCCTTGCCGAACAGCATGCAGCCAAGCCGATACGGCTTTTCCTTCGCTGATCGTTATGTCCTTGAAAACACAACGACAGCGCGCCATGCCAACCGTCCTGAAAGGGTCTTCGTCATGCAACTCATGTCCACGTCCACGATCGCGCAGGCATCGCCTCCTGCACCGGGCCTGCCATCGCCGCGCGTGTCGATCGGTGGATGGGTGCGGCAGCCCGCCCGCCTCGACGCCGGGCAGTTGGAGCGCCTGGGCGCCATCGACGTACCGAACTTCGTCGTGCGCTGCACCGTCGATGGCGCGCATGGCGGACCGAGGCCGATGCGCGCGGTGGCGCTGCGCAGGCTCATCGAACAGAGCCAGCCGGCCTTTGCCCAGCGCACCGACTTCAAGCGGGTGGCCATCGTCGCCGAGAGCCAGGACGGCTACCGCGCCTTGTTCTCGTGGTCCGAACTCTTCCACACCGTGATCGGCACCGGTGTACACTTGGCCTTCGACTGCGCGCAGGCCCCACTGGCTGGCGACACCGGCCCCTTCGCGCTCGTCAGCCTGCACGACGAATTCACCGGGCCGCGCTTCGTGCGGCAGCTCGCGTCGGTCGAGCTGCACAAGCTGTGGTGAGCCGCATGCACCACCGGCCCTACCTCGCCCTTCTCGCCCTTCTCGGGCGTCTCGCACGTCTCGCGCGCACGGCGCCCCTGGCGCTGTGCCTGCTGCTGGACGCCGCCGGCGCCGGTGCGGCCGAACTGGTCGACCAGGCCGGCCGCACCGTGACGCTGCCGGCCAGCGTGCAGCGCATCTACGGGTCGTCGCCGCCCTTCATGGTGCTGCTGTCGACGCTCGCGCCGCAGCGCAACCTCGGCCTGAACTTCGCACTACCCGCGGAGGCCGCGCGCTATGGACCGGCAGGGCTGACGATGCTGCCGGTGCTGGGGGGCGTCTCCGGTCACGGCCAGTTGGTCAACCCGGAAACGCTGATGGCGCTCAAGCCGGATCTGGTGCTCGGCTGGAAGTCGCGCTTCAGCGACCACGGCGAGACCGCCGCGCTGGCCGAGCGCACAGGGGCCCCGCTGCTGTTCGTGAAGCTCGACACGCTGGCCGACTGGCCGGGCGCCTATGCGCTGGTCGGCCGCGCCATCGGCGAGGAAGCGCGCGCCGCGCAGCTGGGTGGCTACATCCAGGCGGCGCTCGCACGGGTCCAGCAAGCCGTCGCCGAGGTTCCGGCCGAGCACCGGGTGCGCGTGTACTACGCCGAGCAGCCCGACGGGCTGGCCACCGAGTGCGACAGCTCGTTCCATGCCGAGGCGATCGCACTGGCCGGCGGCATCAACGTGCACCGCTGCCCGCAGAACGGCATCGCCGGCATGGAGCGCCTCAACCTGGAACAGGTGCTGGCCTACGACCCGCAGGTGATCGTCGCGCAGGACCCCGGCTTTGCCGCACACGTCGGCGCCGACCCGCGCTGGGCCGGTGTGCGAGCCGTACGCGAGCACCGGGTGCTGTGGGTCCCGCGGCTGCCCTTCAACTGGCTGGACCGGCCGCCATCGGCGACACGTGCACTCGGCATCCAGTGGCTGGCCGGGGCGTTCTATCCAAGACGTGCGCCCTTCGACGCCGCGCAGGAAGTCCCGGCGTTCTACCGCCTGTTCTACGGCGTCGAACTCACGCCCACCGATGTGCAGACCCTGATGGCGGTGCCGGACGGCACATCGGCGATGGCCGCCGGGACGCCGCAACACAAGCACCCCGATGTCGGCGTCGGCCACGCCATGCCTGGCAGTGCGCCATGACCACCGGCTGGACGCATGAGGAAGGGGTGCCCTATCCCATGGAGCCGGGCGAGCCGTGGCCCGGCTGGGCCGACGCAGGCCGATGGCTGCGCCGCGCATGGCCATCGGCGCTGCGCTCCGGCCTGCTGTGGCCGGCAGCCGCCGCGCTGTTGGCGCTGACCATGGCCGCAGCGGCGCTGACGTTCGGCCGCTATCCCTTGACGCTGCAGCAGGTGCTCGCCTATCCGGCCCACCTGCTCGGCCTCGTGGTGCTGGACCCAGCGCAGGTCGCGTTGCTGCAGCGGCTGCTCGTCGAGATCCGGCTGCCCCGCGTGCTGGCCGCATTGCTCACCGGCGCGGCGCTGGCCAGTTCGGGCGCGGCCTTCCAGGCGGTGTTCCGCAACCCGTTGGTCTCGCCCGACCTGCTGGGCGTGATGGCCGGGGCGTCGGCCGGGGCCGCCGGCGCCATGCTGCTCGACCTGCCATGGATCACGGTGCAGGCGTTGGCCTTTGCCGGCGGCGTGCTGGCGGTGGCGCTGGGCGTCGCGATCGCCCAGATCTTCGGCGGCGGCGCGTTGGTGATGCTGGTGCTCGGCGGCATCGTCAGCGGCGCACTGTTCACCTCGCTGCTGTCGTTGGTGAAAGTGCTGGCCGACCCCTACAACCAGCTGCCCGCCATCGTTGTCTGGCTGATGGGCAACCTGGGCCAGGCGGGGTCCGCGCAACTGGCCTGGCTGGCGCTGCCGATGGGCCTGGCCGTCGCCGCGCTGTGCATGCTCGGACCCTGGCTCGACGCGCTGGCGATGGGCGACGACGAGGCGCGCACGCTGGGGGTGCCGGTAGGCCCGCTGCGCCTCGGGGTGATCGCACTGGCCACCCTGCTGTCGGCGTTGACCGTGTCGCTGGCCGGCATGATCGGTTGGGTCGGGCTGATCGTGCCGCACGCGGCGCGCCTGCTGACCGGCCCGCGCAACGCCCTGCTGCTTCCGACCTCGGCCTTCCTCGGTGCGGCCTTCCTGGTCGGCGCCGACATGCTGGCGCGCAACGCCTTCGCCGCCGAGATCCCGATCGGCATCCTCACGCAGCTCCTGGGCATTCCCTTGTTCCTGCTGGTGCTGGCGCGTGTGCGGCGCGGCTGGGCCGCATGAGCACGGGCCCCGCGTCGATCCTGGAGGCCCGCGCGCTGCACTTCACCCGCCGCCAGGGCTGGCGGCGCCACGCCGAGGTGCTGAGCGGCACCTCGCTGGCGCTGCATCCTGGCGAACTGCTGGCGCTGCTGGGTGCCAACGGCGCCGGCAAGAGCACGCTGCTGCGGCTGCTGCTCGGGCTGCTCGTTGCCGAGCGCGGCGACGTGCTGCTGGATGGCCGACCGCTGGCCGCCTGGCCTCGGCGCGAGGTGGCGCGGCGCATCGCCTATGTGCCGCAACTGCACACGCCGCCTTTTCCCTACGCCGTGCGCGACGTCGTGGCCTTGGGGGGGCTGCCGCATCGCCGGTTTCTGCAAGGGTCGCAACCACGGGAGCGCGCGCGCGTCGACGTGGCGCTGCAGCAGCTCGACCTCGGCGCGCTGGCCAACCGGCCCTACACCGCGCTCTCCGGCGGCGAACGCCAGCGCGTTCTGATCGCGCGCGCGCTGGTGCAGGACGCTGCCGTTCTCGTCTTCGACGAGCCGGCCAACAACCTGGACTACGGCCACCAGTTGCGGCTGCTGGACCAACTTCGCGCGCTGGCCGACAAGGGCTATGCAGTCCTGTTCACAACGCACCACCCGGACCAAGCGCGCGCCGTCGCTGACCGCGTGGCGCTGCTCGACCATGGACGCATCACGGCGGATGGACCGCCGGCCCAGGTGCTGACGGCAGAGGTACTCGCGGCGCTCTATGGTCTGCATGAGACAGAGTCGACAAAGACGACAACGCGTCCCGTCGAATGCCGCTGAAATAGCCGCTTTGCAGGCCAATGGCGGCGCTTGCGGCGCGGCATGCTCTTTGCACTGTGGCCTACGTCCCATCCCGCCCCACAGGAAACACAGACCATGGCCAACGTTACTTTTTCTTCGCCGGTGATGCCGCGCGACATCACCGTCTACGCCGTCGCCGGCGATCGCGGCAACCTGCTCGCGCTGGCAAAATCGCACCACATCCCGATCCCCTTCGACTGCCAGGACGGCGAGTGCGGCTCCTGCCTGGTCGACGTCGAGCATCTGGCCAACAGCGTGCGCTGCGGCATTGCGCTGACCGAGAAGGAAAAGGAACTGCTCAAGCAGATGGGCAAGATCACCAAGGCCGAGATCATGGACGCCGAGGTCAACGACATGCCGCCGCGCCATCGGCTCGCCTGCCAATGCTTCGTGCGCGACGAAGACATCTTCGTGACCTTCGAAGGCGACCTCACGCTGCCGGTCAAGGGGCCGGCGCTGTCGATCGCCGCAGCGGTCTACCGCGGCGGCGTGCAGGTCAAGACGCTGGATGATTTCCTCGGCTATGCGGTCCAGGTCGAGGAAGACGCGGCCCTGCACTACGAGCACCTGAGTGCGGCGATGGCTGACTGCGGCAACGCCGACGTGGCGGCGCTGTTTGCCGATCTCGGCCGCTACTCGCGCCTGCATCTGGAAGAAGCCAAGGCCAAATGCTCGCGCAAGGACATCACCGTGCGGCTGCCTGCCGGCTCGGCCTGGCCGGACAACGCGACGCCCGAGAAGACCACGCTGTGGGCGGGTGACCCTGCGCTGTCGCGTCTGGGCGCCTTGAAGGCCGCGCTGCAGGGCGAACGCCGGGGCTACGAGTTCTACTACGCAGTCGCGGGGACCACCAAGGACCCCGAGATCCGCGAAGTCGCCCGAGAGTTCGTGCGCGAAGAGGCGGAGCACGTCGACACGCTCAAGCAGTGGATCGCGCAGGAGGAGCATGCGCTGAGTTGACATTTCCAGTGGCCTGAACCGCCGCCCGGCCAGCCGGCTACGATCGCCGGATGCCCCTGTTTCTCCATACCGCTGACTGGCAGATCGGTCGCCAGTACAGCCAGTTCGCCCCGGACGATGCCGTGCCCATCGCCGAGGCCCGCATCGACGCCGTTTCCACGCTCGCCCGGCTGGCGGCCGAGCAGCGCGTGGACGCCGTGCTGGTCGCAGGTGATGTGTTCGATGCGCAGACCGTGGCCGACCGGACGATCCGGCGCCTGTTCAACGCCATGGCGGGTTTTGCCGGTCCGTGGATCCTGATTCCCGGCAACCACGACGCGGCGCTGGCGGAGAGCGTCTGGACGCGGGCACAGCGCCTGAACGCCGTGCCCTCGCACGTGCACCTGTCGCTGCAACCGCAGACGCTCGAATTCGAGGCGGCGGGCTTTGCCGTGCTGACTGCCCCGCTCACCCAGCGCCACACCTACAACGATCTCACCGAACGGTTCGACCGCGCAGAAACGCCCGCCGGGCTGCTGCGCATCGGCATGGCCCATGGCGCCGTCCAGGGCATCCTCGCTGCCGACATCGACTCGGCCAACCCCATCGCGCCGGAGCGTGCCGAACGCGCGCGCCTCGACTACCTGGCGCTCGGCGACTGGCACGGCTGCAAGCAGATCGACGCGCGCACTTGGTACAGCGGCACGCCGGAGACCGACCGTTTTCGCGCCAACGACCCCGGCTTCGCGCTGCGCGTGCAGATCGACGGGCCGGGCGCGCTGCCCGAGGTCACGTCGCTCGCGGTCGGCCGCTACCGCTGGTCGCAGGCCGTGCACACGCTGGCGGTCGCCAGCGATGCCGACGCGCTGATCGCCCGGCTGGCCACGCTGGATGAAGCCGACGTGGTGCAGATCGCGCTCGACGGCCAGACCGATCTGCAGAGCCTGGCGCGCATCCAGGCCGCAGCGAGCCAGGCCGAGGCACGCGCGCGCAGCCTGGCCGTCGACTTCGGCGCGTTGCGCCTGCTGCCGACCGATGCCGACATCCAGGCGCTGAACGCCGACGGTTATCTCGGCGACGTGATCGCCACGCTGCGCGACCGCCAGGCCGGCCCCGAGCCGCAGTTGGCCACGCAGGCGCTCGCCCTGCTCGCCGCGCTGCTGGCCGACCGGCGCGCGGCCGGTGCGGCACCTGTGTCGGTGGGAGCCACCGCATGAAGCTGACACGCATCCGCATCGAGCAGGTCCGGCAGTTTCGCAAGCCGTTCGAGCTGGCCGAGCTGGAGCCGGGACTCAACCTCTTCACCGGGCCGAACGAGGCGGGCAAGAGCACCGTCGTGCGCGCCATCCGTGCGGCCTTCTTCGAGCGGCATCGCTCCTCGAGCGTCGACGACCTGGTGCCCTATGGCGATTCGGTCGCGTCGCCCACGGTGGAGATCGACTTCGACATCGGCGCCGAACATCACCGGCTGCGCAAGACCTTTCTGCAACGCAAGCGCTGCGAACTGACCATCGGCGCGCGCCAGCTCGACGGCGAAGACGCCGAACAGCACCTGGCGCGCCTCCTGGGCTACGAGTTCTCCAGCCGGGGCGCAAGCAAGGCGGAACACTGGGGCATCCCGGGCCTGCTGTGGATCGAGCAGGGTGCGGGACAGGACATCAAGGCTGCGGTCGGGCACGCCACACCGCACCTGCAGACGGCGCTCGGCCAGTCGGTCGGCGACATCGCCAGCAGCCAGGGCGACGAAGTGGCCACGCGCATCAAGGCCGACCGCGACGCGTTGCTGACCCAGCCCGGCAAGCCGCGCGGTGCCTACGGCGAAGCGGTGGCCGAACGCGACCGCCTGGCCGCCGAGCTGTGCATGCTCGACGAACGCATCGAGACCTACCGCCACCAGGTCGACCAACTCGCGGCACTGACCGAGGAAGATGCGGCCGACCAGCGCACCCGGCCGTGGGAGCTTTTCCGCAGCCAGCTGCACGCGGCCGAACAGGCGCTGGCCGTGGCGCAGGGCCTGGACGCCAAGCTCGCTGCCGCGCGCGAGACGCTGCGCCAGCACGACGAGCGCGTGCAGTTGCTGCAGCAGCAGTGGGCCGGCTTCGACCAGCATGACCAGGCCCTGGCTCGCCGCGAAACCGCCGTGGCCGCGGCCGACCAGAAGGTGGCGGCGCTGCAGGCCGCACTGGCGCACCGCACGGCCCACGCGGCGGCCGCGGCCGAGCGCCATGGCGCGGCGTTGCAGGCGGTCGAGCGCGCGGAGCAGGAAGACCTGCGCGCCGGCCTGCTGCGCCGTTGCAGCGATGCGCAAGCGCAGGCTTCGGCGTTGGCCCGCGCGGTTGAAGAGGCACAGGCGCAGCACACCCAGCTGGCGGCGCTGCGCAGCGTCGGCCTCGAGAACGAGATTGCCGAGGCTTCGGTGCGCCAGCTGCGCGAACAGCGACTCGCGCTGCGCGAGCTGCAGATTCGCCAGGAAGCCGCCGCCACCCGCGTGCGTTACACGCTGACTGCGCCCGGACTGCGGCTCGGCGACGAAGCGCTGGAGGGCGAAGGCGAGCGCCTGATCGCGTTGCCCACCGAGCTGCAGGTGCCCGGCGTTGGCCGGCTCGTCATCAGCCCCGGCGGCAGCGACCTTGCCGCACAGGCGCAGCAGGCGGCCGAACTGCGCGTGCAGCATGCGGCCTTGCTGCAGCGACTCGGTGTAGCCGACGCGGATGCGGCCGAGGCGCGGCTCGCACGCCACACGCAAGCGCTGGCCGACCAGAAGCAGGCCGAGCGCGCCCTGAAGGTCTTTGCGCCGCAAGGCATGGAGGCCCTGACGGCCAGCCTCGAAGCGCAACACCAGCGCGGCAGGGAAGCCGCCGCCCAGCTTGCGCGCCTGCCTGCGCCACCGGAAGGGGACGTGGCCTCGGTCGCGGACGCCCGGCATGCGCAGCAGTCGGCGCGTGCCGCGCTCGACGCACTCAGCGACCAAGCCAGCGAGGCCACCGCCGCCGTGCACACCGCGCAGGCCCAGGCCGAAGCCGAGCGGCGCGAGCGCGATGCGCTTCGTGCCCTGCACGATGACCCCGCGCGTGCCACCATGCGCGCCGACGTCGGCAGCCGGCTGGCCGCCACGCGCGCCGAGCAGGCTGCACAGCAGGCACAGGTGAACGCGCTGGAGCACGAGGTGGCCAAGGCCCATCCGGCCCTGCTCGCACAGGACGTGCAGCGCCTGGCGCGCAGTGCCGAGCAAGCCCAGCGCGCAGCCGCCGACCGTCGGCAACGCATCACCCATCTGCGCGGCACGCTGGAAGCGACGGGCGCACAGGGCCTGGAGGAAGAACGGGCCGAGCTGGCCGCACGCGCCCACGCAGCGCAGCGCCGACATGACGAGCTGCAGTTGCGCGCGCAGGCATTGGCATGGATCCACGACCTCATCGAGGCCAAGCGCCGCGAGGCCACGCAGCGTCTGCAGGCACCGCTGCAAAAACACATTGCCCACTACCTGCAGGTGCTGTTTCCCGGCGCGACGCTCGCGCTGGGCGACGACCTGACGCCGGCCCTGCTCACCCGCGGCAACGCCACCGGCGCCACGGGCGGCGGGGGTGGCACGGGCGGCGGGGGTGGCACGGGCGGCGGTCGCGCGACCTTCGACATGCTCAGCTTCGGCGCGCGCGAGCAGATGGCACTCATCAGCCGGCTCGCCTATGCCGACCTGCTCAAGGAGGCCGGCCGACCGACGCTGTTGATCCTCGACGATGCGCTGGTCCACAGCGACGCCCAGCGCCTGGGCGAGATGAAGCGCGTGCTTTACGACGCCGCACAGCGCCACCAGCTGCTGCTTTTCACCTGCCATCCCGAGGCCTGGCGCGACCTGGGCGCGATACCGCGGCCGATTGCATCCACACCCTGAGGCCTTGGAACGCCTGGACTTTCGAGCATTCATACGAAAGTACTGTTGCCAAAAAACGGCGGCTCAATGGGCCGCGCCGCAGGCCGATGCGCCGCGACGGCAGCGATAATTCGCGTCCTCTTTGTCGCTTCATGGGTCGGCCGTCCGCCCCTGTTGCCAACGTCGTTGCCACGCCGCCTCCGCCCCGCGTTCGAACACCATGAATTCTCTTCGCGCCCCCCTGGTCAAGCCGCTCTGCGCCATGGCGCTGACCCTCGCCTGCATGGCGCCGGCCACAGCCAGTGACTACGATGATGTCGATCGCCTCACGCAGGCCGGCAAGCTGGACGAGGCCCTGGTGCGCGCCGACAAGTTCCTGGCGAACAACCCACGCGATCCGCAGATGCGCTTCTTGAAGGGCGTGGCCCAGATCGATGCGGGCAAGAGCGCCGACGCCATCGCTACCTTCACCCGCCTGACGCAGGATGCGCCCGAGCTGCCCGAGCCCTACAACAACCTGGCGGTCATCTACGCAAGCCAGGGCCAGTACGACAAGGCCCGCAGCACGCTCGAAAGCGCGATCCGCACCAACCCGAGCTATTCGACCGCGCACGAGAACCTGGGCGACGTCTACGCGCGCCTGGCCAGCCAGGCGTACAGCAAGGCGCTGCAACTCGATCAGGGCAACACGGCCGTGGCGCCCAAGCTGGCGGTGATCCGCACGCTGGTCAGCCCGACGACTGCCGGCACGGCGACGAACGTGGCGCGTGGGGCGAAGGATCGGACGGTGGTGGCGGCCGCCCCCGCGCCTGCGCCTGCGCCTGTTGCACCTGCGGTTACGCCCGCTGCGCCGGCGGCGAAGGCAGCCGCACCGGCCGCCGTCGCTGCTGCACCGCTTGCAGCGCCTCGGCCCGCGGCAGCGCCGCTGACGCCAGCACCGGTGCCGTCCGCCGCAGCACCCGCCCCCGTGGCGGACAAGGCCGGCGCACCCACGGGCGAGGTCGAATCTGCCGTGCGCGCCTGGGCCGGCGCCTGGGCTGCGCAGGAAATGGACGACTACCTGGCCGCCTACGGCCCGGACTTCACGCCCGCTGGCGGACAGAGCCGCAAGGCCTGGGAAGAAGAACGCCGCGCGCGCATCGTGGGCAAGTCGAACATCAGCGTGGCGGTCTCGAACCTGGCGATCACCTTCAACGGCGACACCGCCATCGCCAAGTTCCGCCAGTCTTACCGCGCCGACAGCCTCAACATCAACAGCCGAAAGACGCTCGAGCTCACGCGCCACCAGGGCCGCTGGCGGATCGTCAAGGAAGCTGTCGGCGGGTGAACCGCCAGGTGAACCGGCGCGTGGCTCGCAGCCTGCTGAGCGTCGCGGTGCTGGCGGCCGCATTGGGGGTGCCAGCGGTGTCTGCGTCGTCAAGCGCCTCGGCATCTTCGGCGCCGACATCGGCACAGCCCCGGGAATCTGCGCGCAAGGCAGCCGCGCGGCGGGCCGCCACAGCCACCCACGGCCCGATCCAGAGTGCCGACAAGGCCGAGACGCGGCTCATCGGCGTGTATGAACTCTTCGGCCGCGGCAAGAGCAGCGCTGCGCTGGCGAGCGCCGAAAAGCTGGTCAAGGACTACCCGAACTTCCAGCTGGCGCAACTCGTGTACGCCGACCTGCTCGCGGCGCGCGTGGCGCCGGCGCGCAATCTGGCGAACGGCGCGTCGGCCACCCGCATGGGCGCGGGGCCGGCACTGGCCGAACTGCAGGAAGAATCGCAGCGCCGCCTGCAGTCGCTGCGCGAACGACCGCCTGCGGGCACGGTGCCGTCGCAGTTCCTTGCGCTGTCGGCACGCACACGCTACGCGGTGGCCGTCGACGCATCTCGCTCGCGGCTCTACTTGCTGCAGAACACCGCCGACAAAGGCATGCAGGTGGTCGCCGACTACTACATCTCCGTCGGCAGAGCCGGCATCGGCAAGCTGGCCGAGGGCGATGCCCGTACGCCGCTGGGCGTGTACCACGTCACCAGCAACCTCGACCCGAAGTCGCTGCGCGACTTCTATGGCGCGGGCGCCCTGCCCATCAACTACCCGAACCCCTACGACGTGCGCAAGGGCCGCACAGGCAGCGGCATCTGGCTGCACGGCACGCCCGCGCAGCAGTACGCGCGCGCGCCGCAGGCGACCGATGGCTGCGTGGTCATGTCGAACACCGACCTGCGCGAGTTGTTGCGCCGGGTCGAGGTCGGCACCACGCCGGTGGTCATCGCCTCCAGCCTGAAATGGATCACGCCCCAGCAGGCGAAAAACGACCTCGGCAATTTTGGCGACGTGCTCAACGCCTGGCGCGAAGCCCGCACGTCGAGCGACCCGGCGCAGTTGCAGCGGTTCTACGCCGCCGATGTGCAGCCCGCGCTGCCCAGGGGCATGACGCTTGTGTCCACCCGGCCCGGCACGACCAACGTACCGCCAGCGCCGGTGCGCCCCCTCGTGCTCAAGGACGTGTCTTTCCTCAATTGGAAGGACAACGACGACACCATGGTCGTGACCTTCGGCGAAGTTCGCGAGGGCGAGAAAACCGGCCGAAGCCGCCGCCAGTACTGGCTGCGCGTCGGCCGTGACTGGAAAATTTTTCAGGAAGACCTGACCAGCTGAGGTCAGCGTCCGGTCACGTTACACAACGTGACTTTTTTCACACATTTAGAAGTATTTGCGGTTCCCAGGGTTTTCACCATGGTCGCCGAGTGTTACGAGACACAACTCTGAAACAGAGCCGTAACAATCACGTAACACGCGGATGCTGATCCGGCGGCATTGCTTACGGGATGTTTCAAGTCATTGATTTGAAAGACTTTTTTAAGCCATGTCTTAAGACATGGCGATCAGATCGCGCCAGAACAAGGCGACGCACGCTCGGCATCGTTCTTGCGCAAACCGGAACAACGAATCGCCAGATGACCCTTGCTAAATTGTGTGTACTTTCAGTGTATTGATACAAGAAATTACGATGAATACGATGACTTCGCCGCATTAGAAACGGCAATTAAAAGTAATTCTCAACTCCATGTCACGAGGTCAATTATGAAAAACGCCATTGTCAATTTTCTTCGCGATGAAGAGGGTGCTACTGCTATTGAGTATGGGTTGATTGCCGGGTTGATTTCGATCGCAATTGCGGTCGTTGTCGGAACCATCGGTACAAACCTGAATGATCTCTTTACAACGATTAGCGAAAAACTGGTTGCCCCGACCTAATTTCGGGGCGAGACATGGTCGGCGTTTGGCTGATTTGGCTGTGCGCCACCGTGTACTTCGATTTCAAAGCGCGCCGAGTGCCCAACTGGCTTGTCCTCTCAGGACTCGCCTTTGCATCAATCGCGCTGTCGACAGGTCGACAGCCGTTTGAGCTCTTGTGGACCCATGCGCTCATTGCAAGTCTGGCTGCATTTCTTTTCTTCCTTGTCTTTTATGCCTTCAAGGTCATGGGTGCAGGAGATGTCAAATTCGCAGGCGTACTTGCCCTTTGGGTGGGCCTGACGCCTTTTACATGGATCTGGCTCATGGCCAGTGTATTGGCCGGATTGCATGCCGCGCTCTTTTTGGTATCCAAAAGACAGCCGCTGCCCTTCGTTTTAATGAAACTGGTTCACGGACCGGCAATCAACGACCCTTCGAAGTTCGTCAAGTCCAAGCAGATTCCGTACGCTGGTTATTTAGCCTTGTCAGCCATTGCCTGGCTTCTTCTTTTCAAGCAAACCCCTGGTTCGTAACAAGGTCGACACCCAATAGCCTCAGTGCACAGAGAGATATATGGTCAATTTGAGCAAAATCATTGCGGCCATCCTGGTGCTGCTTGCCATCCTCCTCGGGGTCTATGCCTGGATGCTGGGCAGAAAACCCGCCGTCGCGCCGCCAGCCCCCACGGCAGCGGCTGCGCCGGCCACTCCAACGACCACCTTCCCCGTGGTCTTCATCGCAAAACCCGTCGCGGCCGGCACGCCCATTCCCGCGGACGCACTGCGCATCGAACAGCTTCCGGTGAACCCGCCGGATGCGTTGCACGACATCGGCACCGCCACCGGGCGCATTCCGGTCTTCGACATGGCGGCCAACAGCCCGGTGCTTGAATCCCAGCTTGTCTCGGGCCTGGCCCTGCGCGTGCAGGACGGCGAACGCGCCGTGGCGATCAAGGCCGACGAAATCATGGGTGTGGGCAACCGCATCCGCCCTGGCGACTTCGTCGACGTGTTCTTCGTGCTGAAGACAGACAACAAGGAAATCGACAACAGCCAGGTTCGTCTGCTGCTGGCACGCAAACGGGTGCTGGCGTTCGGCAACGCGTCGGTCGATGGCATGCCGAGCAAGGACGCCAGTAACAATGCCCAGCAACGCGCGGACGTGCCGCGAACGGCGGTCCTGGCGGTGCCGATCGAGGAAGTCAACAGCCTCACGTTGGTGGAAAACAGCGGCCGCCTGGTGCTGGCATTGCGCAACCCGGCAGACACCTCGGTACCGGACCCTTCTCTCTTTGCCGAATTGCCCGCCGCGCTCACGGCGCGACCGGTCAAGGCGGGGCAAGCGCTGCCGGTGCTCAGCGGTATCGACAAGGCCCAGGCGGGTCTGGCAGTGACCGACTTTGCGGCTCTGGGTGAGCGCAGATCACGCGCAACCAACGTGTCAGCCCCGGCCCGCACCCCCCTCCCCGTTCGCACTTCAGCCAACACGACGCCCAGGCCGCGCAGCGGCAACGAAGTGGAAGTGATCCGTGGCGACAAACGAGAAACGCTGAGCTACTGATGAACCAGCCATCCACGTCCCTGGTCCTGCCCGCTTCGGCCGGCGGCAAACGCTTTGCCTGCGCGTCGCGCCTGGCGCTCCTGTCGTCGGTCTGCGCATTGCCGCTGGCTGCCGTGAACGCGGCCGGTCCCAGCCAGAAGCTCGCGGTCGATGCCGGCGCGCAGCGGGAACTGATCATCGACAAGGGCGTGGACCGCCTGGCGATCGCCGACGAAGCGGTCGCCAGCATCGCGCTGACCCGCAAGGACAAGGCATCTGCCGCCGCAGCGCGCCTGATCGTGACGGGGAAGGCCCCCGGCAGCACCACGCTGATGATCTGGGAAAAGGGCAGCAGCGCGGCGACCACCTATGTGATCGAGGTGGCGCGACGCGCGGCCGTCGTGGAGGGCACGTTCGACAGCGTGGCCGCGCAGCGCACGGTGGCGGACGTCATCGTGGCGTCGCAGCCCAAGGACGCGCCTGTCATCGACAGGTCGATGGTCCATGTGCGCAGCCACACGGTGCAGGTGGAGGTGAAGATCGTCGAATTCAGCCGCAGTGTGCTCAAGGAAGTCGGCTTTAATTTGTCTGGCTACGGCCCTAACAGCCACAACTTCAGCTTCAGCAGCAGCACGCCATCTGCGAGTTCGATCGCCGATGCATTTGCGCTGACGCTTGGGTTTGGAAATGCCAACAAGGGCCGAGGACTGATCGCGGGACTCAATCTTCTTGAGAGCAATGGTTTGGCTCGTGTCCTCGCAGAACCGACCTTGGTCGCCATGACCGGCCAGAGCGCCAGCTTCCTCGCGGGCGGCGAGCTGCCCGTGCCGGTATCCCAAAGCCTGGGTAGCACCACCGTCCAATACAAACCCTTCGGCATCGGCCTGACGGTCAGCCCGACGGTGCTTTCGAACGACCGCATCGCGCTGAAGGTCGCGCCTGAGGCGAGCGACCTCGACTACAACAACGCGGTCAACGTCGATGGCCTGGCTGTGCCCGCCATCACGACGCGCCGCGCCGACACGACCGTGGAGCTCGGCGACGGTGAAAGCTTCGTCATCGGCGGACTCGTCAGCCGCTCGACGGTGTCCAATGCAGCCAAGGTGCCGCTCCTGGGCGACCTGCCCATCATCGGCAACTTCTTCAAGCAGCAGTCGTACACGATGAACGAGAAGGAACTCGTCATCGTCGTGACGCCGCGCCTGGTCAAGCCCCTGGCGCGCGGCACGGACGTGGCTTCGCAGTTGCCCGGCGCCGCCGAGCAGCGCGACGGCCCGGTGTGGCGCACGATGATGGTGGGCGGCATCGGCGGCGGCAGCGTGCTGCCCGGCTTCTCGAAATAGGGGGCCCGGCATTGCCGCTTCTCCTCCTGCCATGAACATGCCGCGCAACCGCGCCCTGGGTTATGGCGCAGACACCTATCTCTTCGCTTCGAACAGCGGGTCCAACGTGACGTGGCTGCTGAGTGCGCTGCAGCGCAGCGGCACCGTGGTGCCGAGCATGCTCAACGCCGACGTCCTCAACGAACGCATCGCAGCCATCGGTCCGCAGGCGCTCTTTCTCGACTTCTCCGGCGACCAGTCGGCGGCGGCGGCCGAAGTGCATCGCCAGGTCAAACGGGACTGGCCCGCGCTGCCGATTCTCGGCACCGGCCCGGCGTCGCAGCCCACGGCCGTGCTGACGGCGCTGCGCGCGGGCGTCAACGATTTCGTGGACATCACGGCGGCGCCGGAAGACGTTGTCGCCACCCTGGCGGCGATGCTGGAGCGCGGTACCCAGGAGCAGGCAACGCGCCACGGCCGCACCATCGCACTCCTGGGTGCGCGGGCTGGCATGGGCGTGACCACACTGGCCACGCACCTGGCCGTGCTGCTGCAGGAAATGCTCAAGCCCGCCGAGGCCGCAGCATCCACACCGGCGGCCGGCATGCCGGTGTCCCCTGCACGCGGCATCGCGCTGCTCGACCTGGGCCTGCCTGCGCGCGATGGCCTGCTGTACCTGGACACGGCCAGCGATTTCAACTTCGTCGATGGCGCGCGCAATCTGCGACGCCTCGACCAGACCCTGGTGCAGACGGCGCTCGCACACCACAACAGCGGCGCGGTGGTGCTGCCGCTGCCAGCCAGCCTGGCGCAGGTGCGCGAGATCTCGCATGCCGACTCCATGGCGCTCGTCAAGCGGCTCGCCGACTTCTTCGACTTCCAGATCGCCGACCTGGGCGGCTTCTCGCTCACCGAGTTCGTGGCGCAGACCGTGCTCGAAGCCGACAAGACCTGGGTCGTGTGCGACCTGAGCATCGGCGGCATCGTCTCCACCGCCAACCTGCTGCGCGACCTGCGGGGCCACGGCGTCGACCCAGCTCGCCTGGCGCTGGTGGTCAACAAGATGGACAAGCACGTGGGGCTGCCGGCCAGTGACATCGCCACCCGGCTGGGCCTGCCGCTTGCGCATGTGCTGCCGATGCGCAGTGCGCCGCTGCTCGCCGCCGCCAGCCGCGGCGAGATGCTGGCGAGCACCTCACGCAGCGACCCCTATGTGCAGGCGGTGCTCGGCATGGCAAGGAGCCTGCTGCGCGACTACGCCGACGGCAGCAACTGGCCTGCCCCATCCGAATCGCCCTGGCGCGCGCGCATTGCGCGGCTGACCGGCAAATGGAAACGCGCGACCGGCGCGAGACAAGGCTGAGCATGTCCTCCGATATCGCATTTGCAGACGACAACGACACCTTTCGGAATTCGCAGCAGTTCCAGGACATCAAGAGCTGGACGCACGAACACCTGCTCAGCCGCATCGAGGAACTGGGGGCGGAGTTCGGGCGCTGGTCGCGCGCCTCCATCCAGCAGTTCGTCGAGCTGGAACTCGACAGCTTCGTGCGACTGCAGCGCGTGCCGGTCAACGACCGCGAAATGCTGCTCATCGCCGACGCCCTGACCAAGGAGCTGGCCGGCTTCGGCCCGCTGGAAGACCTGCTCAACGACCCGGACGTCGAGGACATCCTCATCAACGGCCACAAGCAGATCTACGTGTCGCGCCACGGCGTGCTGCAACGCGAATCGCTGCGCTTCAACGACGAGGAGCATGTGCTGCGCATCGTGCGCCGCATCCTCGCACCGCTGGGCCGCCGGCTCGACGAATCGAACCCGATGGTGGATGCGCGGCTGCCCGACGGCGGGCGCATCAACGCCATCATCGAGCCGCTGGCGATCGACGGCATGTCGGTGTCGATCCGCAAGTTCCGCAAGGACCCGCTCAAGCCCGCCGACCTGGTGCAACTGGGCACCTTCGACGCCACGATGGCGCAGCTGCTGGAAATTGCCGTCAAGTCGCGCTGCAACATCATCGTGAGCGGCGGCACCAGCTCGGGCAAGACCTCGCTGCTGAACGCGCTGGCCACCTTCATTCCAGAGACCGAACGGGTGGTGACCATCGAGGACACGGCCGAACTGTCGCTCGGCCACGCGCACGTGGTGCGCCTGGAAAGCCGGCCCGGCGGCTTCGACGGTGCGGGCATCGTGTCGATCCGCGACCTGCTGCGCAACAGCCTGCGCATGCGGCCCGACCGGATCATCGTGGGCGAAGTGCGCGGTGCCGAAGTCATCGAGATGATGCAGGCGATGAACACCGGCCACGACGGCTCGATGGGCACCATCCACGCCAGCTCGCCACGCGAATGCCTGTACCGCCTGGAGATGCTGGCGGGCTTTGCCGGCTACCAGGGCAGCGAGTCGAGCCTGCGGCGCCAGATCGCGAACGCGGTGGACTTCATCGTGCAGATCGGCCGCCTCTCCGGCGGCCAGCGACGCATCCTGTCGATCTCGGAGATCACCGGCGTCAACGACAACGTGGTGGCCATGCAGGAGCTCTACCGCTACGACCCGGTGGTCAGCCCTGACGGCCAGGAACGCGACCGCTGGGTCTCGCTGGGCATCGCGCCGCATTCGGCCAAGGTCACACGCTTCCGACAGACGCTGCAGCGCGAGGGAGGTGATGCACGTGCTTAGAGCGCTCGTCGTCGTCACCGTGCTGGCCTTGCTGCTGGCCGCTGCCGGCCTGTGGCTGTGGCAATGGGCCGTGGCACGCCAGTCGCGGATGGCGGCCGTACGCCACCTCGACGCGCAGATGAAGGAACGCGTGGCGGGCGAGGCCGCCACAATCGATGCGGGGCGTGGCCGCGCCGCAAGCGGACTGCTCGCAATGGGCACCTTGAGTGGCGACCCCTGGGCCAACGCGACGACGGCGCAGGCTTCGGCCGCTGCCGCGCGCAAGGGCCTTGTGGGCAAGCTCAAGCTGCCGCAAAAGCTGCAGGGCGTGGTCACTTTACCGGTGTTGGCCATGGCCGTGGTCGGCGACCTGGTGCTATGCGCACTGGCGCTCGCGCTCGGCGGTGGGCTGGCGGCGGGCACGGCCTTTGTCGTGCTCGCGCTGCTGGGTGCCCTGGTGATCTGGATGCGCACGCAAAAGATGAAGCGCACGCTGGTGCGCCAACTGCCAGGCTTCATCGATTCGATGGTCCGTCTGATCACCATCGGCAACTCGACGCACGCAGCGTTCCAGTTGTCGGTTGCGACCACCAAGTCACCGCTGCGTGAGTACATGGAAGGCGCCAGCAGCCTCGTGCGGGCAGGCGTCGACCTGGACCAGGCGCTCAATCAGATGGCGCGCAACGTGGACATCGAAGAGATGTACCTGCTCGCCTCCATCCTGGGGCTGGGCGTGCGCTACGGCGGCCGCGCCGACGTGCTGCTCGAACGCGTTGCGGGCTTCATGCGCGACCGGGAGCAGGCCGAGGCCGAACTGGTGGCCATGTCGGCCGAAACCCGGCTGTCCGCGTGGATTCTGGGCCTGCTGCCCATCGTCGTGGGCGGCGCCATCGTGATGCTCAACCCCGGCCACTTCAACCGCATGCTCACCGACAGCACGGGCCAGACGCTGATCTTCAGCGCAGCCGGCCTGCAGTTGCTGGGCGTGTTCTTTCTGTACCGACTGGCGAGGCTCGCATGACCGCCGACCAGCTCACCGTCCTGAGTCTCTCGCTGTTCGCGCTCGGCCTGCTGATTGCCGCAGGCCTGCTCGTGCTGCGTGAAGTGCAACGCGCCCGCAGCGGCCAGACCCTCGGCCGTGCCATCCAGCGCGGCCTGGCTGCGCAGAAAAGCGAAGGCTGGCAACCCGCCAACAAGGCGCCATTGCGCACCAGCGCCGACGATGCACCGCTGATGGGAACGCAGCCCATGCAGGAGCTGCCGGCGCATTGGCTGCAGAGCGGCATCGGCCGCGCGCTGGTGGCCGACGAAGACCGGCGGCTCATCGACCAGTGCGGGTTCGAGTCGGTGCGCGCGCAACTGGGCTTTCTGGTCATTCGCAGCTTTCTGGCTTTGGCACTGCCCGCGCTGGGCTATGTGGCCGTTCAGACCGGCACCGTCAAATTGAACGCGGCCCTGGTGATGGCCTTTGCCTGCATCGTCGGCTTCATGGCGCCCAAGTGGGTGTTGGGCCGCATCGCTGCGGGTCGGCGCGAGCAGGTCGCCGGCGAGCTGCCGCTTTTCGTCGACCTGCTGCGCCTGCTGCAGGGCGTGGGCCTGAGCCTTGACCAGAGCCTGCAGATCATGGCCGACGACTTCGGCCACGTGCTGCGCATCCTCGCCAAGGAGCTGGCGATTGCCAACCGCCAGTACGGCCAGGGCCGCACGCGCGAACATTCGCTGCAGCGCCTGGCGTCCTTGCACGACAACGAGAACCTCGCGGGCCTGGTCGCCCTGCTGGTGCAGGTCGACCGCCACGGCGGCGCCGTGCAGGAACCGCTGCATCAGTTCAGCGAACGGCTGCGCGAAAGCCGGCGCTCCGAACTCAAGGGCCGCATTGGCAGGATCACCGTCAAGATGACCGGCGTGATGGTGACCACGCTGCTGCCCGCGCTCATCATCGTCACCGCAGGACCCGGCTTCCTGGCCGTGATCCGTTCTCTGGGAGCCATCGCCAAATGAGCCCGATCACATGTCTTGGGGGCCGTGCCCGTGCGTCGCGCAGGCTGCAGTCAGGCCTGGCACTCGCGGTGCTGTTGGCACTTGGCGCCTGCAGCGCAACCAAGCCCAAGCCCTTCTACCAGGCGGCGGAAGCCCAGCAGCTGCGCGCCGCCGCGGAAGCGACTGCGTCGTCGGCCACGTCGAGCGCGGCCATGGCCAACACCGCATCGACCTACATCCGCCTGGTCGACCAGATGCAACGCGATGGGCTGTGGTTCGCATCGCTGGCCCACATCGACGCACTGGAGCAGCGCTGGGGTGTATCGCCAGAGTCGAACCGGCTGCGCGCCGACGCGTTGCGGCAGACCGACCAGCCCGAGGCCAGCCGCAGGATGTACGACAAGCTGATAGGCACGCCGCTGGAAGGCGCGGGCTACCACGGGCTGGGCCTGCTCGCCGGCAGCCAGTCCGACTTTCCGCTGGCCATCCGCATGCTGGAACAGGCCCAGCGCCGCAACCCCATCGACGCGCTGCTCCTGAGCGACATGGGCTATGCGCAGATGCGCGCCGGCCAACTGCCCGCGGCACGCATTCCGTTGATGCAGGCGCTGCAGCTGCAGCCGGACAACCAGCGCATCCAGGTGAATGTGGCGCTGTACCTGCAGGCCAGCGGCCAGACGGAACAGGCTCTGGCGTTGATGAACGCGAGCAACATGCCGGCGGCCACGCGCAGCGTCATCGCCGATGCGGCGAGCCGCATGGCGGTGGGCGTTGTGCCCGCTGCAGCACCCGACGCCGCGCTGTCCCTGAAAACGGCGGCGTGGCCACGGCGCGTGCATGTGATGGTGCGGCCCGACCCCTTGGCCACAGACAGCCCCAACACCCTGCCCACCCTTCTGCCCGCTGGAGACAAGCCATGACCTCTTTCGCACCGCCAACCTTGCAAGCAGGCTGCGCCACCCGCGTGATGATCCATCTTTCCGGTGCCGCGGCACTCGCGCTGACGGCCCTGGGTGCACAGGCGCAGTCGGTGGCATGGACACCCTCGTCGCCCGTGGCGGCGGTGCAGGTGCCGACAGCGCCCCCAACAGCCGCCGTGGAATCGGCCGAGCCACGGGAACCGGCCGAGGAAGAATGGAAGCCTGCGCTGAAAGTGGGCGATGCGACACGGGGCCTGCTGGCGCTCCAGAGCAGCGGCGCAGCGGCGTCGCCGGTGGCGCGACCAATTCCAGGGGACGTGGCCGGTCGGAGCTATCAGCGGTATATCAAGAGCTTTGACTATGCGATTCCAGAGCGGTTTGGGGCAGCCGTCAAGAGCTCGGGACTGAACTCGGGCTCCCAATAGTTTGCGCAGTCCGTTGATGTGGAACAGAGCATGAGCCCGGACCGCATCGTCCGCCGTCTCCGCACCAGACAGCTGCAAGGAGGTGCCTACGCGGTGGAGTACGCCATCGTGTTCCCCATCTTCTTCGCCGTCCTTTACGCCATCATCAGCTACGGCATCGTGTTCTCTATCCGGCTTGCCATGCAACACGCTGCCGAAGAAGGTGCGCGCGCGAGTCTTCGGTACTGCGGCACGCAGCTGGCATGCCGGCAAACCGCGGCCGAGGCCGTCGCTAGGGAGCGCATGTCGTGGCTGGCCCACACCACCGTGGTGGCGAAGACCTGTCGGCTCGGCATCGATTGCGCGGCCGAGTCGACACCGACGCTGACGTGCGGCTCGGTGTTGACGCAGCGCTGCCAGATCGTGGTGACCGTCGACTACGACTACGCGGCCCATCCCCTGGCACCCGCCCTGCCTGGGCTTGGCGTCCTGCTTCCCGCTCAGTTGCAGGGGCGCGCCAGCATGCTTCTTGTCGACGGAAAGATGGTAGGAACCTCATGAACCCTTCGGATCGGTCCCCATCAAGGCAAAGGCAACGCGGTGTCGCGGCGATCGAATTCGCCTTGATCTTCTCGCTGTTGCTCGCCTTCATTTACGGTATCGCCACCTTCGGCTCCGTGCTCTACACCCAACAGGCAGTCTCGCGCGCGGCCGAAGATGGCGCGCGCGCACTGATGGCGTTCAACGGCCCTGTCACGCAGGCCACGGTAACCGCCGTGAAGGGCGCTGTGCACGACTCCCTCGCAAGCTCGCTGATCGGCCCGCCGGGCACGGTCACCACAGCCGCACGAAAAACGTGGCTGGAGAGCAATCTGACGGTTCAGGTCAATACCAACGGCTTGATTCGGGTGATCTATCCCTACAGCGACAACCGGATGCTGAATCTCTCGGAAGCCTGGGTGCCCGATGTCATCGTGGGTACCGCAAGGATCACCCTGTCATGAGTGGAATGCACAGATGAGAACTTCGGCTGAGCTGGCCCCTTGAATGACAGGACACGGTCTATCGCTTATCTTTGAAGATAGGAGTAGGACTGTGAATACGACTAGGAATACGGATACCGTCG
>NZ_JAUSRO010000020.1 GCF_030811835.1 Variovorax ginsengisoli | reverse complement strand
CCCACCAGGTGCTCGGCGCACAGCACGGCATGGCCCAGGCCCAGCATGCGCGGCTGGCGCACATAGGACACGGTCATGTCGTCGGGCATGACCGAACGGGCGATGTTCAAGAGGGCGGTCTTGCCGCTGGCTTCGAGCTGGCTTTCGAGCTCGAAGGCCGTGTCGTAATGGTCTTCGATGGCGCGCTTGTTGCGGCCGGTCACGAAGATCATGTCGCGGATGCCCGCGGCGTAGGCCTCTTCGACGGCGTACTGGATGAGCGGCTTGTCGACCACCGGCAGCATTTCCTTGGGCTGGGCCTTGGTGGCGGGCAGGAAGCGGGTGCCGAAGCCTGCGACGGGGAAGACGGCTTTGCGAATGGAGCTGGCTGAATTTCTCATGAGCACCCATTCTTGCCGCGGCGCAATTCATGTCCGTTGTCGTTGCTTTTTGTATCTTTATGATACACAATGTTGCATGCAGGGCGTTATGCGTATCCAAACCGTCGTTGAAGATGAAACAGCCATGAATGCGTCGATCGGACAAGAAAGGTTCAACCGATGGCGCAACGATCCGCGGATGCATGGTTTTGCAAGCCGTCTGCTGGTGCGCTGGCTGCAATGGCAGTGCGGTTGCACACAGAAAACAGCCATCGCCGCTGTTCGAAGCCTGCCTGAAGAGGGCAATCTGGATGATCTGGTGCTTCTGGTCACTGAGTCGGGCGTACCCCATGCGACCAGGCCGGTGGGCCGGGACTGAACCTCACGTCTTTTTCACGTCGGCCGGCGTCGGAGCCTCGACGACTTCCGCCGCACGCAGGCGCATGTGTGCCGCATTGCCTGCTTCCCAGGCGTCCATCCACGAGGCGAACGTGCTGCGCGAGGCGCGTTTGACCAGGGTGGGTGACGCCCCTTCCACCCCTTCTATCAGCTCCCAGCGAAATCCTTTGCCTTGGTCAACGACGACGACCTTGACGATGCGGTATCGCTTACCCGCAGGGGGCGCGCTGTTGTTCGAGTCGAAGCCTTTGTCCATGGGGCATGCCGAATAGTACTTCTAAAGTACTAGTTTTTGAGGTGTGCCTATTCTTTGCTCACGGTCAGTAAATGTCAATCAATGTCAATTGACGATGTGGGGCGCCCGGCGATACGGCCGGTCTATGGGGCAGACGCTAAAAAGCCGCTCACAGCCGGCGGCGGCTGTCTTCGTAGCGACGGTCGATACGGGCGAGACGGTATTCAGAGCCGACGGCGCGGATTTGGCACCATATGGAGTCGTAGCGACCACCGTCGGAATAGTGGGCTTCGACGACCCACACGCCGGGTGAGCGCTCGACTGCAGCCCAGGTGCTCAGGCTTTCGAGCCGCACATGGTCGGGCATGCGTTCGGCTACCGATGACGCGCAGGCTTCACGGGCGTCGGCAATGGACTTTTCTTCGCTCAATGCGCTCCATGACGCATGGGAGCCCATCCACACGCCCAGGCCCCAGATCGCCAGCACGTTCAGGCGCTTGCGCCAGTCGGGCCAAGTCGAGCCAGCGTCGTCGCTGCTGGAGTGCATGGTGCTGGTGGTCATGAGTGGGATCCGAAGGCTTGTTTTCTTCTTATCGGCGCGCTGGAGCTTTTTGTTACGGCTGAATCTGTGAGATTTTCCACATTTTGTGACTTGATTTGACGTCTTGCAATATTTTGTTGCGTTTGCCGAGTGGGTTTCACTGTGGCGGCGCTACGACAGATTCCACCTGAGCTTATGCGGAAGAAGTATTTGTCACTGGCATGTTAAATGCATGATGATGCGGAATATGAATACTGGATGCCATGGAACTGCGCCAGCTTGAAGCCTTCGCCGCAGTGATGTCCACGGGCACCATGACCGGTGCGGCCCGCTTGCTGGCGCGCTCGCAGCCAGCGGTGACGCGGCTCGTGCAAGAGCTGGAGGCCGAAATCGGCTATCCGCTGTTCACGCGCCACGGGCCGCGTGTGACACCGACGGAGCAGGCTTTTCTGCTTTATGAAGACGTCGAACGCGCGCTGGGCAGCCTGCAGCAGATTCACCTGCGCGCCGCGGAAATCGCGCGGGGCGAAGCACAACCGCTCCTGCTGGCCGCCACCTCGGCGTTGGCGCTCGGCTTGCTCCCGCAGGCGCTGCGGCGGGTGGAGGCGCACAGCGGTGCCGTACCGATTCAGCTGCGCAGTGCATCGCCCGAGCAGGTGGTGCATGCCGTGCTCAATGGCGCCGTGCAGCTCGGTGCGAGCAGCCTGCCGCTGGAGCACCGCGGGCTCGACGTGCACTGGATCGGCCAGATGCCCTGCCTGGCGGTGCTGCCGGAAGACGATCCGCTCGCCGCGCACGACGTCGTGCCCTTGGCCTTGCTTGCCCAACGCCGCATCGTCACCATGAGCAACCCCTTCCGGCTGCGGCGCCGGCTCGACGCCACGCTGGCGCGCGCTGGGCACCTGCCAACGCGCAGCGACGCGCTGATCGAAACGAATTCCTCGGTCAACGCCCAGGCGCTGGCGCGCGCCGGCCTGGGTGTGGCCGTGCTGGAGCCGTTGACGGCCTACGGCGCGCCGCTCCAAGGCCTCGCCGTGCGGCCGCTGGACACCGACATACCGTTCGTATTCGGCGTGATCACGCCGCAGGGCAGGCCGGTCGCGCCCCCCGTGCGGGCGCTGATCGACGCCTTGCTGGACGCGGCCACCGCGTTGCCCCATTTCGTGCGTCACGAGCCGTCTGCGCACGGCGCGCTGCTGCAGACGCTCTACGGCGATGACGAACCTTCCGACCTTCCTGAATGAAAGCCCCCCGATGACTGCAGAGATCGGCCTGCCCGCACTTGAAGCCCGCCTGCGACAAGACCTGTCGTGGCTCGGCCTGCCCGCCAAAAGCTGGGTGCCCCCCAAAGCTGGCGCGGCGGAGGCGCCGCTGGACGTCGCCATCGTTGGCGGCGGCATGGCAGGCCTGGCGCTGCTGGCCACGCTCACCCATCTGGGCCTGCGCGCGCGCATCTATGACCGCGCGCCGGCCGGCTTCGAAGGGCCGTGGGCAACCACCGCGCGCATGGAAACGCTGCGCTCGCCCAAGGAACTCACCGGCCCCGCGCTCGGCCTGCCGGCACTGACCTTTCGGGCGTGGTTCGAGGCCCAGTTCGGCCTGGCTGCGTGGGACGCGCTCGACAAGATCCCGCGCCTGCAGTGGGCCGAGTACCTGCGCTGGTACCGGCGCGTGCTGGCGCTCGACGTGCGAAACGACCAGCAGGTCAGTGCGGTGCTGCCGCGTGCGGACGGCGTGGTGCAGATCGATCTGATCGACCTGGCCGCAGGTGACAGGCCCTACAGCGTGCAGGCGCGTCACGTGGTGCTCGCCACCGGCCGCGACGGCCTGGGCGGTGCCTGGGTGCCCGACTGGGCCGCTTCGCTGCCGCGCGCGCGTTGGGCGCATTCGTCGGAGCGCTGGGACGCCGCGAGCCTGCAAGGCCTGCGCGTGGCCGTGGTCGGTGGCGGCGCGTCCGCCATGGACGCCGCCGCCACCGCGCTGGAGGCTGGCGCAGCGCGCGTCGATCTGCTGATCCGCCGCGCCGATCTGCCTCGGGTCAACAAGGGCAAGGGCGCGGGCAACCCCGGCATGGTGCACGGGTTCTGGCAACTGCCCGACGAATGGAAATGGCGCATGCGCCACTACATCAACGTGCAGCAGGTGCCGCCGCCGCACGGCAGCACGCTGCGCGTGTCGCGCCACGCGAATGCGCATTTCCAGCTGGGCACGCCTGTGCTCGGTGCCACCCAGCGGGCCGACGGCGCGCTGCGCCTGGACACCCCCAAGGGCCCGCTGGCCGCGGACTTCGTCGTGTTCAGCACCGGCTTTCGCACCGACTGGACGCTGCGGCCCGAGTTCGCTGCTTTTGCATCGCAGGTTCGCGTGTGGCAAGACCGCTTCGCGCCGCCGGAAGGCATGGCCGACAGCGAGCTGGCCGAATCGCCGGACCTCGGCCCGCTCTTCGAATTCCAGGAAAAGACGCCCGGTGCCTGCCCCGGCCTCGCGCGCGTGCACTGCTTCAACTATGCCGCTTCGCTCTCGCACGGTGCGGCGGCGGGCGACATTCCGCAGATCACCGACGGCGCCCAGCGGCTGGCGCGCGGCCTCGCTGCGGCCCTGTTGCGCGAAGACGTCGACCAGCACTTCGTCGCCATGCAGCGCTATGCCGAGCCGGAGCTCGACGGCGACGAGTGGACGCCGTCGGTGCTGCCGCCGTACATCGAGCCCGAAAATCAAGCCGCTACCGAAGCCGAGGCCGAGGACCCTAACGGCCACGAGGTGGCGCGATGACGGGTTGGCTGGTTCGCCGTCTGCTGCAGGCGTTCGGCGTGGTGGTGGCGATGACGCTGATCGTCTTCATCGGGCTGCATGCCATTGGCAACCCGATCGACATCCTCATCGGCGAGGACATGAACCAGCAGGAACGCCTGGCGGCCATCGCGCGGCTCGGGCTCGACCAGCCGCTGTGGCGCCAGTACCTGGCTTTCGTCGACGGGGCGCTGCACGGCAGCCTGGGCCGCAGCTTCGTCTACCAGGAAGACGCGGTGCGCCTGATCCTGCAGCGCCTGCCGGCGACCATGGAACTGGCCTTCGTGGCGCTGCTGATGGCCATTGTGCTGGGGGTGCCGCTGGGGCTGTTCGCGGGCATGAAGCCAGACCACCCCGTGTCGCGCACGCTCATGGCGACCAGCATCGTCGGCTTTTCGCTGCCGGCCTTCTGGGTGGCGCTGATGCTGATCATGGTGTTCAGTGTGCAGCTGGGCTGGTTGCCGGCCAGCGGGCGCGGCGCCACCCGTGAGCTGTTCGGCGTGCAGTGGTCGTGGCTCACGCTCGACGGCTGGCAGCACCTGCTGCTGCCGGCCTTCAACCTGGCGCTGTTCAAGATTTCGCTGGTGCTGCGCCTGACGCGGGCCGGGGTGCGCGAGGTGCTGCCGCAGGACTACGTCAAGTTCGCGCGCGCCAAGGGCCTGACGCCCACGCGCGTGGTGCTGATGCACGTCATGCGCAACACCATGATCCCGCTGGTCACGGTGCTGGGGCTGGAGCTGGGCGCCACCATCGCGTACGCGGTGGTCACCGAAAGCATCTTCGCCTGGCCGGGCGCGGGCAAGCTCATCCTCGACAGCATCAATTCGCTCGACCGGCCGGTCGTGGTGGCCTACCTGATGGTGGTGGTGGTGATCTTCGTGACGCTGAACCTCATCGTCGACCTGCTCTACAAATTGCTGGACCCACGCGTTCGACTGGAAGGTGCGAGATGAGCGCAGTGAAAAGCTACGACGAACGCTCGATCTGGTGGCGCGTGGCCGCTGACTTTCTGCGCTCTCGCATCGCCGTCGGCGGGCTGGTGCTGCTGGGGCTGGTGGTGCTGGCCGCATTGCTCGCGCCCTGGATCACGCCGCAGAATCCCTACGACCTGATGCAGCTCGACGTGCTCGACGCGCGCCTGCCACCCGGCTCACAGAGCAGCGAGGGCGGCTACACCTACTGGCTGGGCACCGACGGCCAGGGCCGCGACCTGTACTCGGCCATCGTCTACGGGCTGCGCATCAGCCTGACGGTGGGCGTGGGTTCGGCGCTGATTGCAGCGGTGGTTGGCACGCTGATCGGCCTGGTGGCCGCCTATGCCGGCGGCAAGGTGGATGCATTGCTGATGCGGCTGGTCGACCTGCTGCTGTCGTTTCCCACCATCCTGATGGCGCTGATGATCCTGGCCTACCTGGGCAAGGGCGTGGGCAACGTCATGCTCACGCTGGTGCTGCTCGAATGGGCGTACTACGCGCGCACCGCCCGTGGCCAGGCGCTGGTGGAGGCGCGGCGCGAGTATGTGGACGCGGCGCAGGGGCAGGGCATTCCGCGCTGGCGCATCGTCACCGGCCACATCCTGCCGAACTGCCTGCCGCCGCTGCTGGTGATCGGCGCGCTGCAGATTGCGCGCGCCATCACGCTGGAGGCGACGCTGTCCTTCCTGGGCCTGGGCGTGCCGATCACCGAGCCCTCGCTGGGCCTGCTGATTTCCAACGGCTATCAGTACCTGCTGTCCAACGAATACTGGATCAGCTTCTTCCCCGGCGTTGCCTTGCTGGCCGCCATCGTCGCGATCAACCTGGTGGGCGACCAGTTGCGCGACGTGCTCAACCCGAGGCTTCAGAAATGAGCGCAGTTCCCGTGCAGGACCTCGAAGTCCCGACGCTCGAAGTCCGCAACCTGCAGACGCGCTTCCACACGCGCGCCGGCGTGCTGCCGGTGGTCGATGGCGTGTCGTTCACACTGGGCCGCGGCAAGGTGCTGGGACTGGTGGGGGAGTCGGGTTCGGGCAAGTCGGTGACCGGCTTTTCGATCATGGGCCTGGTCGATCCACCGGGCAAGGTCGAAGGCGGACAGGTGCTGTTCCAGGGCCGCGAACTCACGCAGCTGCCGACGACCGAGCGGCGCGAGCTGCAGGGCAACCGCATCGCGATGATCTTCCAGGACCCGATGGCCACGCTCAACCCGGTGCTGCGGGTCGACACGCAGATGATCGAGGCGGTGAAGGCGCACAAGCGCGTGTCCACCGACGAAGCGCGCCGCCATGCGCGCGACACGCTCGCGCGCATGGGCATTCCCAGCCCCGAAGAGCGCCTGCGCGCCTACCCGCACCAGCTGTCGGGTGGCATGCGCCAGCGGGTGGCGATTGCCATCGCCATGCTGCACGGCCCCGACCTGATCATTGCGGACGAGCCGACCACCGCGCTGGACGTGACCATCCAGGCGCAGATCCTCTCGGAAGTGCAGAAACTGGTGCGTGAAACCGGCACCTCGCTCATCTGGATCAGCCACGACCTGTCGGTGGTGGCGAGCCTGGCCGACGAAATTGCCGTGATGTACGCCGGGCGCATCGTGGAGCACGGCACGGTGGCCGACGTGCTCGACCATCCGCAGCATCCGTACACGCGGGGGCTCATCGACAGCCTGCCGAGCGCCAACGAGCGTGGCGCGCGCCTGCGGCAGATCCAGGGCATGACGCCCAGCCTGTTGAACATGCCGGCTGGCTGCGCTTTTGCGCCGCGCTGCCCGCATGCGGATGCGGCCTGCGCGCAGCGGCCCGAGATTTCGCATCCGCGGCACGACGCGCCGTGGCACACGGTGCGCTGCTTCCATCCGCAGCATGGCAAGCCGGCGCCTGCGGTGCCGATGGCGCTGCCCGCCATGGCACGCGCGGCGGCGCTGGAAGAGGGTGTGCCGCTGATCGAGTTGAAGCAGGTCGCACAACGCTTTGGCGCCACGCCACCGCCAGGGGCGGTGGGCCGCGCGCTGCGCAGCGTGGGTCTGAGCAAAGCGCCGGTCGTCACGCACGCGGTCGATGGCGTCGATCTGTCGGTGCGGCCTGGCGAGGTGGTTGGCCTGGTGGGTGAATCGGGCTGTGGCAAGTCGACGCTGGGCCGCATCGCCGCGGGCCTGCTGACGCCCACCGAGGGTGAGGTGATTGTTGGTGGCAAGCCGGTCGCGAGCCTGTCGGCGGAGGAACAGCTCGCCGCCCGCCTGCGCATTCAAATGGTGTTCCAGGACCCGTATGCGAGCCTGAACCCGCGCCTGCGCGTTTCGCGCATCGTGGGCGAGGCCGCGCTGCTGCACGGCCTGACCGACGCGGTCGGGCAGGACGACTATGTGTGCGCCCAGCTGCAGCGCGCCGGGCTCGACCCCGCGCTGCGCCACCGCTACCCGCACCAGTTCAGCGGCGGCCAGCGCCAGCGCATCGGCATTGCGCGCGCGCTGGCGGTGCAGCCGTCGATGCTGGTCTGCGACGAGGCCGTGGCCGCGCTGGACGTGTCGATCCAGGCGCAGATCCTGAACCTGTTCATGGACCTGCGCGACCAGTTGGGGCTGGCCTATCTCTTCATCAGCCACGACCTGGGCGTGATCGAGCATCTGTGCGACCGCGTGGTGGTGATGTACCTGGGCCGCGTGGTCGAAAGCGCGCCGGTGGCCGAGCTGTTCACACGGCCGAGCCATCCGTACACGCAGGCGCTGCTGGCGGAAATTCCGAGCATCGACGCACGCCGCACCGTGTTCAGCGCGATCCGGGGCGAGATTCCGAGCCCGATCGCGCCGCCCTCAGGCTGCCACTTCCACCCCCGGTGTCCGCAGGCGATGCCGCGCTGCCGCACCGAGGTGCCGCGGCTGCGCGGCATTGCGGTGCGGCATGCCACGGCCTGCCACCTGTACGACGACGCTTCCATCTGATCCCCGTCTTTTTGCCTGAAGGATTTTCAACATGAACCGTTTGCTCCCCATCGTTGCCGCCGCATTGCTTGCCACGGGCACAGCCGCATCGGCCCAGACGCTCTCCATCGCCTTCGCCGACCCGGTCTCCTCGGTGGATCCGCAGCTCAACAACCATGCGGGCGACCGTTCGCTCGCGTTGCACTTCTGGGACTCGATCATCAATTCGCGCGACGGCGGCAAGCTCGAACCCGCGCTGGCGTTGAGCTGGAAGACGCTGGACGACAAGACCTGGGAATTCAAGCTGCGCACCGACGTCAAGTGGCAGGACGGCACGCCGTTCACGGCCGACGACATCGTGTTTTCGTTCCAGCGCGCGCGCAGCGTGCCAGGCAGCGTGGCCTCGTATTCGGGCGCGCTGCGCACGGTGGAGTCGGCCACCGCCAAGGACCCGGCCACGCTCATCATCAAGACCAACACGCCCAACCCGATGCTGCCGCTGGACATCGCGTCGATCTACATCGTGAGCAAGCACGTGGGCGAGAAGTCGAAGACGGAGGACTACAACGCGGGGCGCGCGGTGATCGGCACCGGCCCCTACAAGTTCATTTCGTACGTGCCGGGCGACCGCACGGTGTTCGAGCGCAACCCGGGCTACTACGGGCCGAAGCCGCTGTGGGAGAAGGTCAACTACCGATTCATCAACAACGGCGCGGCGCGCACGGCCGCGCTGCTCGCGGGTGACGTGGACGTGATCGACAAGGTGGCCGTGACCGACGTCGAGAAGCTGCGCAAGGACCCGAAGGTCAGCGTCTACACGTACCCCGGCCTGCGCGTGCTGCTGCTGCAGCCGAGCTTCAAGGCCGGCCCCAACGAGTTCATCACCGACAACGCGGGCAAGCCGCTCGAGAAGAACCCGCTGCTCGACGTGCGTGTGCGCCAGGCGCTGTCGTTGGGCATCAACCGCAAGGCCATCGTCGACCGCGTGCTGCAGGGCACGGTGACCGAGGCCAACCAGTGGATGCCCAAGGGCAGCTTCGGCTACAACCCGGAGGTCAAGGACATTGCCTACAACGCGGAGCAGGCGAAGAAGCTGCTGGCCGAGGCCGGCTTTCCGCAGGGCTTCCAGATTGCGATCCACGTGCCGGGCGACCGCTACCCGCAGGCGCCCGAGACGGTGCAGGCAGTGGCCCAGTTCTGGAGCCGGATCGGCGTGAAGACCAAGGTCGAGGTGGTGCCATGGGCGGTGTATTCGAGCCGCGCGAACAAGAACGAATTTGCCGTGAGCGTGATCGCCTGGGGCAATGGCACGGGCGAAGCCGGTTACGGCCTGCTGCAGACGCTGGCCACCAACGACGCCAAGCGCGGACGCGGCTCCAACAACTGGGGCCGCTACAGCAACGAGTCGGTCGACAAGGCGCTGGACGCCGCCACGGTGGAGTTCGATGCACCGCGCCGCGAAGCCATCTTTCGCCATGCCGCCAAGCTGGTGACGGACGACGTGGGGCAGATTCCGCTGTTCCACTACCAGAACATCTGGGCCGCGAAGAAGGGCCTGAAGGTCGTGCCGCTGCTGAGCGACCGCACGACCGCCATGCAGGTCACGCGCACCAAGTGAGGCCGCACGCATGCTGAGCATTACACCGGCCGACGCGCTGATCGACGTGCCGCGGCGCATCGCGGTCGATGGGCTGGCGCCGGGCGAGGAGATCGAAGTCGTGAGCTGCACGCTGCGTGGGCCAGGCGTGCCGTGGCGGGCCGCGGCGCGCTTCGTGGCCGATGCCAGCGGCACCGTCGACCTGCAGCGCGATGCGCCGGTCTCAGGCAGCTACGACGGCGTGTCTGCGATGGGTCTGGTCTGGTCGCAGGTGCCCGACACCCCCGGTGCGCGCGAGCCTTTCGGCGCGGAACCGGGCGCCGCGTTGCGTACTGACATCACGGTGCTGCGCGCAGACGGCGCCGTGCTGCAGGGCGGCTTCGTGCAACGCCTGGCGGGCAAGGGCGTGACGCGCCGCGAGGTGCGCGAAGACGGCCTGGTCGGCACGCTCTACCTGCCGGCGGGGCCGGGGCCGCATCCGGCGGTGATGATTCTCAACGGATCGGGCGGCGGCATCAACGAGCCGCGCGCCGCGCTCTATGCCTCGCACGGCTATGCCGCGTTTGCGCTCGCCTATTTCAAGGCGCCGGGGCTGTCGGACTACATCTCCGCCACGAAGCTCGAGTACTTCGAGACCGCGCTGGCCTGGCTGCATCGCACGGTGCAGCCGGCGCGCGGCTTCGTTGCACTCAGCGGCCAGTCGCGCGGCGGGGAACTGGTGCTGCTGCTGGGCACCTTGTTCCCGGAGTCGGTCTCGGCCGTGATCGGCTACGTGCCCGGCGCCGTGGTGCACTGCGCGCAGAACGCCTGCGACCCGGCCCTCGGCCGCGAAGGCCCGGCCTGGATCTTCCGCGGCCAGCCGCTGCCGCACGTGTGGGAGCACAACCGCACGGCCACCTGGGCGCCGTGGGACGAAGGCCCGGAGCCGCGCCGTCATGCTGCCGCGCTGCTGACTGCGCTGCAGGACCCGGATGCGGTCGAGCGCGCCCGCATCCGGGTCGAGCGCATTCGCGGTCCGGTGATGCTGCTGTCGGCCACCGACGACGGCTCCTGGCCGTCGAGTCTCTACAGCCGCATGGTGACCGAGCGCCTGGCGCAGTTCGGCCATCCGCATGCGGTGACGCATCTGGACTTCGAGGGCGCGGGCCATTCGATCCTGTTCCCGTATGTGCCGACCACCCAGCTGGGCTACGCGCATCTTGTGTCGGGGCGGCGCAGCACCACGGGCGGCACGCCTGCCCACAACGCGCATGCGGACGAAGCGTCGTGGCAGGGCGTGCTGCGTTTTCTTTCTGATTCCTGGAGACACCACCCATGACCGATTCGCCTCTTTCCACCGACCTCGTCGATGCCTGCGTGCCGTTGGCCGCCGACAGCCCGGTCTACGCCGTGCGCCACCAGCGTGACAAGGTGGCAGTGGCCACGCAGGGCAGCTACGCGGCGCTGTTCGATCCGGCGCTGTCGGGGCCACCGCTGGTCGAGCGCCTGTTGGCCGCGCATGCGATCGCGCGCAGCGCCGGCAGCACCGCGCTGCAGGCGCACTATCGCGCGCAGCTCGATGCGCTCGCGCCGCTGAGCGCGGCGCAGCAGGCGGCGGCGGACGGGGCGGCCGTCGAGTCGCTCGCCGCCTTCGGTGAGGGCCCGCGCCTAGAGGCCGTGCTCGCCTTCACCCGCACGCTGACCGATCGGCCTGTCGAAGGGGACCGTGCGGCGCTGCTGACGCTGCCCGCCGCGGGCCTGACCACGGCCGAGGTGGTGGCGCTGGCACAGCTGATCGCCTTCGTCGCCTACCAGGTGCGCGTGGTCGCGGGCCTGCAGGCGCTGGCAGCGCTCGGCGGCGATGCGGTGGCGCCCGTTGCAGCCGAAGAGAGCGCGCCTTTCGTGCACCCGGCCAACCTGCCGCCACCCGGCGAGCCGCTGCGCATCAACGGCTTCACCAGCGAAGTGCTGGGCTGGAAGTCGTGGCTGCCGGTGCTCGACCTGACGCAGGCCACGGCCGAGCAGGTGCGGGTGCTGGACACCAGCCACCCGAAGGCCCGCAGCTCCGACTATTACCTGCTGCTGGTGCAGCAGCCGCGCATCCTGCAGGAACGCGCCACGGTGTTCAACGCGATCATGTACGCACCGGGCGGCCTGTCGCGCGCCGAGCGTGAACTGGCCAGCGCGGTGGTCTCGCGCATCAATGGCTGCGTGTACTGTGCGTCGGTGCATGCGCAGCGCTTCGAGCAACTCGCGCGGCGCAACGATGTGATCGCCCAGGTGTTCACCGACCCCGAGACCGCCGGCACCAATGCGCGCGAGCGGGCCATCGTGCATCTGTCGATCGAGCTGACCCGCGACCCTGCCGGCTTTGGCGCCGCGCAGTTGCTGGCCGCGCGTGCCGCGGGCCTGTCGAACCTCGAGATTCTCGATGCGCTGCACGCGGTGGCCATCTTCGCGTGGGCGAACCGGCTGATGTTGAATCTGGGTGAGCCGGTGGTGGGGGGCTGAGGGCGGCCTCTCACGGCGCCATCATGCCCTTGGCCCGCAGCGTTTCCACCCGCTCCGGCGCCGCGAGCGATGCCAGGAACTCCCGCGCGGCGGCCGCGTGGGCGGCGTCGCCCGCCACCCCACCCGCATACACCGTGTAGTTCTGCACCGCTTCAGGCAGCGGCCCGACGAAGGACACGCCCTGCACCGGCAGGATCTCGCTGACCTGGTGGACGGCAAGGTCAGCCTCGCCGGTGACCAGGCGCTCGGCCACCAGCCCACCGGGCACCAGCACCGCCTTGGCACGGATGGCATCGGCGATGCCCATGCGCTGGAACAGGCCATCGAGGTAGATGCCGCTGGAGCCGCCCGAGGTCGGATCGATGTAGGCGACCTTGCGGGCACCGAGCAGCGCCTGCTTGAAGGCTTCTTCGGTATCGATCTTCGGCTCGGGCGCACCGGCCTTCACGGCCACACCGATGCCTACCTTGCCGAGCGGCACGATGCTGTTGGCCGCGACGCGCCCGCTGGCACCGAGCGGCTGCAGCGCACCGGTGGTGAGCACCACCACGTCGAAGGCTTCGCCGGTCGCGATGCGGCGGCCCAGCGCGCCGGCCGTGTCGTTCTGGATCTCGACCTTGTGGCCGGTGCGTGCCTCGAAGGCCGGCACCGCCGCGAGCACCACCTGCTTGAACGCACCCGCGGTCAGCACCTTGACTGTGTCGGCCTGCGCCGCAAGGCTGAGGGCGGCGGCAGGAATCAGGAGCAGACGCAGGAGCGGGAGCAGGCGAGGCATGGTGTTTAGTTTCGGTAGCTGGTGTCGATACGGTCGAGTTTGCGGATCAGCGAGGGCCAGACGAAGCTGCCGCCCAGCCCGCCGGTCTGCACCTTCATGGCATGGCCGACGCCGTCGACGATCTTCGGGTCGACATGGGTGAGTTCGCCGCCGCCGGACTGCGCGGCAATCTGGATCTGGCAGGTGTTCTCGAAGGTATACATCGACAGGAAGGCGTCGGCGATGGTCTTGCCGCAGGTTAACAGGCCATGGTTTCGCAGCATGAGGAAGTTGGCGTTGCCCAGGTTGGCCTGCAGGCGCGCCTTTTCGTCGTCGCGGATGGCCACGCCTTCGTAGCCATGGTAAGCCAGCGAGGCCAGCACGAAGGTTGACTGCTGGCTGATGGGCAGCACGCCGCCTTTCTGTGCGCTGACCGCGATGCCCGCCTTGGTGTGGGTGTGCAGCACGCACTGCACGTTCTCGCGCACGGCATGCACCGCGCTGTGGATCACGAAGCCGGCGGGGTTCACGGGGTAGGGCGATTCGATGACCTTGTTGCAGTTCTGGTCGACCTTGACCAGGCTCGATGCGGTGATCTCGTCGAACATCAGCCCGTATGGGTTGATGAGGAAGTGGTGCTCGGGTCCCGGCACGCGCGCGCTGATGTGCGTGAAGACCAGGTCGCTCCAGCCGTACAGCGCGACCAGGCGGTAGCAGGCGGCGAGGTCGACGCGCAGCTGCCATTCTTCTGCGGAGACGAGTTGCTGGACTTCGGATTGGGATGTGGCGTTCATGAGGGGCTCCTGTTGGGGTCAGACGGTGGCGGGTTGCGGCTGCTGCAGCGCCGCCTTGTAGATGCTCTGCTTGGGCTGCGCCATCACGCGCGCGAGCATCGGCATGAAGTGCTCGATGGGCAGCGTCTCGGCCTCTGGGTCGAAGGCGGGGTTGTCGTAGCGCTCGCAGAACTCGGCTGTGTGGGCGTAGTGCGGATGGTCCTTGAACTGGTCGCGCATGTCACGGTCCATGCCCAGGTGATGGAAGAAATAGTGGCCCTGGAAGATGCCGTGGTGCTGCACCATCCAGTGGTTGGCCTCGCTCACGAAGGGCTTGAGGATCGCGGCCGCGATGTCCGGATGGTTGAACGAGCCCAGCGTGTCGCCGATGTCGTGCAACAGGGCGCACACCACATACTCCTCATCGCGGCCGTCGCGCAGTGCGCGGGTTGCGGTCTGCAACGAATGGGTGTAGCGGTCGACGGGGAAGCCGCCATAGTCGCCTTCGAGGATCTGCAGGTGCTTGATCACCCGCTCGGGCAGGCCGCGCGAAAAGTGCATGAATTCGCCGCCGATGGTCTGCCAGTCTTCGCGCGTGCTGTCCTGCATGCGCACGAAAGTCGCCTTGGTCGTCATAGTTTGTCTCCGTGGGGTGCGAGCCACTCTAAGCTCATGCTCGACGGTCCACTGTCATGAGTTTGACAATGCACTGTCCTCGCCACCCCCGGACTTACCCCTGGGTGCCATGGCTGCCAACGCTAGGCTGCGCCTCCGTGCGCAGCCCGGAGGCAATCCTGCAGCAACTGCGTGGCCCGCGAGGGCTGTGGCGACCGGCGCGTGAGGCTGACGAAGCTGCATTCGTAGCGAAAACGCTCCGGCGCCACCGGCTGCATCAGCCCCTGGCGTTCGAAGCTCTCCGCGTAGTGGTCGGGCAGGAAGCCGATGAAGCTGCCCGAAAGGATCAGCGTCGCGATGCCCTCCTGGTCGAAGGCGGTGGCGGTGCGTGGCAACTGCTTGCGGTGGCTCAGCTCCATGTTGGGCGAATGCTCGCCGAGCGCGGCGAAATCGTGCGCCTTGAGCCGGGCCCACGTGAGCCCGCGGTGCGGCGCGCCGAAGAGCGGGTGGCCCCGGCCGCAGTACAGCAGCATGGTTTCTCCGAACAGCGGCGCGTAGTCGAGGCTCATCGAACTGCGGTGCGCCGGGATGATGCCCACATGGAAACTGCCGTCGATGACGCCGCGCTCGATCGTGTTGATCGACGCGACGTGCAGGCTCAGCGACACGGCCGGCGCCTCCCGGTGAAAGCGGGCCAGCGCAACGCCGATGTGCGCCTGGGGGTTGCTCGCGGTCTTGTCGAAGATGGCGAGCTCGAGCTGTCCGCCCATGCGGCTGTGGATGTCGTCGATGCTGCTGCGAAACGCGTCCACCGAGGCCAGCAGGCGCAGCGTTTCGTCGTAGACGCGCTGGCCTTCGGGCGTGAGCGCGAAGCCGGCACGGCCGCGCCGGCACAGCACCAGGCCCAGGCGCGTCTCCAGGTCTTTGACATGGCGGCTCACGGTGGAGGTGCCGATGTTCAGTTCCAGCTCGGCGGCAGCCATGCCGCCGCAGTCGGCCACGCTCTTGAACACGCGCAGCAGGCGCAGGTCCATGTCGGCGAGCTGGCCGAGCAGGGCGCGGTTCTTGGGGCTGCTTCGATCGGTGTCGGTTTCTTGCATAAATCCGCAAGTGAACATTGATATTGCGCCATTTGTACCACTGAAGCCTGGCCCAACAATCACCGCCATCCACTACTCCATGAGCCCGCCTGCCGCGGGATCGCGCCATGACCGTCCAGACCGCCCCTGTGCCCTCGGCACCCGAATCCACCGTGCGCACCGATGCCGCCTGGCTCGACGCGCACTGGATGCCCTATACCGCCAACCGCAACTTCAAGGCCGACCCGCGCATCATCGTGGAGGGCAAGGGCGCCTACTACACCGACGCGGACGGCCGCAAGATCTTCGACGGCCTGTCGGGCCTGTGGTGCTGTGGCCTGGGTCATGGCCGGCCGGAAATCACCGAGGCGGTGAGCAAGCAAGTCGGCAAGCTCGACTACGCGCCGGGCTTCCAGTTCGGCCATCCGCTGGCCTTCGAGCTGGCCAACCGCATCAAGGAAGTCACGCCTGCGGGTCTGGACTATGTGTTCTTCACCGGCTCGGGTTCCGAGTCGGCCGACACCTCGCTGAAGATGGCGCGCGCCTACTGGCGCGCCAAGGGCCAGGCCGGCAAGACCCGCCTGATCGGTCGCGAGAAGGGCTACCACGGTGTGAACTTCGGCGGCATTTCGGTCGGTGGTATTGCGGGCAACCGCAAGCTGTTCGGCCAGACCCTGGAGGCCGACCACCTGCCGCACACCCAGCTCGCGAGCAATCTGTTCAGCCGCGGCATGCCCGAACACGGCGCCGAACTGGCCGACCGCCTGCTGGACATCATTGCACTGCACGACGCATCGACCATCGCCGCAGTGATCGTCGAGCCTTTCTCGGGCTCTGCCGGTGTGGTGGTGCCGCCCGTGGGCTACCTGCAGCGCCTGCGCGACATCTGCACGGCCAACAACATCCTGTTGATCTTCGACGAGGTCATCACCGCTTTCGGCCGCTGCGGCGCAGCCACCGGCGCAGACGCGTTCGGCGTGGTGCCCGACATCATGAACATCGCCAAGCAGGTGACCAATGGCGCGCAGCCACTGGGCGCGGTGATCGCCAAAAAGGAGATCTACGACACGTTCATGGCCGCCGGCGGCCCGGACTACATGATCGAATTCCCGCACGGCTACACCTATTCGGCGCATCCGGTGGCCTGCGCGGCCGGGCTCGCAGCGCTCGACGTGCTCGTCAAGGAAGACATGTTCGCGCGTGCCGCCGCACTGGCGCCGCATTTCGAGGCCGCCGTGCACAGCCTCAAGGGCGCCAAGCATGTGACCGATATTCGCAACTACGGCTTGGCTGCCGGCTTCACCATTGCCGCGCTGCCCGGCGAGCCGGCCCGTCGGCCCTACGACATTGCCATGGCGTGCTGGAAAAAGGGCTTCTACGTGCGCTTTGGCGGCGACACGATCCAGCTGGCCCCGCCGTTCATCTCGGAGAAGGCCGAGATCGATCGATTGATCAACGCACTGGGCGACGCGCTGGCCGAGACGGCCTGAGCGCGGGCCTCGAGGCGGGGCTGGCTGGCCGGGTCAGATGCGCTCGAACACCAGGTCCCACACACCGTGGCCCAGCTTGATGCCGCGGTTCTCGAACTTGGTGAGGGGGCGATAGTCGGGCTTTTGCGCGTAGCCGCCGGCCACAGCGTCGGCGGTGTTGCGCAGCAGCGGTTCGGTCGACAGTACGTCGAGCATCTGTTCTGCGTAGGGCTGCCAGTCGGTCGCGCAGTGGATGTAGCCGCCGGGCACCAGGCGCTCGGCCAGCTTGCGCACCAGCGGCGTCTGGAGCAGACGGCGCTTGTTGTGGCGCGCCTTGTGCCACGGGTCCGGAAAGAACACATGCACGCCGGCCAGCACGCCATGCGGCAGCATGTGGTCGATCACGTCGACTGCGTCGTGCGCGACGATGCGGATGTTCTCGATGCCCTGTTCGCCGCAGCGCTTGAGCAGCTTGCCCACGCCGGCTTCGTGCACTTCGCAGCACAGGAAGTTGGTGTCGGGCCGCACGGTGGCAATGTGCGCCGTCGCCTCGCCCATGCCGAAACCGATCTCCAGCACCGTGGGCGCTGCGCGGCCGAAAGTGGCTGCAAAGTCGATTGGTTCGGGCCGATAGGCCACCAGAAAGCGCGGGCCGAAGTCCGCATAGGCCTTGGCCTGGCCGTCGGTGGTCCGTCCGCCGCGTTTGACGAAGCTCTTGAGGCGGCGGTGCAGCGGATGCGGTGGTGCCTCGGCGGACGGCGCGGCGTTGGTGGCTTCCCCGGACGGTGCGGCGGAAGAGGAGTCGGGCGACGGGGCGTCCGGAGCGGTGGCAGGGTTGTTCATCACGGCCCGGGATTGTAGAGAACGCGCCAGGGCTCGACCCAGCCTGCGAGCATGTCGGCCAGCGTGTGGCTTTCGGCCGTGCCGCTCGCCGCCGGCAGGCCGAGCACCCGCGCCGCGGCGTCAAGGGCCGCACGGGCGGCGGCTGGCGTGCCGGTGTCGATCGGCGCGGCGCCGTTCTGCTTGGACAGCTTGTGGCCGTCGGCACCTCGCACCAGGGGGGTGTGCAGGTAGGCGGGCGTAGGCATGCCGAGCGCACGCTGCAGCAGGATCTGGCGCGCCGTGTTGTCGCAGAGGTCTTCACCACGCACGACGTCGGTGACGCCCTGGTCGGCGTCGTCGACCACCACGGCGAGCTGATAGGCCCAGGGGCCGTCGGCACGGCGCAGCACGAAGTCGCCGACCTCGGCCGCCACGTCCTGCTGCTGGGCGCCCAGGCGGCGGTCATGCCAGCGAAGCGGCGGGGGGTGCCCGCCGTGCGTGAAGGTCTCCGTGGCGAAACGCCAGGCTCGCGCTGTCCGGCCGTGCAGCCCGTGGCGGCAGGTGCCGGGGTAGACGCGTTCGCCGTGCCGGGCGTGGCCGATGCCGCGTGCGGCAAGGGCGAGATCGATGTCCTTGCGCGAACAGGCGCAAGGGTATGCGAGCGCCTCGGCGGCCAGACGGTCGAGGGCTTGCTGGTAGCGTGCGGTGCGCCGAGTCTGCCAGACCGTTGGTGCGTCAGGCTGTAATCCGCAGGCGGCGAGCTGGCCGAGGATGTATTCGCCCATGCCCGGCAGGCAGCGTTCGGTGTCGGCATCTTCGATGCGCACCAGCCAGCGTGCGTGCGGGCCGCGTGCACGCACGTCGAGCCAGCTGGCCAGCGCGGCGACCAGCGAGCCGGCGTGCAGCGCGCCGGTGGGCGACGGGGCAAAGCGGCCGACCGACGGCATGGCGACGTGTCAGCGCTTCAGCACTTCACAGCGCGTCGAGCGCGAGCGACAGGCCCGACAGGAAGGCGTCTTCCACGCGGTGGCCGATGCACCAGTCACCCGCCAGCCCGATGCGTGCCTTGGCGTCCCAGAGGTGGGACTTGCCCAGTGGCACCTGCGTCTGCGCCTCGGTCCAGCAGCGCGCCTGTGCGTAGCTGGGCCGCGCGTGGATGCCGGTGATCTCGGAGAAGGCGCGCAGCAGCTTGGCCTCGACCCGCGCCGCGTCGTCGCGCAGATGTTCCTGCGACCAGGTGGGGCTGGCCTGGAGCGTCCAGCGTTCGATCGGGTCGCGTCCGGGCTTGGACGATTCGCGCGCGAGCCAGGCGATGCGGTGGTGGGTGCTGCGCGCCACGTTCCACTGCGGGCCGAGGTGCGACATGGTCGGCTGGTTGGCCTGCGGGAAGGCGATCATCAGCGTCCAGCAGGGTGCTGCGTGAACCTTGGCGATGCTGCGCGACAGGCTGGCCGACAGGTGAGTGCGATCGAGCAGCTGGCGGGCCGCCGCCGGTGGCACGGCCAGCAGCACGGCGTCGAAGCCGGTGTACACGTGGCTGGCGCCGCCTGCGGCTTCGGTGCGCAATTGCCATTGCGTGCGCTTGAGCGGATCGGCCTCGATCTGTACGACCTGCGTGCCGGTGACCAGGCTGTCGCCCAGCGGCGCGGCCCAGTGCGCGACCAGCGCGTCCATGCCCGGCTGGGCCACCCAGTGCGATTCACGCGAGGGCAGGGCGGCTTCGGCAACGCGGCCGTGGGCGTCGAGCACGCGCACGAGGTTGGCGCTCCAGCGCTTGCACAGCGCAGGGGCGGTCGCGAGCGCGAGTTCGAAGCGTGGATCGCGCACGGTGAAGTACTGCGCGCCGCTGTCGAAGCGGCCGAAAGGCGTGGTTTCGCTCGCCATGCGTCCACCGACCGAGTCCGCGCTTTCGAACACGGTGGCCCGGTGCCCCGCTTGCACCAGCGTACGCGCGGCGGCGATGCCGGCCATGCCTGCGCCGATCACGGCGAAATGACGCGCTGCGCTGCGACTCTGATCGCGACTTTCCTCGGCAGGAGACATTTTCATGACGATGTTCTTTCTTTTGGGTGACAGAATGACAATGGGCCGACTCTAACCCGCCTGACTGGCACGTTCTCGACACGTTCTTATTCTGTTGCTCGTATGCGGTTGCGCCATTCGAATGTGTCTCTCCATCCTTTCGCGCTGCTGATGCTCTTTGTCGGCTGGTGGCTGTGCGCAGGGCAGGAGGCCGATGCCGCGGAACCCCGGCCTGTCTACGTGGGCGCGAACGAAAACCGCCCGGTGGCTGCACAGTCGCAGCGCCTGGAAGACCCGGCTGGTACGTTGACGGTCGATCAGGTGCGTGCCGACCCGCGATGGGTCGACGACGATCGGGCCACGCTCAACCTGGGCGCGTCCCACTCGGTCTGGTGGCTGCGGCTGCGTCTGGTCAGCACGTCTGCGCAAGCCGAGGAACTGGTGCTGGACACCGGTTCGCCGCTGCAGGATTACGTCGATTTCCATGTGCTCGACGTTGCCGGGCACGAGCGCCTGATGAGGCGTGGCGGCGACAGGCTGCCCTTTTCAGACCGCCAACTGCAGACGCCTTCAGTGGCGTTCCGCTTCGTGCTGTCGCCCGGCGACACCGTGGACCTCTACCTGCGCCTGCGCAGCCATGATGGCGTGTTCGAAGCCATGCCGCTGCACTTGGCGAGCGCCATGCAGCATGCGGTGTCGTCCGCCACCAGCATGCTGTGGCAGGGCCTGTATTTCGGTGGATTGCTGGCGCTGGCGGCCTACAACTTCATTGTTTTCGTGTTGACCCGCAGGGCCGCGTTCGGCGTGTACGTGGCCTACCTCATGGCCTTCCTGCTGTGGAGCTTCACGCTCAAGGGACTGTCGGCACAGTATCTGTGGCCGAACTCGCCGCAGCTGGTTAACCAGATGCTGGTGATCGGCGGCAGCCTCTCTTTTGCCCTGTCGGGCGTCTTTGCCATCAGCTACATGCAACTGGCGCATCGGCTGTCGCGGCGGACCTACGCGCTGGTGCGCGGCTTGACGGTGCTCAGCCTGCTGCCGATACCGATCGGGTTGGCTGACCATTACGCGCTCGCGTGGCTGGTCTGCGTGCCGGTCGGGCTGTCGGGCGTGCTGGTCACCATGACCACTTCGGCATGGCTGGCGTGGCAGGGCGTGCGTGAGGCCCGTGTCTTTCTCCTGGCTTTCGCGCTGCTGTCGGTCGGCGTGCTGATCAACTCGCTGGAGCTTTATCCTGTGCTCTATGCCGTGCTGCCTTCCAGTGCGATCGTCAGCGATTTCTGGCAGATCGGTTCGGTGGTGCAGATGCTTTTGCTGGCCCTGGGCCTGGCCGACACCATGAACCAGATGCGCGCAGCCAAACTCGCGGCCGAGCAGGAGGTCAATCGCGCGCAGGCCCGGCAGGCGTTGGAGCTCGAGCGGCAGGTACGCGCTCGCACGCTGGAGCTCCAGCGCGCGAACGATCTCCTGCAGCGCCTGTCGGTGACAGACGAACTCACCGGGGCCTTCAACCGCCGCCATTTCAATGTGCTGTGCCGCAAGGCGCTGGACCGTGCGCAGCAGGGCGTTCCAGTTGCCATCTGCATGTTCGATGTCGACTACTTCAAGGCCTACAACGATATCTACGGCCACCAGGCGGGCGACCAGGTGCTGCAGGCCGTGTCGGCGGCGGTGCAGGCCGAACTCCAGCTTTCCGGCGATCGCCTGTGCCGGCTGGGCGGCGAGGAGTTCGGTGCCTTGCTGACGGTGGACACGGCAGATGCGGCCGAACGCCTGGCCGTGCGCCTGCGCGATGCGGTGCGCAGGCTGGCGATTCCCCACAACGGCAGTCCCTTGGGCAAGCTGCGCGCGAGCTTCGGCATGGTGTTCTGGGAACCAGAGGCGGCAATGGAGCTCGACCCGGACAGGATGTATGCGGCAGTCGACCAGCTGCTCTACAACGCCAAGCAAAGCGGACGGGACCGTGTCGCGGTGAGTGCCATCGTGCGGCAGGGTCCTGACGCTGAAGCAGTCTGAGCGGGCCCCGTCGACCTATCGGCCGCGGTGGCGCTCGAGCAGTGCGCGCCGTGTGCCTTCATGCTCGAACTGGGCGAGCCACCAGGCCAGTGCACGGCCTGGCGTGCCGGCGCGCCAGGCGCAGTGCATGGCCCCGATTGGCATGGCGCGTGCGACCGGCACTGCGACCAGGTGTCCGGCATCGATGTAGGGCTGCGCCATCGGCACCGGAAGAAAACCGCCACCGACGCCGTGCAGTTGCGCGGCCAGTTTGGCTTGCATGGTCGGCACGGTGAGCACGTCCTGCCCGCCGACCAAATTGACCGTCATGCTCTGCGCGACGCGCGCCGAATCCGCTGCCGCCACGGCGCGGTGGCGGCGCAGCACTTCGTCGGTCACGGGCCCGGCCAGTTGCGCGAGCGGATGGTGCGGCGCGACGGCGTACACGAAACCCAGTTCGCCCAGCGGCCGGCTTCGGATGCCGGTGGCCGTGAAGGCCAGGCTGGTGGCATTGAGCACCGCGCCGATGGCAAGGTCGGCCTCGCCGCTGGTGAGGGCCTCGATGGTGCCCATGAGTGTTTCGTCGCGCAGCTTGAGCCGCGTCGGGGGCTCCAGTGCGTAGAAGGCGCCAACCAGGTCGTACAGCGGATCGCGCGCGATGACGCTGTCGACGGCGATGGTCAGCAGCGGCTCCCAGCCGGTGGCCACCCGTTTGACGCGGTTGGCAACGGCCTCCACGTCGGCCAGCAGGCGTGTGGCTTCGCGCATGAGTTCGGTACCGGCCGCGGTCAGGCGTGCCTGACGCGAACTGCGGTCGAACAGCAGCACGTCGAGCGCGTCCTCGATCTGGCGCACGCGGTAGCTCAGCGCGCTGGGCACCAGGCCGAGCGCGCGTGCGGCACCTGCAAAACTGCCAGCGCCGACCACAGTCTGCAGCATTGACAGTGCTTCGGGCGTGAGGACGTCGCGGGCGTTGGGCAAGCAGGGACTTTCAATCAATCAAATAATTTGAATGATGCCATCAAAACGCGGCGGTGTTCAAAGCGCTCTGCGGGCCTAAAGTTCTCTCCATCCGCTGCGCACACGGCGCGGCACACGAAGACCCCCACGGGGTCGCTAGGAGTTCAACGATGTTGACGGTTCGCAAATCCCAGGAACGTGGCTACGCCGATCACGGCTGGCTCAAGTCCTTCCACAGCTTCTCTTTTGCCGGCTACTACGACCCGGCCCACATGGGCTTCGGCAACCTGCGCGTGATCAATGAAGACCGCGTGGCGGGCGGTGCCGGCTTCGGCACCCACGGCCACAAGGACATGGAGATCATCAGCTACGTGCTGTCGGGCGAGTTGGCGCACAAGGACAGCATGGGCAATGTCGAGAGCATTCCACCCGGCGATGTCCAACGCATGAGTGCCGGACGTGGTGTCACACACAGCGAGTTCAATCACAAGAAGGATGAAACGACACACTTCCTTCAAATATGGATCGAACCCAATGTGCGGGGTATTCCACCCGGCTACGAACAGAAGAACTTCAACGCTGCCGACAAGCGGGGTCGCCTGCGCCTGGTGGCGTCGCCCGAAGGCGCCGATGGCTCGGTGACGGTGCATGCCGATGCGCGGCTTTATGCCGGGCTGCTCGATGGCGCCGAGACGGCAGAACTGGCGCTCGATCCGCAACGCAAGAGCTACGTGCATCTGGTGCGCGGCGAGCTCGAGGTCAATGGCACGAAGCTGGCGACAGGCGACGCTGCGATGATTCAAGGTGAGTCGAAACTCGCGCTGGCAGCGGGCAAGGATGCCGAGGTGCTGGTGTTCGATCTCGCCGCCTGATTCTGTTTTCCCCAAAGCCGCCTGACTGGGCGGCTTTCCCTTGTTCTTCGATTTTTTCTTCAACCTCAGGAGTTTTCCATGGCCTCTTCCAATACCGCTCCCTACACGTCCACCGGCGTGACCACCACCTCCACGCAGGACGTGATCGCACTCGTCGGCCGCATCCTGATCGCTTACCTGTTCATTCCCGCTGGCATCGGCAAGCTCATGGGCTTTGCCGGCGCCGTGGGCTACATCAGCTCCGTCGGTCTGCCACTGCCGCAGGTCGGTGCGGTGCTGGCGATCATCGTCGAGCTGGGCTTCGGCATTGCGCTGCTGCTCGGTTTCAAGACCCGCATCACGGCCGTGGTCCTGGCCGTGTTCACGCTGGCAGCGGCCGTGTTCTTTCACAAGTACTGGTCGGCACCTGACGCGATGAAGATGGCGCAGATGATCAACTTCAACAAGAACATCGCCATCGCGGGTGGCCTGCTGGCTTTCGCTGCGTTCGGCCCTGGCCGCCTGAGCATCGACAAGAAATAAGCTCGCCCCCAAACCTCTCTACGTTCACTCTTTCATTGCATTCATCATGTCCAACATTGCAGTTGTCTACCATTCCGGCTACGGCCATACCCAACGGGTGGCGCAGGCCGTTGCCGAAGGTGCCCAAGCCCAGTTGATCGCCATTGACGCCGAGGGCAACCTGCCCGAAGGCGCCTGGGAAACCCTGGCCGCCGCCGACGGCATCATCTTCGGCACGCCGACCTACATGGGTGGCCCGAGCTGGCAGTTCAAGAAATTCGCGGACGCTTCGTCCAAGGCATGGTTCACCCGTGCCTGGCAGGACAAGGTGTTCGGCGGCTTCACCAACAGCGCCAGCTTCAATGGCGACAAGCAGGTGACCCTGATCTATCTGCAGACGCTCGCGTCGCAGCACGGCGGCATCTGGGCCAGCCTGGGCCTGCCGCCTGCCAACACCAAGGCGGCGACCCGCAACGACATCAACAATTTGGGTGGCTCGGTGGGTGCGCTCGTGCAGTCGCCGTCGGACGCCAGTGCCGCCGAGATTCCGCAGGGCGACCTGGACACGGCCAAGCTCTACGGCAAGCGCGTGGCCGACATCGCTGCCAAACTGCGCGGCTGATCGACGCCTTTTTCACCATCACTGCCGCTGCCGGCAAGGAGTCCGCCATGAATGATCTGCTCGTGCTGAAACCTCATGACAAGGACCTTGGCGGCGGCTTCCATGTGCGGCGCCTGCTGCCCGCCGCCCAGCGGCGGTCGGTGGGCCCTTTTGTTTTCTTCGATCATTTCGGTCCTGCCACCGAGGAGCCGGACCAGTCGCACGACGTGCGGCCGCATCCGCACATCGGTCTGGCCACGGTCACCTACCTGTTCGAGGGCGCGATGATGCATCGCGACAGCCTGGGCAGCGTGCAGGAAATCCTGCCCGGCGCCATCAACTGGATGACGGCGGGCCGTGGCATCGTGCATTCGGAGCGCAAGCCTGAGCGTCTGCGTGATGACGTCTACGTCAACCATGGCCTTCAGCTGTGGGCGGCCCTGCCGCAGGCCTTCGAGGAGGTCGATCCCAGTTTCATCCACACGCCCGCCGGCGCGATTCCCGAGGTCGATGTGCAGGGTGCTCGCGTTCGCGTGCTGATCGGCAGTGCCTTCGGTGCCAGTTCGCCGGTGGCGACTTTCGCCGAGACCCTGTATCTGGATGTCGCGCTGACTGCCGGTGCCCGTTTCGTGTTGCCGCCGCTGGCACCCGAACTCGCGCTCTATGCGGTGGGCGGCGATATCGAGGTCGACGGCGCGCCATTGGCTGCGCACACCATGGCCTTGCTGCCGGACGGCGAAGGTGCCACGGTGACTGCCGCGCAGGCCGTTCGCCTGATGGTCGTCGGCGGCGCACCGCTCGATGGCCCGCGCTACATCACCTGGAACTTCGTGTCGAGCCGGCGCGAGCGCATTCTGCAGGCCGGCGAAGACTGGGCCGCGCAGCGCATGGGCCAGGTGCCGGGCGAAACCGAATTCATTCCGTTGCCGGGCCACCCGTTCAAGGTGCAGAGCCCAGCGCCCGACACCGGCACCACGCCGGTCTGAGCCAGGGCAATCGCGTTTCAGCCCTTGCGGGCGAGGTCAGGGTCTTCGGCAGCGCGGGCGCTGGCGGCGCTGCCGGTCGCGCTCAGGTCGGGCGCCAACGTCCGGCGGCCGTCGAACACGAAGCAGTCGCCGCGGTAGTGCGCGCCGCCGATCTCCTCGAAATACTTGAGGATGCCGCCTTCGAGTTGCAGCACGTTGTCGATGCCGGCTTCTCGCATGAGGATGGCCGCCTTCTCGCAGCGGATGCCGCCGGTGCAAAAGCTGACCACCGTCTTGCCGGCCAGTTCGTCCTTGTGCGCGAGCAGGGCTGGCGGGAACTCAGTGAACTTCGAGATGCGCCAGTCGATGGCGCCTTCGAAGGTGCCGTGGTCGACCTCGAAGGCATTGCGCGTGTCGAGCAGGGCGATCGCCTGGCCCGCGTCGTCGTGCCCCTGGTCGAGCCAGCGCTTGAGCGTGGGCGCGTCAACGCCCGGCGCACGGCCGGCCGCCGGCTGAATGGCCGGATGGTCCATGCGGATGATCTCGCGCTTGACCTTCACCAGCATGCGCCGGAAGGGCTGTGTGGCCGACCAGCTCTCCTTGGTCTCCAGGTCGGCGAAGCGCGGATCGGCACGCAATTCGGCGAGGAAGGCGTGGACGGCGTCCGCCTCGCCCGCGAGGAACATGTTGATGCCTTCGGGGGCGAGCAGGATCGTGCCCTTGAGCTCGCGCGCCACGGCGCTGGCTAGCAGCACAGGGCGCAGGGTTTGCGGGTCTTCGATGGCGCTGAAGAGATAAGCGGCGATGTTGAGGATCTGTGGCACGCATCCATTGTAAAAGCCCGGCCGTGCGGCCAGCGCCTAGCACAGACGGCCGACCCTGCGTCCGCGTTGTGGCAGTAGCGACTTTCTACAATGGCGCGATGTTTGTACACCTGCGCCTGCACACCGAATTCTCCGTCGTCGACGGCACCAACCGCATCGACGAAGTCGTCAAGGCCGCCGCGGCCGACCAGCAGCCGGCACTGGCCATCACCGACCTCAACAACCTGTTCGGCGCAGTCAAGTTCTACAAGGAAGCGCGCGGCAAGGGCGTCAAGCCGGTGCTGGGCGCGGAGGTGTTCCTCGAAGGACTGGGCGCCGAAATCGGCGCGCTGACGCGTATCGTGCTGCTGGTGCAGAACACCGAGGGTTACCTGCATCTTTCCGAACTGCTGGCGCGCGCCTGGACGCAGAACGTCGGCCGGGGCCAGTCGCAGGCGGTCTGCAAGCTCGAATGGCTCCAGGAGCTCAACGGCGGCCTGATCGCGCTGTCGGGCGCGCAGGCCGGGCCGCTGGGCGCGGCGCTGCTGCAGGGCCATGCGGAGCGCGCCACGCAGGTGGCGCTGCAGATGGCCAGCCTGTTCCCGCACCGTTTCTACATCGAGCTGCAGCGCGCGGGCCGTCCCGAAGACGAGCCGCATGTGATCGCCGCCGTGCAACTGGCTGCGCGCCTGGGGCTGCCGGTGGTGGCGACGCACCCGGTGCAGTTCGCGTTGCCCGACGACTACGAGTCGCACGAGGCGCGCGTGTGCATTTCCGAGGGTGAAATCCTTGGCAACCAGCGCCGCGTGCGCAAGTTCACGCGCGACCAGTACTTCAAGTCGGCCGCCGAGATGGAGGCGTTGTTCGCCGACGTGCCCAGCGCCATCGCCAACACGGTGGAGATCGCCAAGCGCTGCAGTCTCACGCTGGTGCTGGGCAAACCGCAGTTGCCGAACTTCCCGACGCCTGACGGCATGCCGATCAACGACTACTTCCGCCTGGCGTCCTTCGAAGGGCTGGAGGCGCGCCTGGCGCACCTGTACCCCGAGGCGGCCCAGCGCGATGCCCAGCGGCCGCGCTACGTCGAGCGGCTGGAGTTCGAGATCAAAACGATCCTGAACATGGGCTTTCCCGGCTACTTCCTGATCGTGGGCGACTTCATCAACTGGGCCAAGAAGAACGGCTGCCCGGTCGGCCCCGGCCGGGGATCGGGTGCGGGCTCGCTGGTGGCGTATGCGCTGAAGATCACCGACCTCGACCCGCTCGAATACAACCTGCTGTTCGAACGTTTCCTGAACCCCGAACGCGTCTCGATGCCCGACTTCGACATCGACTTCTGCCAGGGCAACCGCGACCGCGTGATCGACTACGTCAAGGACAAGTACGGCCGCGACGCCGTCAGCCAGATCGCCACCTTCGGCACCATGGCCGCGCGTGCGGCCATCCGCGACGTGGGGCGTGTGCTGGACATGAGCTACATGTTCTGCGACGGCATCAGCAAGCTGATTCCCAACAAGCCGGGCATGTCGGTCACGCTGCAGTACCCGCCCAACCCGAAAGTCGAAGGCGACAAGAACAACTACGCCATCGAGATGGAGCCGCAACTGGCCGCGCGCATCGAGAAGGAAGAGGAAGTGCGCATGCTCGTGGAGCTGGCGCAGAAGCTCGAAGGCATGACACGCAACATCGGCATGCATGCGGGCGGCGTGTTGATCGCGCCAGGCAAGCTCACCGACTTCTGCCCGCTCTACCAGCAGCCGGGAAGCGACTCGGCGGTGAGCCAGTACGACAAGGACGACGTGGAGGCCGTGGGCCTGGTGAAGTTCGACTTCTTGGGCCTGGCCACGCTCACCATCCTGGAGATCGCGCGCGAGTTCGTGGTCAAGCGCCACAAGGGCCAGGAGAACTTCAACTACGAAGACATCAAGCTCGACGACGTGGCCACCTACCGGCTCTTCTCCGACGGCAAGACCGAGGCGGTGTTCCAGTTCGAATCGCGCGGCATGCAAGGGATGCTCAAGGACGCCCGGCCGACGCGCCTGGAAGACCTGATCGCACTGAACGCGCTGTACCGGCCGGGCCCGATGGACCTGATTCCCAGCTTCGTGGCACGCAAGCATGGGCGCGAGCCGGTGGAGTATCCGCATCCACTGGTGGCCGAGATGCTCAGCGAGACCTACGGGATCATGGTCTACCAGGAGCAGGTGATGCAGACCGCGCAGATCCTGGGCGGCTACTCGCTCGGCGGCGCCGACATGCTGCGCCGTGCGATGGGCAAGAAGAAGGCCGAGGAGATGGCCGAGCACCGCGCCATCTTCCGCAAGGGCGCAGCCGTCAACGGCATCGAGCAGGACAAGGCCGACGAAATCTTCGACCTGATGGAGAAGTTCGCGGGCTACGGCTTCAACAAGTCGCACGCCGCAGCGTACTCGCTGCTGGCCTATCACACGGGCTGGCTCAAGGTCCATTACACGGCCGAGTTCTACTGCGCGAACATGACCGTGGAAATGGACGACACCGACAAGCTCAAGGTGCTGTTCGAAGACGCGGTCAAGAACTTCGGCATGACGTTCGAGCCGCCGGACGTGAACCGCGGTTACTACCGCTTCGAGCCGGTGACCGACAAGGTCATCCGCTACGGCCTGGGTGCCGTCAAGGGCACCGGGCAGCTGGCAGTGGAGGCCATCGTCCGGGCGCGGGAAGAGGGCGGACCATTCACCAGCCTCTACGATTTCTGCGTGCGCATCGATCGCCAGCGCATCAACAAGCGCACGGTGGAGGCGCTGATCAAGGCGGGTGCCTTCGACGCCATCCAGCAGAACCGTGCCGCGCTGGTGGCATCGATCGACCGCGCCTTCGACTTCGCCAATGCCACGCAGGCCAACGCCTCGCAGGCCGACATCTTCGGCGACTGTGAACATGGCTCGGCCACCCAGGAACCCGAGCTGGTCGCGGCCACGCCCTGGGGCGTGAAAGAACGCCTGACCTATGAGAAGACCGCCGTCGGTTTCTACCTGTCGGGCCACCTGTTCGACGAAGTCGCGCACGAAGTGCGGCGTTTCTGCAAACGCGAAGTCGGCGACCTGCTCGACAGCCGCGAGCCGCAGGTGATCGCCGGCATCGTGAGCGACATGCGCGTGATCAATGGGCAGCGTGGGCGGCTTGCGATCTTCAAGCTCGACGACAAGTCCGACACGATCGAGGCCACGGCGGATGAAGCCGTGATGAACGCCAACCGCAACACCCTCAAGGACGACGAGCTGGTGATCGTGAGCGGGCGGCTGCAACCGGGCCGGGGCGGGTTCGAAGCACGCTTCCAGGTCCAGCAGGTGTGGGACCTGGCCGCCGCGCGCTGCCGCTTCGGCAAGTTCCTGCGCGTGGCCGTCAACGGCAAGGCGCCAGACATCGCAAGGCTGGTGAAGGACTTTCCGCCGCGCGTGGAAGTGAGCGAAGCGGGTGAATTGCGCATCGGCCTGCCGGTGCGCCTAGCCCTGGCGCGCAACGGCGCGCAGGTCGAGCTGCAGTTGGGCGAGCAGGCCAAGTTCTTCCCGACCGATGCCGCGCTCGCCAGCTGGACGGCGCAGGCCGAAGCGGGCAAGGCCGCGGTCATCTACGAGTGACCGCGCCAGGCCGCACAGCCGTGTGGCCTATCGCTTCGGTCGCAGCGTGACGATCAAGCGCGACGGCACGGTGCCATCGATGTCGCGCGGCAGTTTTTCGGTTTTCTGCAAGGCACGCAGCGCGGCTTCGTCCCAGCTGGGCAGGCCGCTCGACTTGACGAGTTGCGGCGTGCCGACGATCGTGCCGTCTGGTGCCAGCCGAATGTCGAATTCGGCACCCGGATTGCCGTTGACCATGTCCGCGTCGGGATAGACCACATTGGGTCGCACCGCCGCTGCCACCTTGCCGCCGTAGCTGCCCGAGGGGCCGGAGGACTTGGCTGCATTGCCTTCGCCGCCGGAGCCGGCCATGGCCTGCATCCGCTTGAGCGTGGCGGCGCGATCCGCCGCGGCCTGGGCCGATGCCTTGGCGTCGGCGGCCTTCTTGGCGTCTGCGGCAGCCTGGGCCTTGGCGTCGGCGGCCTTCTTGGCCTCGGCAGCGGCTGCAGCCTTGGCATCGGCGGCGGCCTTGGCATCCGCCGCTTTCTTCGCGTCGGCTTCCTTCTTCTTTGCTGCGTCTGCAGCGGCCTGGCGGGCCTCGGCCGCTTCCTTTTTCTTCGCTTCGGCCTGGGCTTTCTGCTGGGCTTCCTTGCGGTCGGCTTCTTCTTCGGCTCGGCGTTGGGCTTCGAGCTCCTTCTTCTGCTGCGCGGCCTTCTTGGCAGCTTCCTGCTGCTTGGCGAGCCTGTCCTGTTTTTCCTGCTCGATCTCGCGCTCGCGCTCCTTTTGCTCCTTGAGCTTTTTCTCGCGTTCGAGCGCAATGTCGGGCGCGCGTGGCGCTGGCGTAGGGTCAGGCGCCTTCACCTGGGGTGGTGGAGGCGGCGGTGGCGGAGGAGGGGGCGCGGGCGTGGCCACGGGTTCTGGTGCGGGCGCGGGCGGTGGCGGCGCAGGGGCGGGCTCCGGCGGCGGTGTGGGTTCCGGCGGTGCGGCGCGTGGTGCGGCTCGCTGCACCGTGGTCGACCACAGTTCTGCCTCGACGGCGTCCTGCTCCGCGTCGCGCTTCCAGTGAACACCCCAGGTCAGCGCGGCGATCAGCAACGCGTGCGCGACCAGCGCGAGCGCGACGGCACGCGGCGTGCCGCGCTGCGGCGGCGGTGCGAATTCAGGACGGTCGGCTGCGAGCGACATGCCTTACTTGGCGCCCGAGGCCTGCACCGAGAGGCCGACGCGTTCGACCCCGGCGCGCTTGAGCGCGTTCATCGCCTTGACCACCGTCTCGTATTTCACCGATTTGTCGGCACTGATGACCACCGGCCGGTCGGCATCGCCGCCCTGGGCGGCAATGACCACGGCGCCGATCTGGCCGAACGGCACGTTGCTGCCGCCGGAACCGGTCGAGGGGTCCTTCTTGACCTGGATCTCGTCGTCGGTCTTGATGACGATCTCGATCGGCTTGTCGGGCTGCTTGTTGGCTCGGTCGACCGTGGGCAGGTTGATCACGCTGGGCGTGATGAGGGGGGCGGTCACCATGAAGATGATCAGCAGCACGAGCATCACGTCGATGAACGGGACCATGTTGATCTCGTTGATGGTTCGGCGCCCGCGCCCGCGCATGGAAACGGATGCCATGGTCAGCGGCCCGCCACCGCGCCACTGGCGGACGGCTGGTGCACGGAGAGATTGCGCTGCAGGATGTTGGAGAACTCTTCGGTAAAGGTCTCCAGCGAGATGGCGATCTTGTCGATTTCGCGGGCGAAGCGGTTGTAGCTCACCACCGCCGGAATGGCCGAGAACAGCCCGATGGCCGTGGCCACCAGCGCCTCGGCGATGCCCGGCGCCACGGTGGCCAGCGTGACCTGCGTGAGCGAAGCCAGGCCGGTGAAGGCGTGCATGATGCCCCAGACGGTACCGAAAAGACCCACGTAAGGCGACACCGAGCCGACGGTTGCCAGGAAAGACAGGTTTTGCTCGGCCACGTCGAGTTCGCGCTGGAAGCTCGCGCGCATGGCGCGGCGGGCGCCGTCGAGCAGCGTGTTCGGATCGGAAATCTGGCGTTCGCGCAGCTTCTGGTATTCGCGCATGCCGGAGGCGAAGATGCGTTCCATCGGGCCGGCGAGCTTGGCATTCTGTGCGGCCGAGGCGAACAGCTCGTTCAGGCTGGTGCCCGACCAGAAGTCGCGTTCGAACTCGTCGTTGAGGGTACGCATGCGCCGCAGCGCGAAGTGCTTGCGGATGATCGCCGTCCAGCTGGCAATGGAGATGCCCACCAGCAGCAGCACGACGAGTTGCACCACGAAACTCGCGTGGAGCAGGAGGGTAATGATCGAGAGGTCTTGATTCATGGCTTGATAGGTTGAGACATGGAGCTGCAATAGCCCTCGAGGGTTCCCGAAATTTGTGCAGGGATGCGTGCGGGCCGCAGTGTGGCGGCGTTCACCCATCCGATGCGGATGGTGCCTTCGCACAGAACAACGTCCGGCTGCGCCTTGGACAGGACGCGCTGCGCGATGATGATGGAGGCCGATCCCAAATCGCGCAGCTCGGCGGTCACCAGCAGCTCGTCGTCGAGCCGGGCAGGCCGATGGTACTTGAGCTGGGTCTCGCTGACCACGAACATGCCACCGGTCGCCTCGCGCAGCGCCTGCTGCTCGACGCCCAGCGAACGCAACCACTCGGTGCGCGCGCGCTCCATGAACTTCAGGTAGTTCGCGTAGAACACGATGCCGCCAGCGTCCGTGTCCTCCCAGTAGATGCGGATCGGATGTGCATAGCTCATGCTGCAAGCGCGCGCAGCCGCGCGATCGATTCTTCGAGATGCGCCATCGAACTCGCGGTGGAAAAGCGCACGAAGCGGCCGGTGTCGGCCGTGCCGAAGTCGCGCCCGGGCGTGATCGCCAGGTGGGCGCGCTTCATCACTTCGAACGCGAAGTCCCAACTGCCCGATACACCCAGCTTCGCCGCCATCCCACTGCAGTCGGCCCAGGCATAGAAGGCACCATCGGGCATCACGGGCACCTTCAATCCCAGCGCGTCGAGCTGCGGAATGAACCAGTCGCGCCGCGCCTTGAACTCGGCACGCCGTCGCTCGTATTCGGTGATGCTCTCGGGCTCGAAGCAGGCGAGCGCCGCGTACTGCGAGATCGTGCTGGCGCAGATGAACAGGTTCTGCGCCAGCCGCTCGACCACGGGCACCAGCGCCTCGGGCACGACCAGCCAGCCCAGCCGCCAGCCGGTCATGTTGAAGTACTTGCTGAAGCTGTTGATGCTGATGACCTGGTCGTCGATGGCCAGCGCCGTCTGCGCAAAGGCGTCGTCATAGGACAGGCCGAGGTAGATCTCGTCGATCAGCGTGACGCCGCCGCGCCGCGTCACCACCTCGTGGATGCGCCGCAGTTCATCGGGCGCGATCGAGGTGCCGGTCGGGTTGGAAGGCGACGCCAGCAGCACGCCGCGTGTCTTGTCGGTCCATGCGGCCTCGACCTTCTCGGCGCTCAGCTGAAAGCGTTCAGCGGCCGTTGTCGGCACCAGCACAGCATCGCCACCCGCGGCGGTCACGAAGTGGCGGTTGCAGGGGTAGCTCGGGTCGGGCAGCAGGATCTCGTCGCCGGCCTCGACCAGTGTCAGGCAAGCCAGCTGCAGCGCGGCCGACGCGCCTGCGGTGACGACGATGCGCCGTGCGGGGACCTCCACGCCGAAGCGCTGGCGGTACCAGCCGCTGATGCGTTCGCGCAGTTCGGACAGGCCCGTGGCCTGCGTGTACTGGGTCGCACCGGCGCGCACCGCGCGCACGGCGGCTTCCTGCACCAGCGGCGGGGCAGTGAAGTCGGGCTCCCCGATGTTCAGGAAGAGCATCGGCCGGTCGGTGTGGGCCACCTCGCGCGCCATGGTCTGGGCCGCCTTGGCGACCTCCATCACGTAGAAGGGTTCGATCCTTTCGGCGCGTTGGCTGATCCGCATGGTCAGGCGCGGGCCTTGCCGCTGGCGCGGTCGACTTCGACCTCGGCGCTGCGCAGCGTGGGCGCCAGCCCGTTGAGCACGGCGTTCACATACTTGTGGCCGTCGGTGCCGCCAAACTCCTTGGCCAGCTCGATGCACTCGTTGAGCACCACGCGCCAGGGCACGTCCAGGCAATGACGGAATTCATAGACGCCGATCCACATCACCGCATGTTCGATGGGCGAAATCTCCTCCATCTTGCGGTCGAGCAATGGCAGGATCAGCGCGTCGAGCTCGGCCGCTTCGTTGATCGACCCATGCAGCAGTGCGTCGTAGTGCGCCGCGTCGGCCTTGTGGAAGCCCGCAAGGTCGCGCGTGAAATGGTCGATGTCGGTCGGGTCGTTGTGGCCCACGAGGTACTGGTAGAGCGCCTGCAGGGCGAACTCGCGCGCCCGGCTGCGGTTCGACTTGGCCGATGCCTTGCGCGCTCCCGTGCTCGTGAGACCCGTGCGGGGTTGGCGTGGCGGCTTGCCGGGGGAGGTCTGGGAGGTTTCTTCGGTCATGAAAGGGTGGCCATCAGGCGCGCCATTTCGACGGCGACGCGGGCCGCGTCGCGGCCCTTGTCGGTCTGGCGGGCCACGGCTTGTTCGAGGTTTTCGGTGGTGAGGATCGCATTGGCGATGGGCAGCTGATGGTCCAGCGCGATGCGGCTGACGCTCGCGCCGGATTCGTTGGCCACCAGCTCGAAGTGGTAGGTTTCGCCGCGGATGATGCAGCCGAGCGCGACCAGCGCGTCGTAGCCGCCGCGCTCTGCCAGCGCCTGCAAGGCGACCGGCACTTCGAGCGCGCCGGGCACGCGCACGTGGTCGATGTCGGTGTTCGCGACGCCCATGGCTTCGAGCTCGGCCAGGCAGGCCGCGGCCAGTGCATCGGTGATGTCGGCGTTGAAGCGCGCCTGCACGATGCCGATGCGCAGGCCTTGGCCGTCGAGTGGCGCTTCAGCGCCCTTGTTTGCGTGCAACACGTTCAGTCCTTCTGGATATAACCGGTGATTTCGATGCCATAGCCGCCGGCCATGCTCGGCATGCGGCGCGGCGTGCCCAGCAGCTGCATCTTGTGCACGCCGCATTCGCGCAGGATCTGCGCGCCCACGCCATAGCTGCGCAGGTCCATGCGGCCGCGCTCGGGCGCCTGCGCCGGCCGCGCCGTGCCTTCGAACTGGGCCAGCAATTCGTTGCCTGTTTCGCCGCAGTTCAGCAGCACGGCCACGCCGCGCCCTTCCTTGGCGATGTAGGCGAGGCTGGCGTCCAGCCCCCAGGAATGCAGCGATCGGTTGACTTCCAGTGCATCGAGCACCGACAGGGGCTCGTGCACGCGGGCCACGACCGTGTCGTCCGCGTTCCAGCTGCCGCGCACCAGCGCCAGGTGCACGCCGTGGCTGGGCTTGTCGCGAAAGGCGTGGGCGGTGAAGGCACCCCAGGCGGTCTGGATCTCGCGGGTGCCGACTTTCTCCACCAGCGATTCGGTGTGGCTGCGGTGTTCGATGAGCGCGGCGATGGTGCCGATCTTCAGGCCGTGCTCGGCCGCGAAGATCTGCAGGTCGGGCAGGCGAGCCATCGTGCCGTCTTCGTTCATCACCTCGCAGATGACGGAGGCGGGCGAGCAGCCGGCCATGGCGGCGAGGTCGCAGCCGGCTTCGGTGTGGCCCGCGCGCATGAGCACGCCGCCGTCGACGGCTTGCAGCGGGAAGATGTGGCCAGGCTGCACCAGATCGGCGGCCACGGCGTTCGAGGCCACGGCCGCCTGCACCGTGCGCGCACGGTCCGCCGCCGAGATGCCGGTGGTCACGCCTTCGGCCGCCTCGATCGACACCGTGAAAGCGGTCGAATGCTTGGCGCCGTTGCGCGAGACCATTGGCGGCAGGTTCAGGCGCTCGCACATGGCGCGCGACAGCGTCAGGCAGATCAGTCCGCGCGCATGCCGCGCCATGAAGTTGATCGATTCGGCCGTGATGTGATCCGCGGCAATGACGATGTCGCCTTCGTTCTCGCGGTCCTCCTCGTCCACCAGGATCACCATGCGGCCAGCGGCCATATCGGCGACGATTTCCTCGATCGGCGACACGGGCGCGGGTGCGCGCGTGGGGCGGGGCACCCCGATGGATGTGACGGATGCGTTCATGTGTTGTTGTCTTTCTGGGAGGCACCGCCTGCGCCCGGGAGCATGCCGGCTTGCAGCATGCGCTCCACATAGCGCGCGACCGTGTCGATTTCGAGGTTGACTGTGCTGCCTTCGCGCAGCGTGCCGAGCGCGGTGTTCTCGACCGTGTGCGGAATCAGGTTGATGCTCATCTCACTGCCTTCAGCCACGTCGGTGACCTCGTTGACGGTCAGGCTCACGCCGTTGATGGTGATCGAGCCCTTGTAGGCAAGGAAGCGGGCCAGCGCATGGGGCGCGAGCACGCGCAGTTCCCAGCTCTCACCGATCGGTGCGAAGCGGCTGACCGTGCCGATGCCGTCGACGTGGCCCGAGACGATGTGTCCGCCCAGGCGGTCGTGCGCCCGCAGCGCCTTCTCGAGGTTGACCTGGCCGTCTGGCTCGGCCAGCCCCGCGGTCTTGTCGAGCGATTCGGCGGAGATGTCGATCGTGAACTGGCGCGCGGGCAGATCGAGCGAGGTGACCGTCATGCAGGCGCCGTTGAGCGCAATGCTGTCGCCCAGCCCCACGTCGTCGAGATAACCTTCGGGCGTTGAAATGCTGAGCCGCTTGCCGTAGGACGAAGAGCTGCCAAGGTCGCGTGCGGCGACGATGCGCCCCACGCCGGTGATGATTCCGGTGAACATCCGCGCATTTTCGCACCAGCGGGCGCCCCACGGCGTGCCAGTGCGCGCAGGACATGCAATTCGCGGGTCAGAATTCGTCCCGGCCCGCCACCCGTGCCACGATCCGCAGATCCGGTCCGATCATTTCGACGCTGCGGAATTCCAGTGGCAGCGCGCCTGTCAGCTCGGTGAGCGGGCCGCCAGGTTGGCTCTGGCTGGCCATGTCGAGCCCGCTGCCGATGAGCTTGGGCGCCAGGTACAGCAGCAGTTCGTCGACCAGCCGTTCGCGCAGCAGCGAGCCGTTGAGCTTGTGGCCAGCCTCCACGTGCAGTTCATTCACCTCGCGCCGGCCCAGGTCGGCCAGCATGGCGGCCAGGTCGACCTTGCCGTCGGCGTTGGCCAGGCAGACCACGGTGGCGCCGCGCGCCTCCAGCGCCGCAGCGCGCGCCTCGTCGCGGCTGGCTGCGTAGATCCATACGGGGCGCTGGCCGGAGAGGATGCGCGCCGTCGGCGGCGTCTGCAGGCGGCTGTCGACCACCACCAGCGGCGGTTGGCGGTCGGTTTCGACCAGGCGCACGTCGAGCATCGGGTCGTCCTCGATCACCGTGCCCACGCCGGTCAGGATGGCACCGGCGCGCGCACGCCATGCATGGCCGTCCGTGCGCGCGGCCGGGCCGGTGATCCACTGGCTCACGCCGTTGTGCAGCCCGGTCTTGCCGTCGAGCGACGAAGCCACTTTCATTCGCACCCAGGGCGTCTGGCGCACCATGCGGCTGAAAAAACCGATGTTGAGTTCGCGTGCGGCCCGAGCGCCCGGGCCGACCTCCACCGCGACACCGGCCGCCCGCAGGCGTTCGAAACCCTGGCCTGCAACGCGCGGGTTGGGGTCGGCCAGTGCGGCGACCACCCGACCGATGCCTGCGGCGATCAGCGCATCGCAGCAGGGGCCCGTGCGGCCATGGTGCGCGCAGGGCTCCAGCGTGACATACGCCGTGGCCCCGGCCACCGAATGGCCTCGGGACTGCGCATCGCGCAACGCCATGACCTCGGCATGCGGGCCGCCGGTGCGCTGGGTCTGGCCCTGGCCCAGCAGGCGGCCGTCCGGCGCAAGGATGACGCAGCCTACGGCCGGGTTGGGCGGCACGATGCGCTGCGCGGCGCGGGCCAGTGCGAGGGCCTGTGCCATCGGGACGCCGATGGCCATGGTGTCCTCAAGCCCGTCGGAGGACGCGGAGGAACCGGATGAAGCGGAGGAGGGGGAAATCGAAAGGGTCAACGCAAATCTCGGATTTGCCGGCGCCTTCGCCCCGGCGGTCAACGGCCCCAGCAGGCGGCGACCTGGTCGGTGTCGCCGCGCACACCGGCGTGGACGACGCCGCGCGCACCTGTCTGGTCCAGCGTGAATCGGCCGCACGCGTCCGCCGACTGGGCGCCCTGGGGTTCTGCCACCAGAGTGTAGGCCGAGGGCGTCGAGGCCTCCAGCGCAATGGCATAGCGGCCGCCGGGCACGCCACGCAGCGCAGCGGGCAGCACGCTCGCGCCATCTTCGCTCACCGGGTAGGTGCCCTGGGCGGTGGCAACGCGTTCGAGCCAGTGGGCCGCTTGAAGGAGCCCGGTGCGCGCCTCGACCCGATGCGCACGCTGCACATGTTCCTGGTAGCGCGGCAGGCTGATGGCGAACATCACTGCCACGATGGCCGCGGCGATGAGCATTTCGATCAGAGTGAAACCAGCCACGCGCACCTGTCGGCACGTCCGGGAGACGGGGGTGTTCATTGCAGTTGCCGCCAGCTTGGACGAAGGAGCGTGCGGCCGCGCAGCAGGCGCGTGACGCAGGTCTGGCCGGGCGGACAGACGGCGATGGCCTGGTGCGTGGCGGAATCCGCCAGATCCACGCCGATGCCGCTGCCGTCGCGCGATGCAAATCCACCGGCGCTGTTGGCTGTGTCGTCGGCGTAGAGGCGTGAGCGCGGCGCCTGGCCGTCGATGGCATTGAGCGTCGTGCGAAAGGTCCGGGCGCCCTGGGCCGTGGTGTCGGCGGTCGGACAGCTGCCGGCGCTGTGCGAACTGGCTTCGCGCGGCATGCGCAGTGTGTCTGGACGCATGCTCGGCACATCGACCAGTTGTCCGTCGAACCAGGTGGGGTTCGCGATCACGCGTTCGCCGGCCGGCAAGTCCAGGTACCAACCGCGCCGGCGTGCATCACCGGTGAAGGCCACGGCGGTGGACGACAGCGCTGCAAGCGCTGGGGTCCTGGCGCCGGTCGCCGGGTTGAGCGTTTGGCCGGTGAGCTGGTCCCGCCCGCCGGCAATGGGGCCGCTGCTGCGGCCGAAGGTCACGCGGCCCCCTGCGCGGCTGATGCGGGTGTCGTCATGCAGGCCATAGACGCTCTGCGACGCTCGATCGCTGCGGTCGTCGTCGGTGAGCAGGCGGCCCGTGCCGAAGACGACGGTCAGCCCGCCCTCGGGATGCGCAGTCCAGGCCGGTGCACTCGTGATCGGCTGCGGCACGCCGGGAAGGTCGGGCACCATGGCCGTGAAGAATGGCTGACCGTCGAAAGCCACCTGCCATTCGTCTGCGTTCGCGCTGCTGAGGTCGAACTTCCAGAGCCGGCCCTGCAGGTCGCCCGCGTAGGCGACATCGGGCGTGAGATCGCCGTTGAGGTCGATCAGGCGTGGCGCCGCCAGGCCGTTGTGGCCATCGCCAGCCTGCGCCGGGGTGGTGATGCGGCGGATCTCGCGGTCGCCGTCGAGGTACTGCACGAGAAGGACCGCCTTCTCCGATGCGCTGTTGTAGCCGTTGCCGATCACCAGGGCCCAGCGGCCATCGTTGAGCCGGGCGATCTGGCGTGTGAGCGTGGGGTCGCCGCGCTCGCGCACCGGTTCTGCGAACACGTGGCCGAGGTCGGCGTCCGTGGTGGCGGTCTGGTCGAGCACCAGCAGGTTTTCCGGCGCGGCAGTGGCGAAGCGGGCAGGTTCGCTCACGTCCAGAACGGCATAGCCCCTGCCTCCAGCACCCAGGAAGAGGGCGAGGTAGGTCTTCCAGGCGCCCGCGACGAACACGTCAGCGGTGAACGGAGAGCCGTCGACGAAATAGCTGTGCGTGTAGCCTGGCGTGCTCAGCCGCGCGAGCCGTGGGTACAGGCCCAGCGGCACGTAGGCAAGCTTTTCGCGGCCATCTTCAGCGGCAAAGCCATGCAGCATGCCGTCGTTCGCGCCCACGTAGAGCATGGGCGTGCGGCCCGCATGGCGGGTGCGGAACGCGGCGTAATCGTTGCCGGCATGGCCGTCTGCGGGCTGGCCCGGCTGGAGCCAGGGCCGCGAATTCACGATGTCGCCGTGCCGGGAGTCGCGGTCGCGGAACATGCCGCCGGCGCGGTGTTCCTGGCTGCGTTCGCCGCGCAGGTAGGCCAGCCGTTGTCCGCCCTGCGCGTCGGGTTTGCCGCCGACCGACCCCAGTGACGCCTGCTGCGCGGCGGACAACGCATCCCAGGTCCAGGCGATGCCGCGGACGGCAGCGCCATCGGCGCGGGACGACAGCACCGTGCGTGCATCGGGCACAACGTCGCCTGCGTCCAGTCGCGACGCGGTGCTCACCGGTGTCGCAGGTTGCGTGGCCGTGGCCGGTTGCGTGCCCCAGCGTCCGGTCGTCGACATTGCGCCGGTCTGGGCGGTGATCTGGTAGGCGGTCACCTGGCCGCTCCAGGTGCCCGGGTCGTAGCTGGCGACGAAGCCGACCGAGTCGGTTCGGGTCGTACTGGCGCTGGCGACCATGCCGGAGAGAAATGCGGGCGCGCATCCCGTCCGCTCCGGCGTCGCCACATCCGGCGATGTGCTCAAGTGCAGGGGCGCTGCGGAAGCCGGCGCCTGCGTGCAGAGGAGCGCGCAAACAGGCGCGCACAGCAGCTCGACCACAGGGCGTCGAATGCGCAGGCGAAAAGGGAGCAGGGTGGTGCGACGCATGACGAAGCGAGTGCGAAAGGAATCAGGATGCATCGGCCTTCCAGACCACGATGGACTGCAGCACTGCCTGGGTGCCTGGCTTGAGGCCCTGCGCCAACGCGGTGATGCGGTAGATGAAAGGGCGCTGTACATCCGGCGCCAGGCGATGGGCATTGCCGCCGTCCAGGGTGGCGGCCATGTCGTACGGCAGCACCTCGATCCAGTACCAGGCCCGCGCGGTGGACCCGGCGTCGTTGCGCAACAGCGGGCTGCCCACGGCCCCGCCGGTGGCGCGGGTGTATTGGCCATAGGTCGCGGCGACGGCCTTCATGGCGTCGAGGCCGCTCGCACCCGTGGCGGTGTTCCAGAAAGCGGGCGCTACATGGTCGGCCACACACACGCCGGCCACGCAGGACGGCGTGCGCGTGGCCAGTGCGCGCTGCAGGTCCTGCCAGTCCTGCAGGTTTTCGGGCAGGAAGGCGATGCCGGCTGCGACGTCGAGCCGGCGTGGCCGGCAGCCGACATGCGAGGCGTCGGCGCAGGCGGTGCCGTCGGGGTGCTCGCCGCGCACCTCGAACTCCGCATCGCGCAGCATGGCGTGCGCGGCCTCCTGCGCGCGCTGGTCATCGCTGTCGATGCCGGTGATCCGTTCATGAAAGAGCGCCGTTCGTGCAGCCCCCAGGACGAGCAACAGCGACAAAAGCAGGAGCACCATCACCGTGAGGAGGGATGCACCCTGCTGGTCGCGCCAGGCTGCGCGGCGATGGCTTGGTCGATCGGCGTTGCGCATCATGGCGCCGTCGAAGTGCGCAGGGCGAACACCTGGCGCAGCACCAGCCGTTGCCGTCCGGTGCGAGTCACATCAGCCCCGCGGCAGTCTCGGTAGCTGTCGTTGCCAGCGGCTGCAGCGGGCAGGTCGCCCTTCAGGTCGATGCAGACCTCCACCGCGCGCACGTCGCGCCACAGCGACTGCGCTGTGAGCTGCGAGGCGTTGAGCCGCCGGGTTTCTTGCAAGGCGTTGCGAACGCGGTACATGACTTGGAAGTCGGCGACTTGCCCGATCAGCGCCTGGTTCTTGGAGGCCGTGCGGCACCGCAGCTCGCCGCGGCGCAGGAAGAAGGTGCTGTCAATGCGTTCGCCGGTCCGCACGACTTCTGACAGGCAGTCGAGCCGATGCGCGTCCGACGCCGCGGCAGGCTGGTGGCTGACCGACAGCGTGTCCGGCTCCGTGCCCGCGCCATCGCTGCCTGCAACGAGGCTCGACCCTCCCGCGAATCCGATCAGGCGGTCATCGAACACGTGCAGGCCGGACGCCGGGTCGTGGGTGGGCTCGAGCGCGCCGGCCTGTCGGACATGCCGTCCGATCACGCGCAGTGCGAAAGCGCCTTGCGTGTGCAGCTGGTGCAGGTCACCCACGCTGCCTGATGATTGTCGCGCCATGCTCAGCGCACCGAGTGCGGCGACGATCACCATGGCACCCAGTGCCAGGCCCACGAGCATGTCGATCAGTGCAAGACCGCGCGGGCGCTGGTGCCTGCCGGGGCGGCGTACGGCCTCAGGGTTGGACATAGACCAGGTGGCAGATCAAACCGGCGGGGCATTCGACCGGCCCTGCCTGCAGTTGGAAGGGGCGTGCCATGTCCGCGTCGGACGTGCTGGAGCGGTCGTTCGCGCGCCACCCCACCATCACGCCAAGCTGCCTGCGTTGCGCAGCAACGGCTTCCTCGTCCGGTGAAAGAAAAACCTGCGCGCGGCCCATGGGAAGGGCTCCCGACGCCGACGCTCGCCAGTCGGCCAGATCCCACGCCGCGAGTTTGGCGGGGGAACAGGCTTGCGCGGTGCAGTCGCCGGGAGCGGACGCGCCCGTGTTCCAGTCGCTGGCATAGCGTCCCAGGGCGGCGAAGCCTTCGGGGTTGTCCCGCGTGCGCTCCGCCAGATCGTCGATGACATGCAGTGCCTGCGCACGGTATGCACTGCCCTGCATGTCGACCAGGGTGTGCAACTGCGCCCCCAGCAGGCCCAGCACGCCGACCGCAAGAACCAGCAGCGCGACCAGGGCTTCGAGCATGGCGCTCCCGGAGTCCGATCGGTGGGGGCTGGGTTGGCGGCTCAGCATGCGGTGACGCCTTGCCGCGTGGCAAGCCTGCCGCCGCTCGTCATGCACAGCGCGACCGTGTGGGACGCGCGCGCGTCGCGCAGCGGCCGGACGATGAAGCTGATCGACCCGCTGCCGTTGAACTGGCCTTGCCGGTCGACGGCCATCACGGCATGGTTGGCGGTGAAGTAGATCGAGACACCGTCCGTGCGGGGCGCGGTCTGCAGCAGCTGTTCGCCCCGGTCCAGCAGGTTGTTGTCGTTCAGGTCTGCAAAAACGATCCAGCCGCAGTCCCAGTGCCCGGGCTGGATGGCGCTGGAGCAGCTGTCAACGGGTGCGCGCCGCATCACGATTTCGCCGCCGCGCTGCAAGGCTTCGACGCGTGCCAGATAGAGCGATGCCGTCAGTTCCTCGACGGCCAGGCGCACCCGGTGGCGGTCCATGACCGCCTGAAAAGCCGGTAGCGAGACAGCGGCCAACAGCGCCGTGATGGCGACGACCACCAGCCATTCCAGGGCCGCGAACCCCTCATGGCGTCGGCATTCGAGCGACGCGGTGCAGGGTGGGGCATTCGTCTGGTGCATGCCTGCACGATGCCAGACGCCAGCGCGTTATGGCCTTGCAGCGCGGGCTACGAAGGTCGATTTCCGGTCAAATGTCGCGAAGCAATTGACGGAATTCGTCGATGTCCTCGAAGCTGCGATAGACCGAGGCAAAGCGCACGTAGGCCACCTTGTCGAGGCTCTTGAGTTCGCGCATCACGAGTTCACCCACCTGTTTGGAATCGATCTCGCGGCGCGCGCTCGACAGCAGTTCCTGCTCGATGCGCAGCAGCGCCTTGTCGGTCTGCTCGGCACTCACCGGCCGCTTGCGCAGCGCCAGCATCATGGAGGCCCGCACCTTGGTCGAATCGAAGTCGGCACGGCTGCCGTCCTTCTTGACCACGACCGGAAAGTTGACGTCAGGCCGCTCGTAGGTCGTGAAGCGTTTCTCGCAGGCGGCGCACTGCCGGCGGCGACGCACGAAATCGCCGTCTTCCGAGACGCGGGTCTCCACGACCTGCGTCTCGGCGTGACCGCAGAAAGGGCACTTCATGCAGCCTTGTCGCCCGGCGCCGGGCTGCCCCAAGGCGAGCGCTGCCCCCTCGGGGAGCAGCGAGGACACGACGTGCCGAGCGTGGGGGCCACGTTCTTCAGCGGTAGACCGGGAACCGGCTCGTCAGGGCGTGCACCTTGGCGCGTACGGCCTCGATGTTCGCTGCGTCGCGCGGGTTGTCGAGCACGTCGGCCACCAGGTTGGCGGTCAGGCGCGCTTCCTCGTCCTTGAAGCCGCGCGTCGTCATCGCCGGGGTGCCGATGCGCACGCCGCTGGTGACCATCGGCTTTTCCGGATCGTTGGGGATCGCGTTCTTGTTGATGGTCATGTGCGCGCTGCCCAGCACCGCTTCGGCTTCCTTGCCGGTGATGCCCTTGGAGCGCAGGTCGACCAGCATGACGTGGCTTTCGGTGCGGCCGCTCACGATGCGCAGGCCGCGCTGCGTCAACGTCTCGGCGACGATCTGCGCGTTCTTGACCACCTGCTGCTGGTACGCCTTGAACTCGGGCGCCATCGCTTCCTTGAAGGCCACGGCCTTGGCTGCGATCACGTGCATCAGCGGGCCGCCCTGCAGTCCGGGGAAGATGGCGCTGTTGATCGCCTTCTCATGCTGCGACTTCATCAGGATGATGCCGCCGCGCGGGCCGCGCAGGCTCTTGTGGGTCGTGGAGGTGACCACGTCGGCATGTGGCACCGGGTTCGGGTACACGCCCGCGGCCACCAGGCCGGCGTAGTGGGCGATGTCGACCATGAAGATCGCACCGACGTCCTTGGCCACCTTGGCGAAGCGTTCGAAATCGATGCGCAGCGAGTAGGCCGAGGCCCCCGCGATGATCAGCTTGGGCAGGTGTTCGTGCGCCTTGCGCTCCATCGCGTCGTAGTCGATGGCTTCGTTCGCGTCCAGGCCGTAGCTCACCACGTTGAACCACTTGCCGCTCATGTTGAGGGGCATGCCGTGGGTGAGGTGGCCGCCTTCGGCCAGGCTCATGCCCATGATGGTGTCGCCAGGCTTCAGGAAGGCGAGCATCACGGCTTCATTCGCCGAGGCGCCGCAATGCGGCTGCACGTTGGCGGCGTCGGCACCGAAGATCTGCTTGATGCGGTCGATGGCCAACTGCTCGGCCACGTCGACATGCTCGCAGCCGCCGTAGTAGCGCTTGCCGGGGTAGCCTTCGGCGTATTTGTTGGTGAGCTGCGAGCCCTGGGCCTGCATGACGGCCGGCGAGGCGTAGTTTTCGCTCGCGATCAGCTCGATGTGGTGTTCCTGGCGGGCGTTCTCGGCCTGGATGGCGGCCCAGAGTTCGGGATCGGTCTGTTCGACCAGGATGTCGCGGTGGTACATGGCAGTCCTTTGAAGACGGTGGTCCTTGTTGTTCAAGCAAACAAGGGCTGCCCAGGCGAACGGCTGATCGCCCCATGGTCAGATGGAGCGGCACGCTTCCCAGTGGTGAGTCCACGTCAGCGCAAGTTCCTGAAAAGGTCTGCGCCTATCGCCAGTCGCGTACCCCACCAGTGTACCCGAGCCTTGCCTTTGTGTGCCTGGCAGGAAATGGCTGCGCGACCCGTGTCCGTCAGCCGCGGGTGTCAGGACCCGGCAAGCAAAGCCACCTTGGTGGTGTTGTCCGCTGCTGGAAGCTCCTGGGCCTTCGCCACGGGCAGCGAAGTGGCTGCTGGCGGTTGGGTGCGCATGGACGGCGTTGCCGGAATCGACGTGGACGGCGCGCGGCCCCCGGCCACTTGACGCAGCCGCTCATGCTCGGCCATGACCTTGCCAGCGTAGCCGCCGTCGTCCGCCATGTTGGCCGCGCCGACGTAATAGCGCAGGCCGCCTTCGAGCGAGCCGGCGCGCGAAATGCATTCCTGGAGCACCTTGACGCCCACGCGCATGTTCGTCACCGGGTCGAACGCCGCGAGCGTGCCGCCAGCGCTTTCATATTTGTCGCCGTGCACACGCGTGAGCACTTGCATCAGGCCCTGCGCACCCACGTGGCTCTGTGCAAACGGGTTGAAGCTGGACTCGACAGCCATGATCGCGAGGATCAGCGTGGGGTCGAGCTTCGTCTTCTTGCCGAGTTCATAGGCTTCTGCGACGAGCACGCTCAGTGGTTCTGCAGCCACGCGGTATTTTTTGCTCAGCCAATAAGCGACGGCGGCCTGCTGCTTGGGCAGTTCGAGCGGGCTGGAGGCCGTTGTGCGCTCGATGGCATTGGGCGGCAGCGCGGTGGCTTCGGGCGCCGGCATGCGCGACTGCAGCCAGCCCATCAGGTGGACTTCACCGGTCTGGCGAAGATCGGGCCGGGCCATGAGGGCCAGGCAGACGAACACGGTCGACAACCCCAACAACGCAAAACCGTTGTGGGTGATTTCGAAGAAGCCATCGGCTACATCGGAGGCGAAGGTTCTAAGACCTTTTGCCGTGGCTTCAAAAGCCTGTGACATCGCTCTTTCCTTTCTTATGCGGCACCCGGTCGTTGCCTGCACAGGGAAGGCGATGAACGAAGCTGGTGACGCTTGGATTGGTAGGGATCAGGTCCGCGCAAGGAGGGGTATGAGCGCGGCAGTCTGATCGGGCCGAAGGATCGGCGGCGGATTTCAAGGGCCCGGGCCGGTCATGTGGAGGCGGGGCGAGCCGCATTCTAGGAGGCGCTAAATACCGGGTCAAGCATAAGGAATTGATTTCTTATGTGGAAATGGAGTGGCCCAAGGGTTGGTTTGCAATTGGATGCAAAAAAGTTGCCCTTCATCGAGAGGCCCCTTCCGATTGAAAAAGCCACTCGCGCGAGCGTTGCAAAGGCACCAGAGAAGGCCTAATCTGCGGTTGCGTGATTGCTTCACGCATTCACCGAGATCCAAGCCGACAGGGAATCATCCCGACGCGCGACGGTCGAGGTAACCTCGGCGGCAATCCCTTGCTGCCAGCCTGACTGGAACGATTCAACTTCCGGTCGCGCGAAAAGATGGCATGGGTCTTGGGCCCGCCATCGAGCCCGGCAGCACGACCTCAGGTCTCACTGCCGGGCTTTCTTGTTTCATGGCTGGACATAGTGCGCACGGCACCTGTTTTGTCCGGCAGGGCCGGCATGCATCCCGGCAGGTTTGCGGCACACTCATGCGATGAAAGCCGCATCATGGACAAGCAACAAATGGATCAGACGTACCGGTATTGCGCTTCTGGGTCTGCTCGCGTTCTGGCTTGTGACCTGGCTGGCGGTACCCCCGATCGCGCGCCATCAGATCGAGAAGATGGCAACTGCCAAACTGGGGCGGCAGGTCACGGTGGGGAAGGTCGACTTCAAGCCCTGGACGCTCGAACTCGCGCTCAACGACCTGCGCATTGCCAGCGCGGATGGCAGTTCAGCGCAGGTGACCGTCCAGCGCATCTACGCCGACGCTGAGTTGCAGTCCGTCCTGCGGCTGGCTCCCGTGGTGGATGCCGTGCAGGTCACCGCACCGGTGGTGCGGCTGACCCGCCGTGCGGACGGCAGCCTGGACATCGACGACGTCCTGGCCCGGCTTGCCAGTCCGCCTGACGCACCCAAGAGCGAGATGCCGCGTTTCGCTCTCTACAACATTGCGTTGTCAGGCGGCTCGATCGACTTCGACGACCAGACGGTCAAGAGCAAGCAGGAACTGCGCGATCTGGTGGTGAATGTGCCGTTCCTGAGCAACCTGGCTTCCAAGCGCGACGTTACGACCGAGCCCAAGCTCGCATTCAAGCTCAACGGCAGTGCCTTCGACAGCACGGCGGTGACGACGCCGTTCGCCACGAACCGCAAGACCGCAGCGCAATTGAACTTCAAGGGCCTCGATCTGGCGCCTTATCTGGGCTACCTGCCTGGCGGGTTGCCAGCGCGTCTTCAGGCCGGAACGCTGGATGCCGAGCTCCAGCTCGACTTCGAGCAGACGACCACGACCGGCCTGAAGGTCACGGGGCAGATCCAGGCGCATGGCGTCAAGGTGGCCGATGGGCGGTCGCGCGAGCTGCTGGCCTTCGATTCGCTCCAGGTCGACCTGGCCGATGTGCGGCCGCTCGAAGGTGTGATTCACCTGGGCGAGGTGGTGCTGGGTGCACCGAACCTGACCGTCGCGCGCGACGCGGCTGGGGCGCTCAACCTGCTCGCGGTCGACAAGGCGACGGGTGAGGCGTCCAAGCCCCAGCCCGCCGCAGGCGCCGTCCGCGCGCCATCCGCGCCATCCGCGTCCGGCACGAAGGCCGTGGACGCGGCGCCCGCCCGGCCGGCGATGCGCGTCCAGATCGACAAGGTGGCGCTTCATGGCGGCGAGATCGGTTGGCGCGATGCCACCACCCGGCCGGCGGCAGCGGTGGATTTCAAGCAGCTCGGCATCGAGGCGACCGGCGTGGCCTGGCCGCTGGACAAGCCCGCCCAGTTCACCGGGGCGATGACCATTGCCGGCGCGCCCTTCAAGTTCAAGGGCGACGCGACCGACAGGCTGGTCAACGTCCAGACCGACGTGTCGGGGCTGCCGCTGTCGTTGGCGGCACCCTATCTCGCGCAGAGCCTGGAACCCCGGCTGGACGGCAAGCTGAGCGGCCAGATCGACGTGGCCTGGGCTGCGCCAGCCTCCCTCCGATTCAAGGCGCGCAAGCTGTCAGCGCAAGACCTGGCTTTGACGAAAGAGAAGACGGCGCTGGCCAGCGTTGGCCGCTTCGAGCTGGTCGATGCCGAGGTCGACATGACCCGTCACACACTGGCCATCGCGGCCCTGACGGCGACGAATCCAAAATTCAGCGTGGAACGCGACAAGGACCGACGCTGGATGTTCGAGCACTGGCTGCGCACGTCGGGAACCCCCACCGCTGCAGCCGGCAACGCGCCATCCGGTACCACCGACACCACGGCGCCCAATGCGAAGCCCTGGCAGCTCACAATCGGCAGCCTGGGCATCGACAACGGCGCGTTGGCCTTTGCGGACAACGCCAGCGGTACACCGGTGGCGGTACAGGTCACTGCGCTGCAGCTGCGCGCCGAGAAACTCGCGCCACAGACGTCGGCCGTGTCGCCGGTCCAGATGTCCGGGCGCATCGGTGCCGGCCGTGCCGAACCCGGACGTTTCGATTACAAGGGCAACCTGGTGCTCCAGCCAGTGTCGGCCGAGGGACGGCTGGAAGTCTCGGCCTTTCCCGCGCATGCGTTCAAGGCCTACTACGCCGATGCGCTCAACATCGACATTCGGCGTGCCTACGCGGGTTACAAGGGGACCGTCCGGGTGGCGATGGCGCCCGCCGGACTGAACCTGAAGCTGGCGGGCGACACCTCGCTGGAGGATTTCCGCGCAAACAGCGCATCGCTCACGCAGTCCGACGCGCCAGGTCTGGAACGCGCCAACAACCAGTTGCTGAGCTGGAAGGTGCTGGCCCTGCGCGGCTTGCAGGTGGGCATGACGCCCGGTGCGCCGCTGTCGCTGGACGTGCGCGAGACCACGCTGACCGATTTCTTCGCCCGTGTGATCGTGGAGCCGACCGGACGCATCAATCTTCAGAGCCTCACCAAGAAGTCGGCACAGGCTGCCGCCGCTGAGCCCGTCGCCGGCAAGGAGGTCGTGACCGAGCGCAAGCGCGATGGCGAGACAACCACGACGGCCACGGTCGCACCGGACCCGGCCGCGAAGAATGGTCCGGCGGCCGTCATGAACTTCGGTCCGATGAGCCTGGTCAACGGCCGGATCGACTTCACCGACCAGTTCGTCAAACCCAACTATTCGGCCGACCTGAGCGAGCTCAACGGCAAGCTCAGCGCCTTTTCGTCGCAACCGACGCAAGGGCAGTCCCAGCTCGCCGACCTCGAACTGCGTGGCAAGGCTCAGCAAACCGCCGCCCTGGACATTGCCGGCAAGATCAATCCGCTGGTCAATCCGCTCGAACTCGACATCACCGCCAAGATGCGTGACCTCGACCTGGCGCCGCTCACGCCGTACTCGGTGCGCTATGCCGGGCACGGCATCGAACGCGGCAAGCTGAGCATGGACGTCAACTACAAGATCACCCCGGACGGGCGGCTGTCGGCCACCAACAAGCTGGTGCTCAACCAACTGCGCTTCGGCGAAGAGGTCAAGGATGCGCCGAACAGCCTGCCGGTCAAGCTGGCCGTGGCATTGCTGGCAGACCGCAATGGTGTGATCGACGTCGAACTGCCCATCAGCGGCTCGCTCAACGACCCGCAGTTCAGCATAGGCTCGCTGATCTTCAAGGCGCTCGGCAATTTGATCGTCAAGGCAGTGACTGCGCCGTTCAGCCTGCTGACCGGCGGTTTCGGCGGCGGGGGACCGGGAGAGTCCGGCGCCATCGCCTTCAACCCTGGCAGCGCAGCCCTGTCGCCGGAGGCCACCCAGAACCTGTCCAAGGTCGCCAAGGCCCTGACCGAGCGCCCGGCATTGCAGCTCACGGTGGTCGGCACGTCGAGCCTGGAGCAGGAGCGCGATGCGTACCGGCGCCAGCGCCTGCGGGACCTCACCCAGTCGGAAAAGCGACGCGTTGCACTGCGCGGTGGCCAGGCCGCTACCGCAGATGTGGCTCCGGTGACCGACGCTGAATATCCAGCGCTGCTGGAGGCGGTCTACAAACGCGCGGATATTGCCAAGCCGCGCAACCTGATTGGCCTGGCCAAGGATCTCCCCGCCGCGCAGATGGAACAATTGCTGATGGCGAGCATTCCAGTCGACGATGACGCCATGCGCCAGTTGGCTGTGCAGCGTGCTGCGGCGGTGCGCGATGACCTCTTGCAGCAGCAGGTGCCAGGCGCCCAGCTCTTCCTCGGCGCGGTGCGAACGAACGCGTCGGGAGCTGATTGGAAACCCTCCGCAGAGCTCAATCTGGCGACACGTTGAACAGGTTTGCCGCGCGTCGGTGAAAATACACGGTAAGCCGGAAAAATGCCGGCGCCTTGCTTTCCACCTTCAGACAACGATTTGCGCGCAGTGACCTCTACATCTTCCAAGCCTCACGACCTCCAGTCCCTCGATACGCTCACCGGCGGCGCCTTCACGGCCCCCACTTCCGGCGAGCGTGCACAGCGCATTCGCGACTGGTTGGCGAGCAACCCTGCCGTCGAGCAAATGCAGGAGGTGTTCAAGGAACTGAGCGGCCGCGACAAGGGAGCCGCACGCGTGCTGCGCGAAAAGCTCGATGAAATCAAGCGCGCCAAGGGCCAGGAAGCCATTGCTGCCGAATGGGCGCAGAAGGCTGAAGTGCTGATTGCCCAGCCCAAGCTCAACATTGCAGACGCCCTGGCGTGGCAGCGCGACGCCGCCAAGGCAGGAGCGCCGCTGTCGCGCGAACCCCTCGCGGGGCTGAAGGTCAAGCTGGCCGAGCGGGTGAAGGGGATCGAAGACCTGCAGCACCGCGCGCAGGTGCAGCGCGAAGCTGCCGTGCTGCTCGCCCAGCGCTTCGAAGTGCTGTCAACCAAGGGCTGGCGCGACGCGCAGGCCGCTGAAGAGGCGCTGCGTGCCGACGTCGCGCACTGGCAGCAGCAGGCCGCCGACATCGCCGCCGATGCCAACTGGACCAGCCTCGACGCCAAATTCGCGCCGCAGCTCGATGCGTCCCGTGCCCAGTTGATCGTGGTGTCCGACGCGTTCCACGCCGCACTCGCGCAAACGCTGGCAGCCGTGGCCGATGCCTCGGCCCCGCTACCGCCCGTTCCGGTCTGGGCCGATGAACTGCGCGGCGCGCGCGGCCTGCCGCTCGAATCGGCTGCCGCCCACGCGGCGGCGGCCCCTGGCGGCGCCAAGCCCGCGCGCCAGGCTGGCGGTTCGAAGGTCGACCCCGAAAAGCGTGCCGCAGCCCAGGCTGCCGTGCAGGAGGCCCTGACCAAGCTGGAGCAGGAAACCGCCGAGGGTCATGGCAAGGCAAGCGCCGGCGCAGCTGCCGCCCTGCGGGCCGTGCTCAAGGAGCATGGCAAGCTGGTCGAAGCCCCGCTGGAAGCTCAGGTGCATGCCGCGCTCGTGGCGGCCGGTGAACTCGAAGGCTGGCAGCGCTGGAGTGCCGACAAGGTGCGTGAAGACCTGGTGGCCAAGGCCGAATCCCTGCTCAAGCGCCCCGAAGGGCAGGCGCTGGGTGGCCGCAAGATGCAGGAAACGCTGCGTTCGCTGCGCGATCAGTGGAAGCAGGCCGACCAGGGTGGCGTGCCCAACCATGCGCTGTGGAAACGTTTCGACGAAGCCTGCAACGAAGCCCACAAGGTGGTCGAGGCCTGGCTGGAAAAGGTGCGTGCCGACGCCGCCGAGCATCGCGCGCACCGCGTGGCGCTCATCGAGGAAGTCAAGGCCTGGGCTGCAGCGCATGCCGATGCGTCGGACCTGAAGGCGCACAACCGCGCGCTGCATCAATTTGCCGACCGCTGGCGTGACGCCGGCCATGTGGGCGAAAAAGTCTTCGCCGAACTGCAGCCGCAGTGGAACGAAGCCTTCGGTGCCGCACGCGCGCCTTTCGAGACGGCGCAAAAAGCCAGCGTCGAGCGTCGCCAGGCCATGATTGCCGAGGCCGCTGAGCTGGGCGCTGCACCTGTGCTGCGCATCGATGCCGTCAAGGCACTGCAGCAACGCTGGCAGGCCGAAGCACAGGGCGTCCCGCTCGACCGTCGCCAGGAACAAAAGATGTGGGACGCATTCCGTGCGCCCATCGATGAGGCGTTCAACCGCAAGACGGCAGAGCGTGAGAAGGTGTCGTCGCAGATGAGCGACCACGACCGCCACGTGCTGAACGCGTCCAAGGCACTCGAAGCCGCCAGCGCCACAGGCGACGTGCAGAAAATCCGTGCAGCCATGGCGCAACTCGAAGCCGCGATTCGCGGTGAGGCGCCACCGCCCGCACCGGTCGCATCGCCTGCCGCCGCGGCACGCACGGCGAGCCCGAGCGGCGATGGTCCGGATGTCGGTGCGACCGACGTCGTGGCGCCTGGCCAGGCGGCAGCCGAATTCGGTGAAGGTGCCCAGATCGCGCCTGCGCCCGGCGAGACCGACGCACCCGCACCGGATGCGCCGGTGGCCGAGCTGGAGGAAGAAACGAACGCCAAGGCGCCCGCACCTGCCGGCGACCTGATTGCACCCGAAGGCAGCGCCGACATGGCCGCACGCGCCGACGAAGGCGACAACGCAGCCGCCGCCGTGCCCGCGGAGGCGCCCAAGGCACCGCCCAAGCCGGTGGTGGCTGCGCGCCGTGGCGACGACCGTCCCGGCAGCCGCAAGGGCGAACCGGCTCCCATGGGCCGCGATGCCAAGTTCGGCGACCGGCGCGACAGCCGCGGCGGTCCAGGCGGACGTCCGAACGACCGCGGTGCTGCCGGCGGCCCCGGTGCCGGCCGCTTCGGCGACCGCGCACCGCGCTTCGAAGACCGCGGTCCGCGTCTGGGCGACGCCGCCTTCCGTGCCCAGCGCGAAGCGCTCGAGCGCGCCGACCTGTCGCTGCGCAAGCTCGCAGCACAGGCCCATGGCGAAGCACTGACCCAATTGCTCGGTGCCTGGGAGAAGCGCGATGCAGCGCAACTGCCGAGCGTGCAGGAGCTCGGCCGCGTGGTCTCGCCCGCGGTGCGCACCACCTGGTCCCAAGCCGTCTCGGCACCGCCTTCCGGCGATGCGGGCGAAGCGTTGCTGCGCCTCGAGATCGCGGCCGAGGTGCCAACGCCGGCCGACCAGATCGATGCGCGCCGCGCCATGCAGCTCAAGCTGCTGACCAAGCGCAACGATCCGACGCCCGCGCAGACCTGGGGCCAGGATGCCGGCAAGGTGCTGGCTGCGGCGCACGATGCCGCTACGGCGCGTCGCCTGCAGAATGCCCTGAAGGCGCTGCTGCGCAAATGACGATGCGGGGCGCCTTGGTCGTCCGCAGCTTCGATGCCGCGGACACCGAGGCGGTCATCGCGCTGTGGCGCACCTGCGGGCTGGTGCGGCCCTGGAACGATCCGCACAAGGACATCGCGCGCAAGCGGGGCGAGCAGCCTGAGTTGTTCCTGGTCGCGTGCGTCGACGAACGCATCGTCGGTTCCGCGATGGTGGGCTACGACGGCCACCGGGGGTGGGTCTATTACCTGGCGGTGGCGCCCGACATGCGGCGCCGCCATTTCGGGCAGGCGTTGGTCGAGCGGGCAGAGCAGTTGCTCATCGCGCGCGGTTGCCCGAAATTCTGTCTGATGGTGCGCCGCGAGAACACGGCGGTGCTCGATTTCTACCGCGAACTGGGCTTTGCCCAGGACGATACGGTGCTACTCGGCAAGCGGCTGATCTCGGACCTTTGACGCCAGGTCGGCGCTGACTCAGGCCGGCGTGGGCCGGAAGAAGGCGTCGAACATCCTCAGCAACTGCGGAAAGTCGCGTTCGAAATTCGCGCGATTCACGAAATAGGCTTCGCATGCCACGGCAAAGAATTCGCTGAGCGATTCGGTGCCGTAGGGGTCGAGCCAGGGCGGCTCGCCGCCAAAACGCTCGGCCACGATGGTCTGCTCGCGGAAATTCTCAAACGCCGGTTGGAGCACGTCGAGCCAGGCGGCGCGGGATTCACGCGCGGTGGTGCGGCCTGCAAACCCAGGCGGCAGGGCGGGGCAGCCGTCCGGTACGCCGCTGCGCATGTCGATCTTGTGGGCGAATTCGTGGATCACGACGTTGTAGCCATCGCCGCTGGTGATGCTGCTGGCCAGCACGTCCTGCCAGCTCAGCATGACCGGGCCGCGGTCCATGGCCTCGCCAGCGACGATCTCTTCATATTCATGGACCACGCCGCTGTCGTCGACGGCCGTGCGCCGGGCCACGACCTCGGACGAATGCATGACGATGCCGACGAAATCGTCGTACCAGTCGAGTCCGCCCCGCAAATGCAGCACCGGCAGCACGGCCTGGGCCGCGACTGCCAGCGCCACTTCGTCGGTGATGGTGAAGCCGTGCGCGCCATGGAATTCCTTGTCGCGCAGGAATTCGGCAGCCAGCGAACGCAGGCGCAGCACGTCTTCGGCCGGACGATCGGCCAGAAAGGGATATCGCGCCAGCGTGGCCTGCCAGGCAGCGTCGGGAATGGAGGGGGCAGCCCGCAGGCCCCGCAGCCATTTGATGAGCATCAGCGGATGTCCACGCGTTGCAGGCCCGCCGGCGTCAGGCACAGGACCTGGGCGCGTGGCGGATGCGCAGCCGCGTCCCAATCACTGAGCACGACACGTTGCAGCCCGTCGCCCAGGTCGTGGTCGGCCGGGCGATGGGTGTGGCCATGGATCAGCGTGGGAGCCTGGGCTTGCCGAAGCCAGGCTCGTGCGGCATCGGCGTCGACGTCGGCCCACACCGTGTCGGGATTGCGCTTTCGGTCTTCGCTCTGCGCGCGCATGCCACGTGCCAACGAGCGGCGTTCTTCGAGCGGGCGCGCGAGAAAGGCCTGTTGCCAGTCAGGAGCGCGAACCAGCGTGCGGAAGGCGAGGTAGTCGGTATCGTCGATGCACAGCGCATCGCCGTGGCTGAGCAACCAGCGCTTGCCGTGCATCACGAGCACGGTCGGGTCGTCGAGCAGCGTGAAGCCGCATTGCCTTGCGGCCTCTGCGCCGATCAGGAAGTCGCGGTTGCCGTGCATGACGAACACCGGCCTGCGTTCGGCCGCCTGACGCAGCAATGCGGCGCATTGCGCCTCGAAGCCGGGCAGGGTGGCCGCGTCGTCGCCGATCCAGACCTCGAACAGGTCGCCGAGCAGGAAGATGGCATCGGCCGGCGTGGTGTCGAGATAGCCTCGCCATGCCTCGAAGGTGGCCGGCTCGCTGACCTGCAGGTGCAGGTCGGAGAGCAGGTCGACGGTGCGCCACGCGGCCGGTGCCACGAGTTCGGCAAAGGCCGGGTGGGTCATGTGGCGCGGCCCGGCGTCGGTCACTCGACGGTGACGACGGCCTTTTCGATGATCACGTCTTCGACGGGCACGTCGTCATGGAAGCCCTTGCGGCCCGTCTTGACGGCCTTGATCTTGTCGACCACGTCGGTGCCGGCGATCACCTTGCCGAACACGGCATAGCCCCAGCCCTGGGCCGAGGGTGCGGTGTGGTTGAGGAATGCGTTGTCAGCGATGTTGATGAAGAACTGCGCGGTGGCCGAGTGCGGTGCGCTGGTGCGCGCCATGGCGACGGTGTACTTGTCGTTCTTCAGGCCGTTGTTGGCTTCGTTCTCGATTTCGGCGGCCGTCGGCTTTTGCTTCATGCCGGGTTCGAAACCGCCGCCCTGAACCATGAAGCCCGGGATCACGCGATGGAACACGGTGTTGTCATAGTGGCCGTTCTTCACGTACGAGATGAAGTTCTCGACCGACTTGGGTGCCTTTTCGCGATCGAGTTCGAGGGTGATGGTGCCCTGGCCCTGGATGGTGAGTTCGACTTGGGGGTTGCTCATGAATATGCTCCTTGGTTACTTCGCCACGAGGGTGGCGGACTCGATGGTGACGGGTTGGCTCGGCACGTTCTGCATGCCGCCCTGGTTGCCCGTCGGGACACTGCGGATTTTGTCGACCACGTCGGTGCCAGCGACCACCTTGCCGAACACGGTGTAGCCGTAGCCGTCCGGATTGGGTGCATTCAGCATCGTGTTGTCCTTCACATTGATGAAGAACTGCGAGGTGGCCGAGTTCGGGTTGCTGGTGCGCGCCATGGCGATGGTGTACTTGTCGTTCTTCAGGCCGTTGTCGGCTTCGAGGACGACCGGCGCGCGCGTCGGCTTTTCCTTGAGCGTGGCCGAATAGCCGCCGCCCTGGATCATGAAGCCGTCGATGACGCGGTGGAACACCGTGCCGTCGTAGTGCTTGTCCTTGACGTACTGCAGGAAGTTGGCAACCGTCTTGGGCGCCTTGGCTGGCGCAAGCTCGACCACGATGTCGCCCGCCGAGGTGCTGAGCTTGACGCGCGGCGCGTCCTGCGCCCAGCTGGGGGCCGACAGGGTCAGGGCGGCGGCCAGCACGAGTGCCATGCGACGCGAGATGAAACGGATGTTCAAAGGAAGGCTCCTTCTGGATGGGGGGCGGGACTCTGGAGCACGTGACCACGCCGGGCGCGGCGCTCCAGGAAAGCGGGTTTGCTGAGGCGGGCTTACTGGCGAACCGGCTTGCGGTTGTCGACCGGCGCGGCCGGCAGGGCCCCGGAAGCCGGTGTGGCGAAGATCTGGCGGATCAGTGCGAGCTTGGGTGGCACGGTCGCGCGTCCGGGCTCGAGCTGTTCCGTGCGCGCATAGGCCTGCGCCGCCAGGCGGGCGTAGATGTCGCCAAGGTTTTCCTGGGCCGTGGTGTAGCGCGGATTGAGCTTGAGCGCGGTTTCAAGGGCGGCACGCGCCTTGTCGAACTCGCTTTGCTGCGCGTACAGCGCGGCCAGGTTGTTGTAGGGCTCGGGCAATTCAGGGAAGTCCTGGGTGAGCGAGGTGAAGGCAGTGACCGCATCGGCGCGCTTGCCCTGCTCGGTCAGGATCACGCCGCGCAGGAATCGCATCTGCGGATCGCGCGGCTTGCCTGCAATGTAGGTGTCGGCCTTGGCGAGCGCCTGGTCGGCCTTGCCGCTGCGCAGCAACTGGTTCACGTCGGCATAGTCGTCCGCGTGTGCTATACCGATGGCCAGTGCCATGCAGGCGCCGCCGGCAAGGGCGCGAAGGAAACGAAATGGAAAACGCATGGAGAAGACGGCGGGGGAGGCGGCGTTCATGAAGCCTTGGGTAATGGCAGGTGAACCGAGCCGACCAAGTTGAGGGAAGCTTCTTCGCCGACTCGGAAAATTGCCGGCGAGGGCCGTTTATACTGCTGTCATTGTAGCCGAGGGGCCGCGCCCAACCTCCCGTGCCACACCCCCTGTCCCCCTGAAAACCCCGTTGTTCGCCGCCTTCCGGCGAGCGCGAACAACGCTTCCCTAAGCTCATGAGTCTGCGCATCTACAACACGCTGTCGCGTGAACTGGAGAACTTTTCCCCGTTGAAACCCGGCCATGTGCGCATGTACGTGTGTGGCATGACGGTCTACGACTTCTGCCACATCGGCCACGCCCGTTCGCTGATTGCGTTCGACGTGGTGCAGCGCTGGCTGCGCCAGGGCGGCCTGCAGGTCACCTATGTGCGCAACGTCACGGACATCGACGACAAGATCATCCGCCGCGCGGTGGAGAACGGCGAAACCGTCCGCTCGCTGACCAACCGCATGATCGACGCGCTGCACGAAGACGCTGACGCGCTGGGTATCGAACGGCCGACGCACGAGCCGCGCGCCACGGACTACGTTGCGCAGATGTTGTCGATGATCGAAACCCTCGAGCGCAAGGGCCTGGCATACCGCGCTTCCAATGGGGATGTGAACTACGCAGTGCGCAAGTTCCCCGGCTACGGCAAGTTGAGCGGCAAGTCGCTCGACGAGCTGCATGCGGGCGAGCGCGTGGCCGTGCTCGACGGCAAGGACGATCCGCTGGATTTCGTGCTCTGGAAGAGCGCCAAGCCGACCGAGCCCGATGAGGTGAAGTGGGCCAGCGCGTTCGGCGCGGGCCGCCCTGGCTGGCACATCGAATGCTCGGCCATGGCCTGCGAGATGCTCGGCGAGACCATCGACATCCACGGCGGCGGCGCCGACCTTCCATTTCCGCACCACGAGAACGAAATTGCCCAGAGCGAAGGCGCCAGCGGCAAGCCGCTTGCGCGTTACTGGATGCACAACGGCTTCGTCAACATCGACGACGAGAAGATGTCCAAGAGCCTGGGCAATTTCTTCCTTATCCGCGACGTGCTGCAAGCGTTCGACGCCCAGACCCTCCGGTTCTTCGTGGTTCGCGCGCACTACCGCAGTCCGCTGAATTACAGCGATGCGCATTTGAGCGATGCGCGTGCCTCGCTCAAACGCCTGTACACCGCGCTGCACCTGGTCGCGCCAGAGCAGGTGGACATCGACTGGAGCAACGCTTACGCGGCGCGCTTCAAGGCGGCGATGGACGAAGACTTCAGCACGCCCGAGGCGGTGGCCGTGCTGTTCGACCTGGCCGGCGAGATCAACCGCACCCGGTCTGCTTCGCTGGCCGGACTGTTGCGCGCCCTGGGGGGCTGCCTGGGCATCCTGCAGGGCGATCCGCAATCCTTTCTCCAGGCCGGCACCACGCTCGACGAGCCGACCATCCAGGGCCTGATCGCCCAGCGCGCGGCGGCCAAGGCAGCCAAGGACTTTGCTGAAGCCGACCGCATCCGCAACACGCTGCTCGCCCAAGGCATTGTCCTGAAGGATTCCCCTACAGGCACGACCTGGGCGGCTGCCCAATGAGGTTCGAGACCACACATTTGATGACAACCAGTTCCCTGCTTCCCGGCATCGAGGCCGCCCCGGCCAAGCCACTCGTGAAATCGGCCGCCAAGACGGCCCCCAGCCCGGTCGCCAAGACGACGGTGAAAATCATCACGCCTGATTACTGGGATGAGGCCTGCCGCCACCTGGCCAAAAAAGACCGCGTGATGAAGCGGCTCATTCCGCAGTTCGGTGATGCGAGCCTCGAATCGCGCGGTGACGCCTTCACGACGCTGGCACGCAGCATCGTCGGCCAGCAGATATCGGTGAAGGCCGCGCAGTCGGTCTGGGACCGCTTCGCACTGCTTCCGCGCAAGATGACGCCGGCCAACGTGCTCAAGCTCAAGGTCGACGACATGCGTGCGGCCGGCCTGTCGGCGCGCAAGGTGGAGTACCTGGTCGATCTGGCCATCCACTTCGATTCGGGTGCGGTGCACATCGATGCGTGGAAGGACATGACCGACGAGATGATCATCACCGAGCTGGTGGCGATCCGCGGCATCGGCCGCTGGACGGCCGAGATGTTCCTGATCTTCCACCTGATGCGCCCGAACGTGCTGCCACTGGACGACGCCGGCCTCATCAGCGGCGTGAGCCTGAACTATTTTTCGGGCGAACCGGTGAGCCGCAGCGACCTGCGCGAGGTCGGCGTGGGCTGGGCTCCGTACTGCAGCGTGGCGACTTGGTATATTTGGCGTTCGCTCGACCCGGTGCCTGTGGCGTATTGAGTGGCGTGCGCACCTGTTGCACGTCGAGCATTTGAGAAATAAAACTGGAGAAGACGTTGGCAAAACGAACCTTCCTCGATTTCGAGCAGCCGATTTCGGAGCTCGAAGGCAAGATTGAAGAACTGCGCTATGTGCAGACTGAGTCGGCGGTCGACATCTCTGAAGAGATCGACCAGCTCAGCAAGAAGAGCCAGCAGCTCACCAAGGACATCTACAGCGACCTGACGCCCTGGAAGATCACCAAGATCGCCCGGCATCCGGAGCGCCCTTACACGCTCGACTACGTGAGGGAAATCTTCACCGACTTCGTCGAGCTGCACGGCGACCGCCATTTCTCCGACGACCTGTCGATCGTCGGCGGACTGGCGCGCTTCAACGGCGTGCCCTGCATGGTCATCGGCCATCAGAAGGGCCGTGACACGAAAGAGCGCACGGCGCGCAATTTCGGCATGAGCAAGCCCGAGGGCTATCGCAAGGCGCTGCGCCTGATGAAGACGGCCGAGAAGTTCAAGCTCCCGGTGTTCACCTTCGTCGACACGCCCGGTGCGTATCCGGGCATCGATGCCGAGGAGCGTGGCCAGTCCGAGGCGATCGGGCGCAACATCTTCGAGATGGCGCAGCTGGAAGTACCGATCATCGTGACCATCATCGGTGAAGGTGGCTCTGGCGGTGCGCTGGCGATCTCGGTGGGCGACCAGCTGGTGATGCTGCAATATTCGATCTATTCGGTGATCAGCCCCGAGGGCTGTGCGTCGATCCTGTGGAAGACCAGCGAGAAGGCGCAGGACGCAGCCGACGCGCTTGGCATCACCGCGCACCGGCTCAAGGCGCTGGGCCTGGTCGACAAGATCGTCAACGAGCCGGTCGGCGGCGCCCATCGCGACCACAAGCAGATGGCCGCGTTCCTCAAGCGCGCCCTGGCAGATGCCTACCGCCAGGTCAGCGACCTGAAGGTCAAGGAACTGCTGGAACGCCGTTACGAGCGCCTGCAGAGCTACGGCCGGTTCTCGGACACCAAGGCCGACCTGAGCAAATAGAGGCGTGGCTTGCGCCGGCTGCGAGCAGCCGGTGGAGCCGCCCTTGCCATCGATGGAGAATCCCGCCGCCCCGGTGCTTGCTGCTTGGGCGGCGCCTTCACTTCTGGGTGTTGCCTTCAGCGGCGGCGCCGACTCCACCGTGCTGCTGCATGCCGCCGCCCGACAGTGGCCGGGGAGGGTGCATGCCCTGCATGTGCATCACGGCCTGCAGGAGGCCGCCGATGGCTTCGAGGCGCATTGCATGGGCGTCTGCGAGCGTTTGGGCGTGCCGCTGCATGTCGGACGCATCGACGCGCGCCACGCCGTGGGGGAAAGCCCTGAAGACGCGGCCCGGCGTGCGCGCTATCGCACGCTGGCCCGGCTGGCGACGGATCAAGGCATCGGGGACATCGCGCTCGCGCAGCATGCCGACGACCAAGTCGAGACCTTGCTGATTGCGCTCAGTCGGGGTGCCGGGCTCGACGGACTGGCGGGCATGCCGCGCGAGATGACACGCCATGGCGTGCGATTTCATCGTCCCTTGCTTGACCTGCATGCGCACGCCTTGCGCGCCTGGATCGCGGCCAGTGGCACACCATGCATCGAGGACCCGAGCAACAGCGACCTGCGCTACACCCGCAACCGCATCCGGCACCAGGTGTTGCCCGCACTGGCGGCGGCGCTGCCGCAGTTTCGAGAGACCTTTGCGCGCTCTGCCCGCAATGCCGCCCGCGCCTCGGGGCTGCTCACCGAGCTGGCCGCGGCGGATCTGACGACGACCGGCGCGCCACCGGCCCTGACCGCCTTGCGTGACCTGCCGCGCGAGCGCCAGGCCAACCTGCTGCGGCACTGGCTGCGCACGGCACACGCGGCAGTACCGAGCGAGGCGCAGCTGGCGCAGTTGCTCGACCAGATCGACGCCTGTCGTACGCGCGGCCATCGGATTCACCTGAAGGTGGCCGACGGGCATGTGCTGCGGGAAGGGCCGGTGTTGCGTTGGTACAATGCTGCGCCGTCGTCGTCACCGTGAGCCTTGCGCTGAACGGTCGCTGACACAGGCCGCGGATGCTGCAGTCGCAGTGTCCGAATCCTTTCTCTTTGACTTCACCCATGGCATTGATCGTTCATAAATACGGCGGCACGTCGATGGGCTCGACCGAGCGCATCAAGAATGTCGCCAAGCGCGTCGCCAAGTGGGCGCGCGCGGGCCACCAGATGGTGGTGGTTCCCAGTGCCATGAGCGGCGAGACCAATCGCCTGCTCGGCCTGGCCAAGGAGCTGGCATCCGGTTCGCTGGGCAGCACGCACGATCGCGAGCTGGACATGCTCGCCTCGACGGGCGAGCAGGCGTCGTCGGCGCTGCTGGCCATCGCGCTGCAGGCCGAAGGCGTGCCTTCGGTGAGCTACGCCGGCTGGCAGGTTTCGGTGCGCACCGACAGCGCCTTCACCAAGGCCCGCATCGAAAGCATCGACGACGCCCGCGTGCGCGCCGACCTCGCTGCCGGCAAGGTCGTGGTCATCACCGGCTTCCAGGGCGTGGACGACAACGGCAACATCACGACGCTCGGCCGCGGCGGCAGCGACACCTCGGCCGTGGCCATCGCTGCGGCGATGAAGGCAGCCGAATGCCTCATCTACACCGACGTCGACGGCGTCTACACGACCGACCCGCGCGTCGAGCCCGACGCACGCCGCCTGGCCACCGTGAGCTTCGAGGAAATGCTGGAAATGGCCAGCCTCGGCTCCAAGGTGCTGCAGATCCGCTCGGTGGAATTCGCCGGCAAGTACAAGGTGCCGCTGCGTGTGCTTTCGAGCTTCACGCCGTGGGACATCGACATCAATGAAGAAGCCAAGTCCGGCACGCTGATCACTTTCGAGGAAGACGAAAACATGGAACAAGCCGTCGTATCGGGCATTGCGTTCAACCGCGACGAGGCCAAGATCTCGGTGCTCGGCGTGCCCGACACCCCGGGCATCGCCTATCACATCCTCGGTGCCGTCGCTGATGCGAACATCGAGGTCGACGTGATCATCCAGAACCTGAGCAAGGACGGCAAGACCGACTTCAGCTTCACCGTCAATCGCAACGAGTTTGCCAAGGCGATGGACCTGCTCAAGTCCAAGGTGATGCCGACGCTCGGTGCTGCCGAGATCGTGGGCGACACGAAGATCTGCAAGGTCAGCATCGTGGGCATCGGCATGCGCAGCCACGTCGGCGTCGCCAGCAAGATGTTCCGCGTGCTCAGCGAGGAGGGCATCAACATCCAGATGATCTCCACCAGCGAAATCAAGACCTCGGTCGTGATCGACGAAAAATACATGGAATTGGCAGTGCGCGCACTGCACAAAGCCTTCGATCTGGACCAGCCGACCCCCTGATTGATGGCATAATATCGGCTTGCCAGGAACTGTGACCGAGTGGCCGAAGGTGCTCCCCTGCTAAGGGAGTATGGGGTGTAGAGCCTCATCGAGGGTTCGAATCCCTCCGGTTCCGCCAATACAGCTTCTGAATTCATTCAGGTGCTATCAGAGAAGCCCGATAGATCGTTGATCTACCGGGCTTTTTTGTCGTCTGTACTGTCCAGAACGTTCCATCGCTTTCCAGTCCGATCCGGGGCAAGCCGGATGTAAAGCGTGGTAGCAGCCGTGGTAGCGCGCATGCCTGTGGTAACGGCCGGAAAATCGCCTGTGGTAAAAGCGCGGCCATGGCAAGACACACTCTCACAGCGCTGGGCCTCAAGGCAAGGCTGGCTGAAGAAATCAAGACGGCCGCCGCGACGCAGAAAGTCAGGCGCATTGGCGACGGCGACGGCCTCATGCTGGTGGTCGCGGTCAACGGCAACGCCTCGTGGATCTGGCGCTATTCCAAGGTCACGACGCGCACTGACCTGACGCTGGGCCGATGGCCCACCATGACGCTGCAGCTGGCCCGCGAGAAAGCCGAGGAGGCGCGCCGCGCCGTCGCCGCCGGCGTCGACCCTGCCGCCAAGCGTGCGGCCGCACGCGTGGAGCGTCAGCTGGCAAAGAGCGACGACACCTTGCGCATGCTCTTCGACGACTGGCTGGCCACGTCCAAAAGCGAGATCTCCGTGGTCTACCGCGGCAACATAGAGGCTGCCCTGATCAAGGATGTCTTCCCGACGCTCGGCGCTCGAGCGCCGCACCTGGTCACTCGAGCGGACATCTTGGCCATCCTGCGGACGATCGAGGCACGGGGCGCCTTGGACATGGTGAGGCGCGTTCGCATGTGGCTGCGCGAGCTCTTCGAGTTCGGTATCGACGACGAGAAGCGGCCGCTGCTCCTCGCCTCGCCTGTGCCCATGGGAACGCTCAAGAGCTTCAAGACGCGCAAGACACGCAGCTTCCCCGCGATCACCGATGCCGCGGCCGTGCCGGCGCTGATGCGAGCGATCCGCAGCACTGAGCATTGGACGATACGCACGGCGCTCCTCTTCAGCGCTGCGGTGTTTCAGCGGCCGACCGAGATCCGCGCGGCGACCTGGTCGGAATTCGACCTTGAGGAAGCCCGATGGACCATTCCAGGCGAGCGTATGAAGGGCAAGGAGGAACATTGGGTGCCGCTGGCCACGCAGGTGGTGCAGCTGCTGCGGCAGCACCAGGGCGTGGTGGGCAACGTTGGGTGGGTGTTTCCTGGCCGCCGCTATGGAAAGCCACTGTCGGAAGGAACGCTCACTGGCCGGCTCAATGCGTGTGGCTACGAGTCGAAGCATTCACCGCACGGCTTCCGGGCGATGGCAAGGACCGTATTGGACGAAAAGCTGAAGGTCGACGTGCGCTTCATTGAAAAGCAACTTGCTCACGAAGTCGACCTGCGCCTCAAAGGCGCTTACAACCGCGCTGAATATTGGGACGATAGGGTCGCCATGATGCAATTATGGGCAGACTGGCTGGAAGGTTATGCTGGGACGGCTACGAATGGGGAGTTTCAATGACGAATTTCGAAGGCTCTCTCGTCGTAACTTTGGAATGCCTTCCTGCGCCATATCCGCTCCACCTCTTCTCGACACAACAGGGGGATACAGCTATTCAGCTGGGCCTGAACGCGAATGGGAATTTCTTTGCCGTAATAGTCTCGCCCAGCGAAGTGCATAGGGCGCGCTTCCAAAGGATTCAGATCGCCGGGCCCGCGCGTCTAATTGTCATCGTTACCTGGTCGAAGGATGGTATTACTGCGGCGATAGAAGGAGTGGAGCTTGAGAATTCCTCGGGACCCTTGCGGGTATTTGAGTCAAGTGAACGTATTCGGAACAAACCCGAGTTGGAAAGAGCGGCGCATGAAATTGAATGCACTGAGCTTGAATGGCTCTTTATTGAAACTCTTTTCGATTTAGAAGAAAAATTGAACGTGGCTAGTTCATACTCCCTGCGGCGGGCTGCTGGCCTCATTCGTCAGTTAATTGTAGATGGCGCAAACCTTGTAGACGCAGTGAATCGAGAGTATAGGTTGCCGATCAGATTCGAAGTACCACCAGACCATAAAGAACGTGGCAAGCATGACTTGGATTTAATGCCAACCATGCACGTATGGCGGCTGCGCGAAGGATTTGAAGACCCGCCTCGAATTTTGGTCAATCTGTCAAGTTTGCGAAAGCAAGTGGTAGCTCATCACGGTGGCACGCCAATTAATTTGGATGACTTCATTGACTTTGCGGCAAATAGTAGGGGCGGCGTGCATTGGGATGAGTCTACTTTGCCTCCATCCCGAAATCGAATAAATGCCCTTTCTTGGGTCGGACGACTAAATAGTGCTGAAATTACCATCCAGGATTTGGGTTATGTTTTGATCGAGGGTTTGATTCCTCTGCTGAATGCGATAAACAGACGTCGGGCTATCAGGGGGCTTTACACCCCGGCCTGGAAGAGCTATTGTTGGTCCATGCCTATAGATTGATTCTCGTTTGTGATACATCATTCGCCGACGGACTGGTTTGCCCTATTCTCCACGAGTGAGCGGATATAAGCGTCAATCTCTGTGTCGAGCCAATAATTTCCATTTCCTTGTTTGATAGGGGCTGGAAACTTACCGCACTTGATGAACGCATAGATTGTGGATTTTCCCAATCGCACTCTGTTTGAAACATCGGGAAGTCGAAGGAGTTTCATAGCAGCGATCCTTGCACGCCCTCGACGCGCGCCACCAGGTCAATGGTCGCCTTCATCACGCGCAGGTAGTCGTGCGACGGGTTCTTGTCGACCTCCTGGCCAGGGCGGTAGTAGCGCCAGATCTCGTTCTTCTGGGCTTGCGGCACCATGCGCCAGTGAGGTCCGCACATGAGGTGCTTCGGCGGGCAAGCCTTGTTGCAGCCGGTGGCGTGGCAGGTGTGTGTCATCGTGGTGCCTCCAGGTCGACCGCGCCCAGCACGTCGTCGGGGATGTCGAACAAGCCCTGCGCGCCGCGCCAGGGCAGGGGTGTGACCAGGCGGCGCACATCGGTCAGCACCCAGCAGAACGGCCCGTAGCAATGCGCGCGATCGCGCAGCTGTGGAAACTGTTCGTCGAGCATGCCGCAATGGATCTGGCTGACGTGCACGCATCCGGCCAGCGTGCACAACGCCACGACAGCGCCGAACACCAACGGACCGCCAGACTCGATGGCCTCGGTCTCGTCGTCGTCGACCAGGTACAGCCGGCTCTTGCCGGCGTGGATGGCCAGCGGGCCGCGGTATCGGGTCGACCAGGTGCGGTTCTCGGCGTGCTTCACGCCGATCATGATCAGCCGCGGGTACGGCTGGCAAATCGTGACCGCCTTCATGCCGCCATCCTTGGCGCCGCCGGCGCGATGTCTATCACTCGGCCGCCCGTCGATCGCACCTCGTCGACGGCGCTGGCCAACGCCCGACGGAATTCGCCATAGCTCAGCTTCTGCAGCTGGAACGCATGCAGCTCGACCAGGGTGGTCAGCGTGTCGAGCTCCTGGTAGTACAGCGCTGTGGGATGCCATTCGCTCGAGCTCATCGCACGTGCCTTGATGCCCTGCAGCGCGAGCTCGGCGACGTGTAGATGTTCGGACAGGCCTCGCACCACGCCCTGGTGTTCAATGGCCTTGGCCACGTTTACGGCCGATGCCGCAAAACTCCAGTCGGTCTCGGTAGCAACGCCTTCACGCAGGGCGCGCATCGCGGCGCGCAGCGGGTTGATGATCTCGTCGATCTCGGCCGGCGTCAGCAGGGTTGCCCTGTCGATGGCCAGGTCGACCACGTTGATGTAAACGCGCCGTTCGCGGCGGCGGGGGCGGCCGTGGCTCATGCCGCACCTCCCTTACTCGAATCCGCAGCCTGCTGTGGAGCGGTGTCGACGAGCGCTCCGCAAACATCAAGCGCCATCATGGCCATGTTCGCCACGTCCGCTGAGTGCTCGGCAATCCCAGCCGCATCGTCGTTCTTGATCGCCACCGACAGCTTGGAGACGTGATAGTAGATTTCGAGCAGCGCACGGTCGCGTGACATCAACAACCAGCCGGGCCGGTCGCCCTTGCTGGAGTTGGCATGCAGCTCGGCGCGCATCAGCTCCACAAATGGAATGAGCACGTCGTCGTATTTCGCGGGCTCTGCCGCAGACGCCTGCTGGGCGCGCAGCCGGTAAAGCACGATGCGCGCCTCGTTGATCGCTTTCTCCCGGGCCTCGCCGGTGGTGCGCTGCGCCGCGAAAAGCAGATCGTGCAGTTTTTGCAGCGGATGCACCGGTGCGGTCAGACGCGCATGCAGGGCGGCGGCTAGCGGCGCAAGTTCGGCGTCCGTCACCACCTCGGCCTCAACCTCTTCGCGGGTCGGCTGGGCCTGGCTCGCGGTGTCCCGATCACGGATGGCGTGCCTGATCAGCGCGTCGACGGCCATCGGGCTGCCGAACTCGATGTAGCCCTGCGCGTTGGTCCGACCGCCGACGTGCGCGATGCGCTCGCCGAGCGTCATGCCATGCGTTGGAGACTCCGCTGCGGATTCGCTCACTGAGTTGACAGGCGAGGTCTGAATCACGCCACTTGTTTCGAGAAAGCGCATCACTGTTTCGACGACATCCTCCACTGGGCTCGTGATCCCGTACCTTCCGAAGAGCTCTGCGAAGAGTTTGTCCCGGTCATCTTGGCTCAGATCCACCGCCATAGGCCGGGTGCTCCCGAAGCGTGGTCGCGTGTTGGTCGACATGAGGCCCCGAATGCCTTCGGCGATCTCCTGCAGCTCGGCGCTGTATTCGCTGCGAGCAACGGCGCCAGGGCCCGTGCCGTACTCGAAAGCCCCGGTTTCTGGGTCTGTCATGCCGTGCTCGGCATCGAAGACTTCCCGGCGTGCATCGACCCACCGTGCCGCGTCCTCAATGCCGACAGCCACTGCGGGATGATCGCGAGGCCAAACCCTTTCGTCCGGCGCGACTGACACCACCACGGCAGGCTGCATGGTCCGCCCGATGATCGAAAGCCCGACCAGGCCGCCGCCGGCGATGTTGGCCCGGTCGACCTCGTCAGGCTCCCAGAACGACATGACTGCGGGCACATCGCCCGGGCACATCATGTCCGTGATGCCCAGCGGCTCTACAGGGGTGCCACTCTGATCCCAGCCTGCAGGCGCCTGCAACACGCGGGTGTTCGATGGGTGCGAGACGGGCTTCATGCCAGCACCTCCAGCTCGTCGGCTGTGAACTGCTGGGTCTTCTTGAGCCGGCCAGACACATCCTCGAAGTAGACCGACACCAGCTGGCTTTCCGGGTTCGACGCGTCTTCCCTGCCGTACGACTCCTTCACGACGCCCTGGAGCAGGATGTAGCCCATCTGAGGGAGGCGCTTGACTGTCTCTTTCACACGCACACGCATGTCGGCCGTGAAGCGATTGGCCGCGCCGTCAGCTGCGATCGAGGGCGCTTGCGACTTGAGAGCCGGCTTCGCATCGTCGACCTGTGGCGATGCCGCCTTGGCGTCGGCAGGAGACAGCGTTGGATCGGACTTCAGCAGCAAGCTGCCTTCAAAGTGGGCTTGACCTGGTCGGTTGCCTTTGAATGCGACGATGACTTTCTCGCCAGAGATACCCCGCACCCATCCGTGACGGCCACAGTACTTCTGGTGTGAAGCTGGGAGAGCGTTGGCGTCCTTTGTGACCCAGACAGGCTGCTCGCTCACCCATGGCCCGTTCGTTGGAATCAAAGCCGCGTCATCCTGTATTTCGGTGGCCTTTGCCTTGGGGAATGGCCACGCCGTCGCGGGACTCAACCCTTGCGTCGCTGCTGGAGCCAAATTGGTTTCAACCGGCGCCCCCTCCGCCGTGGCTGCAGCGTCACCGGCGGCGCCAGCCGCTTCCTCCCCGCCTGCGCCGACAGGCGCCTGGTCAATGACCTCGGCCACCGACGCAGCGCCGGCGTCGGGCGTGGCGCTCGCCGCGGCGTCAGCCACCACCTCTTCAAGCTTTGCGCCGTTAGGCGCCTGGTCAAGTGCTTGGAACGCGGCCGCGACCTGTGCTGTGACCTCTTCGGCCGAAGTCTTTCGCGCGCGTATCTTCTGCGCCGCAGGCGGGGCGACGTTTTTTTTCTGAACCACCGGCTTGGGCTTCATGGCCTCGGTGGGAGCGGCTGCTTTGGCGCGAGCGCCGGGCTTCTTCACGACCGGCTTGAGCTCGTCGCGCACTTCGGCCTTGATAGCTTTCAGGTCGACGAAGAAATCAGTGGCCACGGCGTCGATGCGCAGCGTTTCGGTGGCCTTGCCGGTGCCGTACGAAACGAGATAGCGCGTGTCATGCTGCATCAGCAGCAGCTGCGCGACGCGCGATGCCTGGCGCGGTTCGCATTCCTGAATGTGCGTCAGGATCGCCGTCTGTTCTCCGATCTTCCCAAGGCCGAGCAGCTCGCACGTGTGGGTGCGTTCATCCGCCGTCAGGCCGCCGATCAGCTCTTTGCAGATCAGACGGATCACGCCATCGCTCAAGGCCTCATCGCTCGCGTCGTCGGCCATCGCGTTGTAGGTCTTCGTGATCGCGCGCTTGCGCCAAGTGCGCTCAAATTTCTCTTCGGCCTTGCGCTTGGCCTCGCCGGCGCTGATGCTGCGTTGTGCCTTGGCCTGGGTCGGCGTGATGAGCCCGCGCTCTTTCAGGATCTCGTTCACCTTCTCCGTCGGTAGCACTTCGATGAGCTCGCCACGGTTGTACGGGTTCTGAAACAGGATGGGCTGCGGCGCATCCTTGCCCAGCACATTCTTGAGCTTCTTATTGCTCTCCAGGCGGTCATCGGGCAGGTCGAGGCGCGTGTAGCCGTCGATCTTCGTGTAGATGCTGTCGTAGGCCCACAGCTTCTTCGCCTCCCGCTCCGTGATGATCTGCTGGCCCGCGGCCTGCGCCGTGGCTACGCGCGCTTCGTCGTGCACCGCCTGCTTGTTGTTGAAGCACTTCGGGTCGATGCACACATCGGCGCTGTCGACGTCGGCGAACAGATCGGGATTCGCGCCGGTGCGCTTCGGGCATTCCTTGCAGCTGCCGGCCTCGGGCACCAGGGTGGCGTCCGTGATCTTGAAGCGGGCCTTGTCCAGCCGCAGCATGACGTTCTGGTGCACCCAGAGCACGAAGTTGCGGTAGCTGCACGTTGACCCCTGGTAGTCCTTCTCCACGGCCTTGTCGAGCGCCTTCTGCTGCAGCGCCGAATCGGGGATGCGTGCGATCTGCAGGGCGCGGCTGGAGTCAATGGCACCGGTGCGCAGCGCCTCGCGCGGGGCCGACGTCAGGTCGAGCAACTTCATGCGGGCGTACACGTAGCTGCGGCTCTTGCCGATCTTCGCGCCGATGTCTTCCTTCGCCACGCCGGTCTCGGTGCACAGACGCTGGTAGCCCTCTGCTTCCTCCAGCTCGGTCAGGTCATCGCGCTGCAGGTTCTCGACGATCTGGATCTCCAGTACCTCGCTGTCGGTCAGCGTGCGGATCATGGCCGGAATGCGTGCCTTGCCCGCGCGGATGCTGGCCCGGTACCGGCGCTCGCCGGACACGATCTCGTGCGTGGGCAACGGGTCGCTCTTGCGCCGATCGGCGAACGTCTCGGCCACGCGGCTACCAGGCAGCGGGCGCACCAGCACGGGCTGGTGCACGCCGCTGGCCTTGATGCTCTCGGTGAGCTCGGCGAGCTTCGTCTCGTTGAAGGTAGTGCGCGGGTTCGTGCGGCTCGGCACGACCAGGGCCAGCTCGAGCATGTCGAACTGTTCGCCGTCGATGCGCACCAGGTCGTCAGGGATGGGCGTCCCGTCGGGTGAGGTCGAGGTGTCTGTGAGGGACATGGGGGCTCCTGGTGCTGGCGACGCGGCCGCGTCATCGGTGGGTGGGGTGGGGGTGGCGATCGCGTTCATGCGGGCACCGTCACGGTCATGCCGGGAATGCCGGTTTCACGGGCGAGGAACTCGCTCAGCACCAGCTGCTGCAGGTGAGCGATGGTGTGGCTGTTGTTCAGCACCAGGTCAGGGCCGAACTCCGATCCGTCTGTCGCGCTGCTGTGCACACCCTCGGGCGTGTTGCTGGTGTCGATGCCGGGACGGTTGATCTGCCACAGCACACCGCTGAGCATGCGCACAGACTGAACCTCGTTCATGTACCGGCAGTCGGTCACGACGAAGCGCGATTCGCCATCCTTGGTGTGGTCGAAGATGCGCTGCAGCAGCTTGTGCGACCAGTAGTTCGGCGTTCGAGCGCGGCGGTATTCCGTACCCCACCACTGCATGATCTCGCGCGGCGTACGGGGCTTCTCGATCCACGCAAGGTAGTCCGCCGCAGATATCCCGCAGCTGTGAACGCCGAGCGCGTGCGTGATGGCGGACAGGAACTCCATCGGTGCGCGAGACATCGCCAGCATGGGCGTGGGCTCGTGCTTCGTCTCTGGCGCGCTCAGGGTCGCAATGTCGATCTCGAACGCGTTGGCGATCTCGCCGCGCAGGGCGTCGGCGAAAGCCAGCTTACGGAAGTGGCAGTGAACGACCAGCAGGTCGGCGACGGTGTCTTTGCCTGAGCCGGAAAAACCGGACAGGCCGATGACTTGTTTTTTACGCATGGTGTGGAGGGATGGGGATGAGGGTGAGCGACTGCGCGTGCGGGAAGACCGTGCGCATGTCCTGGAGCGGCGTGGTGACCGTGATGCGTGCGCCGCGGCGCAGCGTGGCGGCCTTGGCCACGGCCAGGGCGCGGGTGGTCTCGGTGTAGACCAGCTCCGCGTGGATGGAGCGGTGCAAACCAGAGAGGGGCCGCACCTCGACGCACAGCACCGGCACGCTGTGCTCGCCGACCAGGCGCGCGCGCACCTCGGCATCGGCGATGAGGGTGCCCACGACCTCGATGACGTCGGGCGGCGCGCTGGGCGTGCCGGCGAACATATCGGGCTCGTTGGGCAGTGCAGACGTCTGCACGGCGTTCATGGGATGGCCGCTCCGACGTTGCGCACCGCATATGTCAAGGCCAGCACGGCAATCACGACGACAGCGATGCCGACGGTCCAGCACACCTCGCCCAGCACCTGCAGGAAGTCGTCGAAGGCATTGAATGCCCAGTCCTCGGTGTTGCGCAGCTTGTTGGCCATGCGCTCGTGCTCCTCCTGGAGCTGCGCGATGTCCTGTTCGTCGACCATCACGGCGCCACCTCGGGGGAAGCGGCTGCGTGCGCTGCCTCTCGATAGTCCTGAGCATCAGCAGCAACGACTTCGGCGCCGTCGTCGATGGTCGGAGCGTAGCTCCAGAGCACGACGAACACCAGCACTGCGAGCCACACCACGATGCAATCGGTGACCGGCTTGAGCCGGGCCCGCCACCATTCGCGGCGCTCACGGCGACGTCGGCGCTGGTTGACCTTGACCACCTCTTGCGCAATCTTGTAGCGGACGTCGGAGAGGTGCTCGATCTCGGCGCGGGTCAGGGGAGGGCGGCGCATCACAACCCCCGCGCCATGGCAATCGCATCGGGGCCGATGCGGATGGCCTCAAGGCTCGGCGCGCCGGCCTCGGCCGCTTCAATCAGGCCCTCGACGGCCAGCAGCAGGTCAGGCGCCGCGTCGCGTGCGAAGCGTGCCCGCTGGCATTCGACGAACCACGCGCACGGCGTGACCTTGGCATCGCGGATGCCTGGATCGTCGCCGCAGAGCGCTGTGCAGGTGCACGTCGGCGCGGGCTGCGCGTCGGATGGTGATGGAGCCGCCTGGGCGGATCGGGAAGGATGTGGCATTTCGGCCTCCGTCGTTTGAACGGAGGCCAATGTAGCAAACGCTACCGATCAAGGCAATAGCAAATGCTATTTTGGTGCGACATCAAGGATTCGAGACCTTGGAACGACGTGAGGAACGTAGTACATCCAACTCACTGCGTAGGTCGGAAACTCCTCGACTGCGCCGCCCTCAATCCGGGCAAGCCGCAGCCCGCCGCGTCTCGATGCTAGCCGTCGGAGCGCCATATCACCGTTCACAAAACGCACAAGCACGTCGTCCTCGAGCTCTGGAAGGGTGCCTGGCTCCACAAGGACGTACTCACCCCTGTTGAACCTGGGGCTCATCGTTGATTCACCAACTTCAACAAGAAAGGCGCGTGGATCGGACGAAGCAATGAGTGCGAACTGTCCTGTGCTTTCGCGTAGACGATCTTCATCCTCGAGCCAGAAATCCTCTTCAATGAAGCCGCCCGTGGCATTCTTCAGCACAAAAATTTTGCGAAGTCGGACCACCGGAGTTGGGCGTATTCCAAAGGAATCCACGAGGTCCGCCATGATGGGGTCGCTGTCGAGTGAAGTGGCCGAATTCTGAGATTCGTTATCCCCGAGCCCACTGAACCAACCTTTGAAGCCTGGGAGCGCGTGAACAGCCGCAAGGGTTTTTTCTGTGATGGGTCGCTCACCTCGGATCATCTGTCCGACAAACGCCCCATCCTTGTAGCCAAGCTTCCGCCCGAGCGTTGCTTTGCCGCCTAGCTTGTCGGCAAGTTGCTCCAATCGAGCACGCCTGAAGCTTGCGAAATTCTGCATATCCATCTCTCTGACAGTACTCGCAAATAAAGTAGCAACCGCTACTTGGATGTAGGTAGCATTTGCTATAGCATGCTGCCCATGAAGTTGATCGACTACCTCCGGCAACCCGGGACCCTTTCGGTCTCCGAACTCAGAATTGCGATCGGCGCAAAGAGCGACACGCAGATCCGGCAGTGGCAGCACGGCTATGCGAAACGCATACCAAGCCCGCAATATTGCATCGCGATTGAGCGAGCGACCGGCGGTTCGGTCACGAGGCGCGACCTTCGACCGGCCGACTGGCAGGATATTTGGCCGGAGTTTGAAGGCAACTTCAACCCTCCGGTCATCGACGGGGCAAGAGGGCCCTGGCCCGTCCACGAGGGCGCGTGAATGGCCTCCGTGCGCCCATTTGCGCGATTCGTCCGCCGCATCTTCGGCCTGGACTTCCGCGATCCGGTGGTCGGTCAACGTTGGCTGAGCACGCACAGCTGCAGGACGATTGAGATCGTTGGCGTCCGAATCACCGACGGAGGTTTGACGTGGGTGCACTTCGTCTCGCTTTCAAACGGAACGCGGTCGCCGATGCCGGATACCTACAGCACCAATCTCGACGAATGGCGCCATCGCCTCCGAATGGAGCGCCGCGTGCTTGTCCGCGACCCCAACGCCTGACACCCGAGCCATGCCGCTGAGCCCTTTTTTCCTCGTCGCCACCGAAACCGGTTCGCCTGTGCTTTGCCATTTTTCCTCCTCCAAATCGCCACGCGCGGGCAGGTGCGTGGTGTTGGGCGGGCCGGGGCGATGAGGTCTTTTCTTTGTATTCACGGCGCGAGTTTGGCTGCGTCTCAACGCCGTGCCTATGGCGGCTTTTCATCGAGGGAGATATGAATATTCTGGATGCATCACGGCGCCAAGCGCGCTCGTACCCGGGCGGCATCGATGCGGTCGCGCCGCGCCTGGACAAGTCGGCGTCGACTATGGAAAAGGAGCTCCGCGGTGCTCCGGGCTTCAAGTGGGGCGCCTTCGACGCGGCAGAGCTTTCGCGCATGTGCGGCGAGCTGCATACGGTCGACGCGCTGGCCTACCCGACGGCAGTAGCGGCGAGTTCGCAATGCCTGCTTTTGCCTCTGCCTTCGCTGCCGGCCATGCCGCTCAACGAGGCCATGCTGACTGTCGCTCAGACGTCGATGGAGGCGCACAACCTAGTGGCTGAGGCCTGCGCGGATTTGGCCGATGGTGGCATCAGCGACAACGAGATGGCCCGCATCGATCGCAAGCTGGGCGAGCTGGTCGCTTCGGCACAGGCCATGCGCCGGGCATGCGCTGCATTGAATAAGGCAGGCAAGCCACGAGGTGCGAAATGAGGCCGGCAGGGGAAGTGCGCCAGGCGCTGTACCGGGCGTCGTCGGAACTGGCCACCGCCGACAGTGCACCGACGTTGCGTGAGCTGGCCGCAGCATCGCAGGTGGGTCTGCTCGCTGCTCGGCGCACGGTGAGCGACATGTGCCGCGTTGGCGTGCTGCACATCGCGCGCACCCGCAAGGTGCCGTATCGAAATCGGCCGGTCGCGGAATACTGCCCGCGCAAGCCGGCGCAGCAGGTCGAGTCTCGTTGCGCGCTCCAGGCCATCGTCACCACATGGGCATCGCCCTCGGTCTGACGGTCCCTGATGTCACGCGCACCGCTACCACCCATCAATTTCACCGCACTCGCCGAAGCGCTGCTGGCCCGGGCCGATGAGCTCGTGCCGCTGTGGCTGCCCGGCGGCGTGCGGCAGATCAACGAGTACGTCTGCGGCTCACTGTCGGGCGGGGAGGGCAAGAGCTTCTCCGTCAACCTGAAGAACGGCCGCTGGAGCGACTTCGCGACTGGCGAGGCCGGCGGCGATCTGATCAGCCTGTACGCGGCGGTGTTCGGGCTCGAGCCAGGAAAGGCGGTTGTGGCCGTCGCTCGCGAGACCGGGCTCGAGGATGTCGCCGGCTTGATCAAGGTCGCCGACGGAACTGCACCACCGCCACCGCCAAGACCTCCACCCGCGTCAGCGAAGCCCGCTCGCGAGGACGAAGGCTGGACCACCGTCATGCCCGTGCCAACGAACGCGCCGCTGGCCACGTTCAGGCACTTCGCACGTGCACCGGAGGATCTCGTCTACACAGCCACGTACCGCGTGGGCGACCACTTGCTCGGCTACACGGTGCGCTTCCTTAAGAGCGACGGCAGTAAGGACGTGCTGCCCTACACGTGGTGCATCAGCGCGCGCGATGGCGCCGCCAAGTGGCACTGGAAGCAATGGGACGAGCCACGGCCGCTGTACTACCCGGGCGCCGCGCATCCTGCCGGGCGAACGGTCATCTGCGTAGAGGGCGAGAAGAAAGCCGACTCGCTTCAGCAGCTGCTCGATGCGACTGCGCCCGGCATCTTCTGCGTGGTCAGCTGGCCAGGCGGTGGCAAGGCCTGGTCGAAAGCCACCTGGGAGTGGATCGCGGGGCACACGGTGTTGCTCTGGCCAGACTGTGATGCCAAGCGCGAGAAGCTGACGAAGGTCGAGCGCGATGCGCTGCTGGGCGACAGCGAGGCGATCAAGCTGGCCGAGGCCATCAAGCCTTTGCTGCCAGAGCACAAGCAGCCGGGCTTTGCGACCATGCTTGCGCTCGGTGCTGCCCTGCGCGACGCGCATGGCTGCACGGTGCAGATCCTGCCGATACCGAAGCCGCTCGAGGTGCCCGACGGCTGGGATTGCGGTGACGCGATCCACACCGACAGCTGGCCTTTCACGCGCGTCATGAATCTCTTCGCGCGTGCGCAGGCGTTGCCTCTCAGCGATGCAGATAAAGCCGCGCAGGCGGCCGCGTCGACGAAGAAAGGCAAGGGTGCGTCCGCAGGCGGCGGAGGCGCTGGCAACGGTGGCGATGGCCCGCCGCGCGATCCCCCCGCTAGCGCTGGGGACGGTGAGGACGCGTTCCAGGAACACATCGATTTCATGTGCGCGCAGAACGATTGCAAGCCGTACCAGATTGGCGTGACGCGCAAGCTGATCGTTGCCGCGCTACGCAAGGCGCCTGACCTTCAGCAATGCGTGGGCTTCGACGAGTTGAGGGGGGCGCCCTGTACGCGCGTGGCCTGGCCGTGGCGAGCCAGTCCGGGGCCACTGGGCGATACCGATGACCTGCGCCTGGGCGACTATCTTGAGCAGACCTACAAGCTGAAGTCGGCCTCTCGTGCCGCACTCACTGAAGGAATCGACACCGTGGCTGACGAGGTTCGCTTTCACCCTGTGCGCGACTGGCTCAACGATCTCCAACATGACGGCAAGCCGCGGCTCGACAAGTGGCTGATCCACGTGTTGGGCATGGACCCGGAAAAGCTCAAACCGCGCCGGCGCAGGTATCTCGAACTGGTCGGCCGCTTCCTGTTGATGGGCTTGGTCGCCCGGGTTTTCGAGCCTGGTTGCAAATTCGACTATTCGCCGGTCTTCGAGGGGCCGGGCGGCATCGGCAAGAGCACGTTCGTGAAGGTGCTGGTCGGCAAGCAGTTCTTCAGTGACACGCACTTCGACATCGGCAACGGCAAAGAGGGCATGGAGCAGCTGGAGGGCCTGTGGGCCTATGAGCTTTCGGAGATGACTGCGTTCCGGCGCGCCGACAGCGAGCAGGTGAAGGCGTTCTTCTCGTCGACCATCGACCGCTTCCGGGGCGCCTACGGTAAGTTCGTCCAGCCGCACCCACGTCAGTGCGTGATCTTCTGCACGACGAACAAGCGGCGCTACCTGTACGACCTCACCGGCAACCGCCGGTTCTGGCCAATCTGGATCAACTCGCCGATCCTGCTGGCCTGGCTGGAGAAATTCCGCGATCAGCTGTTCGCGGAGGCCGTCGCTGCGTACAAGGCCAAAGAGCGCTACTACCCGACGCGCGAGGAAGAAGACGAGTTCTTCGTGCCCGAACAAATGAAGCGGCTGGCCGACACATCAGTGCAGAGCCGCCTTTACGAGCTGCTCACGCGCGAGGGCGCGGCCGGCGCGGAAGCGAGGCTTACGGTCGAGTATTCGCAGCACACCACGTTCCTCACGCTCCATGGCCTGGTGGCCGCACTTGGCGCCGATGCGGCGAAGTCCACCACGCTGCTGGAGAACCAGGTGCGCAGCTGGCTGGAGTTCATGGGTTGGACCGTCGGGCGCGAGGGCGGTGGCCAGCGTCGACGCGGGTACAAGGCGCCGCCCGTGTGGCCGCCGGCACCCGGCGACGACGATGAGGATGAAGACGACGAACGGACCACCCAGCAGCCACGGCCGCCTGGTGATGGACCGAAGCACGACCAACCGCCTGCGGAGGTGGAGTCGTATGGAGGGGGCGACGATGAGCCATTCTGATCAACGATCGGTGCACGCAGCGCCGGAAAAGATCGTGGCTCAACAAACGCGCCGTGACGCACTGGCTGTTGGAGGCGCGATTCGCGACTGCCTGTGCGTCACGGTAGCGGGGATGTCGCCTCGTGATGCCATGACATAGCCCGTCTGGACAGGCATTGCAGACGCCTGGACGGCCAATCCGTCCAGGCGTCCACCCTTTGCCATGGAGCGCACCACTGCCGGCAGGACGCCGTCTCGGCAGTCGAAGCCGCTGCATTGTCCGGTCGATTCGCGAGCCCTTCTATGTGGGGGCGCGCATATGCAGGCACGCGCGCGCCGACGCGCTCGCGAGTTTGTGTGTGTGATCTTGTGTGAGGTCTATAGAAAGAGGTGGACGGATGGACGCGGAAAAGCAAAAGGCCGAAGAGGGCCGGCAAATCAAGCTGATCCGGGACAGCTTGCCCGGTGTGCATCAGGCGATCCGGGAGCGTGCAGCGGTCGAAGGCAACGACGTGTACGCAACGGTGCGGCGGGGCCTGCGCGGTGAGCCCGACTGCTTCTATGCCTTCGAGGGCGGCCGCATCGTCGGCACGCCCTTCGCCACGACGGTGACGGCCGACCTGGCGGCGCAGATCGTCCAGTTCGGCGCGACGTTCCTCTTCATGTTGGCGCCCACGGCGCGCAAGGATGCCCATGGCCCGGATTGAGTACATGCAGCTGCGTCTGAACAATTGGGCGCTGTGGAAGGCGCGTGAGGCCGGCGGTGGGCTGGGCTTCGCCAGCCAGTCGGCTTTCCTCGGTCAATTCGACGGTGACCGTTACCGTGAGGCCAGAATTCCGGTGGACGAGGTGGATGCGTCGCTGACGAACGAAGCGGTCGAGGCGTTGAAGCCCGGGCGCGAGCACCTGTACACGACGCTGCAATGCATCTACCCGCTGGCAATGACCGCTCGGGAAGCGGCCAGGCATTGCGGTGTTGCCGAGTCCACGATCAAGGCCCGACTCGACCAGGCGGACCTTGCCCTGACCCTGTGGCTGCGTGACCGTCGCGAGGCTCGTGAGAAAAGGAGTTTTCCGACATAGACCTTGTCGCTACATTTCAGGCAGTTGGTAAAAATTCCTTCACAGCATGGGCCTTCAAGGTTTCTCCCAAAAATTGACGCTCGCGCGGGCTATCGCCAGCGCAAAAGCATCCACCGGTGAGCCGCTCAGCCAAGCTGCGAAGGATCGACAAAAGGGGCTTCGAGTTGCTCGCGATGCCAAGCGGATGGCCGAGAACCTGGCGCAGCGCGCACTGGTCGAAAGCAAGCGTCGATAGGACACACACGGTCCTTGTCACCCGCCCCGGGAGATCGGAGGCGGTTTTTTGCATTCTGAGGTGTGGCGATGATGAAGTTCGGAGTCACGAGCAACCTTGCGGGCGTGGTCGATGGGTGGGCCAGCGTTGCGCAGGACCAGGTGCCGTATGCCACGGCGGTTGCGTTGACGCGCACTGCTCAGGAAGCCAAGCGTGCAGTCGAGGCCGCGCTGCCGTCGGTCATCGACCGGCCCACGCCGTACACGATGCGCGGCTTTCGCCTATGGCCCGCCACCAAGACCAAGTTGGTCGCGGAGGTGGACTTTCGGGACTCGTTCGGCAAAGGCAGCCACGCTCGTGACTACCTGGCGCCGCAGGTGTTCGGCGGCACGAGAAAGCTCAAGGCATTCGAGCGGTCGCTGCAACGCGTCGGCCTGTTGCCCGCTGGCATGGCCGCAGTTCCAGGCGCGGCCGCAAAGATCGACGCCTATGGAAACATGGCGCAAGGTCAGGTCGTCCAGCTGCTGTCGTATCTCCGTGCGTTCGGCGAGCAAGGCTATCGGTCGAACATCACGCAGAAGCGCAAGGACGCACTGAGTGCTGGCGTGAAGGGCAAGCGAGGCATGTCTTACTTCGTCGGTCGGCCAGGCGGTGGGAAGAAGCCGCTCGGCATCTGGCTGCGCGAGGAGTTCGGGCAGCTCGGGTCGTCGGTGAAGCCGGTCGTGCTGTTCGTCAAGACGCCGACCTACCGCAAGCGCCTTGACGTGCCTGGCATATCGGCGCGGGTCATCAAGGAACGGTTCACACCCAACATGCACATGGCGATGCGGCAGGCCATGAGCACGGCGCGCCGGCCGGTCGGCCCTTCCAAGATCGTTTGACCTGGCACGTGCGATCCCCTGGGGAGGCATCAGAAATGCACCTCGTTGGTGCGTCGGCGGGTCCTCCCCGGGGGGGTCCCCGTGCGGGTAATTCGGGCCGCATTCAATCCGTCATTGCAGAGTTTGCAGGTTGGTTCGCAGGTTCGCAGGGTTCGCATTCACAAGGTTTGCAGAGGAAAATGGAACTGTTCGATGGTCAGCCGACGGGTGTGTCGATCAGGGAGTGCGCGCGCCAGCTCGGCGTGAGCGACACCGCCATCCGCAAGGCGATCAAGGCGCAGCGATGCAGCACGTTGGCCGATGGCTCCGTGGACATCGAGTCCGTGCGCGCCGGTATGAACATGTCGGCCAATCCTCTGAGGGGCGGTCAGCGCCAGGCCGGAGTGCCAGGCGGACCGCAGACGCAGGCGACTGTGAGCGGTGCCGACGCTCGTGCTGACGCCGCGCCACCTGCCGGCCCGAAGATCGGTTCGGAAAACCAGACCGCGTTGATGGCTGCTCGCTTGAGCACCGAGCAGAGCCGGGCCGAGCGTGAGGCCATCGAGCTGGCGCAGCTCAAGGGCACCGTCGTTGAACTGGCGCCGATCTCGCGCGCCGTGGTCGACGCGATGGTGGCCGCACGCGGCGAGATCATGTCGCTACCCGATCGGCTGACGCCCATCGTCACTCCCGAGACCGACACCGGCAAGGTGTACGCGGCCATCGAGACGGAGGTGCAGCGGATCTGCGCCGCGCTCCAGTTGAAGCTCGCCAATCTGGCCGCTCTGCCGGCGTCCGGCGCGTGAACCTCCAGGACGGTTACGCGGCGCTGCTTCGCGCCGCAGCCGCCGCCTGGGCGCTGCCGGAGAAACTGCTGGTTTCGGAGTGGGCCGACAAGTACCGGATCGTGCCGTCGAAGAGCTCGCCCGAGGGTGGCCAGTGGCGAACCAGCCGCACGCCGTACGCGCGGGAACCGATGGACGAGCTCAGCTCGAAGTCGAGGACGCAAGAGGTCGTGATCATGGCGGCGTCGCAGGTCCTGAAGACCGAGGTGCTGCTCAACTTCGTATTCGAGTCGATCGACCAGGACCCCTGCGCGATGCTGGTCGTGCAGCCGACCGAGAAGGCGGTGAGCGATTTCGTCAGCCAGCGCCTGGACCCTGCGATCGAGGCGATGGATCGAATCCGCGCGCTGATCCCTTCCTCTCGCAAGCGAGACAGCGGCAACAAGCGGACGGAGAAGAATTTCCCGGGCGGCGTGCTGTACATGGGCTGGAGCAACAGTCCCAGCGAGCTGGCCTCGAAGCCGATCAAGAAACTCGCGCTCGATGAGGTCGACCGCTACCCGCTGAGCCTGCGCGACGAAGGCAGCCCGGTGAAGCTGGCCGAGCAGCGGACGGCCAACTATCCGCGCCGGAAGATCCTCAAGACCAGCACGCCGAAGATCAAGGGTGCGTCGGTGATCGAGGAGGAGTACGAGGCCAGCAGCCAGGGCGAGTACTTCGTGCCGTGCCCGCACTGCGGTCACATGCAGACGCTGGTGTTCGGGCAATTGCGTTGGAAGGAAACCATCGACGACGACGGCGTGGTGCACCAGTGGCCGCACACCGCCACGTACCAGTGCATCGGCTGCAGGGAGCCGATCGAAGAGCGGTTCAAGCCGCAGATGCTGGAGGCCGGCGAATGGCGCCATCGGTACCCCGATCGGGCGAAGCGCGGCTATCACATCAGCGGCTACTACAGCCCGATCGGCCTGGGCTTCACCTGGGGCGAACGCATCCAGAAGTTCCTGGACGCGGGCGGCGACCCGGCGAAACTTCAGACCTTCGTCAATCTGCACGACGGCCTTCCGTACGAGGACCACAGCAGCGAGGTCGAGGTCACTCACATGAAGGCCCGCGCCGAAGGCTTCAAGTTGCGGACCGTGCTGCCCGGGTACCTGATCCTGACGTTGGGCGTGGACGTGCAGAAGGGTTACTTCGCGCTTCACCTGGTTGCCTGGGCACGGGGCGAGCGCTGCCACACGGTGGACTACGTCGAGATTCCGGCCGACCCATCCCGCTCCGCGGAGTGGGAGGTGATCACGGACTACCGCCGCAAGCCGATCAGGAACATGTTCGGCATCGACCTGCGGATCTCGATGACCACCATCGATTCGGGCAACGGGCAGGATGGCCACACGAACGAGGCCTACAAGTACGGCCGCAAGTATCGGCATGACGACGTCATAGTGATCAAGGGGCACAACCAGGCGAACCGACCCGTATTGAACCGCCCGCGGAAGCAAGACATCAAGAACGAACGCGGCGACGTGGACCGCAACGGTGTCGATCTCTGGATGGTCGGCACTGACACCGCGAAGAGTGCCCTGTACGCGCGCATCGATGGCGACACCAGGCATGAGGTGCCCGAGGAGTACATGGTCCGATTCTCCAAGGACATGCCGGACACGTTCTTCGCGGGCATGGCCAGCGAGTACTACGACGCTGACACGGGCAAGTGGCTGAAGCGCCACAAGCGCAACGAGCCCTTGGACACCTGGGTGTATGCGTACGCGGCGGCGCAACACCCGCGCGTGGCCATCCACAGCGCGAGTGCGGCGGACTGGGATGAACTGGAGCGATTGCTGCAACCGCGGATACACGACATGTTCACTTCGGCATCGGTGACCGAGGAGGTGCTGAGCGAGGGTGAGGCGGAGCCGGTGCAGACGTCTGCACAGGAACTGGCGACGGTGGAAGAGGGCGAGTCTGCGGGCGCATCGCAGGACCGACACGAACACGACAACTGGGTGCCTGACGTGCCCGATAACTGGTATTGAAGGATCAACATGGCAGGTTTCACCATTGCCCAGCTCGAGGCCATCGAGACGGCGATTGCAGGCGGCACGTTGAAGGTGCGCTACGCCGACAAGGAAGTGACGTTCCATTCGTTGAACGAACTGCGTGAATTGCGCGCAGAAATGCGCGAGGAACTGCGCGCCAATGGCATGCTCGACGGTGCCCCCAATCGCGGCGTGCCGACCGTGACCAGCTACTGCCGGGACTGACAGTCATGGATTCCGACCTGATGCCTAGCCGCCCCATCGTTGGCAGCAGCCTGTTCGAGCGAACGATCGAGGCGGTGGCGCCGGCGTGGGCCTTGCGCCGCAGCTACGCGCGCATGGGCCTCGAGCATGCGCGGGGGTACGACGCTGCGAAGATGGGTCGGCGCACGGCAGGCTGGCAGGCCAACGGCGGCACGGCGAACGCGCAGCTCTCGCAAGGGCTCGCGCGCATCCGTAATCGATCGCGCGACATCATCGAGAACAACGAATATGCCAAGCGCGCCGTGGCGGTGTTCGCGAGCAATGTCGTGGGCTACGGCATCACGATCACGCCAGATGACGAGATCGAGCGTGCCGCCTGGAAGGCCTGGTCGGAAAGTCAGCAATGCGACGCCTCGGGCGATGACTGCTTGGGCGGGCTTCTGCGACTGGGGGCGCGCGAGCGGTTCAGCGCCGGCGAGATCCTGTTTCGTCGTCGCTGGCGCCGTCTGACCGATGGCCTGGCCGTGCCCATGCAAATCCAGCTCCTCGAGCCCGACTATCTGGATGAGAACCGCACCGGCCCCGTCGGCAACGGCGGCAACATCTGCATCCTGGGCAAGGAATACGACGCGCTCGGCGAGTGCGTTGCCTACTGGCTGTTTCCCGAGCACCCTGGCGAGATCGCGCAATCACGCCTGCGCAGCTTCGAGAGCCAGCGCGTGCCCGCGAAAGACGTTATCCACTACTTCGCCAAGGACCGCCCGAGTGCCGTGCGCGGCGTCTCGGAGCTGGCCGTCAGCCTGATGCGGTATCGAGACACGGCCGACTGGAACGATGCCGAGCAGGTCCGCAAAAAGATGGAGGCCTGTGTCATGGCCATCATCAGCAGCAGCGGGCCGGACAAGCAGCTGGGCCTGGCTGGCGAAAAGGGCGTCGAGAAAATGCGCCCCGGCATGATCGCGCGCATCGGCACCAGCGACGCCGTGACGTTCAACAATCCGATGCCGTCGTCCGGTGGCGGTGAGTTCATGCGTCACCAGCTGCACGCGCTCGCCGTCGGGGCCGGCATCACGTACGCGCAGCTGACGGGCGACATGAGCCAGGCCAACTTCAGCAGCAACCGCATGGGCCTGATCGAGTTCCGCCAAATGGTCGAGCAGGAGCAATGGCTCAACCTGGTGCCGAAGGTCCTGCAGCCGATTCGCACCTGGTGGCGCGAGGCCGCTTTGCTGGGTGGCGTGAAGCTGGGCGAGGTGACCAAGGACAAGTACGCGATGCCGCGCAAGTACCAGGTCGATCCGCTCAAGGACACGATGACCTACAAGGAAGCGATCCGGGCCGGCGCCCGCACGCTCAGCGACGTGCTGCGCGAGGACGGCACCGATCTGGAAACCTTCATCGCCGAGCGCAAGCATGAGCTCGCGGCGCTCAAGGAAGCCGGCATCGTGACCGACACCGATGCCGCCGTCAGCGAGCTCGGCCTGTCCGGCGCCGATGTGCTGAGCCACCCTGCCGACAACACCTGATCTTTCCCCCATCCACCACCCGGCCCGCCGTGCATCGCACCGCGGGCCTTCTTTTTTCCACAAGGAGTATTCATGCCAGTTGCGAACCGAACCGCTGAACTGCCGCTCGGCAGCGTCAGCATGGAGATCCGCGGATTCCGCCGCGCAGAGGAAGGCGAGGGCGGTGCAGCCACCGACACGCCCGCGGCCACGTTCGAGCTGGTCTTCACGACCGGTGCGGCCGTGCGCCGCTACGACTGGGTCAACGGGCGCTACTACCTCGAGCAGCTGCAGGTGACGCCCGAGGCCATCGACCTGTCGCGGCTGGAGCGTGGCGCGCCGCTGCTCAACAGCCATTGGGCGTACACGCTCGAAGATCAGATCGGTGTGGTCGACCAGCCGGAGATCGCCGGCGGCGTCGGCACCGTGCAGTCGCAGCTCAGCCGCCGCGACAGCGTGCGCGGCATCGTGCAGGACCTGGCCGATCGCGTCATCCGCAACGTGTCGGTCGGCTACCAGCGGCAAGCCGTCGAGATGGTGGCGCCCAGCGAGGAAGCCGGCATGTGGGTCTACAACGTGACCCGCTGGACCCCGCTGGAGGTCTCGCTCGTTGCCATCCCCGCCGACATCGACTCGCAGGTGCGCAGCGCCGACGGACGTCTGCCTGACGGCCGCCAGATCCGCACCTACCCGTGCCTCATGAACGAGGCCGAACCCGCAACCCAACAGCGCGCAGCTGCAGTGCTTGCAGCAGCGCCCCCAACTCCCGCGGTGGGAGATCAAGCCGTAGTCCGTTCTAACCCTCCAGGAGCAACCATGCCCGCAACCACTGGCGGCAACGCCGTCCCCGATTCCCCTGAAGTCATCGCAGCTCGCGCTGCAGGTGCACAGGCCGAGCGCACCCGCCAAACCGAGATCCGCGCCGCAGCCAATGCGGCACGCTCCACGCTCGGCGCCGACGCTGATGCGCTGGCTGTCCGGCTGATCGACGCCGGCACCGACGTCGACGGCGCCCGGCGCGAAGTGCTCGAGGCGCTCGCCACGCGCAGCGCGGCCACCGCCACCCGCGGCGCTGCCGACCTCAGAACCACCGCCGACGAGGTGGAGACCGCCCGCGCGCACATGGAAGATGCCATCGTCCTGCGCGTGCGCCCTGGTGCCACCACGTTCGGCGAGCGCACGATCGACGTGGCCGGTGCGCGCCGCTTCCGTGGCATGTCGCTGATCGACCTGGCGCGCCGCAGCGTGACCCTGGCCGGCGGCAACCCGGACGGCCTCACCCGGCGCGAGGTCGCGCTGGCATCGCTCAACCTGGACAGCGACGCGCGTCGCTCGGCCGGCATGCTGAGCACCAGCGACTTCCCGAACGTGCTGGCGAACACCGTCAGCCGCTCGCTGCGTGCTGCGTACCAGCTCGCGCCGCGCACGTTCGCGCCCTGGACCCGTCGCAGCACGGCGCCTGACTTCCGCGAGAAGGCCGTGGTGCAGCTGTCCGAGTTGACCAAGATGCAGAAGGTCAACGAGGGCGGCGAATACAAGATGCTCAAGTTCGGCGAGAGCGCCGAGAAATACAGCCTGTCGAAGTACGGCGGCATCATCGCGATCACCTGGGAAGCGCTGGTCAACGACGACATGGGCGCCTTCGATCGCCTCCCGCTGATGATTGCCGAGGAAGCCTCCGGCCTCGAAGGCGACATCGTGTACGGCATCCTGAGCGCCAACGCCAACATGGGCGACGGCAAGGCGCTGTTCGTGGCCGATCACGGCAACCTGGCAGGAAGCAACGGCGCGATCAACGTCACCACGCTGGGTGCTGCCCGCGCCGCGATGCGCAAGCAGAAGGGCGCACAAGGCCGCGCGCTCAACCTGACGCCCGATTTCCTGATCGTTGGCCCCGACAAGGAACAGGAAGCGAACCAGTACACCAGCGTGAACTACGTCGCGACCAAGGGCGTGGACATCAACCCGGCCTACAACACCGCGCTGACGGTGATCGTCGACAACCGGATCGAGGGCAACACCTGGTACCTGTCATCGACGCCTTCGCGCGTGGACACCATCGAGTACGCCTACCTCGAAGGCGAGGAAGGCCTGTTCACCGAGCGCAAGGAAGGCTTCGAGGTCGACGGCGTGCTGATCAAGGCCCGCCACGTGTTCGCCGCCAAGGCGATCGACTTCCGCGGCCTCTACAAGAACCCGGGCGCCTAAGCCGCGTCGAGCACCTCATGCAGCGCGCCGGCCGCGCTGCTTCATCCCTTTCAATTTCATCGGAGATTTTCATGAAGAACTATGTTCAAGCGGGCAACACGCTCACGCTGATCGCCCTTGCAGCGGTTGCATCCGGCGGCGGCCACCTGGTCGGCACCATCTTCGGCGTTGCCGTCAAGGACGTGGCGCAGGGCGCAGAAGGTGAGTTCAAGCGCGATGGCGTGTTTGAACTGCCGAAGGTCAGTGCGCAGGCCTGGACGCAGGGCGCCAAGGTCTATTGGGACGACACGGCGAAGCTGGTGACCACCGTGGCCACGAACAATGTCGTCATCGGTGCGGCAGCGCTCGCGGCCGCGAATCCGAGCGCCATCGGCACGGTCCTGCTCGACGCCGCCATTCGCTGAGCGCCATGGACTTCTTCGATCCGTCGATTCTGTTTCCGGCCTTCAAGGCTGCTGGCATGCTCGCGCGTGCCACGCGGCTGCAGAGCATTCCGGTGGTGGACATCGACGTCGGTTTCGTGCAACCGGACGGCCTCATCCTCGGCGACGCCGTCCAGACCACGGACATCGAGATCGAATACGTCACGTCGAGCGTCGTTCCGCCGCTGCGCGTGGGTGAGGCGCTGCGCATCAAGGGCCAGGCTTACCGGGTGCGCATGCCTCCGCAAAGGAAGGCGGACGGCTACTTCACCCGGACCACGCTCGAAACCACCAGCGAGGTGGGCCTGTGACGGAGACCCTGGTCGACCAGGCGGTCGATGCATTCATCCTGACGCTGCAAGGCATCGGCGCGGGCGTCACGCAAGTGTCCGAGGACCGCTCGGTGGCCTTCGTGAAGGATGACGCCCCGGCTATCGACGTGCGCCTGGTCGATGCCGAGTCGCGCACGTTGGGCGACAACGGGCCGCTGCGCAGCGTGGTCGCCGTCGAGCTGCAGATGCAGCTGGCCATCTACACCCGCAGCGCGATCGACGCACAGGGCCACGAGGTATCGGCGCGCAAGTTGGCGTCGCCCATCTGGTCATTGGCACACGCGCGGCTGATGGCCGACCCGACGCTGGGCGGCCTTGCGCAGCGCATTCGTTGGGTTCGGTCGAACTGGTCGAAGGACAGCGCCGACGGCACTGCCGGCTGGGCGGTGCACACCTATTCGCTGACCCTGGCCGCGCGTGAGTTCAACCTGCTCGCGCCGGTCTATTGATTCCACCTTTCATCTGCGCGCCTGGCGCGTCTGGAGCACACCATGATTCTTTTCGGAGCGGGCAAGCTGATTGCCGTCCCCACATTCGACGCGCTCGGCGCGCCGATCGCCAACGCCGCACCCATCGTGGTCGGCATCCTGCAGGATGTGTCTGTCGATATTTCCTTCGAGGGCAAGCAGCTGTACGGCGAGCGCCAGTTCCCGGTCGCCATCGGCCGCGGAAAGGGCAAGATCAGCTGGAAAGCGAAGTCCGGCGACTTCAGCGGCGGCCTGCTGGGCGCGCTGGTGCTGGGTGCCACCGCAGCGAAGCTGCGCAAGGCCGCTGTCATCGATGCCGCTGAGGTTGTCCCTGCAACGGGGCCATACACGGTGAGCATCGATCCCCCATCCACTGGCGTGTTCGTCTCCGACCTGGGCGTCATGAACGGGCTCACCGGCGCCCCGATGAAGCGCGTCGGTGCGTCGCCGGCCATCGGCGAGTACAGCGTGGTCCCAGCGACAGGCATCTACACGTTCGCCAGCCAGGACGCTGCGATCCCGGTGCTGGTCAGCTACGAGTACTCCATCGTCGATGACGCCACCAGCTCGCTCTACACGCTGAGCAACAACCTGATGGGCTACACGCCGGCGTTTGCGGCGCTGTTCTACAACCATTACCAGGGCAAGACGAACGTCATGAAGCTCAACAACAACGTCGTGGGCAAGCTGTCGCTGCCCTTCAAGAATGACGACTTCACGATGTCGGACATCGATGCGGACGCATCGGCGGACGCGTCGAACCAGGTCGGCTACATCTGCCAGTACTGAGCCTCACCCCTTCGGACTGACACCCGCAACCCGCCCGCAGCGCCACCAGGCCCTGCGGGCTTTTTCATTGATTCGCCATGACCACCCTGCCTCCCGCGACCAGCCATCCGCCGAAGATCGCCGGCATCCCGTTTCCGATCGACGGGAAGATCTACATCGTCCCGCCTTGCTCGCTGGCCACGCTCAAGCGGCATGGCGCCGCGATCGACGCGCTCGGGCAGGAGACGAGCACCGGCTCCGTGCCGCTCTCGGGCGGTGCGATCGACACGATCGTGAACCTGGCGCACGAGGCCTTGAAGCGCAACTATGCCGACATGGATGCCGAATTCGTCGCCGAGAACATCGGCCTGGAGTCGATCTGGGATCTGTTCAATGCCGTGCTCGATGCTGCTGGCCTGCTGCGCAAGAAGAAGCTCGCCGAAGCGGAGGCCGCAGCCGGTGACCAGGCGCCAGGGGAGGGCGCCAAGCTGGGGGAGTCGACTGGGACAGCATTGCTGCCCACTTGATCAGCGGCACCCACTGGCACTGGGAGCACGTCATGAATCACTGTGACATCCCGATCTACCTGGCGATGTGCAAATTCTGGCGTGAAGTTCCGCCCGCAGCGGTGCAGCTTCGGCGCATCGCGAGCTACCTGGGCTTGAAGGTGGAGTCACCTACAGGCGCCACGGTGCAGACGTCTGCACCCGCGACCGTTTCCACATTCGATGAGGTCGTGGTTGCGGCTTCGCAGGCAGGCGTGCCGGTGTTTCCCGGCAAGCCCAACGATCCGATGCTCGACCTGATTGGCGACGTCACAGCAGTCCACTGAGTCCACACCACATGTCCAACGAAAACAAAACTGGCTTCGTCGTCGAAGGCGACGAATCCCCGTTTCGTGCCGCGATGCGTCGCCTGGTCGACAGCGCGCGCGATGGCGAGAGCGGTGTGGGTGCGGCGCTCGGCAAGCTGGTGAGCCCGATCGGCCTGGTGCAGACGGCGCTCGCCGGCCTGGCGACCGTGCTGACGGCCGGTTTCCTCCATGACACGGTCAAGGAAACTGCGGACATGACCGAGGGCGCGACGAACCTTTCGCGCCAACTCGGCGTTGCAGCGACCAACGCGCAGGCCTACATCGTTGCCCTCGCCGGCAAGGGTGGGGAACAAAACGACTTCGTCGCAGCAGCTCGCGGCATCGCCAAGCAGCTCAAGGAAAACGAAGAGCAAATGAACAAGATGGGGCTGGCCACCCGTGATGCGGCGGGCAACCTGCGCCCGCTCAATGAGATCGTGGTCGACGGCATCGCCACGCTCAATGGTTACAAGGAGGGCACCGACCGCGCCATGGCGTCCGCGGTGGTGTTCGGCAAGGGCGTGGACACGTCTTCGCGTTTGTTCCTGCTGAACAAGGAAGCAGTCGAGGAGGCCGCCGAGACCGTCGAGCGGTACCGGCTGGAGATCGGCACGAATAGCGTCGCTGCCTATGAGGCCTACGACCAGGCGACTGACACCGCTGGCTATGCGGTGCTCGGTCTCAAGAAGGCCATGGGCGATGCCCTCATGCCGGTCGTCACCGACCTGATCAACATGTTTAACGCCGTCGTACCGGCGGCGATCGTCGTCACGCGCCTTGCGGTCGGTACGTTGGTGGCAGCGTTCTACGGCCTGGTCAACGGCGTGGTCATCGTCGGCGAGACCATCAACGCGGTGGTCATCAATATCGCAGAGCCGATTCGTGCGCTCGGCGTGGCCATCTACAAGACGATGACGGGCGACTTCCGAGGCGCGGCTGACGAGATCCGCAACATCGGCACCGTGGTCAACGGCGCCTGGTCGACCGCCATGGACAACATGGTCGCATCGTCCACCAAGACCGCCACGAAGATCAATGCGCTGTTCTCCCGCGACTCGGTGTCTGCGCCTGCAGTCAATGAAGGGACCAAGACCTACGTGGCCCCGCCGGAGAAGGCGAAGAAGGAAAAGAAGGAGGCCGAGCCCTCCCTGATGAAAGAGTACGAAACGCGCCTCAACGGCCTCAAGCTCAGCTATGAGCGCGAGAACACCATGCGCGAGTTCAACAAGGACCAGGAGCTCACCTACTGGCAGCAGCTCCTTTCCAGGCAGGACCTGTATGCAAAGGACCGCGCAGCGATCGCGCTGAAGGTCAGCCGGTTGGAGGTGCAGATCCTGCGCGATGGTGCCCGCGATGCGCAGGACATCCAGTCCGCGCGCAATCAGGACGCCGCGGCCGCTACCGCTGCTCACGTCGCGGAATTGCAGGCGCGCAGCCAGGCGGAGCGGGATCTGGGGCTGATCACTCAAGCCGAGTTCCTGGAGCGGGAAAAGGCATTCAACGCGCAGCGGCTGCAGGCCGAGCTCGACTTCATCGCGCTGAAGATCGGCATGGCGCAGCTCGACCCGGAAAAGAATGTGGTGCTGCTCGAGCAGCTCGAGCTGCAGAAGCTCGAGATCCGGCGCAAGTACAACGCGCTGAACGCCGAGGTCGCTCGTGCACAGGTGGCTGAGCAGGCGACCCCGATGCTCGCCCTGGTCGATCAGATTCAGCAAGGCCTCGGCGGCATGACGAATGCGCTGCTGGGGAACTGGCGCAGTCTCGGCAGTAGCCTGCTGGGCGTGCTGCAGGGCATCGGCCGGTCCATCATTCAGGAGACCATCCTGAAGCCCTTGGCCGCGAAAGTTGTCGCTGCCGCGAAAGAGCGACTCCTGTCGCTGACGACCATCGGCGCGAATGCCGCCGAGGCCGGCTCAGGAGCGGCGGCATCGCAGGCATCCATTCCCTACATCGGCCCGATCCTGGCCATCGCGGCGATGGCGGCCGTTTTCGCTGCGGTTGCTGGCATGGCCGGCAAGGTCCCGAGCGCCGCCGGCGGCTTCGACATTCCCAGCGGCCTGAACCCGATGACCCAACTCCACGAGGAGGAAATGGTGCTGCCCGCGGACCTGGCCAATCCGCTGCGGCAAATGGCCCGCGGTGGTGGTGCGGGCGGTGGTGGGGTCGGCGCGTCGGCATCGCCTGCAGTCATTCGCGGCATGCCTCCTGGTGAGTGGCTGATGCTGCACCGTGGCGACCTGGTCAAGGCGCTGGGCAGTTCCCAGCGCGATTTCATGTTCAAGGGCTTTTGACATGAGCGACGCTCTCTATCCCGGCGATCTGCCAGGCCTGAAGTGGGACCGCAAGCGCGCGCCGAGCTTCAAGACGTCGATCTACGAAGCCCTGAGCGGTGCCGAGCGCCGCCTGCGGCATCGGCAGTGGCCGAAGTACAGCGTCGACCTGACGTACGAAGTGCTGCGCGAGTCGCGCCAGATCGGTGAGCTGCAGAAGATCCTCGGGTTCTTCCTGCAGCAAGGCGGCTCGTTCGAGTCGTTCCTTTTCAAGGACCCTCACGACAGCGTTGCGAGCAACCTGATTTTTGGTCAGGGCGATGGTGTCACGCGTCACTTCCAACTGCTGCGGCGGATCGGCGATTTCGCAGAGCCGGTGCACAACCCGTCCGCCGATTCGGCGCCGGGTCGCGTGTGGTTCCCCTATGACGTCGAGTCCTTCTTCTGGCCGCAGTACTACGGCTGGCCGACGGCTGGCGACGTCGCGCCGCTGCCGGGTTCCTACACGTTGCTGCCAGGCGGCATCGTGGAGTTCGCGGTGGCGCCCGCTGCGGGCGCAGTGTTGGCCTGGAGCGGGACCTACTACTTTCGCGCGCGCTTCGGCTCAGATCGCCTTGAGTACAACGAATTCATGCGGCGGCTCTACAGCACCGGGACGATCAACCTTGTGGCCAGCCTGCAGAACATCTTATGAAGTCCCATCCAGCATTGGCCGCGTGGTTGCCCACGGCCCGCAACGTGCAGATTTCGGAGATGCTGACGGTGTCGCTGCCCGACGGCTCGGTATGGCGCTTTGCCACCGGCCGCGACGTCGTCGACGGCGGCGCCACCTGGTCATCGCTCGCGCTGCTGTGGGAGCGCACGCGGCTCAAGTTCACCGCGGGCGTCGAGGTGAGCTCGTGCACCGTGACGTTGTACCCGCGCAGCAGCGATCGCCTGAATGCGATGCCGGTGGCCGCAGCCATCCGCGCGGGCATCTGGGACTCTGCGAAGTTCGTGCTCTCGCGCGCCTACTTCGATGCCTTCGGGAACCTGCGCGGCATCCTGCCACGCTTCCATGGAAGCCTGGGCAAGCATTCGATGCGGGACGGTGCGCTGAAATTTGATCTGCGATCGACGGCCGAGACCTTGAACCGATCGGTGCCGCCGGTCTACCAGGCCGCCTGCATCAATACGCTCTTCGACGCTGGCTGTGGGCTCAACCGTGCGGCGTGGCAGGTCGGCGGGAATGCCGCGGCGGGTAGCACATTGCGCACCGTGATCACTGGGCGTGGCGAGCCGGCCGGTTGGTTCACTGCCGGCGTCCTGTTGTGGACCGGTGGCCAGCTGGCCGGCTTGCGGCGGACCGTTCGGCAGCACCTGGCCGGCGGTGTCGTCACTCTTTTCGATCCGCTGCCGTCTGCGCCCGTCGCCGGCGACAGCTTCATTCTCACGCCGGGTTGCGACCGCACCCTTGGCGCTGGCGGCTGCGCGAAGTTCAACAACCGGTTGATGTACCGCGGTACGCCCTTCATCCCTGAGCCAGAGACCGCTCTATGACCCTCGATCAGCAAGCCGCGGTGCTCACCGAAGCGCACCGGTGGCTCAACACGCCCTATCTGCACCAGGGCGCAGTGCTCGGCGCGGGTGTCGACTGCATCATGCTGCTCGCCTGCGTGTATCACGCTGCCGGCATCGTGCCCTTTATCGACCCGCGGCCGTACCCCATCGACTGGATGCTGCACCACACCGAAGAGCGCTATCTCGCCGGCCTGGATCGACATGCTGAGCGGGTCGACGGTGAGCCGCAGCCTGCGGACATCGTCACATTCAGGGTGGGGCGCACGCACAGCCATGCGGCGATCGTTGTCGCCTGGCCGACGATCATCCATGCATACCGGCCTGCAGGCCGCGTCACCCTGGACCAGGCCGACAGCACTGCGCTGGCCGGGCGCATGGGGCCGGTGTACCGGGTGCAGCCATCGGCCGAGGTTCCGGCATGAGCGGGATGTTCGGCGGCAAGAGCACTACGAGCTATGCCGATCGGCTGAGCACGCTGCAGGTCCAGTCGAGCTCTCAGGGCGTGGCGATCCCAATGGTGTGGGGCCGCCGACGTGTCGCGCCCAACCTGCTCTGGTTCGGCGACTTCGTGGCCATCGAGCATCGGGAGACGCAGGGCGGCAAGGGCGGCGGCGGTGTGACGCAGGTGAACTACACCTACCAGGCCTCTGCCGTGCTCGGCCTGTGCGCCGGGCAGTTGAATGGCCTTCCACGCCGCGTCTGGCGCGACAAGGACGTTCTCGTCGGTGGCAGCAAGGTGTACCCGCCGCAGCAGCTGAGCCTCACGGCGACGATCGACGTCACCCGCAAAGTCACGGTGCCTGAGCCGAGCCGTTGGCTCAGCGATGCCGGTGTGCGCGATGCGGCTACCGGCGAAGCTAACGTGACCGACTACACCGTGGCCGCCGGCGTCTATACCTTCGGCATCGACCTGGTGGGCGTGGCGGTGACCATCTACTACCTGAAGTCGGGCACGACCGAGACATTCAACGCGCTTCAGGCAGCAGGGTTCTCCACGCATGCTGCCGGCTATCAAGGCCAGGCGCCATGGGGCTATCTGACCACGGCGCACCCGGGGCAGGCGTTGGGTTACAGCGGCCTGGCGTACGTCGGCGGCACTGGCCTTGACCTGTCGGGCTCGGCCGGGCTGAAGCAGTACTCCTTCGAGGTCGACGCGCGGCAGCAGGTGTCGGGCGAGATCCCTGATGTCAACCCTGCAGACGTCTGCACTGACCTCCTGACCGACCCGCTGTACGGCGCGGTGCCAGGCGCCACGTGGCTGGGCAACCTCTCGCAGTTTCGCGCCTGGTGCTCGGCGATGGGGATCTTCCTGAGCCCGTTGTACACCGAACGCAAGAGCGTGTTCGAGTACGTCAAACAGATCGCAGAGCTGTGCTTTGCGCGGCCGCTGTGGCGCGTCGACGGCTTCACGCTGGTGCCGCTGGCCACCGAAGCCATCGGCGGTTTCACGCCGCTGCCAGAGCACAGTGGCCCGGTCTATCTGATCACCGACGACGACATCAACGAGCCGATCGAGGAACAGCGGGCCGCGCCTGCAGACCGGTACAACCGGGTCAGCGTGCAGTACGTCAATCGTGCGGGCAACTACGCGGAGGCAGTCGAGAGCGCCGAGGACAAGGCCGCGATTGACGCATTCGGTCTGATCCCCGAGCCGGACGTGTTCCAGGCGTCGGAAATCGCGGAAACGGCCATTGCTGCCATCGTGGCCCAGCTGCGCCTTCGTCAGATCCTGAGCGTGCAGGGCACCTACAAGTTCAACCTGCCGGTCAACTTCGATCTGCTCGAGCCCGTCGACATCATTGCCATCGCTGACGCCCGCATCGACCTGGGGACTCGGGCGGTGCGCATCGTCGAGATCGCAGAGATCGGCGACGAGGGGGGCCTGGCGATCACGGCTGAGGACGTCGAGATCACCGGCGCAGTGACGCAGGCCAGCCAGGCCAGCGGCGGCTATGGCAACTCGCCGGCGGTCATCGATCCCACGACGTTGCGCGCCGTGCTGATGCCCACGGCCGCGACGAACAACGTGCAGCAGGTCTGGGTGGGCGCGACTGCCGGGGTGAACTGGGGCGGTGCTACCTTGTGGATCAGCGACACGGGCACGGACTACCGGCGCCTGGGCACCTTCAACATCCGCGCGCGCATGGGCACGCTGACGGCGAACCTGGCCGCCGGCGTTGTCGACCCCGACACCGCGCACACGCTGCGGGTCGCGGTGTCGGGCAAGGCTGTCGCGCTGGCCACAGTCGCGCAGCCGGACGTCGACGCCGCACGCAGCCTGATGTGGGTCGACGGAGAACTACTCGCATATCGCGACGCGGAGCTCACCGGCGCTCAGGCCTTCGACTTGACCTATCTGCGCCGCGGCCTGTACGGCAGCGACAACGATCCTCACAGCACGGGCGCCTCCTGGATGCGCCTGGATGAGGCGGTGCTGCACGTTGACGTGCCGGCGGATCTGCTCGGCAAGACGATGTACTTGAAGGCCACCGGGCGCAATGTGCTGGGCACGGCAGAGCAGGGGCTTGATGAGGTGTCGCCGCTGCTGCTGGACGTGGTTGCCCGGCAGTCGAGACCCACGGCACCGCCGGCGCTTGCTTTGACTGCGCCGTTTGTCTCGACGTACTTTGAGGCGAATTGGGGGCCTTCTGCTCGAGCGTATGGCTACGAGGTCGAGGTGCGCAGCGCCGCCGGCGTTTCGTTGCTGCGGAGTGTCTCGACGTCTGCACAGGTGTTCCGGTACCTCAATGCGGACGCCGTCGATGACGGCGGCCCACTGCGGGAGTACCTGTTGCGCGTGCGCGGTGTCAACGAGGCCGGCGCAGGGCCGTGGTCCGACCTGGTCGTTACCAATCCGGCGCCGGCGGCGGTCGAGGGCATCGCGGCCAGCGGCACTGGCCTTACACGCACGCTGACATGGGACGCGGCGCCGGAGACGGACCGGGCCGGCTACCGGGTCTGGATCAGCGATGTCGAGGACTTTGACCCGAAGGCGGGGGAGGGCACTCAGATCTATGACGGTGTCGCGCTTACGGCCGTGGCCGCGGGGCTGGTCGTCGACACCAGCTACTACGTCCGGGTCGCGGCCTACGACGTGTGGTCGGCCATCACGGCGGACCTGAATCTTTCCGATCAATTTTCTTTTTCTACCGAGTGAGGTGACCGATGTCTTTGCCAGCAAGGGATCAACTTGACACGCCGCAGCAGTGGGACCCGTTCAAGGGATGGCTGCAGCAGTTCTGGGACCATGCGGCCTCGATGCCGTATGCGAACAAAGCCAGGGGCTCTTGGGCGGCTGGTACCGCCTATGCGGCTGGTGACTATGTCGAGCGGTCTGGGGCGCTCTATATTGCGCAGTCTGGGCATGTCTCAAGTGGCAGCTTCACGGCCGATCAAACGGCAGGCCGTTGGTCATTCCTGGACTCGGCGCTTGCTGCTGCAGTTTCGATCAATGCCAAAGTGGCAGCGGTGGACGGGCAGATCCAAGCTATGTTGGCTGAGCTGGATGCGCAGGCCGCGGTCACGGAAACCGGGCAGAACCGTGCCGCTGTTGCTGTAGATCGTGCAGCTATCGAGCTTGTGAAGGGCCATGTGGATGGCGCGCTCGACTCTATCCTGATTGCAGCAGGAGACTTTCCAACTGATGCGGCCGGCCGAGCGGCCGTCGCGGACGGCGAGTCGTACAGAGTCGAGGGCGATGGGGCGCGCGTCGCCGTGTCGCGGCGCAGACGCATCAACGCGGATGAGTCCATGATCACTGGGATCGTGCCGGATTCACGCCTCATCGAAAAGATGGTGGACAGCGCGCCGGGCCTGTACCTCAGCACGTCGACGAGCGATGTCTTGCCCATCGCTGGGGATCCAAATGGTGGCATCTTGCTTGGAGTCGATGCGGTCAGCGGCACGCCTGTGGGAGTCATTCCAGATCGGCTTCGCAGCGATGCTCAAGAGTTCGCTGCTATGGGCGGTGCGGGCATCGCGAAGTACGACAACCCGGCCGACGACTTGCTGCCGATCGTCGGAGCCCCAGACGCGGGCGGCATGAATGTGCAGCTGGGCGTCTATGCGTCAACCGGCATGCCGGCTGGGGATCTCGCCGAGCGCATCGGTGCATTGTCCGGCTATTCCCCTGTGCCGCTTCCGATGCAGGCGCGCAGTGTGTTGGCCCAAGTCAATGGGGCACCATCATTGGGCCAAAGCAATACGGTAGGTGCAAAAGGGCAACCGCCACTCTCTACAGTCCAGCCATATCTCAACCTGACCTTTGCGGGTGGCCCAAAGGCGGCGGCAGGTCAGACCGCAAGCAAGCCATGTGTGGAAGACTCGCTGAGCGAAGGCGGCGTCAACAGCGGAGATCGTGGCGAGACCATTTGCAGTGGCATGGTGAACTGGATGACCCGCCTGGCCATGATCGAGAACGGCTTCTCGGCTGCAGACCTTGTCATGTTCACCTCGGCGCCTGGGCAAGGTGGCCAGAAGATTGTGAACATCAAAAAGGGGACGGTGTTCTACACGCGATTCCTGGCGCACGTAACGGCCGCGAAGGCGATTGCAACGGCTGCTGGAAAGACCTACGCCGTTCAATTCGTGGCCTTCATCGAAGGCGAGACCGATTGCGATGAAGGCACCAGCTACGCCACGTACCTCGCCGAGCAGCTGCAGATTGCGACTGACATCGACATTGACGTGCGCGCCATTACGGGGCAAACGGCGCCCGTTCACATGCTGCTTGTGCAGTGCTCTTATAGGGCGGTCAGTTCTGGCGGAGCAATCATCCTTGCCCAGAACGAGGCCGCGCGGCAGCACCCGCTGATCCACTTGGTCAACCCGACTTACTACATTCCCTTCAGCTCGGACAACCTGCATCGTACGAACGTCGGTCACTTGCTTCAGGGGCGAATTCTGGGCCGTGCCGGTAAAGAACTGGTCATCAACGGCAACGTGCCATCCAAGGTGATCGGCACCTCCGCGACAGCGGTGGGACTTGAGCTGGCCGTTCGATGTGAGACGCCGCGGCAACTGGTCATAGACGCCAAAACCTACCCGGCTACGGACTATGGAATTCGGGTCTTGGACGACACGGGCACCGTTCCTATCTCGAACATTCGAGCCTTGGGTCGAGAGGTCACGATGACATTGGGCCGCGCGCTCGGTACGAACCCCAGGGTCCGGTATGGCCTCGACTACCTCGGTGCTGGTCTCACGATCACTGCAGGGGCCAGCGGGAACCTTCGCGACACCACTCCCGATGCGTGCCTCATCACCGATACGTCGTATTCGATGGCGCATCGCGCACTTGCTTTTCAACTGCCTATCAACGTCTTGGAGCTTGCATGACCGCCAGTAATTTTCTCGTCCTCGGAAAGCCTGTCTTCGGAGCGAAGTTGTTCGTCGACTCCTCGAAGGTGGCGCCGGCGTTTCCATCCATCTATGAGCCCACCGCCCTCGAGCACTGGATCTTCGGTGCCGACAATCCGTCGATGCTCGGGCGCATGTATGGTTTGCCGATGGCGCGCAATTGCGTGATCACTGTCGGCGCGGGAGGTACCGGCTACACCACGGCGCCGACAGTGACCTTGACGGGTGGCGACGGTGTCGGTATGACCGCCGCTGCCGTAGTCGCAGCTGGCGTGGTCACCGCGGTGTATGTGACAGACCCCGGCACCACGCCTTACACGACGCCGCCGACTGTCTCGTTCGGCGGGCCTGGCACGGGTGCCACCGCTACGGCAGCCATTGCAGCCGCGCCGACGCAGGGCGCTGGCTTTCTCACGACGGGTGCGGGCCGTGCTGGTCTTATGTCGCCGATCTCCGAAGCCTCTGCCCAAACGATCTGCGCTGTGGTTCGGGCGCCGGGGCCAACCGACAGCGCAATGCTGCTGGGCAACCTCACGCGCAACGCTGCGGACGGTGGGGTCAGCATCTTCTGCGAGGCTGGCAACGTGCATAAGGCCAACGTTCGCGGTCTTGTCACCCCGAATCTTGCGAACCCGCCGGGCATGGTGCCTGGCTCGAGTTGGCTGTTCGTGATGCTCTCCTACGACGGGAACATCTGTACTGCTCAGCTTGGCGGCGCGGTGGCGTCGACGACCACCAGCGGGACGCGTCTGGCCACGACGCCCCCGCGCAAGCTCGGCGCCGGCAATCTGTACTACCAGGACGCGTTATTTCAGTCGCCGGGTGTCTTTGCCGAGTGGATTCCACACGCCGGGAAGTTCACACCTTCTCAGGGTATGGCCGCCTACGGGCGCGCGAAACAGCGCGGGTTGACGCGCGGCATCGTGCTGATGTAGATCATGCGAATCTTCCTTTGGGCCAACCGCGCGTGGTCCCGTTTGCGCGCCGGCATTGCCGATGGCTTGCTCGGGACCGCGATGCTCGTGCACGTCGACGACCTGCGCCGCTACATCGCCACGGCGCCTAGCCTGCCGCACAACCAGGACCGCGCGGAGGTGCGGCTGCAAGCCTCGTTCATCACTGCCGTGTTCCTGCTGCTGCTGGCCGAGCCGATTTACTACATCTTCACCGTACCCGACGCGATGCTCACTCGAGTGGCATCGCTGGCCTGGTCGCGCCGGTGTGTGGTCGGCTCGTTCGGCTTGTGCTTCCTTGGCGCGCTGCCGCACCTCTTCACGCTGCTTTTCCGGCCGGACTTGCTCGCCGTCCGACATCCGCGCCGATGGGCCGCCGGCGCGGCTGTCGGCGCTGCGGTCACGTGGATGGTCCTGGCCAACATGGCTGTGCCGCTCGACGTCGGGGGCGTGGAGGGGGCCTACGTCATCAGGGCCGTGGTCTGTCTTTTCATCGCCGGGATCTTCGCTGTCTCGGTCAATGCGCAACAAATGAGGGAGTACATCAATGCAGCGAACGATTAACGGCCTGCTCTTCGCTTGGCTGGCTTGCTACAGCGCGCTCTGCTGGGCCAACAACACGCTCGCTCAGGACTTGATCGCCTACGACTGGATGTCGCTTGCGTTCGCAGCTGCAGCCGGACTGCTGGGCGGCGCTGCGCGAACGATCTTCACGCTGGTGTCGGAGCGCGCCCTGGTCGGCAACGTCAGGACGCTGCTGCTGAAGGATCTGGTGGTCGCGCTGATCGGCGGCGCCGCTATGTACCTGGCGATCCAGGGCTACAACTCATGGGCCAGCGCCATCCCCTACATCACGTTGCCGCCGATCGCGCGAGATCTCCGTGTTCTGTTGATCGTCGGCGCCGGCTTCAGCCGCGGCCGATGGTTCGGCGTGCTTGACCGGCTTGCATCCGACGCGATCGCCAATGCAAGCGGGAAGCTGCGCGGGAGTGCCGCACCCGATGCGCCGCCGTCCGTTGCCGCACCGCAGCTCGACAAGTAGCCCACCAGTCCCTTCAACCTGTGCCCGCCTCGAGCGGGCTTTTTTCGTCTGGAGCAACCATGCAATTGACCCCACACTTTTCGCTCGAGGAGTTCATCGCCAGTGAGACGGCGACGCGCAAGCGCATCGACAACACCTTGCCGCCTGCGCTCCACGGAACCGCAGTGCAGACGTGTGAACTGATGGAACGCATCCGCGCCGAGCTGGCCCGCCTCGCCGGCCGCCCGGTGCCCATCATCGTGACAAGTGGCTATCGGTCGCCGGCACTGAATGCCGCGATCGGAAGCGATCCGAAGAGCGATCACCCTCGCGCCATGGCCGTGGACTTCAAGGCGCCGGCACTCGGCACGCCGTATGAGGTCGCACGCGCCCTGGCGCCGCTGGTCAGTCAGCTGGGCATCGGGCAGCTCATTCACGAGTTCGGCAGCTGGGTGCACGTCAGCAGCCGGCCGCAGGCGAATGCCGTGAATCGCATCATCACGATCAGCAACCGCGGCACCGAATCGGGCATCAAGCCGGTATGAACCCGCTCATCATGGGCCTGGCGATCGCGCTTGCTGTCAGCGTGGCCGGCAATGCCTCCATCGGCTGGGCGTGGCTCGGTGCGCGGGATGATCTGGCCACCGCGACCGTCGAGCGCGACAACGCCCGCAGTGCGGCTACGGCGTGCAGTGACGCCACCGAGGATCTCCGCGAACTGGCCGACAAGCGCGGGGCGGAGGCCAAGGTGGCTCAGGCCGCCGCGCGCAGGGCCGCGAAGGCGAAAGGCGATCGCGCCAACCTGATCCTCACCACGCCGCCAGCGCTGCGCGGCGATGACTGCGGCAGCGCGCGTGTGCGCATCGACGATTGGCTGAGTGGGAGGACCACGCCATGAAAGCACCACGCCACATCGCGGCCGCACTGTCCCTGCTGCTCGCCGGGTGCGGGACGCAGCTGCAGCAGATCAAGGTGCCTTTGCCCGTGGCATGCCAGGCCGAAGAACCCACGCGCCCGGCCATGCCCACCGACGCGCTGCGACCTGGCGCCGACATTGACCGATACGTTGCAGCGTCGCAGGCCGAGATCGAGATCCGCGAAGGGTACGAGCTCGAGCTGAGAGCGGCGCTGTCGGAGTGCACAGCACCGCTTAGGAAATAAAGGTAGGGCGAACCAGCACGACGCGAGAGCACTCCACTTGCGCTTGTCCAGAACGCTTGCCGAGCCGCTCGACTGACATCGCAGTGCTTGATCTTGCCCCCGTATTTCAGGACACGGGCTATTCGCAATGTAGCGCCTGCTCGATCTGAGCAAGACGCTGTTGGGCAGCGCGATGCTGCCTGA
>NZ_JAUSRO010000019.1 GCF_030811835.1 Variovorax ginsengisoli | reverse complement strand
TCAGGCAGCATCGCGCTGCCCAACAGCGTCTTGCTCAGATCGAGCAGGCGCTACATTGCGAATAGCCCGTGTCCTGAAATACGGGGGCAAGATCATTCACAGTGCTTGGCGAGCCACCATTGAAGATGCTGCGTTACCAGCAGCAGTTCGATTTCTTCGATGCAGAGGCAGTGAACAAGACGGTTCACTTCGTTAACCTGTCAGACGATGCGATGGCGGGCGAGCTCGACCGCGTGCTCAAGCGTATCGGTGACAAGGTCGCCGAGCACGGCCCTTCGCTGGTCTTCGTCGATTCTTTCCGCTCGGTGGGCCTCGCGAGCGAGAGCGGTGTAGCGAACCCGCACAACCGCCTCCAGCAGTTCGTGCAACAGCTGGGCATGCTGATGACGAGTTGGCAGGCGACAACCTTCCTTATCGGTGAGTACGCCACCGAAACTGACGCCAACCCCGTGTTCACTGTCTGCGACGGGCTCCTGTGGCTGCGGCAAAGCGTGCAGCGTAATTCCATGGTGCGAAAGATGGAGGTCATGAAAATGCGCGGCCAACCGACGCTGCCCGGTCTTCACACGTTCCGCATTCACGCGTCCGGGATCGAGGTTTTTCCGCCCGCCAGCGTGTCGATCCGGAAAGAGCCACATGCGCACGTCGTCGCGTCGGGCGCGAGGCTTTCGATGGGGGTGCCGGGCTTGGATGAGATGCTTGGCGGCGGTATGCCACGTGGTTGCTCGTTACTCGTTGCCGGGCCGTCGGGCTCGGGCAAGAGTGTGCTTGCGACCGCATTTCTTGCTGAAGGAGCGTGTCGCGGTGAAGCCGGCGTGATAGCCGCCTTCGAGCAGCATCCCAACCGATTCCGCAGCCGCATCGTTGCCGACCTGATCTCCGCCGGCAAGGTGGGCTTGGTCGAGAACCGGGGCTCCGACCTGTCTATCGACGAGACCGTCTACTTGTTGATGCACGAGATCAGGCGGCTCGGTGCCACGCGCGTTGTGATCGATTCACTGTCCGGGTTCGAGCTCGCCCTTGCGCCGACCTTCAGAGTCGACTTCCGAGAGTCGCTTTCCGGCATGGTCACTGCGCTTGCCGGCACGGGTGTCACGGTGCTGATGACCTCGGAGCTGGAAGATCGATACACCCATCTGCGTTTCAGTCCTTACGGTACGGCGTTCATGACGGATGCGATCATCGTGCAGCGCTATATCGAAGTCGCCAGCCGTCTGCGGCGCGTGATGGCCGTGGTGAAGGTGCGCGGTAGTTCGCACTCGGACGAACTGAGGGAATTCACCATCGACGACCAGGGGATACGGATCGGCGAGATGCTCACGGATCAGGAGGGACTTCTGGGTGGCAGGCCCACGACAAAAGCGCTGATGGCCGAGGGAAACACCAACGCGACCGACGGCTTGTCGACACGCACGATTGCGTCACCATCGTGAACAGCGTCCCGGAAGTGCCGAAGGATCCTGTGGCTCAGGCTCAAGAACGGCTGGACCTCATCAATGACCGAGTGGCCACGATGCGAGCCGTTCTGGTTCAACTCTTGCAGGACATCGTTCAGGCAGAGAGCCGCTTGGACCGCAGTCAGGCATTGCAACTCCAGAAGGTGAACGAGAACCTGGTCGTCAGTGCGCTGGCTGCCCAGAGCGATGCCAAGACGGCCAATGATGCACTCGATGAGTTGTCCCGAGCCGCTGGGATCGATCCGCTGACCGGACTGCCTAACCGCACGCTTTTGCTCGATCGCCTGGGACGCGCCATCGCCCATGCCAAACGCCATGGAAATCGCGTCGCGCTCCTGTTTCTGGATCTCGATGGATTCAAGCAGATCAACGATCGATTGGGTCATGCGGCTGGAGATCAGGCGCTGCAGCTTGTCGCAGACTGTCTTCGGTCGTTGGTACGGGAAACATACACAGTCAGCCGCCACGGCGGCGACGAATTCCTGATCCTTCTGTCTGAAATCCTGCACCCGCAAGACGCTGAGAGCGTCGCCAGAAAGGTCAACAAAGTGCTGTCTTCCTACGGCCAGTTCAATATCGAATCTGGCTTGACGGCCAGTATTGGTATTAGCTTGTATCCGGACGACAGCGATGACGCAAAGTTACTTATCGAGCTTGCCGATGCGGCGATGTACCGCGCCAAGGCGCAGGGGAGGGGTGGGTTCGTGTTTCACGGCTATCGCCCTTCGGCAATAGCGGCAATAACGGCATCAACGCCTGAACCCCTTGAGCCGCATGAACCCGTCCGTCCGCAGCAAAAGTTGTCCGTATCGATCCATGACAAACAGCATGCTCAACTTCGGGAAGCCAACGAGGCGCTCGTCCTGGCCGCGCTGGGCGCCCAGGAACTGTTGGCTGCCGCCGAAGATACGCGGCGTCGTCAGGCGGACTTGCGTGCGATGCTGGCAAAAGAATTGAGCGACCCGTTCGCCCCCATCCGGCTCGCTGTGACGACGCTCGGCATGTCTGGCGCCGAGGTCGCGCTGCTGGCGCTTGTGCAAGAGGTTGTCGAGAAGCAGGCGCGCAAATTGGTGCGGATGGTCAACGAAGTGCTTCCACCGTAAGCCATTGATGGCGGAATCTCCGCGCTGGCCGCCGTGGAAGCGGCTCGCGCCGGCATCATGGGCGAGCCGCGGTGCCAGGCGGCTACCATGCCACCCACAGATGCCAGCCTGAAGAGGAAAAACAGTTCCATGCGCGACACAGCCATCGTCCCCGGCCTGATGGTGATCCACGGCAACCATCCCGAAGCACTGCGCAACGTGCTGGTCGGCTGGATGGCCGCGCATCCGCTCGCGCCGCTGGAGGACGAGCTCATCCTGGTGCAGAGCAACGGCATTGCGCAGTGGTTGAAGCTGGCGCTGGCGCGCGACGTGGCCGACGGCGGCTGCGGCATCGCGGCGTCGCTCGACATGCAGTTGCCGGCGCGCTTTCTCTGGCAGGCGTACCGTGCTGTGCTGGGCGAGGCGGCGGTGCCGGCGGTCTCGCCCTTCGACAAGCCGCTGCTGGTCTGGCGCCTCATGCGCCTTCTGCCAGCGCTGTTGGCCGAGCCGCTCTTCGCGCCGCTCGCGCGTTTTCTCGAAGATGACGCCGACCTGCGCAAACGCCATCAGTTGGCAGAACGCCTGGCCGACCTGTACGACCAGTACCAGGTCTACCGTGCCGATTGGCTGGCCGATTGGGCGCGGGAGGACGACGTGATCCGCACCAGCCGTCAGGGCATCGTGGCGCTGCCCGACACCCTGCGCTGGCAGCCGCGCCTCTGGCGCGCGTTGCTGGCCGATGTGGGCGCCACGCATCCGGCGCAGGCGGCATCCAGTCGTGCCGACACGCATCGCCGCTTTCTCGAGGCCGCCCGCGCGCAGTCCGTCGACGAACGCCCGATCGGCCTGCCGCGCCGTCTCATGGTCTTCGGCATCTCCTCGTTGCCGCAGCAGGCGCTGGAGGTGCTGTCGGCGCTCGCGCGCTGGACGCAGGTGTTCATGTGCGTGCACAACCCGTGCGAGCACTACTGGGCCAATACCATCGCCGACAAGGACCTGCTGCGCGCCGAGCGCAGCCGCCAGTCGCGCAAGGCGGGTGCGCCCGAGCGCATCGATGAATCGCAGCTGCACCTGCATGCGCACCCGCTGCTGGCGGCCTGGGGCAAGCAGGGCCGCGACTTCATCGGTCTGCTCGATGCCTACGACGAGCGCGAGCGCTACGAGCAGCGTTTTCTGGAAGTGCAGCAGCGCATCGATCTGTTCGAAAGCAGTGGTGAATCCTGCCTGTTGAACCAGTTGCAGGAAGACATCCGCGCGCTGCGGCCGTTGGCCGAGACGCGCGCGCACTGGCCTGCCTGCGATCCACGCACCGACGGCTCGATCCGCTTTCACATCGCGCACAGCGCGCAGCGCGAGGTCGAGGTGCTGCACGACCAGTTGCTGGCTGCCTTTGCCGCAGATGCCACGCTGCACGCACGCGACATCATCGTGATGGTCCCCGACATCCATGCCTACGCGCCGCATGTGCAGGCGGTCTTCGGCTTGTTGGAGCCAAGCGACCCACGCTATGTCCGCTTCACCGTGGCCGACCAGGGCCAACGCCAGAGCGACCCGCTGCTCGGCGCGCTGGAGAAGCTGCTCGGCCTGCCGCAGTCGCGCATGGCAGTGAGCGACCTGCTCGACCTGCTGGAGGTGCCCGCGCTGTGCCGGCGCTTTGCGATCGACGAATCCCAACTGCCGCTGCTGCACCGCTGGGTCGGCGCGGCCAACGTGCGCTGGGGTTTGCATGCCGAGCAGCGTCGCGGGCTCGACCTGCCGCAGGCGCCGGAGCAGAACAGCTGGTTCTTTGGCCTGCGCCGCATGCTGCTGGGCTATGCCGCCGGTGCGGGCGAGGCGTGGCAGGACATCGAGCCGCTCGACGAGATTGGCGGGCTCGACGCGGCACTGCTCGGCCCTCTGGCGCGTTTGCTCGAAACGCTCGACGCCACCTGGCGCCGACTGCGCGAGCCGGCCACACCCGCACAGTGGAGCGAACACCTGCGCACCCTCATGGCGGATTTCTTCGACGCGCCGGAAGGGGAGGACGGCTTCACGCTCCTGCGGCTCGAAGCGGCCTTGCAGACCTGGCAGTCCGCCTGCGAGGATGCGGCGCTGGTGGCGCCGTTGCCGCTGTCCGTGGTGCAGGCCCACTGGCTCGCGCAACTCGACCAGGGCAGCCTCACGCAGCCTTTCTTCGCGGGCGCAGTGACCTTTGCCACGTTGATGCCGATGCGCGCGATTCCGTTCCGTCGCGTCTGCCTGCTGGGCATGAACGATGGCGACTACCCCCGCACGCGCGTGCCGATGGACTTCGACCTGATGGGCCGCGACTACCGCCCGGGCGACCGTTCGCGGCGCGAGGACGACCGCTACCTGTTCCTGGAGGCGCTGCTGTCCGCGCGCGACCATCTGCACGTGAGCTGGGTCGGGCGCAGCATCCATGACAACACCGAGCGCCCGCCGTCGGTGCTGGTGGCGCAGCTGCGCGATCACCTGGCTGCCGGTTGGCGAGTCGCAGGCGAGGGCGAGGGAGCAGGCGTGGCGCCGGGCATGCCAAGCCGCGCCTTGCTCGAAGGGTTGACCTTCGAGCATCGGCTGCAGCCCTTCCACCGCGACTATTTCCGCACGGGTCACCGCCTGTTCAGCCATGCACACGAATGGCGCGATGGCTTGCTGGCGGCCGCGACCGATGGGCGCGGTGCGCATGCCCTGCATGACGAGCCGGCACTCGATGCGCGCCCGTCCGACAGTCCGCTCACGCTGCGCATGCTCGCCGATTTCCTGAAAGATCCCGTGCGCAGCTTCTTTCGCCAGCGCCTGGGCATCTACTTCGAGATGGTCGATCCGTCCAGCGAAGACCAGGAGCCCTTTGCCATCGACGCGCTGGACAACTGGCGACTGCAGGACGAACTGATCGAGGCACAGAAAACCGCCGTGCTGCAGGGCTTGCCGCGCGAGGACGCGCTGCGCGACCGGCTCGCGCGCATCGCCCGTCGCGGCGAATTGCCGTTGGGCCACTTTGCCGACCTGCTGGGCGAAGCGCTTGCCGAACCAATGGAAGACCTGTTCGCCCGTTACGCGCAGGCGTTGGCAGACTGGCCCGAGGCGCTGCCCGACGCCGCCATCGACTTTCGCGATGCGCGCGCGGACGCCGGCGTGCAGGTGGCCGACTGGCTGGGCGGCATGCGTCGCAATGCGCAAGGCGAGCGGGCCCGCGTGGTGCTGGAGAGTGGCACCCTGCTGAAAGACCGCAGCTACCGGCGCGACAAGCTCATCGGCTTCTGGGTGGCGCATCTGGCGGGGCATCTGGAGGGCCTGCCGATGACCAGCGTGATCGTTGGCAAGAATGGTACGGTGCGCCTGCCGCCGCTTGACGTGCAACAGGCGCTGGCGCACTGGCACATCCTGCTCGACGCCTGGGCCGAAGGCATGCGCCGTCCGTTGCCGCTGGCTGTGAAAAGCGGTTTTGCGTGGCTGCTCAAAGGCGGCATGCCCGACGGTGCAGCCACCGGAGAGGCGGCCCAGGCCGCGCGCGACTGCTACGAACTGCACGATCCGCAGAACCTGCGCTTTTCCGAGCGTGACGAGAACCCGTACCTGCTGCGCGCCTGGCCCCAGTTCGACGCGCTGTGGGCCGGTGGTGCGTTTGCCCAGTGGGCCGACCGCCTGCTGCGGCCGCTGCATGATGCCGTGGACCGCCATGGCGAGAAGGCCGGCACCCGTCAGAAGGAGGGTGCATCGTCGTGAGCAATGCACCTGTCACCACCTCCCTCACCTTGCCTCCCACCACGCTGGCGCCACTGGCCTTTCCGCTGCACGGCAGCCGGCTGATCGAGGCCAGTGCCGGCACCGGCAAAACCTTCACCATCGCGGCGCTGTACGTGCGGCTGGTGCTCGGCCATGGCGGCGACGCCGCCTTCGCGCGCCCGCTCACGCCGCCCGAGATCCTCGTCGTCACCTTCACCGATGCGGCGACCAAGGAGCTGCGCGACCGCATCCGCGTTCGCCTGGCCGAAGCCGCCAGCCGTTTTCTCGCCGACCCTGCCGACGTGCCGGACCTGCCACCCGGCACGGACCTGTTGCACGACTTGCGCGCCGAGTACCCTCCCGCGCAATGGACCACCTGTGCGCGCAAGCTGCAGCTGGCCGCCGAATGGATGGACGAAGCCGCGGTATCGACCATCCACGGCTGGTGCAACCGCATGCTGGGCGAGCACGCCTTCGACAGCGACAGCCTTTTCAACCAGACGCTGGAGACCGACACCAGCGAGCTGTTGGCCGAGGTGGTGCGCGACTACTGGCGCACCTTCTACTATCCGCTCGGTCTCGCCGATGTGGCCGTGCTGCGCCAATGGTGGGCATCGCCCGCCGAGCTGCAGCATGCGCTGCGCTCCCTGCTCGCGCACACCGATGTACTGGGCCCCGGCGCTGCGCCGCCGCAGGCCATCGGCCAGGCGCGCGACGCGGCAGCGCGGCTGCTCACCGACATCAAGGCACCGTGGGCGGCCTGGGCCGACGAACTGCAGGCGCTGCTCGACGCGGCGGTCGACGCCAAGCAGGTGGTCGGCAGCAAGATCCAGCGCCGCTATTACCAGCCCTGGCTGGACGCGCTGCGCACCTGGGCCGGCACCGGCGAGCTGGTGACGCCCGACCTGAAGACCGGCTGGACGCGGCTCACCCCCGCCGGTTTGGCCGAAGCCTGGAAAGACGGCGTCGGGCCGACGCACCCGGCCTTGTCCGCCATGGTCGACCTGCGCGACCGCCTCGCCCAACTGCCCGATGCCCGCAGCGACCTGCTGCGCCATGCAACGCGCTGGGTGGCCACGCGCTTCGCCGACGAACAGGCACGCCGCGCGCAAATGGGTTTCGACGACCTGCTCACCCGCCTGGACGCAGCGCTGCAGGGCCCGAACGGAGAGCGACTGGCGGCGGTGATCCGTGCCCAGTTCCCCGTGGCCCTGATCGACGAATTCCAGGACACCGACCCCCTGCAGTACCGCATCTTCGATGCCGTCTACCGCGTTGCCGACTCGGCTTGTGACCGTGCGCTGATCCTCATCGGCGACCCCAAGCAGGCGATCTATGCCTTCCGCGGCGCCGACATCCACACCTACCTGCGTGCCCGGCGCGACACCGCGGGTCGCCACTACACCCTGGGCACCAACTTCCGTTCGACCGCGGCCATGGTGGCGGCGGTCAACCACGTCTTCGCGCAGGCCGAGCGCCGGGACGCGGGCCACGGCGCCTTCCTGTTCCGCGACGCGCACGACAACCCGGTGCCGTTTCATGCCGTGCAGGCGCAGGGCCGCGACGACCGTTTCGTGGTGCAGGGCCGGGTGCCGGCCGCGCTCACCTGCTGGTTGCCCGATGCGGGCGCCGACAGCCCCGAATGGTCGAAGACCACCTATGTGCAGCGGCTGGCCAGCGTCTGCGCGGGGGAGATCGTCACCTTGCTGCGCCTGGGCCAGCAGGGCGATGCCGGCTTCGACGCGCCGGGTCAGCCGCACCGGGCCTTGCAGCCTGGCGACATCGCCGTGCTCGTGAACACCGGCAAGGAAGCCGCCGCCGTTCGCCAGGCCCTGGCGGCGGGTGGCGTGCGCAGCGTTTACCTGTCCGACAAGGAGTCGGTGTTCCAGAGCCCGCAGGCCCGCGAACTGCAATGCTGGCTGGCCGCCTGTGCCGAACCCGAGGACGACCGGTTGCTGCGCGCCGCACTCGGCACAGCCTCGCTGGGGCTGCGCTGGCATTCGCTTGACGCGTTGAACCAGAACGAGGCGGTATGGGAAGCACGCGTGCTTCAGTTTCGCGGCTACCGCCAGTGCTGGCGGCGCCAGGGCGTCTTGCCGATGGTGCGTCGACTGCTTGCCGATTTTTCGGTACCGCGCCGCCTGTTGTCGGCGGGGGGCGAACGTGCGCTCACCGATGTGCTGCACCTGGCCGAACTCCTGCAGCAGGCCAGCACGCAGCTCGATGGCGAGCATGCGCTCATCCGCTACCTGGCCGAGCAGCGTCAGGACGATGCCGGCGGCAACGATGGCCGCAAGCTGCGTCTGGAGAGCGATGCCGCGCTGGTCAAGGTCGTCACGGTGCACAAATCCAAGGGCCTCGAGTATCCGCTGGTGTTCCTGCCTTTCGCCTGCGCTTTTCGAGCGACGCGCCCGGAGGATGTGCCGCTCCAATGGCACGACGAAGACGGCCAGCTTCACGTGGCGTTGACCGCAGACCCCGTCGCCTTGGCGCAGGCCGACCGCGAACGCCTGGGCGAAGACCTGCGCAAGTTCTATGTGGCGCTGACCCGTGCGCGCCATGCCACATGGATCGGCATGGCGCCCTTGAAGGCGCTGCACGCCAGCGCGCCGGGTTACCTGCTCGCCGGCGGCGAAGCGGTGCCGCCGGCGCAGCTGGCCGCGCGTCTGAACGCCCTGGCCGCAGGCGAGCAAGAGCAAGCAGAGGGCACCATGGCGATCGCACCGCTGCCGCCACCGGTTGACGTGCAATACCAGGCCGGCAGCATCGACGATGAGATCGGGCCGGCCCATGCGTTGCAGCTCGCGCCGCGCGAGCCGTGGTGGATCACCAGCTATTCAGGCCTGCAGGTCGGCGTGCCCGTCCCCGGCACGGAGGAGGGCGCTGCGGAGCCGGCCGTGCCCGGCGTACCCCTTCAGCGCACGCAGGCGGCGCAGACGGCAGCCGAAGACGTGTATGCCGAAAGCCGCGACGAACCCTTGCCGGACGCTGTGGCTGCCGGCACCGTGGAGCCAGCCGCCACGGCAGGCAGCCTGCACGCCTTTCCGCGCGGCCCGAGCCCCGGCAGTTTCCTGCACGGGTTGCTGGAGTGGGCCGCCGACCAGCGTTTTGCGAAGGTGCTTGCCGATCCCGCCGAGGCGGGGGACCTGATCGCGCGCCGTTGCAACCTGCGCGGCTGGAGCCGCTGGACCGGGCCGCTCACGGCCTGGTTGCCAGCCTTCCTTGCCGCGCCACTGCCCTTGCCCGGCACCGCGCCGCTGGTGCTTGCCGATCTCGTCGGCTACCGCGTGGAAACGGAGTTCTGGTTCGCGCTGCGGCAGGTCGACACCGACCGGCTCGACGCGCTGGTGTGCGCCGGCACGCTGGACGGCCTCGCACGGCCAGCGCTGCTGCCCCACCGCCTGAATGGCATGCTCAAGGGTTTCATCGACCTCGTGTTCGAGCACGACGGCCGCTATTACGTGGGGGACTACAAGTCGAACTGGCTCGGCCCCGACGACGCGGCCTATACCGCGCAGGCCATGCGCGATGCCGTGCTCGCGCACCGCTACGAGCTGCAGTACGCGCTCTACGTGTTCGCGCTGCACCGGCTCCTCCAATCGCGCCTGCCCGGCTATGACTACGACCGCCACGTGGGTGGCGCGCTCTGCCTTTTTCTGCGCGGTACAGCGTCGGCTACGCGCGGCCTGCATTTCGAACGCCCGCCGCGCAGCCTGATCGAGGCGCTCGACATCCTGTTCAGCGGCGACGCCACCGCGCAGGAGTTGACACCATGAGCTTCGATACCCTGGCCGGCATGCTGGCCCTGCTCGGGCAATGGACCGCACGCGGCTGGTTGCGCGAGCTCGACCGTGCCCTGGCCGTGTTCCTGGCCGAACAGGCCCCGGACGCGCATCCCCTGGTCATTCTGGGCGCAGCGCTGGCCAGCCATCAGCTCGGTCGCGGCCATGTCTGCCTCGATCTGGAGGCGACGCTGGAAGACAGCAGCTTCGCGCTCTCGCTGCCGCCAGACGGCCACCAGGCCGAGGCGGGCGGCTCCGGCGAGCCGCCACCGGTCCTGCCCGCCGCAGTGCTGGCCGGCGTGGATGCAACGCGCTGGCAGGCGGCCTGCAATGCGTCGACGCTCGTCGCTGGCGGCCCTGGCGGTACACCGCTCGTGTTGGCCGGCACGCGCCTCTACCTGCGCCGCTACTGGCAATACGAGCGCGACGTCCACGGCGCCATCGGCGCGCGGCTGAAGGCCGGCCTGGCGCGCCGCGATGCCTTGCCGGCCGCGGCCCTTCGGCAGGCGCTGGACACGCTTTTTCCGGAGGCTCCTTCGGCAACCGCGCAGGCCGACTGGCAGAAGATGGCCTGCGCCTTGGCTGCAGGCAATGTGTTCAGCATCGTCACCGGCGGACCCGGCACTGGCAAGACCACCACCGTCGTCAAGCTGTTGGCGTTGTTGCAAAGCCTGCACCTGCACGGCCGCGCGGATGCCGATGATTCTGTGCGCGCGCTGCGCATCCGGCTGGCGGCTCCTACCGGCAAGGCCGCGGCGCGGCTCAACGAGTCGATCGCCGGTGCGGTCCGGGGCCTGCGGCTCGATGGCCTGCCGCATGGGGAACTCGTGCGCGCGCGGATTCCCACCGAGGTCACTACGCTGCATCGCCTGCTCGGCAGCCGGCCCGACAGTCGCCGCTTTCGTCACCACGTTGGCAACCCGCTGCCGCTGGACGTGCTGGTGGTCGACGAAGCCTCGATGGTCGATCTGGAAATGATGGCTGCGCTGCTCGCGGCATTGCCCGACAGCGCGCGCCTCGTGCTGCTCGGCGACAAGGACCAGCTGGCCTCCGTCGAGGCCGGCGCGGTGCTGGGCGAGTTGTGCCGGCGCGCGGGCGAAGGCCATTACCTGCCATCCACGCGCGACTGGCTGGAGGCCGTCAGTGGCGAGAAGGTCGCGCCGCAGTGGGTGGACGCGCACGGCACGCCCTTGGACCAAGCCGTGGCCATGTTGCGCCACAGCCATCGCTTCACGGCCGACAGCGGCATTGGCCGGCTCGCCGACGCCGTCAACAGCGGCGACGTGCCGGCGTTGCGCGAGATCTGGCGCTTGCCTTACCCTGACCTGTCGCGGTTGAGCCTGGCCAGCCCCGGCGACGCCCCCTTGCGCGCACTGGCGATCGACGGCGCAGTGCACCAGTTCGTGAACAACGGGCGAGGGCGTTACCTGGGGGGGGAGGCGTTGCCGCCGCCGGTGGGCCTGCGGCATTATCTGGAGACACTCCACCGCTTGCAGCCCGAAGCGAATGCCAAGCAGGAGGTGTTCGACGCCTGGGCGCGTGCGGTGCTCGAGGCGCACGGTCGCTTCCAGGTGCTGTGCGCGCTGCGGCGTGGGCCTTGGGGTGTCGAAGGCCTGAACCAGCGCATCGCGGCACTGCTGGTCGATGCCGGGCTGCTGACTGCTTCGCAGGGCTGGTACCTGGGTCGGCCGGTGCTCGTCACGCGCAACGACTACGGCCTCGGGCTGATGAACGGTGACATCGGCATCACGCTCGCGCTGCCACAGGTCGGCCTCGATGGCGTGCCGCGGCTGGCGTTGCGCGTCGCGTTCGCAGCCGGCGACGGTGCCGGCACCATCCGGTGGGTGCTGCCCAGCCGGCTGCAGAGTGTCGAAAGCGTGTATGCCATGACGGTCCACAAATCGCAGGGCTCGGAGTTCACGCATGCGGCCCTGGTGCTGCCGGAGCACCTGAACCCGGTGCTCACGCGCGAACTGGTCTACACCGGCATCACGCGGGCGCGGCATTGGTTCAGCCTGGCCAGTGCGGACCCGACCCATCGGGTGATGGAAGATGCCACCCGTCGCCGCGTGCGGCGCGCCAGCGGACTGCTGGACGACACCCTGGGTCGCGACATGGTGGGCGGCTGAGCTCAGGCAGGTAAGGCCGCCGGTGCGGTCGCTGGCGGGTTGGGCGCGTAGATCCGCAGGAAGGCGTCGACTGCCAGCTCGACGGCCTGGCGAACGCGCGGCTTGGACACCTTGCGCGCCAGGCCGAAGAGCAGGGGCATGCGGGTTTCGACCTCGAACAGCGCGAACAGCTGCTGGGCCGCCAGCATCGGGTCGGCCTGACGCATGTGTCCGCGTGCCATCTGCAGCTCGACGAAACGGGCCATGTCGTCGAGCCCTTTCTGCGGGCCGATCCGAAAGAAGCGCTGGCCGATGTCGGTGCGGCCTGATTCGGCGATCACGGCACGCTGGGCCCGAACGATCGGTTCGTCCGTCAGCAGTTGCATCATCTTTTCACCGAAGCGCTGCAACGCCGTGCGAAGGTCGCCGCTGTGCTGGGCCAGGCTGTCGAAGATGGGGTCGAAGTGCCGCCTGCCGATGTACTGGATCACTTCCAGGAACAGGTCTTCCTTCGAGCTGAAGTACCCATACAGCGTGGCTTTGGAGCCCCCCACGCGAACCGCGATCTCGGCCATGGAGGCGCCCTCGAATCCAGCCTGGAGGAAAACCTCTGCCGCGGCCTCGACGATGGCATCCCGCTTGGCTTCAGTGCGCACTCTCATTGCAGACTCTTCAGAATTATTTTTGTACTCATGTGTTCAGTATTGCTTGACCGAGTCCAAAAGTCAAAATATATTACCGTACAGTACGGTATTGATATTGCCGAAAACCCGAAGTCATCCGTCTTTTTTGGAGATCTCTCATGCGCCCTGCCATGACCTATTGCATGACCTTCACTGCCGCCTTGTCGGCCGCTTTCCTGTTGACGGCTTGCGGCAAGCCGCCCGGCGGCGCGCCGCCGGCAGCCGGCACGCCCGTGGTCGGGGTGGTCACGGTGCAGCCGCAACGTGTCGTGCTGAGCACCGAACTTCCGGGCCGCACGTCTCCCTTCCTGATCGCCGAGGTGCGCCCGCAGGTCAACGGGATCATCAAGACGCGCAACTTCCGCGAGGGCAGCGACGTGAAGGCGGGCGCGGCGCTCTACCAGATCGACCCGGCCACCTACAAGGCGTCCTATGACAGCAACGTGGCCGCGCTGGCCAAGGCGCAGGCCAGCCTGAAGACGACGCGCCTGAAGGCGGACCGCTACAAGGAGCTGGTCGCCATCCAGGCGGTGAGCCAGCAGGACTACGACGACGCCGCGGCCTCGCTCGGCCAGGGCGAGGCCGACGTGGCCTCCGCCAAGGCCAATGTAGAGACCAGCCGGATCAACCTGGCCTACGCCCGCGTCGACGCACCCATCTCGGGCCGCATCGGCAAGTCGAGCGTCACGCCGGGCGCCTTGGTCACGGCCAACCAGACCACCGCGCTCGCGACCATCCAGCAGCTCGACCCAATCTACGTCGACGTCACCCAGCCCAGCGCATCGCTGCTGCGCCTGAAGCAGGCCATGGCCCGCGGCGACCTGCAGCAGGCGGGCGCCAACGCCGCCGTGGTGAAGCTCACGCTGGAAGACGGCAGCACCTACCCGTTGGAAGGCAAGCTCGAGTTCTCCGATGTCACTGTCGACCAGAACACTGGCTCGATCACGCTGCGCGCCGTGTTCCCCAACCCGAAGGCCGACCTGCTGCCCGGCATGTACGTGCGTGCCGTGCTGCAGGAAGGCGTGAAGGAGCAGGGCCTGCTGGTGCCGCAACAGGCGGTGTCGCGCGACAACGCGGGCAAGCCGACCGCCTATGTGGTGGACAGTGACAACAAGCTGCAGCGCCGCGCGCTCGAGACCGAACGCACGGTGGGTGACCAGTGGCTGGTGCGCAGCGGCCTCCAGGCGGGCGACCAGCTTGTGGTCGATGGCCAGCAGAGCGCCCGGCCGGGTGTGCAAGTGAAGGTCACCCCGTGGACGCCGAAGTCGGCGGACGGCGCAGCCAAGGCACAGGCGCCAACGCCAGCACCAGCGGCCGCCAACGCCAAGGCGTCGAGCTAACCCGCGCGAAAGACCGTCATGGCACGCTTCTTCATCGACCGCCCCATCTTCGCCTGGGTCCTCGCCATCATCGTGATGCTGGCCGGGGTTCTTGCGATCTTCACGCTGCCCATCGCGCAGTACCCGAGCATCGCGCCGCCGGCCATCGCGGTCACCGCCAACTACCCCGGCGCTTCCGCCAAGACGCTGGAGGACACCGTCACCCAGGTCATCGAACAGAAGATGAAGGGGCTCGACCGGTTGAGCTACATGGCCTCGACCAGTGAGTCGTCCGGCTCGGTCACCATCACGCTGACGTTCGAGAACGGCACCAACCCCGACACCGCGCAGGTGCAGGTGCAGAACAAGCTTGCGCTGGCCACGGCGCTGCTGCCGCAAGAGGTGCAGCAGCAGGGCGTGACCGTTACCAAGTCGGCCACCAACTTTCTCAACGTGCTGGCCTTCACGTCCGAGGACGGCAGCATGAATGGCTCCGACCTGTCGGACTATGTGGCCGCCAACGTGCAGGACGCGATCAGCCGCGTCGAAGGCGTTGGCGACACCACACTGTTCGGCGCCCAGTACGCGATGCGCGTCTGGCTCGACCCGGACAAGCTCGCCAACTTCAACCTCACGCCGATCGACGTCAAGAACGCCATCTCGGCGCAGAACGCCCAGGTCTCCGCCGGCCAACTCGGCGGCCTGCCTGCGACGAGCAACCAGCAGATCAATGCGACCATCACCTCGCAGACGCGGTTGAAGACGGCCAAGGAGTTCGAGGACATCCTGCTGCGCACGCAGACCGACGGCTCGCAGGTGCGTCTGCGCGACGTCGCACGCATCGAACTCGGCCAGGAGTCGTATTCGACCGTCGGCCGCTACAACGGCAAGCCGGCCGCCGGCCTGGCCATCAAGCTCGCCACCGGCGCCAACGCGCTCGACACGGTGAAGGCCATCGACGCTCGCGTGGATGAACTCGCCAAGTTCTTCCCGCCGGGCATGAAGGTGCAGAAGCCGTACGACACCACGCCCTTCGTGCGCATTTCCATCGAGGAGGTGGTGCGCACCCTGATCGAGGCCGTGGTACTGGTGTTCCTGGTGATGTATCTCTTCCTGCAGAACTTCCGCGCCACGCTGATTCCGACGATCGCGGTGCCGGTGGTGCTGCTGGGCACCTTCGGCGTGCTGTCGGCCTTCGGCTACTCGATCAACACGCTGACGATGTTCGCCATGGTGCTGGCCATCGGCCTGCTGGTCGACGATGCCATCGTCGTGGTGGAAAACGTCGAGCGGGTGATGACGGAGGAGGGCCTCTCGCCGAAGGAGGCGACGCGTAAGTCGATGGACCAGATCACCGGCGCGCTGGTCGGCGTGGCCCTGGTGCTGGCCGCGGTGTTCGTGCCGATGGCCTTCTTCAGCGGCTCGACCGGCGTGATCTACCGCCAGTTCTCGATCACCATCGTGTCGGCCATGACGCTGTCGGTGCTGGTCGCGCTGGTGCTCACGCCGGCGCTGTGCGCCACGCTGCTCAAGCCGGTGGCCAAGGGCCATGCTATGGCGAGCACCGGCTTCTTCGGCTGGTTCAACCGCAGCTTCGACCGCGGCAACGGCCGCTACCAGGGCGTCGTTCGCCACATGCTGGGCAAGGGCTGGCGCTACATGATCGTCTACGCCGTGCTGCTGGCGGCCGTGGTGTTCGGCTTCATGAAGCTGCCGGTCGGCTTCCTGCCCGACGAGGACCAGGGCACGCTGTTCGTGCTGATCCAAACGCCGCCTGGTGCCACCGCTGCGCGCACCAATGACGTGATCCTGCAGGTGGAGCACCACTTCCTGGAAGACCAGAAGGACGCGGTCGCCGGCGTGTTCGCGGTGTCGGGCTTCAGCTTCGCGGGCAGCGGCCAGAACACCGGCTTTGCGTTCGTCAAGCTCAAGCCCTGGGACGAGCGCAAGGGCGACGCGCTGAGCGTGAGCGGCGTGTCCGCCAAGGCTGGCGCCTTCTTCGCAACGATCCGCGATGCCAAGGTGTTCGCCTTCGCGCCGCCGGCCGTGTCCGAACTCGGCAACGCCACGGGCTTCGACGTGATGCTGCAGGACCAGGCCAACCTGGGCCACGCGGCGCTGATGCAGGCGCGCAACCAGTTGCTGGGCGAACTGTCGAAGGACAAGCGCCTGGTGGCGGTGCGGCCCAACGGCATGGAGGACACGCCGGAGTTCCGCCTGGAGATCGACCCGCACAAGGCCGGCGCGCTGGGACTGTCGATGTCCGACATCAACGACACCTTCTCGGCCGCGTGGGGCAGCAGCTACGTCAACGACTTCATCGACAAGGGCCGCGTGAAGAAGGTGATGCTGCAGGCCGACGCCAAGTACCGCATGCTGCCCGAGGACATCGACCGCTGGTATGTGCGCAACAGCGCCGGGACCATGGTTCCCTTCACCTCCTTCGCCAAGGCGAGCTGGAGTTCGGGCTCGCCGCGCCTGGAGCGCTACAACGGTGTGCCCTCGGTGGAAATCCTGGGCATGGCCATGCCCGGCGCGGCATCGAGCGGCGAGGCGCTCGCCATCGTCGAGGCCGCGATCGCCAAGCTGCCGCCGGGCATCGGCTACGAATGGACCGGCCTGTCGCGCCAGGAGAAGGCATCGAGCGGCCAGACCGGCCTGCTCTATACGCTGTCGATCCTGATCGTGTTCCTGTGCCTGGCCGCGCTCTACGAGAGCTGGGCCATCCCGTTCTCCGTGATCATGGTGGTGCCGCTGGGCGTGTTCGGTGCGCTGCTCGGCGCGATGCTGACCTGGAAGATGAACGACGTGTACTTCCAAGTGGGCCTGCTCACCACCATCGGGCTGGCATCGAAGAACGCCATCCTGATCGTCGAGTTCGCCAAGGACCTGTATGAGGAGGGCATGGGCCTGATCGAAGCCGCGCTGGCGGCCGTTCGCATGCGGCTGCGCCCGATCCTGATGACCTCGCTGGCCTTCATCCTGGGTGTGCTCCCCATGGTGCTCGGCAGCGGCGCCGGCGCGGGTGCGCAGCACGCGCTGGGCACGGCGGTGATCGGCGGCATGCTGTCCGGCACGATTCTCGCCATCTTCTTCGTGCCGCTGTTCTTCGTCCTCGTGATGGGGTTGTTCAACAAGCGCAAGCCGGCCGAGCCGGGCGCTGCGGCCCACCACGGCCAACCGGCTGCGGCCGCTTCGGAAGGTGTCTGACATGTCCCGCTTCGCATTGGCCCCCCTGACGCTCGCCGTCTTCCTCGCCGGCTGCAGCCTGATGCCGGTCTACGAACAACCGGCCGCACCGGTGCCGACCACTTTCTCCGGCGATACCGGCGGCACCGCCACGACTCCGGTGGCCGAGATCGGCTGGCGCAACGTCTTCACCGACCCGTCGCTGCAGCGCGTGATCGAGATGTCGCTGGCCAACAACCGCGACCTGCGCGTGGCCGTGCTCAACATCGAGAAGGCCCGCGCGACCTACCGCGTGCAGGACGCGTCGCTGTTCCCGTCGATCAAGGCCAGTGGCAGTGGCAGCGGCGCTCGCACACCGGCCGACCTGTCGACCACCGGACAGACGACCGTGTCGCACAGCTACAGCGCCTCGCTGGGCTTCAGCTCCTACGAGCTCGACCTGTTCGGGCGGGTGCGCAGCCTCAGTGCGCAGGCGCTCGAGCAGTTCTTCTCCACCGCCGAGGCGCGCCGCAGCACGCAGATCAGCCTGGTGGCAGAAGTCGCGACGGCCTACCTCACGATGGCCGCCGACCAGGACCAGCTCAAGCTCGCGCAGGAAACGCTCGCCAGCCAGAGCAACACCTACAAGCTCAACCAGCGCAGCTTCGATCTGGGCTCGGCTTCCGCGCTCACGCTGCGCCAGGCGCAGACCAGTGTCGAGACGGCACGGGTCGACGTCGAGAAGTACACCGCGCAGGTGGCGCAGGACCGCAATGCGCTGGTGCTGCTGGTCGGTGCCGACCTGCCGGACGACCTGCTGCCCAAGGCGCTGCCCGATGGCGCCACGGCCGCAGCCAACCCGCTCGCCAGCATCCCGCCAGGCCTGCCGTCGGACCTGCTGCAGCGCCGCCCCGACATCCTCGAGGCCGAGCGCGACCTGAAGGCCGCCAACGCCAACATCGGCGCCGCGCGCGCCGCCTTCTACCCGAGCATCAGCCTCACGGCCTCGGCCGGCAGCTCCAGCGCGAGCCTGTCGGGCATGTTCAAGGGCGGCTCGGGCAGCTGGAGCTTCTCGCCGCAGATCTCGCTGCCGATCTTCGACGGCGGTGCCAACCAGGCCAACCTGGACATCGCCAAGACCGAGCGCGACATCTACGTGGCGCAGTACGAGAAGGCCATCCAGACCGCGTTCCGCGAGGTGTCGGATGCGCTGGCAGCGCGCAACACGCTGGGTCGCCAGCTCGCTGCGCAGCAGGCGCTGGTCGATGCGACGTCCGAGAGCTATCGGCTGTCGGATGCCCGCTTCAAGCGCGGCGTCGACAGCTACCTCAGCGTGCTCGATGCACAGCGGTCGCTCTACAGCGCGCAGCAGAACCTCATCAGCACCCGGCTGTCGCGCTTCACCAACCTCGTGACCTTCTACAAGACGCTGGGCGGTGGCTGGGTGGAGACAACGGGCACGCCGGTGGCCACGGTCTCTGCCGCTTCGCAGCCCTGACCGGTCGCGTCGCATCGTGGTGAGGCACACCCGGGCCGAGGCGGACCGCACCCGCACGCGGGTGCTCGAAGCTGCGCTCATGGCCTTCGCCGAGGGCGGCGTGCGAGGCACGACGCTCGACGCCGTGGCGGCACGCGCCGGGGTGACCCGCGGTGCCGTCTACTGGCACTTCACCGACAAGGCGGCGCTGGTGGCCGAACTGGTCGAGAGCGTGCGCTGGCCGCTGGACATCGGCGCCGACGTGGCAGCCTACGAGGTGCATCCACAGCCGCTCGAACTGCTGCGTGAACAACTGTGCCGGCAGATCGAGCACTGCATGGCCGACCCCTGGCAGTCGCGTGCGGTGAAGATCGTGCTGCGTCACGGCGTTTGGTCGGAGCTGCCCCTGGATGCCGTGGCACGTGTGGAAGACGCCCTGACCGAAACCGTGTGGCGCCTTGCCCGTGTGATGACCATCGCGCACCGCCGTTATCAACTGCGCGCCGGCCTGCACCCCGCATCGGCTGCCCGGTGCCTGCACGCGGTCGGCATCGGCATCCTGTCCGAATATGCGAGCGATCTGCTCGCGGCGCGGCGGAATGCCTTGCCGCTGTGCCTCGAACTCTTCATGGTCGGCGCCAGCAGCGCGGGAGTCGGCGGCTTCAACGACGCGCCGCCAGACCGTTCAGCGTCGCCAGATCTTCATCGCTGAGTTCGAGCGCCGCACTCGCCAGATTCTCCCGGAGGTGTGCCACCGACGACGTGCCGGGAATCAGCAGGATGTTCGGTGACCGGCGCAGCAGCCACGCGAGGGCCACCTGCATCGGCGTCGCCTCCAACCGCGCGGCCACTTCGTTCAGCGCACCCGACTGCAGCGGCGTGAACCCACCCAGCGGGAAGAAGGGCACGTAGGCCGTTGCGCTGCCGGCGAGCTGGTCGATCAAGCCATCGTCGCCGCGATGCACGAGGTTGTAGTGGTTCTGCACGCAGACGATCGGCGTGATGCTGCGACCCTGTTCGATCTGCGCCGGCGTGACATTGCTCAGCCCGATGTGCTGGATGAGGCCGCGGCGCTGCAGCTCGGCCAATGCTGTCAGCGGCGCCTCGATCGATCCTTCGGCCGGGCCGTGCACGTCGAACATCGCGCGCAGGTTCACGACCTCGAGCACGTCCAGGCCGAGGTTGCGCAGGTTGTCGTGCACCGCGCGTTCCAGATCCTCCGCGGAAAAGGCGGGCTTCCAAGAGGCGTCGTCGCCGCGCACGGCACCGACCTTGGTGACGATCACCAGGTCGTCGCGGTAGGGGTGCAGCGCCTCGCGGATGAGCTGGTTGGTGATGTGCGGGCCGTAGAAGTCGCTGGTGTCGAGGTGGTCGATGCCCAGGGCTAGCGCTTCGCGCAGCACGGCGAGCGCGGCGTGGGTGTCCTTCGGCGGGCCGAAGACGCCGGGGCCGGCGAGCTGCATGGCGCCGTAGCCCAGACGTTTCACGGCGCGGGTGCCCAGGCGGTAGGTGTCGGCGGATGCGGTGCGGGTCATGGTGTGGTCTTTCGAAAAGTGGCGTGCCACGAATCTAGGCGTGCAGTCGCTGCGCGACAATCCGTTGCAATCTGCACAGGCTGTGCAGAAATCAGGACAGTCCATGGACGATCTGGCAGACCTCACCGCCTTCCTGGCCGTCGCCCGCGAGGGCGGGTTTCGCAACGCCGCGCGCGTGGCCGGCACCAGCGCATCGCGCCTGAGCGACGCGGTCCGTCGGCTTGAGAACCGGCTGGGCGTTCGGCTGTTGCATCGCACCACGCGCAGCGTGACACCGACCGATGCCGGTGCGCGCCTGCTGGAGCGGCTCGCGCCCGCGCTCGGCGAGGTGCACGCGGCGCTCGACGTGGTCAACGGCTTTCGCGACCGGCCGGCGGGCCGCCTGCGGCTCAATGTGCCGGTGAGCGCCTCACGGCTCGTGTTGCCGCGCATCGTGCCACCCTTCCTCGCGAAGTACCCGGACATCTGCCTTGAGGTGATCGCGGAAGACCGCTTCGTCGACGTGCTGGCCGAAGGCGCCGACGCGGGAATTCGCTATGAAGAGCGGCTCGAGCAGGACATGGTCGCCGTGCCCATCGGCCCGCGCGTGCAGCGCTTCGCGGCTGCGGCATCACCGGCATACCTCGATCGCCGAGGACGCCTCTCGCATCCGCGCGAACTGCTCGACCACGACTGCCTGCGCGGGCGCTTCGCAAGCGGTGCGATGCCAGCGTGGGACTTCGAGCGGGACGGCGAATCGGTCAAGGTCGACACGAAGGGGGCGCTGATCGTCGGCCTGGGCGCGACCGTCGACCTCGCCGTCGACGCCGCGGTGGCGGGCAGCGGAATCATCTATCTCTTCGAGGACTGGCTGCGGCCCTACATCGATCGTGGCGAACTGGAACCGGTGCTCGAACCGTGGTGGCCGAGCTTCTCCGGGCCGTTCCTCTACTTCTCGGGTCGACAGAACCTGCCGGCGCCGCTGCGCGCCTTCGTCGATTTCGTGCGGGCGATGCCACCCTGAGACGCAGAGGGCACCTGCGTCCGTGTGCCCTGTGCCCCGGCGTTGGCCGGAAAATCGACCAGACCGTTCAGGTGGGCGACACGCCAGCCAACGCGCGGGTGAGCTCGGCCGCCGGAATGTCCTGGCAGCCACTCGCGTTCTGGCCTGACCACAGCGTCGAGAAATCGTCCCGGCCTTGCTGTTCCGCGGCTGTCTTCAACGGGAGCGTGGCCGCGCCGGCCAGCGGAAAGGCGGGTGCGGCGTCGTTCAGTGGACCGAGTTCTCGCATCAGCCGATTCGCCATGCCGCGCGCGGGCCGGCCCGTGAGCAGCGTGGTGAGCATCGTGTGTTCGGTGCGATCGCTTTGCAAAGCGGCGCGATGCAGTGCGGTGGTCGTGGCCTCGGGGCAAAGCAGGTAGCTGGTGCCGACCTGCACGCCCGCAGCGCCCAGTGCAAGCGCGGCCCGAACGCCTCGCGCATCGGCTATACCGCCGGCGGCAATCACCGGCACACGCACGGCGCGCACCACCTGCGGCAGCAATGCCATCGTGCCCGACTGCGTGGTGAGATCCTCGCTGAGGAACATGCCTCGGTGACCACCGGCCTCCAGGCCCTGCGCAATGATTGCGTCGGCGCCATGGGCTTCGAGCCAGCGTGCTTCGGCCACGGTGGTGGCCGACGACAGGACCTTGGCGCCCCAGGCCTTCACGCGTGCCAGGAGTGCGGGCGACGGCAGGCCGAAATGAAAGCTCACCACCGGCGGCTTGAAGGTCTCGAGCAGGTCGGCGGCCTCGGCATTGAAAGGCGTTCGTCCGCCACCCGCCGGCACGCTGGCCGGGTCGATACCGAATTCCGCGTAGTAGGGCGCGAGCGCGGTGCGCCAGGCGGCCTCGCGCGTCGCGTCGGGTACCGGCGGCACGTGACAAAAGAAGTTGACGTTGTAAGGCCGCGTGGTCTGCGCGGTGATCGTCTGCAGTTCGCTGCGCAGCGCATCGGGCGTGAGCATGGCGCACGGCAGCGAGCCCAGCCCGCCCGCATTCGACACCGCGACGGCCATGGCGCTGCCCTGCACACCGGCCATCGGCGCCTGGATGATCGGCAGATCGATGCCGAGGAGCTTTTGGATGGTCATGGTGTCTCCTGGATGCGCCCTCAGAGATGAAAGGCCGCGGCCGCACCCACGAGCAGGCCCGCGCCGGCAACGGCCAGCATGCCGTATTCCAGCCACTTCTTGCGCGTCAGCAGCGCGATGGCGGCCAGCGCGATCGACACCTGAAGCACGGTGGTGGCCTGGGCCCAGCGATGGTGCTGATGCATCTGCGCTTCGGATTCATGGTCCCATGCCGTGGCTTCGTCTTCCAGCTTCTGTGCAGCGACCTGGATATCGGCTTTCTCCTTTTCGTAGCGTTCGACCTTCGCCTGGAGCGCGGCCTTGCGGCCGTCGGGCGCCATGTCGCGCGCGAACTCCGTGAGCGCCTGCTTGGTGCTCTTGGCCTGGAAGTAATTCCACTGGTTCGACGCTTCAGTCTTCTTGATGGCGGCGTTGTTCTTGTCCAGCGCGGCCGTCGCCTGCGTGGCCCCGCCCATGTACGAGAACAGCGCGCCGACCGTGGCGATGACCGCGGTGCAGACAGCGATTTGGTTGGTCATGCTCTTGCCACCGATGCCGTGGTGCGCGGTCCCGCCATGCTCGCCTTGCGCCGCATGTTCGAGTTCGTGGTCGTGGGGGCCGTGGACGTGAAAGCCGTGGTCGGACATGGGGCGCTTTGTTGTAGTGAATGTGGGGCGCAATGGCGCTGAGCGCTCAGGCGCGCTCGAGCGTGACGAAGCTGAAGGGCAGGCCGTTGCTCGACACGCCCGATTCGCGTGTGCGCTCGTGCCAGCCGTTGTCGAGCGCAGGTGCGTGCGCATCGCCGTCGAAATCCTGCGCGATTTCTGTGACAACGGCGCGACGGGCGAGCGGTGCGGCTTCGGCATAGATCTGCGCGCCACCGATGACCCAGACCTCCGCATCGTCGGCACACAGGGCGATCGCCTCGGGCAGGCTGCCCGTGCGCTCGGCCCCATCGGCCTGCCAGTCGGCCTGGCGCGTCACCACGATGTTGCGCCGCCCTGGCAGCGGCCGGAATCTTGGCGGAAGCGAATCCCAGGTCTTGCGCCCCATGATGACCGGGTAGCCTGCCGTCATGCGTTTGAAGTGCGCCATGTCTTCCGGCAAGTGCCAGGGCAGGGCATTGTCCTTGCCGATCACGCCGTTGGCGGCGCGGGCGTAGATCAGGTTCAGGCGCATGGTGATCGGCTCCTGGTCAGACCGCCACCGGTGCCTTGATGGCGGGATGCGGGTCGTAGCCGTCGAACGCGAAGTCTTCGTACTGGTAGTCGAAGATCGAGTCCGGCTTGCGCAGGATGCGCAGCGTGGGGTACGGCCGTGGCTCGCGGCTCAGTTGCAGCGCGACCTGCTCGGCGTGGTTGCTGTAGATGTGGCAGTCGCCGCCGGTCCAGATGAAGTCGCCGACGTCCAGGTCGCACTGCTGCGCCACCATGTGCGTGAGCAGCGCGTAGCTCGCGATGTTGAAGGGCACACCCAGGAAGATGTCGGCGCTGCGCTGGTAGAGCTGGCAGCTGAGCCTGCCGCGCTCGCCCGCCGCCTGCGGTGGTGCCACGTAGAACTGGAAGAAGGCGTGGCACGGCATCAGCGCCATCTTCGACAGCTCGGCCACGTTCCACGCGCTCACGATGATGCGGCGCGAATCGGGGTTGGTCTTGAGCGTCTTGATGACCTCGGCGATCTGGTCGATGTGGCCGCCGTCGGGCGTCGGCCAGCTGCGCCACTGCACGCCGTAGACGGGGCCCAGGTCGCCGTCTTCACGCGCCCATTCGTCCCAGATCGTCACGCCGCGCTCGCGCAGCCAGTTGTTGTCGCTGGAGCCGGTGAGAAACCACAGAAGCTCCTGGATGATGGAGCGCACATGCACCTTCTTCGTCGTCACCAGCGGAAAGCCTTCGTTCAGGTCGAAGCGCATCTGGTGGCCGAAGACGCTTCGGGTGCCCGTGCCGGTGCGGTCGGCCTTGAACACGCCATGCGTGTCGACGTGGCGCATGAAGTCTTCGTAGGGGGTGCGGATGGGACGATCGGTCATGGGTTGAAATTCAGTAGGCGCCGAACACGGCGTCGAGCGCATCTTGCACGGCCTGTTGCTGCGCTTTGAGGCTGCTCACCGGCGACCGCAGCCAATCTCGCGGAAAGGTGGCCATGGTCGGCGTGTCGAGCACCACGTCGCGCTCGTTGATGCGGAAAGCGGGATGTACGCGCTCAAGGCATTGGCCATGCACACGTGCGTCGCGCAACGGAATGACGATGCGTGTCTCCACGCCGTCGATGTGGTCGTTCTGCACGTCCAGCACGAAGGGTGTGTGGCGGTGCTCGGATTTGTCCGGATTGGCGTAGACGTCGAAGCGCGCCATCGGTTCAGGCGACCTTGCGTTTGGCGGTTTCGGGCTTGGTGTCGGACTTGAGATCAGGCGTTTGGCGCCCGTCCCCCAGACTGCCCGCGAAGGTGCGGTACTTGGCGCCCCAAACGCCGTCGCGGCGAATGCGTGCGTTGTAGGCCTCGATCGCTTCCTTGTTGCGCTCGTTCCATCCTTCCCAATAGCGTCGCTCGACTTCCTTGGCCAGCAAGGCATCGACCGTCTGCGACACGTTCATGCCCAGTTCGCGCGCGATTTCCAGCACCTTGCTGTTGAGCGAGAGGTTAGTCGCCTTCTTTGGTGCGTTGTCGAAACGAAGCATCGCAAATTCCTTGAGCAAGATGGATGCGCATATTTTACGCGCATGAAAATCTGCATTCACGCCCGCAGTACCCGCCCCGGATTCATGATGTTCTGCGGGTCCAGCCCGCGCTTGATGGCGCGCATCATGCCCAGCGCCACGGGGGACTTGTGCTTCTCGAGCTTGTGTACCTTGAGTTCGCCCACGCCGTGCTCGGCCGAGAAGGAGCCGCCGAATTTCTCGACCGCGTCGTACACCAGCGTGTTGACGCGCTCTTCCTCGTCGCGCAGGAAGGCCTTGGCGTCGCCTTCGGCCGGGGCCTGGACGTTGTAGTGCAGGTTGCCGTCGCCCAGGTGGCCGAAGTTCACCAGCCGCACGCCGGGGATCTCGCGTTGCAGCAATGCGTCGGTCTCGGCCACGAAAGCCGGGATGCGCGACACCCCGATCGAGATGTCGTGCTTGATGTTCAGGCCTTCCTCGGCCTGTGCCAGCGGGATGCTTTCGCGGATGTGCCAGAGCTGGTGGGCCTGCGTGAGGTTCTCGGCCACCACCGCGTCGGTCACGCAGCCGTCCTCGAAGGCGGTTTCGAGCAGCGCCTCGAAGCGCGCGCGCGCATGGTCTTCGGATTCGTTGTCGGAAATCTCCAGCAGTGCGCAGTAAGGCGCTGCCGCATCGCCGAGGAAGGGCACGCGCAACTGCGGCATGTGCTTGCCGACCAGGCTCAGCGCGAACTGGCCCATCACCTCGAAGCCGGTGAGGCCCGCGCCGAGGTGCTTGTGCGCCAGGCCGAGCAGTGTGACGGCGTGGTCCAGCGACGGCAGCGCCGCCCAGGCGGTGAGCTGGGCGACCGGCATTGGGTAGAGCTTCATCGTCGCGGCGGTGATGATGCCCAGCGTGCCTTCGCTGCCGATGAGCAGGTCGCGCAGGTCGTAGCCGGTGTTGTCCTTGCGCAGGCCGCTGGTGCCTTCCCAGATCTCGCCCTGCGGTGTGACAACCTCGAGGCCCAGGCACAGATCGCGCGTGTTGCCGTAGCGCACGACCTGCGTGCCGCCTGCGTTGGTCGCCAGGTTGCCGCCGATGGTGCAGCTGCCTTCGGCTGCCAGGCTCAGCGGGAACAGGAAACCGGCCTTCTCGGCCTGTTCCTGCAAGGTCTGCAGGATGCAGCCAGCCTCCACCGTGACCGTGAGGTTGGCCGCATCGATGGTGCGGATGGCGTTCATGCGCTGCAGGCTCAGCACGATCTGTGTGCCGCTCGCATCGGGCGTCGAGCCGACGGCCAGGCCGGTGTTGCCGCCTTGCGCGACGATGGCCGTGCCTGCGGCCGCGCAGGCTTTCACCACCGCGGCCACCTGAGCGGTGTCACCCGGGCGCACCACGGCCAGCGCCTTGCCGCGCACGCGTTTGCGCCAGTCCTGTTCCCAGGCCGTGAGGTCGCCCTCGGTCAGGACATGGGCGTCACCGACGATGGTGCGCAGTTGGTCGATCAATGCAGTCATGGTAAGAGTCATGGAACGGGAATCTGCAGGGGGCGTGGCGTGGCAGCACGGCGCAGCCGCAGCCTGACATGCAGCGCGCATGCCGTGAAGAGCGTCAGGCACAGCAGCACCTCGGCCAACGCGAGCAACTGGCTCACGCCGCTGGTGTCGCTCCAGGCCCGGACCACGCCTTCGGTGAAGTAGAGCCAGACCATCAGGCTGACCCATCGGTAGGTGTACATGCGGTTTTTCATCAGGCCGGCCAGCGGCACGACCAGCGGCAGCACCTTGAGCGCCAGCCAGGAGCCACCCGGGCGCAGTGGGGCGAGCCACATTTCCCAGGCCAGCCCGAGCACGATCAGCCCCACCAGGCTGCCGACGGCAAGCCAGCGCGTGGCGGCAACGGAGAATGAGGAGGGGTGCGGATCGGATTTCATGGAGAGGGGCGCTGCGCGGCCGACCGCGCCGTGCGCCCATGGGCCGCTGGGGTGGGATCCCCGCGATCCCTATGATAAGGCCCCATGAATCGTCAAGAATTGTGGAGGGATCTTTCGCGTTTTCCGTGGCGCAACACCGCGGCGGTGCTGGGCGAACGTTTTCGCGCCGACCGGCTGGGCCTGACCGCCAGCAGCCTGACCTTCACCACCACCATCGCGATGGTGCCTTTCTTCACGCTGGCACTGGCCCTTTTCACGGTCTTCCCGATGTTTGCCAAGATGCAGGGCCGACTGCAGCGCTGGCTGATCGAGAGCCTCATTCCCGACAATATCGCGCGCCAGGTGCTGGGCTACCTGAACCAGTTCGCAAGCAAGGCCAGCGGCCTGGGCATCGCGGGCCTGGTGGTGCTGCTGGTGACGGCCATCGCGCTCATCCTGACCATCGACAAGACGCTCAACAATATCTGGCGCGTCCCCAAGCCGCGGCCGTTCGCGCAGCGCGTGCTCATTTATTGGGCGGCGATTACCCTGGGGCCACTGATCCTTGCGGTGAGCCTGAGCACGACCTCCTACGTATTTTCAGCCTCGCGCGAAGTGGTCGGCGGCGAGGGCGGCGTCGCGCTCAAGCTGCTGTTCGACACCTTCGAATTCGTGCTGCTGGCCGCCGGCATGGCTTCGCTGTACCACTACGTGCCCAATACAGCGGTGAAATGGGCGCACGCGTGGGCCGGCGGCCTGTTCGTCGCGGCCGCCATCGAGATCGCCAAGCGCGCGCTGGGCTACTACCTGAGCCTCGTGCCCACCTATTCGGTGCTTTACGGTGCCTTTGCCACCGTTCCGATCCTGCTGGTATGGATCTATGTGGCCTGGGTCATCGTGCTGTTGGGCGCGGTCATCGCGGCCTACCTGCCCAGCCTGATGGCCGGTGTGGCGCGGCGCGGCGGGACGCCGGGCTGGTGCTTCCAGCTCGCGGTCGAGGCCCTGCAGTTGCTGCATGTGGCGCGTGGTGCGCCCACGCGCGGGCTGAGCCGCAACGAACTCGTCCAGCAGATGCGCATCGACGCGTTGCAGCTGGTGCCGGTGATTGATGCGCTGGTCGCGCTCGACTGGATCGCGCCGCTCGCCGAGGCGCTGCCCGGCCAGGAAGCCCGCTACGTGTTGCTGGCCGACCCCGACACCACGTCGCTGGCCCCGCTGGTGGCCGAACTCCTGCTGCCACACGCAGACGCCGTCGATGCCGTCTGGCACCGGGGCCCGCTGGCCGCGCTGCTGCTGCGCGATGCGCTGCCGCAGGCCGTGTCGACCTCGCCGTTCGGTGCAGGCGCGATCGCCGCGCGCGGCGGATAATCGCGACACGCCATGAGTGCCTTGTCCTTCGCCCCTTCGAATTCCGGTGCCGATGCGTCCACCTGGGTGGTCTGTCTGTGCGCCGAGTGGTGCGGTGCATGCCGCGAGTACCGGGGCGTGTTCGAGCAGGTGGCGCGCACCCACCCGTCGCTGCGCTTTGCATGGGTCGACGTCGAGGACCACGCCGAACTGGCGGACGACTTCGACGTGGAGACCTTTCCGACGCTGCTGATCGCGAGCGCATCCGGCACGCATTTCCTGGGCCCCCTGTTGCCCCATGCGGACACGCTCGCGCGCATGCTCGCCGCCTTGCCCGACGAGCGCGGTGCGGCGCAGGCGGCCACGGCCGAGGTCATGACCCTGTTGTCCGCGCTGGCTGCTCGCCCGGACACCTTCGCGCTGACCCCCGGAGCCCCGGACACCACCGGCGCCTGAGCGCGCAGCACCGGTGTCCCCGCCGCTTCAGCGCGGCGTTCCCGTGAAATCGGCCAGGGCGAACAGCACTGCGTCCGGGGCCTCGCTCATCAGTGCGTGGCCAGCCTGCACGGTGACCACCTGGGCCGCGGGCGCCTGCGCGGTCAGCGTGCGGGTGGCGCGCGGCGGCGTCATCTGGTCGACGGCGCCGAGCAGGAACAGCACGGGGCAGCCCTGGGCGGCAACGGCTGCCATGGCTGCTTCGCCATGGGCATAGTCGTTGCAGGCTTTGAACCCGACGTGGAACACGTTGACCTCCCGGTTGCTCGCCAGGACACGTCGCATGAGCGCGCGCGAGCCGCCATAGAGCCAGGTGCCGGGGCCAAGCGAGGAGGGCGGCGGCGCCAGCATTGAATGCGAGAAGGCGTTGACCATGTCGATGGCCTTCATCGGCGCGTTCAGCGCGCTGTCGAGCAGCGCCGGCGACACTGCCATCGGGTAGGCCGTGCCAACCATCGCCAGGTGCGACACGCGCTCTGGCGCGCGGGCGGCCGTCTCCAGCGCGATCAGCGAGCCGAAGCTGTGGCCGACCAGCGCGGCCTTCTGAACGCCGGCTGCGTCGAGCAGCGCCACGACGAAATCCGCGGCCTCTTCGACGGTGGCCGGCGGCTTTCCGGCGCTGCGGCAGTGGCCGGGCAGGTCGACTGCCAGCATGTTCCAGCCGTGGTTGGCGAACCAGCGGCTCTGCAGGATCCACACGCTGTGGTCGTTGAGCACGCCGTGGATGAAGACCATGGTCGGCTTGGCCGCATCGAGCGGCTTGCCGCCGGTGTAGGCGTAGGTGGTATGGCCGTTGATTTGAAAAATCACAATGTCTCGCTCCTCTTATTCCAGAAACACCGCGGAACCGGCTCTGCCGGGCCGTGGGTGTTGCCCCCTGCAAGGGGGTGGGCGCTGCCACACGAAGTGGGCAAGCCTGGGGGTTTGCTCATTTTTCAGCGGCCTTCAACGCCCGCTTCAGGTCATCGATCAAATCCGCCGGATCTTCCAGCCCGATCGACAGCCGGATCGTCCCCTGGCCGATGCCCGCGCCCGCCAGCGCCTCGTCCGTCATGCGGAAGTGCGTGGTGCTGGCCGGATGGATCACCAGGCTGCGGCAGTCGCCTACGTTGGCCAGGTGGCTGAAGAGCTTGAGCGCCTCGATGAACTTCTTGCCCTGCTCGCGGCTGCCCTTGATGTCGAAGCTGAACACCGCGCCGGCGCCGCGCGCGCCGTGACGCAGCAACTTGCCGGCCAGCGCATGGCTCGGGTGCGATTCGATCAGCGGATGGCCCACCCGCGACACGAAGGGGTGCGCGGCCAGGAACTCCACCACCTTCTGCGTGTTGTCGATGTGGCGCTCCATGCGCAGGGGCAACGTCTCGATGCCCTGCAGGATCAGCCACGCCGTGTGCGGGCTCATCGACGCACCAAAGTCGCGCAGGCCTTCGCGACGCGCACGCAGCAGGAAGGCGCCGACCGTGCTTTCCTCGCTGAACACCATGTTGTGGAAACCGTCATAGGCCTGGCTCAGCTCGGCGAATTTGCCGGATTTCTCCCAGTCGAAGCTGCCGCCGTCGACCACCACGCCACCGATCACCGTGCCATGGCCGCTCAGGAATTTGGTGGCCGAGTGGTAGACCAGGTCGGCACCATGGTCGAAGGGCTTGATCAGGTAGGGCGAGGTCAGCGTCGAATCGACCAGCAGCGGCACGCCGGCCGCATGCGCGATGTCGCTCACCGACGGGATGTCGAGCACATCGAGGCCCGGGTTGCCCACGGTTTCGCCGAACAGCAGCTTGGTGTTCGGCCGGATCGCGGCCTTCCAGCCGTCCAGGTCGTTCGGCTTGACGAAGGTCGTCTCGATGCCGAAGCGCCGCATCGTGTAGTGCAGCAGGTTCTGCGAACCGCCGTAGAGCGCGGTGCTCGCCACGATGTGCGAGCCGGCGCCCATCAGCGTGGCCACGCTCAGGTGCAGCGCAGCCTGTCCGCTGGCGGTGGCAATGGCACCGATGCCGCCTTCGAGCGCCGCCACGCGCTGTTCCAGCACCGCGTTGGTCGGGTTGCTGATGCGGCTGTAGACGTGGCCGGCGCGTTCCAGGTTGAACAGGGCGGCGGCGTGGTCGCTCGACTCGAAGACGAAGGACGTGGTGAGGTGGATCGGCACGGCGCGCGCGCCGGTCGTTGGGTCGGGCGCGGCGCCCGCGTGCAGGGCGAGGGTGTCGAAACCGGGGTCGGAATAGCCAGGCATGTCTCTCCTTGATGAATTTCTCGGCGTCCCGGCGCGCAGGCGACGGTATCTCCGCCACCGCCGCGCGCGGGCCGATGGCGCATTGTGAGCGACATGGGCTATATTCAAACGCGAACCACGAGCCAGCCGAGTCACAGAGGAGCACCATCATGAAAGTCAGCGACATCCTGCGCGTCAAGGGCAACACGCTCTACACGGTCACGCCTGACGAACCGCTGGCCGTGGCGGTGAAAGCCATGGCCGAAAAGGACATCGGCTCGCTGGTCGTGATGGAACACGGCGACCTCGTGGGCATGCTCACCTTCCGCGAAGTCATCGTCACCATCGTGGCCAATGGCGGCACGGTGGGCACCACGCTGGTCCGCAAGGCCATGGACGACGCGCCCGTGACCTGCACCGGCGAGACCGACCTCGACGAAATCCGCCGCATCATGCTGCAGCGCCACGCGCGCTACATGCCGGTCATGGACAAGCGCATGCTCATGGGCGTGATCAGCTTCTACGATGTGGCCAAGGCGGTGGTCGACAGCCAGAACTTCGAGAACAAGATGCTCAAGGCCTACATCCGCGACTGGCCGGCCGAGGACGAAGGCAGCAACGCCGGCTGAGGCTGCTGCTGGAGGAGGCCGGCTCGCGCCACGGGCTGGCAGGTTTTGCATTCCCGTGACACCTGGGCGTGTCCACTCGTGTTCAATCTCGCAAACAACCTGCACGCTGCGTGCACAACGAGATGGACACCCCTGGCCCATGAAAACGTGGATCGACCTCTTCGCCGCCCTGATCCGGCGCCGATCCGCGGCAGCGCTGACCATGCCCGACATGACGGCGTCGCCGCCGGCCGGGCCCATCGAGCAGGCCGAGGTGATCCGCGACATGATGAGCAAGCTCGCCAAGCTCAGCAGCGCCTTGCGGGTGCGGTCGCCCGATGGCGTTTCGGTGGCCGAGGCCAAGCTGGTCGGTGCCAACCAGGATTCGCTCTACATCGTCTGTGATTCAATGCCTTTCGTCGCTCCGGGCGAGACGATCAACCTCTCGGTGCCCACCGACGATGGCGTCATGCTCTTTGCGGTGACATTGGACGGCACTTATGGCAGCGCCCAGTACTGGAATGCCCGCATGCCCGACAAGGTGGTGTGCCAGCAGTCGCGTGACACCCGCCGCATCAAGATTGGCAGCCGCGATCCGGTGCACCTCGACGGCCTGAACGTGGCGCCGCACATCATCGACATCAGTGAAACCGGCATCGGCTTCACCTTGCCTGAACCGCTGCCGCTGGGCACCTACGACGGCAGCGAGCTCCGTCTGCTCGTCGATACGTACTGCATCGAGCTGCCGGCCCCGGAAATCATGCATTGCACGCTGAGCGCCGAAGGCCGCTGGCGCTGCGGCATGCGCTGGAACGGGGTGAGCGACACTTCGCTGCGGTGGCTGCGCCGCTGGCTCAACAAAACAGAAACGCGGCACCACCTGTTCTACGAATCCTGATCCACCCTGGGGCATAGCGGCGCTGGCAGCGATGTCATTGGCGGCGGCATAATTCATGCTCAGCTGCCACGGACCTAGAATCCGCGGCGCCTCCACAGGCAGACGGAAGGTGCCACAGCCGGGCACCCCGCAATCAACAAGGAGCACAGACATGCCTCGCTACAACGCTCCATTCGAAATTCATGTGCATGGCGACGTGCCGCTGCGTTCGGACGTGAACTTCGCGCAGATCCAGGAAGCGCTCAAGCCGCTCTGGGCCTATGCGGGCGCTCGCTCGCTGGCCGACGGCGCCACCAGCGCCTATGAAGAAGAACCCGGCATCCGTTTCGAGCAGAAAGAGCACATGCTCCAGATGTGCTGGACGGTGCCTGGCGACGAAGATTTCCGCCAGGCGCTCGACGAAATGTGCATGGCCCTCAACGAACTCGCCGAGCAGGGCGCGGCCCTCGAGATTACGTTCTACGACACCGACTTCGACGAGGAAGAGGGTGACCCCGAGGAAGAGTCGCGTGACGACTTCCTGATGATGTTCGTCGGCCCGAACCCGGCGGCGATCATGCAGGTGCAGCGCGACTTGCTGGTCGAGGACGTGGTCAACCTCATGGAGCGCCATTTCGATGGCGCCGAACTCGGCGGCGTGGTTGCCGAGATCGACAAGCTGTTCGGCGAGCGCTTCGATGCGCTGGTGAACTCGCTGGAACTCGGCAAGCGGCCGCGCGGCAGCGGTGGCGCTGGCGGTCCGGGTGCCGGCGGCCATGGCGGCGGCCGCCGTCCGCGCCACCTGCACTGAGGCGGCCCTGTCGCGCCTTTGCCCCTCGGGGTGGGGCGTGGTCAGTCGGCCGTGAAGCCGCGGGGCACGCTGTAGACGCTGCCCTCGAACTGCAGTGTGGCCGTGCGAAACGTGGCGGGCTGCTCGCGCGTCACGCACTCGTCGCCCTGTGTGCTCGATTGGCTCACCGAGCGGGTCTGGCGCACCTGCAGGTCGGCATAGCCGTGGCTTTCGCTGCGCAGCACTGTCAGTCCGCTGCGCACCGTCTCGAAACTGCCTGCGCAGCTGGCGTCCCATTCGCCGCGTTCGAGCGTCACTTCGAAGCCGCGCAGCAGGCGCAACAGGCGCGGTCCCTGCGGCACATACAAGCTCAGCCGTTCGCTTTCATAAGGGTTGGTGCGCGATGCGCCGCGGTGCGTGATGCGCAAGCCGAACGCGCGCTCGTCCTTGCCGAGCATGTACCTCGCCGAATCCAGCTTGATCTCCGACACGCGGATGGCGTCTTCGGTCAGCGCCGACGGCTCATACAACCGGCTGACGATGCGCGCGCGGTCGGTGTTGCCGTTGTCTGCCTGCTGGACCACCAGCACGTCGAGATCGAAGGTCGAGAGCTCCTGCTGCGACGAAGCGCGCGGCAACGGCAGCACCACGATGTAACGCCCCAGCACGCCGCGCCAGGGCTCACACAAGGCCAGTTCATGGTCGAGCCTGCGATCCGGGTGCAGCTTGGCGTGCAGGCGTTCGGCCAGCCCGGTGTCGCAGGCGGCGTGACTGGCCAGGCAGGTGGCGGCGAGCGCGAAGGTGGCCACCAGGCGTTTCATGCCGATTCCGGACCGGCAGTCCAGGCTGTGGCCTCCGTGAACCCGGCCTGTCGTGAGAGCCAGCGGGCGGCTGCGGCTTCGAGCGCGGCCACATCGCCGCTGCCCGTCAGCCGGACGTCGCCGGCCTGCGCGTCGTCGGCCAGCAGATCGGCGGCGGCCAGCAGGCGGCGCGTCTGCTGCGCGACAGGCACGCCGGTATCGAGGAAGCCCACCGACACACCGGTATGGCGCCGGAACTCGTCGGCCACCAGCGGGTAATGGGTACAGCCCAACACGAGGGTGTCGATCTGCCCGGCGGCGGTGCCGAAGTCGCCCGCCTTGCGCACATAGCGTTCGCACAGGCGGGCGATCTGTGCGCTGTCGGCCTGCTCGATGGCCGTGGCCAGCCCGTCGCAGGCGACGGCGTGGAAATGGACCTGCCCGGCGAGTGCGTCGCGCAAGGCCTGGAATTTGCGGCTGGTCACCGTGCCGCGGGTGGCAAGAACGGCGACCTGTCGGGTTCGGCTGAGGGCCACCGCCGGCTTGAGCGCGGGCTCCAGCCCGACCAGCGGAAACCCCGGATGGTCTGCGCGAAGCAGGTGGATGGCGGCTGCCGTGGCGGTGTTGCAGGCCACCACCAGCGCCTTGATGCCATGGGTGTCGCGCAGGTCGTGCGCCACGGCCTGCGTGCGCTGCGCGACGAAGGCATCGTCGCGTTCGCCGTACGGCGCGTGGGCGGCATCCGCGAAATAGACGAAGCGCTCGTACGGCAGGGCGGCGCGCAGCGCGTTCAGCACGCTGAGTCCGCCGACGCCGCTGTCGAACACGCCGACCGGCTGATGACGCGCGGCGCCGAGGTTCAAGCCGTTGCCACGGGAATGGTCTTGAACTCGCCCGAGGCGATGCGCTTCTGCCACTCGGCCGGGCCGGTGATGTGCGCGCTGGTGCCACCGGCGTCGACCGCCACCGTCACCGGCATGTCGACCACGTCGAATTCGTAGATGGCTTCCATGCCCAGGTCCGCGAAGCCCACCACCTTGGCGGTCTTGATCGCCTTGCTCACCAGGTAGGCGGCGCCGCCGACGGCCATGAGGTATGCGCTCTTGTGTTTCTTGATGGCCTCGATGCCGGTCGGGCCACGCTCGGCCTTGCCGATCATTGCGATCAGGCCGGTCTGGGCCAGCATCATTTCGGTGAAGCCGTCCATGCGGGTGGCGGTGGTGGGGCCGGCCGGGCCGACCGCTTCGCCCTTGACCGGATCGACCGGGCCAACGTAGTAGATGACGCGGTTGGTGAAGTCCACCGGCAGCTTCTCGCCCTTGAGCAGCATGTCGGCGATGCGCTTGTGCGCGGCGTCGCGGCCGGTGAGCATCTTGCCGTTGAGCAGCAGCGTGTCGCCGGGCTTCCAGCTCGCCACTTCCTCGGGCGTGAGGGCGTTCAGGTCGACCTTCTTGCTCTTGTTGTAGTCGGGCGCCCAATCGACATCGGGCCACAGGTCAAGCGAGGGCGGCGTGAGGTACACCGCGCCGCTGCCGTCCATCGTGAAGTGCGCATGGCGGGTGGCCGCGCAGTTCGGGATCATCGCGACCGGCTTGCTGGCCGCATGCGTCGGGTACATCTTGATCTTGATGTCGAGCACGGTCGATAGGCCACCCAGGCCCTGCGCGCCGATGCCCAGCGCGTTCACCTTTTCGTAGAGCTCGATGCGCAGCGCCTCGACCTTGCTCAGCTCGGCGCCCGAGGCCTTCTTGGTCTGCAGCTCGTGCATGTCCAGGTCGTCCATCAGGCTTTCCTTGGCCATCAGCGCGGCCTTCTCGGCGGTGCCGCCGATGCCGATGCCCAGCATGCCGGGCGGGCACCAGCCGGCACCCATGGTCGGCACGGTCTTCAAGACCCAGTCGACCACGCTGTCGCCGGGGTTGAGCATGACCAGCTTGCTCTTGTTTTCGCTGCCGCCGCCCTTGGCCGCGACCGTCACTTCCAGCTTATCGCCCGGCACGATCTCGGTGAAGATCACCGCGGGCGTGTTGTCCTTGGTGTTCTTGCGGTCGAACTGCGGGTCGGCCACGACCGAGGCGCGCAGCGTGTTGTCCGGGTGGTTGTACCCACGGCGCACGCCTTCGTTGATGGCGTCATCCAGGCTGCCGGTGAAGCCGCCCCAACGCACGTCCATGCCGACCTTGAGAAACACGTTGACGATGCCGGTGTCCTGGCAGATCGGGCGCTGGCCGGTCGCGCTCATCTTGCTGTTGGTGAGGATCTGCGCGATCGCATCCTTCGCCGCCGGGCTCTGCTCGCGTTCGTAGGCCTTGGCGAGGTGCGCGATGTAGTCGGTCGGGTGGTAGTAGCTGATGTACTGCAAGGCGGCAGCGACCGACTCGATCAGGTCGTCCTGCTGGATGGTGGTGGTCATGGCGTTCATCGTAGGGTTGGATTGCTCGCACATGCGAGCCATTCTCGTTTGGGGCTATGCTGTCAGGATTTGCTGCGCATTTTTCGAATTGTGCAGGCCCCCTATTTTGACAGCGGAGCTTTTTCCATGACGACCAGCCAGAACATCCGTGTCGAGCGCGACACCTTCGGCCCTATCGAAGTGCCAGCCGACAAGCTGTGGGGGGCGCAAACGCAGCGCTCGCTGCAGAACTTCGACATCTCCGGCGAAAAGCAGCCCGCCGAGATCATCACCGCGCTGGCCCAGGTCAAGCGTGCTTCGGCCGTGGTCAACCACGCGCTCGGCCTGCAGGACGAGAAGAAGACGAACGCCATCGTGGCCGCGGCCGACGAGGTCATCGCCGGCAAGCACCCGGGCGAGTTCCCGCTGGTCGTGTGGCAGACGGGTTCCGGCACGCAGACCAACATGAACGTCAACGAGGTGTTGGCCAACCGTGCGAGCGAGTTGCTCGGCGGCGAGCGTGGCGAGGCGCGTGTCGTACACCCCAACGACGACGTCAATCGCAGCCAGTCGAGCAACGACGTGTTCCCGACGGCGATGCACGTGGCTGCGGTGCAGGCGCTCACGCACCGGCTCCTGCCGGCCATCGCCAAGCTGCGCGGCACGCTGGCGCAGAAGGCGCAGGACTTCGATGGCATCGTGAAGATCGGCCGCACCCATCTGCAGGACGCCACGCCCCTCACGCTGGGCCAGGAGTTCTCTGGCTACGTCGCCCAACTCGATCATGGCGAGCGCCACGTCCGCGCTGCATTGCCGCACCTGTGCGAACTGGCGCTGGGTGGCACGGCGGTGGGCACGGGCCTGAACGCGCCCAAGGGCTATGCCGAACAGTCGGCCGCCGAGTTGGCGCGCCTGACCGGGCTGCCCTTCGTCACGGCGCCCAACAAGTTCGAGGCGCTGGCCTCGGTCGATGCGCTGGTGCACGCGCATGGCGCGCTCAAGACGCTGGCCGCCAGCATGATGAAGATCGCCAACGACGTGCGCTGGCTCGCCAGCGGCCCGCGCAGCGGCATCGGCGAATTGAGCATTCCGGAGAACGAACCCGGCTCGTCCATCATGCCGGGCAAGGTGAATCCGACGCAGAGCGAGGCCGTCACGATGCTGGCCGCGCAGGTGTTCGGCAACGACGTGGCCATCAACTTCGGCGGCGCTTCGGGCAACTTCGAACTCAACGTGTTCCGCCCGATGGTGGCGCACAACTTCCTGCAGAGCGTGCGCCTGCTGGCCGACGGCATGGTGAGCTTCAACGACCACTGCGCCGTGGGCATCGAACCGAACCGCGAACGCATCGCCGAACTGGTGCAGCGCTCACTGATGCTGGTGACAGCGCTGAATACGCACATCGGTTACGACAAGTCGGCCTACATTGCCAAGAAGGCGCACAAGGAAGGCAGCAGCCTGCGTGAAGCCGCGATCGCTTCGGGCCACCTCACGGCCGAGCAGTTCGACCAGTGGGTGGTGCCGGAGAACATGACCGGCCGCTGAGGCCGGGGTGAGCGTCAGTACCCGATGGTGTAGCGCTGGCGCGGGTGGGCAGGCTTTTCAAGTTCTTCGATGAACGCGATCGCGAAATCTTCGAACGTGATCCAGCTGCGGCCTTGCGCGCTCACCAACAGGTCGTCCTTGCCCAGGCGGAACTGCCCGGTGCGCTTGCCTTCGACGAACTCCGCTGACGGGGACAGGAATGTCCAGTTCAGATCCGTCTCGTCGCGCAGCGCATCCAGGAACGCGCTGCCGGCCGAAGCCTCTGCCTTGTAGGCGTCAGGAAAGTCCGGCGTGTCGATCACTTTCACGCCGGGGGCTGCGAACAGGCTGCCCGCGCCGCCGACGACCAGCAGGCGTTTCACGCCGGCGCGCTTGACCGGCTCGACGATCGCAGCGAACGGAACGGTCGAGAAATGGGCGGCGCTGAACACGGCGTCGTGGCCGGCCACGGCCTTCTCGAGTGCGGCGCTGTCCAGCACGTCGACGTCGAGCGGTTTCACATGGGCGCGGCCGGCCAGCTTGGCACTGGCATGGCGGGAGATGGCTGTGACGGTATGGCCGCGGCGCAAGGCTTCTTCGAGAAGGCGGCCACCGGCGCGTCCGGTGGCGCCGATGATGGCAATGTGGCTCATGAGGAACTCCTGAAGGGCTGAAACAAGGGGGGCGTTGTGCCCCGCATCTTAGATTTCCCCTGTCAAAGAACCACACCGGTTTGCGTGCTTGTCTGTTTCCTGAATGGTGCAAATGGTGATCGCGAAGGTGATGGACCTTGCTCGCGGCAGGCCATTGCGCGGCCCGCAGAATAGCGGCCCATGGATTCCGTTTCTCAAATTGCGCTGGGCGCTGCCATTGGCGTGGCGGTCATGGGTCGGCGCACAGCCGTGTGGAAAGCGGCGCTCTGGGGTGCGGTCGCCGGCACGTTGCCCGACCTCGACGTGCTCATCGACCACGGCGACCCGATCCGCAACATGGTGCTGCACCGTGCGCAAACGCATGCGCTGTTCTGGCTGACCCTGTTCTCGCTGCCGTTTGCGGCCGCCGTGGCGCGCCTGCAGGGGGAGTGGCCGGCCTGGAAGCGCTGGTGGCTGGCGCTCTGGCTGGCGCTGGTCACGCATCCCCTGCTCGACACCCTGACGGTCTACGGCACCCAACTGGCGCTGCCGTTGACCGACCACCCGTTTGGCGTGGGCAGTGTCTTCATCATCGATCCGCTGTACACGGTGCCGCTGCTGGTCGGCACGGCCTCTGCGCTGGCATGGCACAAGGACCGGCGCGGTCGCGTAGCCAACATCATCGGCCTGGCGTTGAGCACGGCCTACCTGGGCTGGGGCATGGTGGCGCAGCAGCAGGCGGCGCGCGTGGCGCAGGCTTCGCTGGCGGCGCAAGGCATCTTCGCAGAACGCGTGCTGGTCACGCCCACGGCCTTCAACAGCGTGCTGTGGCGCGTGGTGGCGATGTCAGGCGACAGCTATCACGAGGGCTTCTATTCGCTGCTGGACGCCACGCCGAGTGTGCGTTTCGATCGTTTCGCGCGCGGCACGGCGCTGGCCGGCGCGATTGCCAACGACGAAGGCGCGCAGCGCATCGCATCTTTCAGCCAGGGCTTTTACAAGGTGGATGAAGACGATGCAGGGCGCGTGCGTATCACTGACCTGCGGATGGGACAGGAGCCGGCGTACACCTTCAGCTTTGCGGTGGCCCAGTGGCGCGCCGGCAGCCTCGTTCCACTGGAGGCGCCCCTGCTGGTCGGCGGGCGTCCGAATGTCCAGCGTGTGCTGTCCTGGCAATGGCAACGCGCGCTCGGCCATCCGCTGCCACCACCGCGCTGACGAAGGACCGTAGCGACCTCCGTGCGCTTCAGCCCGCGGCGCGCGCGGCCAGCGTGCGGGTCACGTGCAAAAAGCGGTCGATGTCGGCGGGCGTGTGGCAGTGCAGCGGCGAGATGCGCACCGCGCCCTTCAGGCCCAGCGATTCCAGCATGCGCCGGGAATAGATGCTGCTCACCACGCGTTCATACACGGTCACACCGTGCTGGGCGTAGTCGTGCACAGCCTGCGTGTGGTCGATGCCGTCGAACCCGATGCCGATGATCAGGTCGCGCCGGGTCAGGTCCGGATGGTCGAGGAACACCTGCACGCCGGGCATGTGCCGCAGGCCGGGCGCGGCTTCGCTGCCTTCGAGCAGGCGCCACAGCAGCGCGCGTTCGTGCAACTCGATGTGCGTGATGCCCGCCGCGAACAGTCCGCGGCGATCGGCGACATCGCTGAAGTGACCGCCCAGCCAGCAGACGTAGTCGACGATTTCCGTGACCACCGCGAACTGGCCCGGTGCCGAACTGCCGAGGTCCCAGAAGTCGGCCTTCTTGCCGCTGAGCTTGTCGTGCGGAAGCACGGCCGCGCGCGGCGACAGCCAGGCGATGCCCGAGCCGCGGCAGCCGAAGAACTTGTAGGGTGCCAGCGTGATGCCGTCGACCGGCGTCTTCTGCAGGTCGATGAGCCCGTGCGGCGCATGCTGGACCGCGTCGACCAGGATGTAGAGGTCGGGCTTGATTTCGCGCGCGCGCCGCACGATGGCCTCCAGGTCGAGCTTGGCGCCCGAGATGTTCGACGCGTAGATCACGTTCAAGAGGCAGGTGTCGGCGTCGATGTGCCGGAGGATTTCCTCCACATCGATGCCGCCGGTTGCGGGGTTGCTGGCGGCCACGCGCAATTCACGGCCCAGCCGCTGGGCGTACTGCGCCATCGCGTCGTAGGCCGACGGATGCTCCAGCGCGGTCGTGACCATGTTCTGGCCCGGCACGTTCTCGACCACGGCGCGGACCAGGTCGAACATCGCGCCCGATGCGGTGAGGGCGGCGTACACGCTGCCGCCCTCGGCATTGAGGATGGTGCGGACGTCTGCCGTCGCATTGGCCTGGATCGTCTTCAGTTCTTCGGCGACGTCGTGGATGCGTTCAGCGTTGTCGGGAATTGCATCGATCTGCGCGAGCCGTTCGAGCGCCGAGCGCAGCCGGAACGAGCCGCCTGCGTTGTCGAAGTACAGGCGCTCGCGCCCCCGGTGGTCGTGGCTCACGTGGAGGAAGCGGCTGCGCACGGCCTGCTGGAGCGCGTCGGGGAAAAGCAGGCCCTGGGGATGGTTTGTGGTCATCTGCGGTGTCGGTGCGTTCAAACGCCCTTGTTGTTCGGATTCTTGTAAACGTCGCGCACGGCGTCGCTCATCGGGAAATTCAGGTTCACGCCGCTCGGCGGAATCGGTTGGGTGAACCACTTGGCGTACAACTGTGCCATCTCGCCAGACTTCATCAACTGGATCATGGTCTGGTCGACCAGCGCCTGGAACTGCGGATCGTTCTTGCGCAGCATGATGCCGTAGGGCTCCTGACGCAGCACCACGTCCTTGAGGATCACGTAGTCCGAGGGATTCGGCGCGGTGGCAATCAGTCCGGCGAGTTGCACGTCGTCGAGCACGTAGGCCACCGCGCGGTCGCTGGCCAGCAGCAGGAAGGCGTCCGCCGTGTCCTTGCCCGAAATCTCCTGAACGTCGACGTTCTCGCTGCGGCGGAAGCTGCGCAGCAGCTGGATCGACGTGCTGCCGGTCACCGTCGCTACCGGCTTGCCACCCAGGTCGGCCAGCGAGGTGATGCCCGAGTTCTTCTTGACCGCCACCGTGATGTTGGTGACGAAGTGGCTCGGCGCAAAGGCGACCTGCTGCTGGCGCGCCACGGAGTTGGTGGTGGTCGCGCAGTCAAGGTCGACCGTGCCGTTCTGTATCAGCGGGATGCGATTGGTCGAAGTCAGCGTCGTGTACTGAACGTTGAGCTTGGGCAGGCCGAGCTTGGTCTTGACCGCGTCGACGATCTTCAGACAGATGTCGTTGGAAAACCCGATCGGCTCGCCGCTGGCATTGAGCCGGTACGAGAACGGGATGGAACTGTCGCGGCTGCCGATCTGGATCGTGCCGGTCTCCTTGATCTTGCGCAACGTGTCGCTGTCTTGCGCCATGGCGTTGGAGACGAGGAGGGCGGTGCCCAGGGCAAGCGCCAGCAGTCGGATGTTCATGGGAAGGCTTTCGTTGAGGTGAAACGGGTGACGGCGATTCTGAAAGTCCGCAGAGATTTCAAAAAGCGATTTTTTGTGCTCGAATTGCATTCCTTAAAGTGATTCGAATCAATGATCCCCTCTCTGGGGCGAGGAACGCACCGTGATGACCTTCAAGCAACTCGAGGCGCTCTACTGGATCGGCCAACTGGGTGGCTTTGCAGCCGCAGCGCACAAGCTCAACACTTCGCAGTCGGCCGTTTCCAAGCGGGTGCACGAGCTGGAGATGCTGTTCGACACCGCACTCTTCGACCGCAGCCAACGCACGGCAAGGCTCACGGAAAAGGGCGAGGAGATGTTCGTGCTCGCACGCCGGCTGCTGCAGCAGCGCGATGCGGCGGTCGAGCAGTTCGGCAAGCCGGAAGTCATCGAGCGGCGCCTTCGCCTGGGCGTGACCGAACTCACGGCCATGACGTGGCTGCCGCGGCTCGTCGGCCTGGTCCAGCAACACTATCCCAAGGTCACGCTGGAACCCGACGTGGACGGAAGCCTGCCGCTGCGCGACAAGCTGCTGGCCGACGAACTCGACCTGATCGTCGTGCCCGATGCCTTCGGTGATGCGCGCATTCCCGGCACGACCATCGGGCAGGTCGAAAGTGCGTGGATGTGCAAGCCGGGCGCGTTGTCGTCATCGGGCAGCGTACGGCTGCACGAGCTGGCGCGCCACCGCATGCTGGTGCAGGGCCAGGCTTCGGGCACCGGCCGGCTCTACGACACGTGGATGAAGGCGTTGGGCGTCGTGCCCGCAGACGCCATCGTGGTGAGCAACCTGATCGCGCTGACGGGGCTCACGGTGTCGGGGTTGGGCGTGAGTTATCTGCCGCGCCAGTGCCTGCAGCCGCTGATCGCCGCGGGCATGCTCGCGGTGCTCGATGTGCGGCCACCCCTGCCACCCGTGCCCTATGTGGCCATGCACAAGGGCGAGCATCGCAGCGCATTGACTGCCTCGATCGTCATGCTGGCGCAGTCGTGCTGCGACTTCACGCGCATCTTCCAGGCCATGCCCGAAGACGCGCCGGTCGCCTGATCAGGGCTTGTGGTCCGCCGCGGCGCGTGCTTCGGCCAGCCAGCCGTCGAACGTCGCCTGGTGGGCGCGGATCCAGCCGTCGGTATGGCGCTCGAGATCTTGCTGCGAATTCGCACCTTCGTTCATGCGCAGGTTCTGCGCGTTGATGTCGGCAATGGGCAGTTGCATCACTGCGAACAGCTTGCCGGCGGCCGGGTTCTTGTCGACGAAGGCCCGGTTGGCGACGATCTGTTGCTGGTTGGCCATGAAGCCGTAGTTCCGGCCGTTCGGCAACTGGGTGTCGACCTTGCCATCCTTGCCTTGCGAGGCGGAGAACGGCACCTGAAGCCACACGACGTCCGTGCCCGGGCGCAGCACGGCGCTCACCCAGTACGGCATCCAGGTGTAGTACAGGATGGGCTGCCCCTGCTTGAAGCGGGAGATGGTGTCGGCGATCAGCGCCGCATAGCTGCCCTGCTTGTGGGTCACGCTGTCGCGCAGGCCATAGGCGCTCAGGTGCGCCTCGATGGCCAGTTCGCAACCCCAGCCTGGATTGCAGCCGGTCAGGTCGGCCTTGCCATCGCCGTCGGTGTCGAACAGCCGGGCGATGGCTGGGTCCTTGAGCTGGTCGATGCGGGTGATGCCGTACTGCTCGGCCGTCTTCTTGTCGATCAGGTAGCCCTGCACAGCGTTGTCGGAATACACACCCTGGCGATACAGCTTGGCGTCGCCACCGCTGTTCTTGTAGAAGTCCGCATGCAGCAGGCTCCAGTGGTTGGCCATGAAGGTGGCGTCGCCGTTGGCGATGGCCAGGTGTTCTGTGGCCGGTTCCAGGTCTTTCATGGGCTCGACGGTGTAGCCGAGCTTTTCGAGCGCACGCGAAACCAGCAGCGTCTGGAAGGCCTCTTCGGCCAGCGAGCTCTTGAGCGGCTGCACGGTCACGCCTTCGCCGGGTCGGTCGTCGTTGGCGCTGGCGCGTTGCACCAGTCCGAGCGCGAGCAGGCCGCACAGGCCGAGCGCGAGCAGGCCATGGCCTGCAAAGGATCGTGTGATTTTCATGCGTTGAATTTCCTGGGGCAAGTCATGGTGTTCTTCAGTGCGTCGCGGCGGCCAGTGCAGGCGGTGCCGAGCGGTCATTGCCCGTGGCGGGCTGCAGGCGCTGCAACAGCTTCCAGGCCATGCCAGCCGGGCCGGTCTGCCACCAATGGCGGACGTTGTCGCGGCGGGACGTGCCCATGGCCTGCGTGAGGCGGTCGAGCGTGATGGCCAGCAGCACGATGCCCAGGCCACCGACGGTCGCCAGGCCCATGTCCAGGCGGCCGATACCGCGCAGCACCATCTGGCCGAGACCGCCGACAGCGATCATCGAGGCGATCACCACCATCGACAGCGACAGCATCAAGGCCTGGTTGATGCCTGCCATGATCGAGGGCATGGCCAGCGGCAGCTGCACTTTCACCAGCATCTGCCAGGGCGAAGCGCCGTAGGCGCGTGCGGCTTCGATGAGGTCAGGACGCACCTGGCGGATGCCCAGGTTGGTCAGCCGCACCAGAGGGGCCAGCGCGAAGATGATGGTCACGATCACACCAGGCACGTTGCCGATGCCGAAGAGCATCACCACGGGCACGAGGTAGACGAAGGCTGGCGTGGTCTGCATGGCATCGAGCACCGGCCGCGTCAGACGCTGTGCACGGTCGCTGCTGGCCAGCAGCACGCCCAGCGGCAGGCCAATGGCCAGGCAGAACACCAGCGAGGTCAGCACCAGCGACAGCGTGACCATGGCCTCGGGCCAGATGCCCAGCATGGCGACGAGCAGCAAGGCCAGCGTCGTGCCGATGGCCAGCGCACGGCCGGTGAACTGCCAGGCGAGCATGCCCACGAGCGCGATCATGGCGAGCGTCGGCAAGGTGGTCAGCAGGCTCTGCACCCCGGCCAGCGTGCTGTCAATGGGCACGCGCACGGTCTGGAAGAAAGGGCGGAAGTGAACCACCACCCAGCTCAGGCCATGGTTGATCCAGGCTTCGATGGGCAGCGAGCCGTCCCACAGGCGGTGCAGGCCGAAGCCATCGCCCGAAGGATCGGCGCCCAGTTGATGGGCGGTGTCCACTGCGGAGGCGGGTGCGTCGAGCCAGTCGGTGTTGGCCGATGGGTCCGGCGGTGCGGATGCGGCCTGCCATGGGTCGACGGTCGTTGCTGCGGCTTGCGGGGACTGGGTCTGAAGCGTGTCGGTGACTGTGTTCTCGTTCATTCTTGCGGGTTCCCTTGATCAGTGAAATTCGGCGACTGCAGTGGCCACGGTGGTCGCCGGCGCTGGCGTGGAGGGCTGCGCGCTCGGCTCCACCGGTGGCGTGTCGCGGTCGAGGAACTTCAGCAGCGTGGTTTTGCTGATCGCGCCGCAGAAGCGGCCATCGGCATCGACCACCGGCACCGCACAGGGTGTTTGCGCCACTTGGCCGAACAGGTCGGCCACGGAGGCGTCGGCGGCAATGGGCGTCACCCCTTCGAGAAACGCATGCTGCAGTCCGAGCGGGCCGGCGTGCCCGTCGAGCGCCTTGCGCAGGGTGTCGGACGACAGGGTGCCCAGATAGCGTTTGCCCGGGCTGACGACGTAGGCGTAGTCGCGGTCCTGGTCTTCCAGCATCTTGAGCGCCGCGCGTGCGCCGCGGTCGGCATGTTCGGACACCACGGTGAGTGACTTGCGGGCGATGTCGGCGGCCTTGAACACGGCGGCCGCGTCCACGCCGCGCACGAAGCTGCGCACGTAGTCGTTGGCCGGGTTGCGCAGGATGTCGTCGGGTGTGCCGACCTGGATCACCTGGCCGTCCTTCATGATCGCGATACGGTCACCGATGCGCATGGCCTCGTCGAGGTCGTGCGAGATGAAGACGATGGTGCGGCGCTGCTCCTGCTGCAGGCGCATCAGCTCGGACTGCATCTCGGTGCGGATGATCGGATCGAGCGCCGAGAAGGCCTCGTCCATCAACAGGATCGAGGGGTCCGACGCCAGGGCACGTGCCAGCCCTACGCGTTGTTGCATGCCGCCCGAGAGTTCATCGGGATAGCTGTCGCCCCAGGCGGCCAGCCCGACCTGCGCGAGCGCGTGGTCGGCTTGCGCCAGGCGTTCCTTTCGGCTGGCGCCGGCGAGTTCGAGCCCGAAGGCCGTGTTTTCACGCACCGTCATGTGCGGCATCAGCGCAAAGGACTGGAACACCATGCTGATGTCCTTGCGCCGCAGGGCGCGCAGCTTGGCATCGGAATGGCCATTGATGTCCTGGCCGTCGATCACGATACGTCCGGCGGTCGGCTCGATCAGCCGGTTGAGCAGGCGCACCAGCGTCGACTTGCCTGAGCCCGACAGGCCCATGATGACGAAGATCTCGCCCGCCTGGATTTCGAAGCTCGCATCGAAGACGCCGATGGAGTTGCCGGTCTGCGCGAGGATCTCGCTCTTGCTCGCGCCTTGCGCGACGAGGTCGAGCGCGCGTTGCGGGTCGTCGCCGAAGACCTTGAAGACGTGGTCGATGAGAATGCCTTTGGCCATGCGCTGGGTTCCTTAGGTGGGTTGCACGAAGCGCCACCCCGAGGGGTGACGGCCACGGCACCAGGCTTCGGGCACGACGGGCGTGACGACGCGCGGCGAGCCTCGAAGGGCTGCCCAGGGGCACTGACGACGACAAAAGGACGACGAAACCAGTGCCCGCCGGGAGCGTCATTCGGAGCGGCGGGCCTGGTCGAAGGGGCCGCCCGATGCGCTGTGACGTGGCAATGGGGCCGGAAAACCGGCCAGGGGCGCCGGGCGGTAAGCCCGGCTAATGAGACCCTGCACCGCGACGGGATTCGGTGATCCGCGAGTAGTGCAGGATGACCAACATATTCAGTTGGTCGTCTTTGGATCCTGGATTATAACTTTGCGGTATGAGCCGCGTCAAGCCAGCGGCGCCGACGCCGGTCAGTGCTCCCTGGACATCAGCCGGTCGGTGTACGCAATGGCCATGGCCGACAGGAGGAACGCAATGTGGATCACGGTCTGTGCAATCAGCACGCGGTCGCTGTAGTTGTCCGCGTTGATGAAGGTCTTGAGCAGGTGGATCGAGCTGATGCCGATGATGGCCGTCGCGAGCTTGACCTTCAGCACCGACGCGTTCACGTGGCTCAGCCACTCGGGCTGGTCGGCATGGCCTTCAAGGTCCATGCGGCTCACGAAGGTCTCGTAGCCGCCCACGATGACCATGATCAGCAGGTTGGAGATCATCACCACGTCGATCAGTGCCAGCACCACCAGCATGATCACGGTTTCGTTGAGCGCAGTCACCGGCGCGCTCGTCTTGTAGCCGATGCTGCTGATGAGCGCCTGCAGCGCGGTCTGGCTGCCGAAGGCGGCCTCCACCAGATGCAGCAGCTCGACCAGGAAGTGCACGACGTAGACGCCCTGCGCAATGATCAGGCCGAGGTAGAGCGGCAGCTGCAGCCAGCGGCTCGCGAAGATCAGCCGGGGCAGCGGTCGCAGCGGCGAACTCTTGCGCGGGACCGGTGGGTTCAGAGGGTCGAAGGAGTCGGGTGCAGACATCTGGGATGGGACGTTCGGGAAAACACGGATTCTAGGGCGCGCCTGTGTCGGCGCCGTGATGCCCCCGGTGCGCACTACCATGGCGAGTCAGTGCGCCGTAAGTGCACAGGTCGACATTACGAGCGAAACCAACCTTGCCCTGCAGGAGACATGAAGTGAGCAACACGAACAACAACATTGAATCCGTCCTGGTGGAAAACCGCGTGTTTCCGCCAGACGCGCGCGCGTTGCAAGGCGCCCGCATCAGCGGCATGCCAGCCTACGAGGCGCTGTGCGCCGAGGCCGCCGCCGACTTTGAGGGCTTCTGGGCCCGGCAGGCCAAGGAACATGTGGTCTGGACCCAACCCTTCACCCGCACGCTGGACGAGTCGAACGCGCCGTTCTACCAGTGGTTCGACGACGGTGAGCTGAACGTGTCGGCCAACTGCCTGGACAAGCACATGGGCACGCCGGTCGAGCACAAGACCGCGATCGTCTTCGAGGCCGACGACGGCACGGTCACGAAGATCAGCTACCGGGACCTGCTCGGTCGCGTGTCCCAGTTCGCGAACGTGCTCAAGGCCGAGGGCATCCAGAAGGGTGACCGCGTCGTCATCTACATGCCGATGACCATCGAAGGCGTGATCGCCATGCAGGCCTGCGCGCGCATCGGTGCCACGCACAGCGTGGTGTTCGGCGGCTTCTCGGCCAAGGCGCTGCAGGAGCGCATCATCGATGCGGGCGCTGTGGCCGTGATCACGGCCAATTACCAGTTGCGCGGCGGCAAGGAACTGCCGCTGAAGGCGATCGTCGACGAAGGCATTGCGCTGGGCGGCTGCGAGTCCATCAAGACCGTGCTGGTCTACGAACGCACGCTCAGCGACTGGAAGCGGGTGGAAGGCCGCGACAAGAGCTTCACCGAAGCGCTCGACGCGCTGGAAGGCCAGTCGCACGAATGCGCACCGGTGCCCGTGGGCGCCGAGCACCCGCTCTTCATCCTCTACACCTCCGGGTCGACCGGCAAGCCCAAGGGCGTGCAGCACGCGTCGGGTGGCTACCTGCTGTGGGCCAAGCTCACGATGGACTGGACCTTCGACCTGCGCCCGGACGACGTCTTCTGGTGCACCGCCGACATCGGCTGGATCACCGGTCACACCTACGTCGCCTACGGCCCGCTCGCGGCTGGCGCCACGCAGGTGATCTTCGAAGGTATCCCTACCTTTCCGCATGCCGGCCGGTTCTGGCAGATGATCGAGCAGCACAAGGTCAGCATCTTCTACACCGCGCCGACGGCGATCCGCTCGCTCATCAAGGCCGCCGAATCCGACGAAAAGGTGCACCCGAAGAACTGGGACCTCTCGAGCCTGCGCATCCTGGGTTCGGTGGGCGAGCCGATCAACCCGGAAGCGTGGATGTGGTACCACCGGAACATCGGGCACGAGAAATGTCCGATCGTCGACACCTTCTGGCAGACCGAAACCGGCGGCCATGTCATCACGCCGCTGCCGGGCGCCACGCCGCTCGTGCCGGGCTCCTGCACGCTGCCGTTGCCGGGCATCATGGCCGCGATCGTCGATGAGACCGGCAAGGACCTGCCCCACGGTGCCGGTGGCATGCTGGTCATCAAACGGCCATGGCCCTCGATGATCCGCACCATCTGGAACGACCCGGAGCGCTTCAAGAAGAGCTACTTCCCCGAAGAGATGGGCGGCACGATCTACCTGGCCGGAGACGGCGCGGTGCGCAGCGAAGACCGCGGCTACTTCCGCATCACCGGGCGCATCGACGACGTGCTGAATGTGTCAGGCCACCGCCTGGGGACGATGGAGATCGAATCGGCCCTGGTCGCCAAGACCGATCTTGTCGCCGAAGCGGCGGTGGTCGGCCGTCCGGACGACGTGACGGGCGAAGCCGTGTGCGCGTTCGTCGTGCTCAAGCGCGGTCGCCCGACCAGCGACGAGGAAGCACGCAAGATCGCGGCCGAATTGCGGTCATGGGTGGCCAAGGAAATCGGCCCGATCGCCAAGCCCAAGGACATTCGCTTCGGCGAGAACCTGCCCAAGACGCGCAGCGGCAAGATCATGCGGCGGCTGCTGCGTTCCATTGCCAAGGGCGAGGCGATCACGCAGGACACCTCGACGCTTGAGAACCCGGCCATTCTCGAGCAGCTCGGTCAGGCGTATTGAACGGGCAGGGCGCGATCACCCCTGGAGGTTGAGGGCGCCCGCTGGCGACGGCACTGCCCTGTGTCCGACAGGGGCACGGGTGTCGCATGGGTTACAAACAGACGATTAGAGTTTTCTTTTCTTCTGGGAGTTTCTACATGGGTATCCGAACGATTGTGCTGGCAGTGATCGTGCTGCTGATTGCGGCGCTGGCAGCGCTCAACTGGGGCATCCTGCTCACACCGACCGCGATGTCCATCGGCTTCATGCAGGTGACGGCGCCGCTGGGCCTCATCATGCTGGGCTTGACCATCCTGCTGGCGATCTTCTTCGTCGCTTATGTGGTGTACCTGCAAAGTTCGGTGCTTCTCGAAACCCGTCGCCACAACAAGGAAATGCAAGCCCAGCGTGACCTGGCCGACAAGGCCGAGGCATCGCGCTTCACGGAACTGCGCAGCTTCCTGGAGACCCAGGAGAACACGCACATGGCACGCAATGCCGAGCGCCACAGCGCACTGTTGGCACGTGTCGAGCAACTGGAGTCGGCTGTGCGTCAGCGCGCCGACCAGACTGACAACACGGTGGCGGCACACATCGGCCAATTGGAAGACAGGCTGGATCGCCGTGGCGCGCCGGTGGGCACTGTGGAAACTGGCACCGGCACGACCATCATTCCACCCGCGCCGAACTATTGAGGCGTCACCAGAATCCAGGTCGCGAGTTTCTTGGCCTCGGCCTCGCTGACCTGCGTGTTGGCCGGCATCGGCACCGGCCCCCACACGCCAGCGCCACCCTTGCGGATCTTGTTGGCGAGCATGTCTGCAGCGCCGGCGTCGCCCTTGTACTTGGCTGCGATGTCCTTGAAGGCGGGCCCGAGCACCTTGCGTTCGACGTTGTGACAGGCCATGCAGTTCTTGGAGGTCGCCAGTGCCAGGTCGGCCAGGACAGGCGCAGAGAAGCCAAGGCACATCGCGGCAAGCAGCAGCACTCTTTTCATGGGTCGCATTCGTGGGTGTCGTACAGTCGATTCAACGCGATTGTAGGGAGGCGGGTGCACAGCGCCGATTCGGTCGGTCCAGACCCCAGCGTATCCCGGCATTCGATCCCATCACCCGCGCGCGTGAGCGCATACCGATACCAGCCGCACATGGATGACGCCGTCGTTTCGCATGCCTTGAGCATCTTCAAATACGCCTTGCTTGCAGGCTTGGCAGTCTCCGCTTTGCTGATCTGGCGCAAAGGCGTGCTCTGGGGCATTGGCATCGGGGCGCTGATGGTGGGCGCGGCCGGTTTCTACGGTGCCGCCTCGGTCGGCTGGCCGCGCTACCAGGCGCTCGCCCATACCGAGCGCATTCAGGGGCGCGTGGTGGCGTACGTGTCGGAAAACGGCATGGACAGCAAAGGCAACACGACGGTCTGGCGTGCGCCCGTGGTCGAGTTCAGGGCGGCAGACGGCCAGTTGCGTCGCATCCAGGGCATTGGCGGCAGCTTGCCGCGCAGCAAGGAAGGCGACCCGGCGGAGGTGCGCGTGGCCGTTGGCAACCCGGCCGATGCCCGTGTGGCGGACTTCCAGGACGCATGGGGCCTGGTGATCGGGCTGGCCATCTTCTCGCTGTTCCCGACGCTCATCGGTCTGGCGCTCACGTATGCGGCGCGGCGCCAGCAGCGGTCGCCCGCGTTGGAGCAGGACCTGCCGTAGGACGAAGAAAACACAAACGGCCGAGGCACGCCATGTGCCTCGGCCGCAGGTCAGACCGCCCGGGGTCTGCAGCTCAATACTTGTCGAGTACCGCGCCCGAGCTGGCGCTCGATGCGTTGAACGCGAACTTCGCCTGAACGCCGCGCGTGTAGCGCGGGGCCGGGGGCGTCCAGCCTTCGCGGCGCTTCGCGATTTCGGCTTCCGGCACGTTCAGTTCGAGCTTGAGTTCGTGTGCATCGATGGTGATCGAGTCGCCCTCGTTCACGAACGCGATGGTGCCACCGGCCGCTGCTTCCGGCGCCACGTGGCCCACCACCATGCCCCAGGTGCCGCCCGAGAAGCGGCCGTCGGTGATCAGGCCCACGCTTTCACCCAGGCCCGCACCGATCAGCGCCCCCGTGGGAGCCAGCATTTCCGGCATGCCAGGGCCGCCCTTGGGGCCGAGGTAGCGCAGCACCATCACGTCGCCAGCCACGATCTTGCCGTCGAGGATGGCCTTGAGTGCGGACTGTTCGTCGTCGAACACGCGTGCCGGGCCCGTGATGACCGGGTTCTTCAGGCCCGTGATCTTGGCGACCGCGCCTTCGGGCGACAGGTTGCCCTTGAGGATGGCCAGGTGGCCTTCGGCGTACATCGGTTGGCCGATCGGGCGGATCACGTCCTGGTCGGCGCGTGGCACATCGGGCACGTCGGCCAGCACTTCTTCGATCGTCTGGCCGGTGATGGTGATGCAGTCGCCGTGCAGCAGGCCGGCCTTCAGCAGCACCTTCATGACCTGCGGAATGCCGCCAGCCTGGTGCAGGTCGACGGCCAGATACTTGCCGCTCGGCTTGAGGTCGCACAGCACCGGCACCTTCTTGCGCATGCGCTCGAAATCGTCGATGGTCCATTCGACGCCAGCCGCGTGAGCGATCGCCAGGAAGTGCAGCACCGCGTTGGTCGACCCGCCCGTGGCCATGATCACGGCCACGGCGTTCTCGATGGCCTTCTTGGTCACGATGTCGCGCGGCTTCAGGTCTTTCTTGATCGCCTCGATCAGCACCTTGGCCGATTCTTTGGCCGAGTTGGCCTTTTCGTCATGCGGATTCGCCATCGTGGACGAGTAGGGCAGCGAGATGCCGAGCGCCTCGAACGCGCTGGACATGGTGTTGGCGGTGTACATGCCGCCGCAGGAACCGGTGCCTGGGATGGCGCGCTTTTCGATTTCGTGCAGGTCCTCGTCGCTCATGTTGCCGGCGGCGTTCTGGCCCACGGCTTCGAACACGCTGACGATGTTCAGGTCCTGGCCCTTGTAGCGGCCCGGCAGGATGGTGCCGCCGTAGACGTAGATGGCAGGCACGTTGGCGCGCAGCATGCCCATCAGGCCGCCGGGCATGTTCTTGTCGCAGCCGCCGACCACCAGCACGCCGTCCATCCACTGGCCGCCCACGCAGGTCTCGATGCAGTCGCTGATGACTTCGCGGCTGACCAGCGAATACTTCATGCCTTCGGTGCCCATGGCCATGCCGTCGGAGATGGTGGGCGTGCCAAACACCTGGGCGTTGCCGCCGGCTTCCTCGATGCCGGCAATGGCCGCGTCGGCCAGCTTCTGCAGGCCCGAATTGCATGGCGTGATGGTGCTGTGGCCGTTGGCGACGCCGACCATCGGTTTCTTGAAGTCGCTCTCTTCATAGCCCATCGCGTAGAACATCGAGCGGTTGGGCGCGCGGTTCTTGCCTTCGACGATGTTGGCGCTGCGGCGATTGATCTGGATCGGCTTGGTGTCCATGGAAGTCTCTTGTGGTGGTGAATCGGGGGGACGCCAGTATCCGACGAATGACTGATTGGTTCCAATCCGTTTTCAAGGATGGATTGATATGCTCGGTATATGAAAGAAACGCTTGTCGATCTGCGCGCCTGGCGCCAGTTCCTGGCCGTGGCCGAGGAGCTGCACTTCGGCCGCGCTGCCCTGCGCCTGCACATGACCCAGCCGCCAGTGACGCAGGCCATCGCCCAACTGGAGAAGACCCTGGGGATCGTGCTGTTCGATCGCACGCGGCGTCGTGTGGCGCTCACGCCCGCGGGCGAGGCGCTGCTGCCCGATGTGCGCGATCTGCTGGAGCGCGCGCAGGCGCTGCCGGCCCGCGCCCGGGCGGCGGCGGCCGGCGAGGTCGGGCGGGTGCGGCTGGCCTTTGTCTCGACCATCGGCTTCGCACACCTGCCGCAGTGGGTGCGCGACTTTCGCGTGCTGTGTCCGCAGGTGGCGCTGGAGCTGGTCGAGGCGACCGGCGATGTCCAGCTCGAAGCCCTCGCGCGCGGCGAGATCGATGCGGGACTGATGCTGCACTCGCCTGGTTTTGCACCGCCTGGCCTGGCGCTCCTGCGCGTGGCGCAGGAGCCGCTGGTGCTGGCGTTGCCGGCCGCGCATCCTTGTGCACGTGCCGAGCGGCCGGCCGTGGCCGATGTGCTGGCCGAGCCGCTGGTGATCTTTCCGCGCCGCATCGTGCCGTCGCTGCATGACGCGATCTTCGGGCTCTACCATGCAGCCGGCCGGGTGCCGGTCATTGCGCAGGAGGCCATCCAGATGCAAACCATCGTCAACCTGGTGTGGGGCGGGCTGGGCGTGGCCTGGGTGCCGGAGAGCGTGCGCCAGTTCCAGCGTGACGGCGTGGTGTACCGCGCGGCGGGCGAATTGGCGCGAACGGGCCGTGGCAAGGCGACGGTCGTGCTGCCGGCGTGCGAGACCAGCCTGGTCTGGCCGGCCGGTGGAGCGAACCCGGCGCTGGCGCGCTTCGTGGCGTTCGTGCGGGAGCGCGAGGTCGCTGGGCGGTGAGGCCGCAGCCGCTCGCCCGCTGTGCGTGGCCCGCCTCGCCCTGCTAAGCCTCCCGGGCCATTCGCCGACCGCCCGCCGCCAGCACCCCCAAGGCCAGCGCGAGCAGAGGCAGCATCGCCACGTTGATCGCCGTCCAGCCCACGCCGTTGATCAGCGCACCCGAGGCGAAGGACATCGTTGCCGCGACGCCACCGTTGCTCAGTTCCATGAGCGCCTGTGCCTGCCCGCGTTCCTCGGGTGTGTGGGTGTCGCCGAGCAGGGTGGTGCCGGCGATCACCATCAGGTTCCAGCCGGCGCCCAGCAGGAAGGAGCTGGCAAGGAACTGGGTGAACGACAGTCCGCTGAGCGCGAGCCCGGCGCTGGTCACCAGGCACAGCGCGCCCACCACGGCCACGCGCCGGCCGCCCCAGCGATCGACGCAAGCGCCTGCGAAGAGGGCGGGCAGGAACATGCCGACGACATGCCACTGGATCACCTGCGCAGCGGCACCGGCTGAGAAGCCGCAGAAGTCCATGGCGAGCGGCGTTGCGTTCATCACCAGGATCATCAAGCCGTGCCCGGTCGCGGTCATGACCACCGCCGCACGCAGCGCCGGGCGCGCCAGCAGCTGGCGCATGGCCGCCATGCCGCCTGCCGCTGCGCGTGGCGCACCGCCTTCCGGCAACCGCGACACCACCAGCCAGCCCAGCGCGGCCAGCACGGCGATGGCCAGGTAGGCGCCCGCGAAGGGCGTGGCCAGTGCGTTGCGCGACCAGAGCGAGAGCGGCGGCGCGAACAGGGCCGCGAACAGCCCACCGCCGACCACGCAGGCCGCGGCCCGGCCCTTCTGGTGTGCGGCCACCGCTTCGAGCGCGGCATAGCGGTAGTAGCCGGAAGACGACTGGTACACCCCCACGCACAGCGTGCCGCAGCAGAACACCGCGAAGCTGCCCAGCAGCACGCCGGCCATGGCGACCAGTCCGCCCGCGATCCCAAACAAGGCACCGGTGCGCAGCCCTGCGCGCCGGCCGTGCCGCTGCATGAACATCGACAGCGGCTGGACCGACAGCAGGCTGCCGAGCACCAGCAGGGCCAGCGGCAGGGTGGCGAGCACTGGCCAAGGCGCCAGCCGCGCACCGACGAGGGAGGTCAGCGTGATGCCGATGATCGAACAGGCCCAGTACAGGGCCTGGCTGGTGAACAGCAGGCGAAGGGTGGCATTGCGCAGCAGCAGCACGGCGGGCTTTCGTTGGGGCAGGGAATCGTCAGCGTGACATGAGGAAGTGATGCGGCCGTGCTCAATCGGCGCGCGCGCCTTCGCCGAAGCGCTCGGCATAGGCTTGCGGGCTCACCGCGCGGTGCTTATGGAAGCTGCGCCGCAGGTTTTCCGGATGCGTGAAGCCGCACAGCCGGGCCACCGTCGAAATGGAGGCTTGCGCCTGTGCCAGCAAGGTGGACGCTGCCTCGACCCGCACGCGCTCCACATAGCGTGCCGGTGTCATGCCAAGTTCGCGCAGGAACACGCGCGAGAGCGTGCGCGTCGGCATGCACGCCTGCGCGGCCAGCGCGGGGAGTGACAGGTCACCGCCGAGCTGTGTGGGGATCCATTCGAGCAACTGCGCAAGCCGCGGTGCATGCAGCGTTTCGGGCGCCAGCAGCGGGCTGAATTGGGCCTGGCCCCCCGGCCGGCGCATGAACATCACCAGGCGACGCGCCACTGCCAGCGCGATCGGTCGGCCCAGATCGGCTTCGACCAGGGCCAGCGCCAGGTCGATGCCGGCGGTCACGCCGGCCGAGGTGAAGACATGGCCGTCCAGCGCATGGGCCGCATCGTAGGTGTGAAGGCAATCCGCCTCCACCTGCACCGCCGGATGCGCTTGGCGCAGCGTGTCCAGGCGGGACCAGTGGGTGGTGGCGCGCCGCCCGTCGAGCAGTCCGGCGGCCGCCAGGATCAACGCGCCCGAGCAGACCGAGCCCAGCCTGCGCACCTGCGGCGCGGCGGCGCGCAGCCACGACAGCAGTGCTGCGTTGTCCCTCTGGACGTCCACGCCGTCGCCGCCCGGCACCAGCACGGTGTCGAGCGTGGCCGGGTCGACGCTGTCGCGCGCGGCATCGGCCCTCAGGCTGAAGCCGGCCGACGTCGGCACCGCCCCTGCGGTATCGGCGAGCAGATGCAGTGTGTAGGCGGGCGGCAAGCCGTGGCCGGTGCGCTCGGCGTTGGCCGAGGCGAAGACCTGCAGCGGGCCGACGGCGTCGAGGCTCATCATCGCCGGGTACAGCAGGCACGCAACAGCACGCGGGCCGCGGCGGTCTTCCGGGGCGCCGCACGCAGGGGAGGGTTGCAAGAAGGGCATGCGCGCAGTGTCGGCTGCCTGTGCGGTGGCCGCAACGACATTGGCCCCACATATTCAGCCACCATGCTCAGGTGGGCGGTCAGTGTGCCGTCAGTGGGCGGTCACGGGGCGCCGGGCACAATAACGCCATCATGCTCATGTATCCCCATATCGATCCGATTGCCCTGCAGATCGGCCCGCTTGCCGTCCACTGGTACGGCCTGACCTACCTCGCCGCCTTCGCGCTTTTCTTTTTTCTCGGCACACGCCGTCTGCGGCATGAGCCGTTTCGCTCGGTCACCGGTGCGGGCGCCTGGAGCCGCAAGGACGTGGAAGACATCCTCTTTCTGGGCGTGATGGGTGTGATCATCGGCGGGCGGCTCGGCTATTGCCTGTTCTACAAACCAGGCTATTACCTCACGCATCCGCTGGAAATCCTCATGGTCTGGCAGGGCGGCATGAGTTTTCACGGTGGCCTGCTGGGTGTGATCGCGTCGATGGTGTGGTTCGCCCGTTCGCGTTCCCGGCCGTTCTGGCAGGTGGCCGACTTCGTGGCGCCCTGCGTGCCCACGGGCCTTGCCGCCGGACGTGTAGGCAATTTCATCAATGGTGAACTGTGGGGCCGCTTCAGCAGCCCGGACCTGCCATGGGGCATGGTGTTTCCGCAAAGCGGGTCCATGCTGGCACGCCATCCGTCCCAGATCTACCAGTTCCTGCTCGAAGGTCTGCTGCTGTTCGTCATCCTGTGGCTCTACGCGCGCAAGGAACGGCTCGAGCGCCGGGTGTCCGCCGTGTTCCTGATCGGTTACGGCGTGATGCGGTTCATCGCCGAGTACTTCCGCGAGCCTGACGACTTCCTGGGCCTGCTGGCGCTCAACATGAGCATGGGCCAGTGGCTGTGCGTGCCGATGGTGCTGTTCGGCGTCTGGTTGTACGTCAGCGCGCCGGCCCGGCATTCGGTGGTTGCACCGCGCGGCTGAGGCGCAGCACACACGCGGCACCGCGCATCGGCTGCGGTGCTAGCGTGGCTGGAACATGATGATGGCCATGCCGGCCAGCGCAATGCCTGCGCCGGCCAGGTCCCAGGGCGTGGGCCGGACGCCATCGATGGCCCACAGCCAGGCGATGGCCACGCCGATGTACACGCCGCCGTAGGCCGCGTAGACCCGGCCGGACGCCGTGTCATGCAGCGTCAGGAGCCACGCGAACAGTGCCAGGCTGATTGCGGTGGGCACCAACAGCCAGACCGAGCGGCCTTGCTTCAGCCAGAGCCATGGCAGATAACAGCCGAGGATTTCGGCCACGGCGGTGGCGACGAAGAGCAACAGGGTGCGCATGGCGAGGGCTTTCAAGCGTCGAGGGTCAGGGTGCTCTGGAATTCGCGCAGAGCGCCCGTCACCGGGTCGCGAAACGAAAGCTGCCGGGCCAGCAGCTTCAGCGGCGCGGCATGGTCGTCCTCAGCCGCCGGAAGGAGCACGGGGTAGACCGGGTCGTTGACCAGCGGCATGCCCAGTGCGTTGCAGTGCACGCGCAACTGGTGCTTGCGTCCCGTGACGGGTGACAGGCGCAGCCGCGCGTGGTCGTCGCCGATGCGCTCCAGCAGCTCGAAATGGGTGGTGGAGTTGGGCTCGCCCGCGACCTCGGCCGTCCGAAGGAACGATGCGTCGGGCACCAGCCGGCTGTGGCGCACGGCGGGCAGCACCACGCCGGACGGCCAGTGGACGATGGCTTCGTACTGCTTGCGCACGCCCCGGTCGGCGAACAGTTTCTGGTAGGCCGCGCGGCCTGCCGGGTCGACGCAGAACAGCACCAGCCCCGCCGTGCCGCGGTCGATGCGGTGGATGGGCGCGAGTGTGTCGATGCCCAGCCGGCGCTTCAAGCGCACGAGAAGGCTTTCCTGCAGGTATTTACCGGTGGGCGTGACGGGCAGGAAGTGCGGCTTGTCGGCGACCAGCAGGTGCGCGTCCTGGAACAGCACGCGTTCCTCGACGGGAATGCGCGGTTCGTCTTCGATCTCTCGGTAGTAGTAAAGGCGCTGGTGCGGCCGATAGGGCTGGGCGGGTTGCACCGGCCGGCCTTTCTCGTCGACCACATCGCCAGCGTGCATGCGGCTGCGCCACGTCGCCTCGGCAACGCCTGGAAAGCGCGCAAGCAGGAAGTCGAGCAGGGTGGGCCACTCGCCCGCAGGCAGGCCCACGGTACTGGGGCCGACGCCGCGCCGCGTGGGCAGGGGCGCGGTGGCGGCGAGGCGGGGAGGCACAGGTGAATTCAAGATGCCTGGAATGTACCGGGACCGTACCGTCGGCCGCACGCGAGGGGTGGGTATCCAGGGGTTTGTCCGGGCGCGGCGTCGCTTGCGCGGCCCCATGGGGATGCCCATAATTATGCGTAATTACCCAAAATTACGGCGCCCTCGAACTTGCCCATGCGCCTTGTCCCGAACTCGCTGCATCACCAGGTCGCCGCCACGCTGCGCGAGGAGATCTTCGCCGGCGCACTCACGCCGGGCAGCTTCCTCGATGAAGCCGCACTGTGCACCCGCCTTTCCATCTCTCGCACGCCCTTGCGCGAAGCGTTGAAGGTGCTTACGGCCGAAGGCCTGTTGCGCCATGAGCCGCGACGCGGCTGCTTCGTGGCCGAGGTCACGCAACGCGACCTCGACGAGATCTTTCCGGTGATCGCGCTGCTCGAAGGCCGGTGCGCCTGGGAGGCTGCAAGCAACGCGAGCGAGGCCGACCTCGATGCACTCGCAATCCTGCATGCGCAGCTCGAAGCACATGCCAAGGCCGAACGCATCAATGCGTACTACGCGACCAATTTCGCGATTCACGAGGCCATCATCACGCTGGCCGACAACCGTTGGCTCGCGCAGGCGATCGGCGACCTGCGCAAGATCCTCAAGCTTGCGCGGCTGCAGCAGCTCAAGGCACCCGGCAGGCTGCAGCAGAGCCTGGCCGAGCATCTGGCCGTGTTTGCCGCGCTCAAGGCGCGCGACAGCGAGGGCGCCGATGCCGCCATGCGCACCCACCTCCACCGCCAGCGCGAAGCCTTGCGTGCGCTGGCCCTGACCCGCAAATCGAGGCTCGCTTCATGAACACACCCACCTGGCTCGCCCGCGGCGTTTCGCGCCTGCGACCCAAGGCCGGCGCGAGCGACGCGGTCGACAAAAAGCCGCTGGCCGAGCTGCCTGCCGCCCGCAAGAAGGTGCCCGCGCCGCCGCCGCGCATGCTCGCCGAGCGGCTGGAAGCCACACTGCGCCGGCATGGCGAAGGCCTGGCGCCGCGCACGCTGCGCCGGGTGCTGGCCGACCTGCAGGCGGTGGTCGATTCGCGTGTGAGCGAGGTCGAGGCGGGCCGCCGTGCCTGCGAGATCGTCAAGTGGTACGCGGGTTGCGAGCCCGCCGAACGCCGCGACGTCTGGCTGCTGATGAGTGAGCGTTTCGCGCCCGACCCCAAGAAGCTCAACACCGCCCGCGACCGCCATCAGGCGGCCATGGGCACCCCCGACGAAGGTCAGGCCGAGGTGCAACTGCGCCGCGCGCTGGCCTCGCCCCGCGCGCGTCTGCTGCAGCGCTTTGCGATCGACGCCGGCGGCATGCGCTTTCTGGTCGACCTGCGCGCCGAGCTGCTGCCGCACCTCAAGAGCGACCGCCGTCTGGTGCCGCTCGATGCCGATCTGGAGCAGCTGTTCTCCACCTGGTTCGACGTCGCGTTTCTGGAACTCCAGCGCATCAGCTGGGATTCGCCGGCCTCGCTGATCGAAAAGCTCATCCAGTACGAGGCGGTGCACGACATCAAGAGCTGGTCGGACGTGAAGAACCGCCTCGACGATGGCGACCGCCGCTGTTATGGGTTCTTCCATCCGCGCTTGCCCAACGAACCGCTGATTTTTGTGGAGGTGGCGCTGGTCGACCACATCAGCCAGGGCATCGTGCCGTTGCTCGACGAGGCGGCCGCGGTGGTGCGACCGGACAAGGCCACCACGGCCATCTTCTATTCGATCAGCAACACGCAGACCGGCCTGCGTGGCGTGAGCTTCGGCGACTCGCTGATCAAGCGCGTGGTCGAGACCCTGCAGGAAGAGCTGCCACGGCTGAAGGTCTTCGCGACACTGTCGCCGGTGCCGGGCTTTCGGGCCTGGCTGGGCAAGCATGCAGGCGAACTGCTTTCGCGCCTGGACGACAAACGGGCGTCTGCCCTGGGCCGCGCTCTCGGTGCCATGCCGCCGACCGTTGAGCGCCTGCTGCCCGCGGCGGACGATGTGGCCGCGCTCGACGACAAGTCGCCGGTGCGTCAGTTCCTCCTGAGCGCGGCCGCCGAATACCTGGGCCGTACGATGGTCGAAGGCAAGCCGGTCGATCCGGTGGCGCGTTTCCATCTGGGCAACGGTGCGCGCATAGAACGACTCAACTGGGCGGGCGATCCCTCGGGCAAGGGGCTCAAACAGTCCTTCGGCCTGATGGTGAATTACCTCTACGATCTCAAACGCCTCGACAAGCATCGCGCGCTGCTCGCGCAAGGCCGCCCCGCCGCGGCGGGCGAGGTGGAGGCACTCTTTTTGAAGAGCTGAGCGCAACAGGGTGCAGCAAAGAAGAAAGGCTGGAGCGGACGAGAGCCGACCAGGCCGACCAGGGCACCGCCAACCCGGGTGCCAGACCATGCAGACCACAACCGGAGACAAACCATGAACCCGAGCTTCCCACGGCGCGACATGCTGCGCCTTGCCGCAGCGGCCACCGCCGTCCTTGGTGGCGTCGTGCGCGCCCAGTCGGCCTGGCCGACCAAGCCCGTCACGATGATCGTGCCCTTTCCCGCGGGCGGCGGCACCGACGCGTTCGCGCGTCCGCTGTCGGCCCAGTTCACCCGCGTGGCGGGGCAGACGCTGGTGATCGACAACCGCGGCGGTGCTGGCGGCACGCTGGGCGCGAGCATTGCAGCCAAGGCGCCCAGCGACGGCTACACGCTCTTCATGGGCGGCGTGCACCATGCGATCGCGCCTTCGGTCTATCCGCGGCTCGACTACGACCTGGAGCGCGACTTCGTGCCGCTCATGCTGCTGGCCAACGTGCCGCAGGTGGTGGTGGTGAACCCCAAACGCATCACGGCGCCGACGCTACAGGCCTTCGTCGCGCAGCTCAAGCAGAACCCGGGCAAGCTCAACTATGCTTCGGCCGGTGCAGGCAGCTCGCATCACCTCGCCGGTGAACTCTTCAAGATGCAGACCGGCACCTTCATCACCCATATTCCCTATCGCGGTGCCGGGCCGGCGCTGCAGGATCTGATCGCGGGCAATGTCGACGTGTTGTTCGATGGCCTGGGCTCGTCGGCGCAGCACATCAAGGCCGGCCGCATCAAGGCGTTGATGGTCGCCGGCAAGCAGCGCAACCCGGCCTTCCCGGACGTGCCCTGTGCGGCCGAAGTCGGCCTGCCCGACTTCACCCTCACCACCTGGTATGGGCTGTGGGCGCCCAAGGGTGCGCCTGCCGAGGCACAGGCGAGAATCGTCGACGACATGAAGAAAGCGCTGGCCACCGACGAACTCAAGACCATCTGGGCTGCCAATGGTTCCGAGATTCCGAACCTTGCCATGGCGCCCTACGGCAGCTTCGTGAACTCGGAGATCAAGCGCTGGGCCGCCGTCGTCAAGGCCTCGGGCGCCAAACTGGAGTGACAGGATTCTTATGACGGGACAGGTTTCGATGCGCCGCGATGGCGCGATCGCCTTCGTGACGCTCTCGCACCCGGGCCGGCTCAACGCGATGAGCCGTGCCATGTGGCTGCAGCTGCGTACCCTCTTCGAGGCGATCGCCGGCGATACCGCGCTGCGCTGCGTGGTGGTGCAGGGCGAGGGGGCGGCCTTCTGCGCAGGCGGCGACATTTCGGAATACCCGTCCTTTCGTTTCGACGAAGCGCAGTTGCGCGAATTCCATGAGCACGAGGTCTGGGCCGGGCTGGCGGCGATGCTGGGCTGCGAAGTGCCCCTCGTGGCGAGGATCGAAGGCCCCTGCATGGGTGCGGGCGTGGAGATCGCGAGTTGCTGCGACATCCGCCTGGCCGGCGCATCGGCGAAGTTTGGTGCACCGATTGCGAAGCTGGGCTTCCCGATGGCGCCGCGCGAAGCTGCGCTGGTGCGCAGCGCCGTGGGCGATGCGCTCGCGCGCGACATGCTGCTGGCCGCCGGTGTGCACGGCGCGCAGCGCCTGTACGACGCTGGCTTTCTGTTGCAGGTGCTGCCTGACGACGCGGTGGCCGATGCCGCCGTGGCCCACGCGCAGCGCATCGCGGCGCTGGCGCCGCAGGCCGCGCGGCTCAACAAGCGCGCCCTCGGCATGCTGGCCACAGCCGCCACTGCATCGGCCGTCGCGCAGCTGCTGCCCGACGCCTATCGCTACGCCGGCACCGGCGAGCACCGCGAAGGCGTCGATGCCTTCCTTGCGAAGCGAGCGCCGGCCTTTTGAAGTTTCCCGAGGCATGACATGAACCCCAAGACCAACGCCAATCTCTTTGCCGCCCTGCGCGCGGCCTTTCCCGAAGATCTCGACGCCATCGCGGTGGAAACCGACGATGGCCTGCACTACAGCTGGCGCGACCTGGAACGCGGCAGCGCCATGATCGCCAACCTTCTTGATGCGCTGGACATGGAGCCCGGTGCCCGGGTGGCGGTGCAGGTGGAGAAGTCGGTCGAGGCGATGCTGCTGTACCTCGCGACCCTGCGGGCGGGCTATGTGTTCCTGCCGCTGAACACCGCCTATCGCAGCCTCGAGGTCGAGTACTTCATCGGCAATGCCGAGCCTGCGGTGGTCGTGTGCAGCAGCGCCAACGCGGCCTGGGTGGCCCCCATCGCCGTGGCGGCGGGCACGCAACACGTCTTCACGCTGGACGACGATCGCACCGGCACGCTGCTCGACGTGGCAGCGCAGTGCAGTGACCAGCATGCCGTCGCGGCCATGGGCGACGACGATCTGGCTGCCATCCTCTACACCAGCGGCACCACCGGTCGCAGCAAGGGCGCCATGCTCACGCACCGCAACCTGCGCTCCAACGCCGAGGTGCTCAAGGACTATTGGGGCTGGGAGGAAGGCGACGTGCTGATCCATGCGCTGCCCATCTTCCACGTGCACGGACTGTTCGTCGCCATCCATGGTGCGTTGATCAACGGCAGCAAGATGATCTGGCTCAACCGGTTCGATCCCAAGCGCGTGGTCGCGCGCCTGCCCGACGCCACCGTCTTCATGGGCGTGCCCACGCTGTACGTGCGCATGCTCGCAGAGCCTGGCCTCACGCGGCAGGCCTGCGCCCGCATGCGCCTGTTCATCGCAGGCTCGGCCCCGCTGCTGATCGAGACCTTCAACGAATGGCGCGAGCGCACCGGCCACACCATTCTCGAGCGCTACGGCATGAGCGAGACGGCGATGCTCACGTCCAATCCCTACAACCCGGTGCAGGGCGAGCGCCGTGGCGGCACGGTCGGGTTCGCGTTGCCGGGCGTCAACCTGCGCGTGGTCTCGTCGGCCGAGGCGGATGCCGGCCGCATCTGCGGCACCGACGAGATCGGCGACATCCAGGTCGACGGCCCCAACGTGTTCGTTGGCTACTGGCGCATGCCCGAGAAGACGCGCGAGGAATTCACCGCAGACGGTTTCTTCAAGACCGGCGATGTCGGCCGCATCGACGGACTGGGCTACATCACCATCGTCGGGCGCAGCAAGGACCTGATCATCAGCGGCGGCTACAACGTCTATCCCGCCGAGATCGAAGGCTTCATCAACGAGCTGCCGGGCGTTGCCGAGAGTGCGGTGGTGGGGGTGCCGCACGCCGACTTCGGCGAGGTCGGCGTGGCGATCGTGATTGCCAAGGCGGGTGCTGCGGTGGATGCCGACGCCGTGCTGGCCAGCCTCAAGTCGAGCCTGGCCAACTTCAAGGTTCCCAAGCAGTGTTTCGTTGTGCCCGAACTCCCGCGCAATGCGATGGGCAAGGTGCAGAAGGCGTTGTTGCGCCAACAGCACCAGACCCTGTTCGCGCGCGGCTGAGGGGTATTGCGCGAAGTCAGTGGCGGGTCAGGCGCGGCCTTGCCGGGTGATCGCAATTTCTTCGATTTCGGGGCCCTTTGGGGCCCTTTTTCATGGGGTCTCGTCCGTTTGCGACGACCGGGCCGCTGTGTGCCAGAACCGCATTTGCGCCTGCGCCACAACGCTCGGGCTGACACGGATGAGTCATGTGCGCTTTCTAGTCTTGTGCACGCCACTGCATTTCTGCAGGCGCATAACCACACAGAGAAACCCCATGAAGAGCTCATCCCGGCAGGTGTTGAATGCCACACTCACGGTGCTTGCCGCATCGATCCTTGCCGCCTGCGGTGGCGGCGACAGCAGCCCTGCACCGAGTGCATCGTCCGGCACCGGCAGCACCCCCACTACCACCAGCAGTGTCACGCTCAGCGGCGTGGTGACCGGCACCAGCCTGGTGGCCGGCAGCGCCACCGACCCGAACGTGAAGGCCGCCTACTACAGCGGCGCCAAGGTCTGCGCCGACACCAACGGCAACGGCGTGTGCGATGCCAGCGAGCGCCCGGTGGTCACAGACGCGTCGGGCCGGTTCACGCTCACGTTGCCCGCTGGTGCTGCGTTGATCGCCGACATCGGCACCGACGCGGTCAATACCGCCACCGGTGCCAAGCTTGCAAAGCGCGACGTCCTGCGCGCCTCGCTGGAGCAGGTGATGGCGCAGTCCGGTGGCATCGTCATCAGCCCGATGTCGTCCGAAGTGCTGCGCATGCGCGAGGCCGACGGCAGCAACCAGGCCACGGCCGCTCAGAATCTGGCCGCGCGCATCGGCGTGTCGGCATCGAACGTGCTGGCCGATGCGAGCAAGCTCGGCGGCAGCGACCAGGCTGCGGTGCTGGCCGAGTCGCATGTGCTCGAAGGGCGCTTCACCTATGCCGTGACCAAGCTCGACCGCGGCGACCTGTACCCGGACGCATTGGCCTTGCCGGGCGGAGATCCACGCCTCAAGGGCCTGACGACCGTCACGCAGGCCACGGTGCCGGCGGCCAAGGATACGCGCACGAAGATCACCTTCGCGCAAGCGCAGCAGGCCGCGTTCGCAATCGAAGGTGTACCGCGCTACGACAACATCTTCGTCGTGATGCTGGAAAACAAGGCCACCTCCTCGATCCTGAATTCGCCTTTCGCGCCCCGGATCAACGCGTTGCTCAAGGCCGGCAACCAGCTCACCAGCTACTACGCGACCGGCAACCCGAGCGAGCCCAACTACACGGCTCTCGGCGGCGCAGACGACTTCGGCATCACCGATGACAGCCAGTGGAACTGTGACGCGACCGGTGCCAACGCCGTGCAGGACCTGCCCATCCCCGACGCCACGCAGCCCGGCCTGGCGAGTTCGCCGTTCAAGGCCAGCTGCACGCAGACGGCCGCTGTCAATCACAACATCGTGGGACGCCCCAACCTGTTCAACGCGTTGGCCGCTGCCGGCATGGGCTGGCGTACCTACAACGAGTCGACCAACCCGGGTCAGGACCTGCGCACCGACAGCGTGGCCGATGCCGCCGTCACCGCGCAGGACAACGTGTACGCGCCCGGCACGCTCGGCGGCAATGCGGCTGCGGTCGGCACGGCAGGGCTCACCCTGCCAATGCCCGCCGGCCTCTACAAGACCAAGCACCATCCTGGCATGGCCTACCAGAACGTGCGCAGCGCGCCAGAGTGGAAGTACAGCAACCGCACCATGGGCGGCGGCCAGTGGGATGCCAGCCTCATGAAGAGCACGGCCTACGCCGTACCCGCGAACTACGACATCGACCAACTGGGCACCGACCTGGCCAGCGGCAACATCGGCGCACTCAACTTCGTGGTGCCCGACCAGTGCGACGACATGCACGGCATCAAGGTCACTGGCACGGTCGCCGGCAGCGCCACGGCGGTGACGGCCAGCGACTGCTCCAGCGTGGCGAACAACGTGGCCAACGCCACCGGCGGCGCCATCATCACGCGGGGTGACAACTACGTCGACGCGCTGGTCAAGAAGATCGAGTCCTCGCCGATCTGGAAGAATCCGCAAAAGCGCGTCGCCATCGTGCTGATGTTCGACGAAGGCAATGCCACCAGCGGCTTCAACTCCTGCTGCGGCTGGAACGTGTCCAACAGCACGGTGGCCAACCCGCTCAAGGACAACGGCGACGGCAGCTTCACGCCGGACGCATCGGTCGTCAACTACACCAAGGGCAACCGCGGACACGGCCAGAGCATCTTCGGCATCCTGACGAACCAGGCGCAGGCGCCCAAGGGTCTGGTCGACAGCGACGCCTACAGCCACTTCTCGCTGGTGCGCACCTTCCAGGACATGTTCGGCCTGGCCGACCCGGCTGTGGACGGTTCGTACATGAACCGCTCCAAGTACACCGAGTACTTCGTGGCGCTCAACATCCTGAAGCTGCCTGAGTACGCCGGCAGCGCCGACACGCACTTCGATTCTGTCCGCCCGATCAACCATGCCTGGGTTGCGCCGTCGGGCTACACCCAAAAGCAGTCGGGTGACGTGACGACGCCTGCGCAGGTGGGCGCCGATGCGAGCCAGGTCAGCGTCTGGGCACTGAAGTAAAAAAGGAAGTGTCCCGTCCCCGGCAGTGGCGCCATGCCGCTGCCGGGGATTGGCTTTTGCTGAACCATGAACAAGATCATTCACGCGCTGGCGTTGCTCCTCACGCTTGCACTCGTGGCGTGCGGTGGCAGCAGCGGATCGAGCGCGTCGAGTACATCGTCGAATACCGTCCCTGCCACCGGCACCGCACCGGTGTCGGGGCCGGTGCCTGCAACCACAGTGTCCACGGCCAGTCTGAGTGCCGCGGCGCAGGTCGGCCAGAAGATGTTCTTCGATGCCAGCCTGTCGGGCTCTGGACGCATGTCGTGCGCAAGCTGCCATGACCCGAACAACGGCTACGGCCCACCCAACGACCTGTCGGTGCAGCTCGGCGGCCCCGACCTGAACCGGGCGGGCACGCGCGCCGTGCCCTCGCTGCGCTACAAGGATGCGACGCCACCCTATGCCGATCTGTTGGACAACCCCGACGGCATCAGCGTGCCCGGTCCCGGTGGGGGCCTGACCTGGGACGGCCGTGCGGCCACGCTGGCCGACCAGGCACAGATTCCGCTGCTCGCTGCCAACGAGATGGCCAACCCCGATGCCGCCAGTGTCGTGGCCAAGCTCAAGGCCGGCCCCTACGCCGCGCTGTTTCGCAAGGCGTTCGGCGACGACGTCTTCGACCATACCGACGCGGCCTTCGCCAGTGGGCTGAAGGCGCTGCAGGCCTACCAGCTCGAAGAAAGCGACTTTCACCCCTACAGCAGCAAGTTCGATCTGTACGCGGGCAACAAGATCGGCGGTGACCTCACGCCGAGCGAGGCGCGCGGACTCAAGGTGTTTTCGAACCCGCAAACGGGCAACTGCGCCTCCTGCCACTACCAGGGTGCAGGGCTCAACGGCACCTCGGCACTCTTCACCGATTTTTCCTACGAGGCGATCGGCGTCCCGCGCAACGCCGCAATCCCTGCGAACAGCGACCCGGCCTATTACGACATGGGTCTGTGCGGACCGGCGCGCACCGATCATCCGCCGGTGGCCGGCAACACCTTCTGCGGGATGTTCAAGGCGCCGACGCTGCGCAACGTCGCCACGCGTCACACCTTCTTCCACAACGGTGTGATGCACTCGCTCGAGCAGGTGCTTCGCTTCTACAACACGCGTGACACGCAGCCCGAGCTCTGGTACCCGACCATCGGTGGCCAGGCGCGAGCCACGCCCGACGCCGACTTCCCCCGCTATGGGCTGGTGACCACGCAATACGACGGGGGCAAGGTCGCCAAGTACGACGATCTGCCTCCTCAATTCGTTGCCAACATCGACACCCAACTGCCGATGGACGGCCGCGCCGCGCACCAGTCGCCACCCATGTCCGAACAGGAAGTGGTGGACCTGCTTTGCTTTCTCAATACGCTGACCGACGGCTACAAGCCACCAGCCCATGCGCCTGCTTCAGGTGCCTGCACGAAATGAACCCTGTCCGCTCTTCTTCTACGCCCATGCGCCTGCATACCATGTCATGGCGTCCACGCTTTCTGTTGTGGGGCGCCTGTTTGCTCGCCGCGGCCGGCCTGAGCGCCTGCCACCGTGCATCGGACGCGCCTCCCGAGGATTTCACCGCCACCCTGCAGAGCTACCTGGCCGAGCACGGTGACCTGTGCCTGGGCAAGACGCAATGGCCCATCGATGTGACGCAGCACGAGATCGACATCGGCGAGCGCAATGCGCGCCAGATGCCCGTGTTCGAACGCCTCGGGCTGGTCCATTCCACGGTGGCCGACGTTGAAGTCGACGATGAAGGCACGTTGCACCGCATGCAGGTGCGGCGTTTCGACCTCACGGCCGAGGGCCGCAAGCACTACATCGCTCATGCGGCCGGCGCCGCGTCGCATGACTTCTGCGTGGCGCACCTGAGCCTCGACCACGTGGTCGACGCGCAGCCGGGCACTGACGCGAAGGGCCATCGGACCGCGGTCGTGAACTACACCTACCAGGTGACGCCTGCACCCTGGCTCCAGGATGCCGAGGTGCAGCGCGTGCTGCCGATGGTGGCGGGCGTGCTGCGGGGCGCCGGCAGTGCGCGGCTGCAGGAAACCTTCGTCCAGACGGGCAGCGGCTGGCAACCGGTCGGGCTGCAGGGGTCGTGAGCCAGGTGCTGCGCTTTGCCCCGGCCCTGGGCGACTGGGTGCGCCTGCACCTCGTGCAGGGCGAGGCACCGTCGGCACTGGTGGACGCCATGCAGTCGCAGGGCATGGCGTTGGCAGCAGCCAAGGCCATCGTGGATGCCTTCTGCCATGCGCTGCGGGAAGGCAAGGCGCTGCCCGTGGACCACGTGGTCTGGCAGGAGGCGTCAGAAGCTTTGCAGGTGCAACGCGCCTTTCCGATGCTCGCGCGCGGCCCGATGCTGCGCGTGCCAGGGCGCGACGTGCGCGTGCTCGCACGGGTGGCGCCCATCGACCTGGCGGTGCTGGCCGATGTGATGGACGCCGATGAATGCGCCGCACTCATCGACATGGCCCGCCCTCGGCTGCGGCCTTCGACACTGGTCGACCCGCTGACCGGGCGCGATGTTGTGAGCGCGCAGCGCGTGAGTCTGGGCATGTTCTTCCGGTTGGAGGAAAACGCACTGGTCGCGCGCCTCGACCAGCGCTTTGCCGCGCTCATGGGGCTGCCGGTGGCGCACGGTGAAGGCCTGCAGGTGCTGCATTACCCGACCGGCGCTGGCAGCAGTCCCCATTTCGATTTCCTGGTGCCGTCCAACGAGGCCAACCGCGCATCGATCGCGCGCAGCGGCCAGCGGGTGCGCACGATGGTGACCTACCTCAACGACGTGCCCGCGGGCGGCGAGACCGTGTTTCCTGCGCTGGGCTGCGCCGTCACGCCGCGGCGCGGCCACGCGGTCTGCTTTGCCGACTGCGACGCGGCGGGCGAACCCGATCCGGCATCGCTGCACGCCAGCCAGGCGGTCGAATCCTCCCACGGTGCGGACCGCAGCGAGAAATGGGTCGTGACGAAATGGATGCGCGCACGCCCGTTCCAGAGCGCGCCGGCCTGAACTCAGCAGGCGGGTGAATCGACGATGCGCCGCAGCGCCGCCGCGTCGACGATGCGCACGTGGCGCTGCTGCACTTCGGCGATACCGTCCTCGACGAACTTCGAAAGCGTGCGGCTCACCGTCTCCAGCTTGAGCCCCAGGTAGCTGCCGATTTCTTCGCGCGTCATGCGCAGCATCAACTCCGACTCCGAAAATCCGCGCGCATGCAGGCGCTGCACCATGTTCAGCAGGAACGCCGCCAGGCGCTCTTCCGCGCGCATGCTGCCCAGCAGCAACATCACCCCGTGTTCGCGCACGATCTCGCGGCTCATGATCTTGTGCACGTGGCGCTGCAGGCCGTTGACTTCGCGCGACAGCGCCTCGATGCGCTCGAACGGCATCACGCACACCTCCGCGTCTTCCAGCGCCACGGCGTCACAGGCGTGGCGATCGTTGACGATGCCGTCCAGTCCGATGATCTCGCCGGCCATCTGGAAGCCGGTGACCTGGTCCCGGCCGTCGGCCGTGGTCACGCGCGTCTTGAAGACGCCGGTGCGAATGGCATAGAGCGAGGTGAAGCGCTCGCCATGGCGAAAGAGGGTGTCGCGCCGCTTGACCTTGCGCCGCGTGGCCACGATCTGGTCGAGACGCTCGAGTTCGGCCGTGTCGAGGCCGATCGGCATGCACAGCTCGCGCAGGTTGCAGTTGGAGCAGGCGATCTTGATGGTTTCGGGTGTCATAAGCGCAAACAGCGGCAGCGGCGCGCGGCGAATGCAGCGAGCCGGTCAGTGTCCATTCAGGGAGATTGTCTGCCGTCCCAGGCGAGCAAGGATTGATTCAGGTCAAGGAAGCCGGCCCCGCTTGGCGGCACAGTGGGGCATTGGTTGCTTGAGAGCGCGGATTGCGCTGATGCACCGCACCTCCTGATCCAGTTTGCCGCCATGCCCTTGTCTGTCCATGCCGCTGCCCCACGGGCACCTCGCGCATTTCATGCGCCTCATGCGCCTTCCGAAGCACCCATGGCCGTGTCGCCGGCCATGTTGCGCCGTTTCGACGTCGCGGGGCCGCGTTACACCTCCTACCCGACGGCCGACCGGTTCGTCGAGGCCTTCGCCAGCGAGGACTACGCCCAGGTGCTGCGGCAGCGCGACGCAGGCGCACGCGGCCACGCGCTGCCACTGTCGCTGTACGTGCACGTGCCGTTCTGTGCGTCGCTGTGCTACTTCTGCGCCTGCAACAAGATCGTCACGCGCCACCATGACCGTGCCGGCGACTACCTGCACTACCTCGCGCGCGAGATCGAGCTCCAGGTCGCGCAGCTCGGCCATGGTGCGGCCGTGAGCCAGCTGCACCTGGGTGGGGGCACGCCGACCTTCCTGGACGACGATGGCCTTCGCCAGCTGATGGGCCTGCTGCACAGCGCGTTCACGCTGATGCCGGGCGGCGAATACGCGATCGAGGTCGACCCGCGCACCATCGACGAAAGTCGCCTGAAGCACCTGGCCGGACTGGGCTTCAACCGCCTGAGCTTCGGCGTGCAGGACTTCGACCCGCAGGTGCAAAAGGCAGTGCACCGCATCCAGCCGGCCGCGCAGGTGTTCGACCTGGTGACGGCGGCGCGGCGGCTGGGTTTTGCGTCGGTCAACGTCGACCTGATCTACGGCCTGCCACGCCAGACGCCGACGTCCTTCGATCGCACGCTCGCGCAGATCTGCCAGCTGCGCCCCGACCGTATCGCGCTGTACGCCTATGCGCACCTGCCCGAGCGCTTCAAGCCCCAACGCCGCATCCATGCCGACGAGCTGCCCGACGCGGCCAGCAAGATCGAAATGCTGTCGCGCTCCATCGCGGCGCTGACCGCCGCAGGCTACGTGTACATCGGCATGGACCACTTCGCCCTGCCGGGCGATCCGCTGGCCGTCGCCAAGCGCCAGGGCCGGCTGCATCGCAACTTCCAGGGCTACAGCACGCAGCCCGACGGCGACCTGGTGGCCCTGGGCGTGTCCGCCATCGGCCGGGTGGGGGCCACCTACAGCCAGAACGCGAAGACGCTCGAAGAGTATTGCGACCTCATCGACCAGGGACGCCTGCCCGTGGTGCGGGGGATGGCGCTGTCGCGCGACGACGTGCTGCGCCGCACGGTGATCATGGCGCTCATGTGCCAGGGGCACGTCGATTTCGAGTCGGTCGAGCTCGCGCACCTTGTCAATTTTGCGCAGTACTTCGAGAACGAACTCGCGGTGCTCGCACCATTGGCAGCGCAGGGGCTGGTGACGCTGGACGGGCGGTCGATCACCGTGACGCCGACCGGATGGTTCTTCGTGCGCGGCGTGGCGATGGTCTTCGACCGCTACCTGCAGGTCGATCGCAACCGCACACGCTTCTCGCGCATCCTGTGAGTGGCGTTCAGCCCCGCAGCCCCTTCCAGAGCATGTAGACCGCCAGCAGGTACAGGATGCTGGCGAACACGCGTTTGAGCTTCTTGACCGGCAGACTGTGCGCCGCTCGCGCGCCCCACGGCGCGGTGAACACGCTGCACAGCGCAATCACGCCCAGTGCCGGCAGCCAGATGTAGCCGAAGGAGCCCGCCGGAAGATCGGCAACGGACTGGCCGCTGACGACGTAGCCTGCCACGTTCGCTACCGCGATCGGAAAACCCAGCGCCGCGCTGGTCGCCACCGCGTTGTGGATGGCCACGTTGCACCATGTCATGAAGGGCACGCTGATGAAGCCGCCGCCCGCACCCACCAGGCCGGAGACGAACCCGATCAGGCCGCCCACGCCCAGTTGGCCCGCGGTGCCGGGCATCTGGCGCGTCGGTTTGGGCTTTCGGTCGAGGAACATCTGCGTGGCGGAGAAACTCACGAACAGCGCAAACAGGATGGCCAGCGCCGTGCCCTTGAGCAGTGCGAACACGCCCAGGCTACCGACCAGGCTGCCCAGGACAATGCCTGGCGACAGGCGCCGGACGATGTCCCAGCGCACCGCACCGCGTCGGTGGTGCGCACGCACGCTGGAGATCGAAGTGAAGATGATGGTCGCCATCGACGTGGCGATGGCGATCTTCACCGCCAGGTCCGCCGGCACGCCCCTATGGCCCATGATGATCGTGATGAACGGCACCATCAGCATGCCGCCGCCGATGCCCAGCAGGCCAGCAAGGAAACCGGTGCACAGGCCCAGGACGGCGAGTTCGGCGATGAGCGCAGGTTCGAGCAGCATGGGTGAGGCGGGACCGTTCAAGAAAAACGGCCCGGCGCGCCAGGTGCGCGGGGCCGTCGATCGGAATAAGGTGTCTGCAGTGGGGTGCGCCGGACCCGCATCCTGAACCAGGGTTCAGGTGGGCGAGGGCAGCAAGACTTCGGGTTCATCTGACGCGAGATGATCACGCCCGTCAAGCGATGTACCAAGCCCGGCTCCGGAGAGCATTGGAACAAGGAAATATTAAGCCCGACGCGCACTGCAGACGAGGACGATTCTAAGCCCCGCCGCTGCCGCCGTGCAGGTGTTCAGAGCAAATGATCGTCGCCCGCAAGGGCTTGGTCCAGGCGCTGGATGAGCTGGGCAGCGCGCAGCGCATCGGCCGATGTGTCCACCGGCCCCGGCGATGCCGTCGGCGTGTCGTGGGCCCGCGTCGCATCGGGCGCGGCCTGCGCCTGCTGACCCAGGTCGAACGCCAGGTTCAGCGACGCCAGCACGGCGATGCGGTCACGTGCCCGCACCTTGCCGGCGTCGCGGATCTTGCACATGGCGGAGTCGACACGTTCCACGGCTTCGCGCAACTGCGCTTCGCCGCCTTCAGGACAACCGAGCAGGTAGCTCTGGTCCATGATCTGGACTTCGATCTGTTTCATGGGGTGGCCGGGTCGCGGGAAGATTCGGCAGGCAGGCGCTCGAGCAGTGCGTCCAGGCGCGCGCGCGCGGTGCCCAGCCGCGTGCGCAACGCGTCGCGTTCGCGCGTGAGCGCGTCCACCTCCTGCTGCAGCAGCGAGTTGGTGCGCTGGACTTCCTCGTGTCGCAAGAGCAGACGTTCAACGCGCTCGGCGATCTGGTCGATGGGACTCGGTGCGGTGGCGGACATGGATCGGCATTGTAGATTCCCCGGCGCGGCATGGTGCCGCTTTCCAAATTAGAATCGCCCGCGTTGGTGCTCGCAGTGTCGTTCAGGCGCTGCAGTTCAACGGGAAGCAGGAGCCGACGCCCCCCGGGCCGAAGCCAGCCTGCGCTGCCCCCGCAACGGTCAAGCAGACGGCGCCCTTCGAGGGTGCCGCTTTCATCAACAGCCACTGGGTGCCCTGAAACAGGTGCCTGGGAAGGCGATGAGGGTGGTTCTGCCAGCCCGGATACCGGCCAACGAGGTGAACGCGCACGCCTGTCGTGCGCGCTCTTGACGCCCACACGTCCGGCGGGGAAGCCGGGCAGGGTCCCGTACGCGAGTTTTTCCCATGAACGATCTTTCAGTCTCCGCAGGCGCCGACCTGCCCGCAGGCGTGCGCCTGGCCGCACGTCCCTTCGCATTCCCCTGGGCCCTGGCCGCGGCCTTGGCGGCCACCCAGGCGGTGGCGCAACCTGCCACCGTCGCCTCGCTCGGCGAGACGGTGGTGACCGCCACGCGCGTGGCGCAACCGGTGTCCGAGGTGCTCAGCGATGTCTCCATCGTCGACCGCGAGACCATCGAGCGCAGCGGTGCGACCGGCGTGGCCGACGTGCTGGCGCGGCTGCCCGGCGTGGAGATCGCGCGCAACGGCGGCGTGGGCAACACCAGCAGCGTGTTCATCCGCGGGGCCGAATCGCGCTTCACAGCCGTCTACATCGACGGCGTGCGCGTCGATTCGCAATCCACCGGCGGCGCCTCGTGGGAGACCATCCCGCTGTCGCAGATCGACCGCATCGAGGTGCTGCGTGGCCCGGCCGCCGCGGTGTACGGATCGGACGCGATCGGCGGCGTGATCCAGTTCTTCACCAAGCGCGGCGAAGGCCCGGCCCGCCCTTCCGTGGGCCTGGGCATCGGCAGCAACGGGCTGCGCCATGCCGAGGCCGGCGTGAGCGGCGCTGCGGGCGTCGACGGTGCCTTCGACTATTCGCTGGCCGTGGCGCACACCGAGAGCAAGGGCTTCAACGTGCGCCCCGACAGCAGCTACAACCCTGACCGCGACGGCTACCGAAGCACCTCGGCCCATGTGCGCCTGGGTCTGCAGATCAACCCGCGCCAGCGCATTGAGGCCACCGTCCTGGCCAACGACCTGAATTCGGGTTACGACGACTTCGGCTACAGCGCGGCGGCGCCGGTGGACGACCGAAACAAGTACAGCCTGCGCACCGCCGGCCTGACCTGGAGCTCGCAGTGGACGGACGTGTGGCGCACCCGCGTGTCGGTGACCGAATCGCGCAGCAACTACGAGACCGAGCCCGACTTCTACCGCACCGAAACCACGCTGCGCGGCTATCTGCTGCAGAACGAGTTCCGCTTTGGCGCCCATCTGGTGACCGCCTCGCTGGAACGCCGCGAAGACGCGCTGAACAACCCCGGGACCGACTTCACGCCGACGCTGGCGCGTGATCGCTCCCAGGACGGCGTGGCGCTGGGTTACAGCTTCGTCAAGGGTCCGCATTCGGTGCAGCTGCATGCACGCCATGACGACGACAGCGAGTTCGGCGGCAAGAACACCGGCAGCGCGGGCTATGGCTTTGCCTTCACGCCGCAGTGGCGCGCCACCGTGTCGGCCGGCACGGCCTTTCGTGCGCCCACGCTCTACCAGCGCTTCAGCGAATACGGCGTGGCCAGCCTGCAGCCCGAACAGAGCCGCAACGTGGAACTGGGTCTCAAGTACAGCGAAGGCGCGACCTCGGCCGGCGTCACTGTCTACCGCAACCGCCTGAGCAATCTCATCGATTTCGATGGTGGCTCGACCGCATGCGGTTCGGGCTTTGGCTGCTATGCCAACACGGCGCGCGCCCAGTACGAAGGCCTGACCTTCACCGCGGCGCACCGCATCGGCGCCGTCTCGTTGCGCGCTTCGGCCGACTTCCAGGACCCGCGCGACCTCGACACCGACAAGCAGCTCGCACGCCGCGCGCGCCGCCACGGGGTGCTGGGTGCCGACTGGCGCGTCGCCGGCTGGACCCTGGGCGCCGAGTTGCAGGCGTCGAGCCGGCGCTATGACGATGCCGCCAACACCCGCGTGCTCGGCGGCTACACATTGCTGAACCTGGTCGCGAGCACGCCGCTCACGCGTGACCTGAGCCTGATCGCGCGCCTGGACAACGCGGGCGACAAGAACTACATGCTGGCGCGCGGCTACGCCACGGCCGGTCGCAGCGCCTACCTGGGTCTGAAGTGGATGCCCCAGTGACCTCACAGGGTGCACGTGCCTGCGCCGCCGTGCTCGTGGCCGCGCCCGCCTCCGGGCAGGGCAAGACCACGGTCGCGGCCGCGCTGGCGCGGTTGCACGCGCGCCAGGGCCGCACCGTGCGCGCCTTCAAATGCGGCCCCGACTTTCTCGACCCGCACTGGCTCGCGCTTGCGACCGGCGCGCCCGTGCATTCGCTCGACCTCTGGATGACGGGCGAGGCCGATTGCCGCGCGCGCCTGGGTGCGGCCGCGGAGGTCGCCGACCTGGTGATCGTCGAAGGCGTGATGGGCCTGTTCGACGGCGCGCCCAGTGCGGCCGACCTGGCCGAGCGCTTCGGCTTGCCCGTGCTCGCGGTGATCGATGCGCGCGCCATGGCCGGCACCTTCGGTGCACTGGCCTTCGGCCTGCAGCATTTCCGCCCTGGCCTGCCCTGGCTGGGCGTGCTGGCCAACCGCGTGGCCAGCGAGCGCCACGGCGGCATGCTTCAGGAGGCGCTGCGCGAGCCCGCGCAATGGCTGGGCGGTTTGCCCAAAGCGGGCGAGTTCGCCTTGCCCGAACGGCACCTCGGCCTGGTCGGTGCGGCCGAACTCGACCACCCGATAGCGCGGCTCGATGCGGCCGCCGATGCGCTGGCCGCCACCCCGTTGGGGCGCCGCTCGCTCGACAGCCTGCCGCCGTTTCGGGTCGACCTGCCGACCGTGTCGATGACCCCTGTGCAGCCGCTGCTCGCTGGTCGCACGATCGCCATCGCACGCGATGCTGCGTTCGCCTTCATCTATCCAGCCAACCTCGACCTGCTGCAAGCGCTCGGCGCGCGGCTGGTCTTTTTCTCGCCACTGGCGGGCGACACCTTGCCCGCCTGCGACGCCGTATGGCTGCCCGGTGGCTATCCGGAATTGCATGCGGGCGTGCTGTCGGCCTGCCATGCGCTGCGCGATGCGCTGGCCGCCCATGCGGCGGCAGGCCGGCCGATCTGGGCAGAATGCGGCGGCATGATGGCGCTCTTCGAAACCTTGGTTGCAGCCGATGGCGTCGCGCACGCCATGTGGGGTCTGCTGCCCGGCCGCGTCGCCATGCAAAAGCGCTTGGCGGCGCTCGGGCCCCAGCAACTGGCGTTGCAAGGCACGCCGTTGCGCGGGCACACCTTCCACTATTCGTTATCGGAGACAACGCTGGTGCCAGCGGCCCGCACCACGCGCCCGGGCGCCGCGCAGGCCGCAGGCACGGGCGAGGCGGTGTACGTGCGTGGCAGCGTCCGCGGCAGCTACTTCCACGCCTGGTTTCCCTCCAGCCCCGACGCTGCGGCGCGGCTGTTCCTGCCCGCGCCGATCGCGTTCGCCGATGCCTGAGCGTCTGTTGATCCTGGGTGGCCAGAAGAGCGGCAAGTCGCGCCACGCCGAACTGCTGGCGCGCGACTGGCTGGCCGGGCCCGCCGGCCGGCGGGCCGTGCTGATCGCCACGGCGCAGCCTTGGGACGAGGAAATGCGCGAGCGCATCGCCCGCCATCAGCGCGACCGGGCCGAGCGCGTGCCGGGCCTGGCGACGCTCGAGGCGCCGATCGCGTTGGCAGCGGCCGTGGCATCGCACAGCGCGCCCGACACACTGGTGGTGGTCGACTGCCTCACGCTCTGGCTCACGAACCTGCTGATGCCGGCGCAGGGCGCACCTGCCGAGGCTGCCGTGGCAACCGATGCGGCGATGCGACTGCGCAGTGCCCTGCAGGACGCACGCGGCCCGGTGGTGCTCGTCGGCAATGAGATTGGCCTGGGCGTGATACCGATGGGGCGCGAGGTGCGCGCCTTCGTCGATGCGCTGGGGCAATTGAATCAGCAGGTGGCCGCGGCCTGCGACCGCGTCGTGCTGATGGCTGCCGGCTTGCCGTTGACGCTGAAGGCACCGCCATGAACGGCCGCGCTCCAAACAACCGCCGCGCGACACCGGTGCGCGCCCTTGCGTGGCGATGGCGTTTACTCGCCGCTGCCGCATGCGTGCTGCTCACGATGGCAACGGCGCATGCCGTGGAGGTGACCGACGAACGCGGGGTCACGGTCAGCCTGCCGCAGCCACCGCAACGCATCGTGTCGCTGCTGCCGTCGATCACCGAATCGGTGTGCGCGCTGGGCGCCTGCCCGCGACTGGTGGGCGTCGATCGCTATTCGAATTCGCCGGCCTCGGTGCGCGCACTGCCGCAGGTGGGTGGCGGCATCGACCCGAACGTCGAGGCCATCGTGGCACTGCGGCCCGACGTGGTCCTGTTGGCCAAGTCTTCGCGCGTGATCGAACGGCTCGAAGGACTGGGCCTGAAGGTGCTGGTGCTCGAACCCAAGAACCATGCCGACGTGCAGCGCGTGCTTGTCAAGCTCGGCCAGGTGCTGGGTGCCGACGACGCGTTGCGCGTGTGGCGCACCATCGACGCCAGCGTGTCTGCGGCGGCGCAGTCGCTGCCAGAGCGCGTTCGACGCACGCGCGTGTATTTCGAGGTGAACAATGGTCCCTACGCGGCGGGCGAGAGTTCGTTCATGGGCGAGACGCTCACGCGGCTGGGTGCGAAGAACATCGTGCCCGCGGCGCTCGGGCCGTTCCCCAAGCTCAATCCCGAGTACGTGGTGCGCGCCAATCCCGACCTGATCATGGTGGGCGAGCGCAGCGCCCAGGGGCTGGAGCGACGGCCCGGCTGGGCCGGCATCCGTGCGGTGCGCGAAGGGCGCATCTGCCGTTTCACGGCCGACGAGTCCGACGTGCTGGTGCGCCCCGGTCCGCGCATGGGCGAGGCCGCACGCATCATGGCCAGGTGCCTGGCCGACAAGGCACCGGCGTGACGCAGGCGCGTCGTGCCGTGGGGGTCGGCGGCGCGCTGCTGGCGGTGGCCGTGGCGTTGCTTGCGCTGGGCCTTTGCATCGGCAGCACGGGCTTCGAGAGTGTGCTCGCGGCGCGGCATGACCCGGTCGCGCTGCAGATCGTGTCGGACATCCGGCTGCCGCGCACGCTCGGCGCCTGGCTTGCGGGCGCGCTGCTCGGGCTGGCGGGCGCTGTGGCACAGGGCCTGTTCCGCAATCCGCTGGCCGATCCCTACCTGTTGGGCAGCGCCTCGGGCGCCTCCATGGGCGTGGCGGTCGCGCTGCTGCTGTTCGGCGCTTCGCCTGCGAGCACCGAATGGGTGGTACGGCTGGGCCTGACCGGTGCCGCTTTCGTGGGCGCGGTGCTCGCGGTGTTGCTCACGCTGACGTTGGCGCGCGGTGTGCAGCACACCCTGCGCCTGCTGCTGGCGGGCGTGATCGTGGGTGTGGTGCTCGGCGCGGTGAAGGACCTGATCAGCATCGCCTCGATCGACATCATGCAGGCGCTCACCGGCTTCATGCTGGGCAGCACGGGGCTGGTCGGCTGGAGCGCTTGCGCCGTGATGGCGGCGCTGGGCGGTACCTGCCTGGTGCTGGCCTGGGCGCTCGCGCCGGTGCTCGACGGCCTGGCGCTCGGCGAGGCCACCGCCCGCAGCCTGGGCCTGCCGCTCGGGCGCATGCGCGCCGCGCTGATCGCGGTGCTGGCGCTGGCCACGGGGGCCGCCGTGGCCCAGACCGGCCTGATCGCCTTCGTCGGCCTGGCCTCGCCGCACCTGGTGCGCTCGGTGCTCAAGACCACGCATGCGTGGCTGATCGTCCTGTCGGCACTGATGGGGGGGCTGCTGTTGATGGCCGCCGACCTGGGCGCACGCTGGCTCATCGCGCCGCAGGAATTGCCGGTGGGGGTGCTGACCGCGCTGCTCGGCGGCAGCTACCTGCTGTGGCTCATGCACCGAAAAGCATGAGCCATCGCAACGACCTTCTGCCGCCGCCGGCCCTGCAGGCCACTGGTATTCAGGCGTCCTTGGGCGGTGTGCGCGTGCTGCACGGCATCGACCTGCATCTTGCCGCCGGCTGCTGGACCAGCATCGTCGGCCCCAACGGTGCGGGAAAGTCGACCCTGCTGCGCGTGCTCGCCGGCCTGCTGGGCCACGGCGGCGAGGTGCGGCTGTTCGGCGAGCCGCTGCGCGAACTGCCAGGTCGCGTGCGCGCGCAGCGTCTCGCGTGGCTGGGCCAGGGCGGTGCGGGCGAGGGCAGTGCCGACGACCTGCGCGTAGGGGACGTCGTCATGCTCGGGCGTCTGCCGCATCAGCGCTGGCTGGCCGCGCCGAGCCCGGCGGATCGCGACGCCGTGGAACGCGCGCTGCGCAGCACGCATGCCTGGGACTGGCGCGACCGGACGCTGGGCGAGCTCTCGGGCGGTGAGCGCCAGCGCGTGCTGCTCGCGCGCGCGCTGGCTGTCGAAGCCGAATTGCTGCTGATGGACGAACCGCTGGCCAACCTGGACCCGCCCCATCAGGCCGACTGGATGGCCACCACGCGTTCTCTGGCAGCCGCCGGCGCAACGGTGGTCAGTGTGCTGCACGAGCTGTCGGTGGCACTCGCGGCGGACCAGCTCGTGGTGATGGCCCAGGGGCGCATCGTGCATCACGGCACCTGCGACGATCCAGCCACCCATGCCGCCCTGGAACACGTGTTCGACCAGCGGGTGCGCGTGCACCGCGTGGCCGGCCAGTGGATCGCACTTCCTCGCTGAAACCAATCAACTCTTCCGAACACCCTCCATCCCTATGCAAGTCGAAACCCCGCCCACAGCCAAGCCCTACGAAAAGCCCGAGGGCGAGCGCCGGGGCCTGGTCATCGTCAACACGGGCGACGGCAAAGGCAAGAGCACGGCCGCATTCGGCCTGGCGCTGCGCGCGCATGGCCGCGGCAAGGCGGTGAAGATCTACCAGTTCATGAAGGTGCCCAGCGCGCGCTTCGGTGAGCACCGCATGTTTGAGCAGATCGGCATTCCGATCGAAGGGCTGGGCGACGGCTTCAGCTGGAAGAGCCAGGACCTCGAACGCTCGGCACAGCTCGCCCGCGACGGCTGGGCGCGCGCCAGGAATGCGATTCTGTCGGGCGATCATTTCCTGGTGGTGCTCGACGAAATCACCTATCCGCTGATCTACGGCTGGCTGCCGGTCGACGACGTGCTGGCGGCGCTGCGCGCGCGGCCCAGGGACGTGCATGTGGTACTCACCGGCCGCCGCTGCCCGCCCGAACTCATCGAACTGGCCGACACCGTGACCGAGATGCAGATGGTCAAGCATGCGTTCAAGGCGGGCATTCCGGCGCAGCGCGGGATCGAGGATTGAACGCTGTCCACGCTTTCGCCGATGACGAACGGGAGGCCGTCTACCGCGCCATCCGGGAGCGCCGCGACATGCGCCATTTTTCGGGCGGTGAGGTCGCGCCTGACTTGCTGCGGCGCTTGCTGGAGGCCGCGCACCTTGGGCCGAGCGTGGGCTTCATGCAGCCGTGGCGTTTTCTGCGCGTGCGCGACCGTGCCATGCGCGAGCGCCTTCACGCCCTGGTCGAGGCCGAGCGGCTGCACACCGCGCGCGCTTTGGGTGAGCGCGAGGATGCCTTCATGCGCCTGAAGGTGCAGGGTGTGCTCGATGCAGCCGAGGTGCTGGTCGTGGCCCTGGCCGACGGCCGCGAGCGCCATGTGTTCGGCCGCCGCACTCTGCCTGAGATGGACCTGGCGTCGGCGGCGTGTGCCATCCAGAACCTCTGGCTCGCGGCACGCGCCGAAGGCCTGGGCATGGGCTGGGTCTCGCTTTTCGAACCGGCGGCCCTGGCCGCGTTGATGCAACTTCCCAACGGCGCGGCGCCCATCGCCGTGCTGTGCCTGGGGCCGGTCGACGCGTTCTACGACGAGCCGATGCTGCAGCGCGAGCGATGGGCGCGACGCGAGGCCTTGGCCGGGCTCGTCTTCGACGAGCAATGGGGTCAGCCGTCCGACCTGTTCGCAGGGGCCGCGCAATGAGGGATGCAGCGATGCTGGCGGGCCTGTCCACCTGGGCGGCGCTGTGCATTGCACTGCTCGTCGATCACTGCTGGGGCGAGCCGCCGGCGCGCTGGCATCCGGTGGTTTGGATGGGGCGCTATCTGGGCTGGGCAGGCGCGCGCGTGGCGCCACCGATGGGCCGGCCCTACCGACGTGCACGGGCCTTTGTGGCCGGCATGCTGGCCTGGTGCGTCGGTGCAGGCTGCGTGCTCGCCGTGGCGCTCGGCGTGCAAGGGTTGCTGGTGCAATTGCCGTGGTGGCTGTCAGCGCCCTTGCTGGGCCTGTGCCTCAAGCCGCTGCTGGCCTGGCGCATGCTGCACGCCGAGGTGCTGGCGGTCGAGACGGCGCTGGGGGTGTCGCTGGCCGCCGGCCGGGCGCAGCTGGCGCGGCTGGTGAGCCGCGATGTGGCGGTGCTCAGCGAGGCCGAGGTGCGCGAAAGCGCCATCGAGTCGCTGGCCGAGAACCTCAACGATTCGGTGGTCGCGCCGCTGTTCTGGTTTGTGCTGCTCGGCCTGCCGGGCGCGGCGTTGTACCGCTTCGCGAACACCGCCGACGCGATGTGGGGCTACCTCGGGGAGCGCGGCGGCCGCGACTGGACCTGGGCGGGCAAGTGGACCGCGCGCGTCGACGACGTGCTCTCGTGGCTGCCGGCACGGATGACGGCCGCCGTGCTGTGGATGACCGCACCGCGCGGCCGGGTGGCGCGCCAGGGCTGGCGTCGGCTGCGCCGCGAGGCGCAGCGCACGCCATCGCCCAACAGCGGCTGGCCCATGGCCGCGATGGCACTGCGCCTGGACGTTCGGCTTGGCAAGCCGGGCGTGTACACGCTGCATGCGGCAGGCCGTTCGCCGGTGGCCACCGACAGCGGGGCCGCCGCGCGGCTTGGCCACCGTGTGGTCGCCACCGTCGCGCTGGGTGCGTTGCCGATGCTGCTGGCGTGGCGGCACCTCGCAGGATGATGAACACCCTGCAGCACGGCGGCCCCGATGCCCAGGGCGCGGCACCGCATGACTTCTCGACCAATGGCAACGGCTGCGGCCCGTGTCCCGAGGTGGCGAAGGCGCTGCGGCAGGTGAGTGCGGCGCATTATCCCGATCCACGCTACACGGCGTTGCGTCAACAGCTCGCAGCGTTCCATGCGGTGTCGCCGGCACGTATCGTCATGGCCGCGAGTGCCAGCGAGTTCATTTCGCGGATCACCGCGGCGGTCGCCCGGGTCCGGCCCGGCACGGCGGTGGCATTGCCTCGGCTGAGTTATGGCGACTACGCCCGTGCGGCGCAGGCATGGGGTCTGGCCGCACGCTGCGACGAACCCGTCACTGCAGATGTCGGGCTGGCGTGGCACTGCGAACCGTCGAGTCCTCTCGGGCAATCCGAGGCCGGGTTAGGTACGCGCCTGCGCACGGCGGATCCGTCGGCCGTGCAGGTGATCGACCGTGCCTACGAACCGCTGCGGCTGGACGGCATGGCCGATGTGCCAGACGCCGCGCTGGACACCGTCTGGCAGCTCTGGACGCCCAACAAGGCGCTGGGCCTGACGGGCATCCGTGCAGCCTACGCCATCGCCCCCACGGACGCCGGCGATGCGGTCGAACGGGTCCATGCAATGGCGCCTTCCTGGCCCGTGGGCGCACACGGCGTGGCGCTGCTTGCGAGCTGGGTACAGCCGTCCGTGCAGCGCTGGCTGGACGACAGCCGCACGGTCCTTCGCCACTGGAAGGCGTTGCAACGCAAGCGCTGCGATGACATGGGGTGGCACAGCCTGCCGAGCAACTGCAACTTCTTCGTCGCGGCACCGCCGGTCAAAGATGTGGCACAGCTGGGCGGCAGGCTGCGCGCACACGGGGTCAAGCTGCGTGACACAGCTTCATTCGGCCTGCCGGGGCACGTGAGAATGGCAGTGCTGCATCCAGACTCGCAGCACGCATGGGAAGAGGCGTGGCGGGCGGTGCGAGGCATCTGAATTTCACGCAGGCCAGGGGCCGATCATTTGTTCATCGGCTGCCGTCGGGCTGCTGCGCGTCGGGCGTGGCCGCTGCCTTTTCAGGGGTCTTGTGCTCCCGGTCGCCGGGCTCCTGGAGCTTCTTGTTGCCCACCTCTTTCATCATCGCTTCGCCTTCGACGTCACGGCCATCGTTGGGCACAGCTTCTTCCTGGGTGATTTCGGGTTCGTCGTGCGGCGTCTTGCCGTCACGGATGTTTGTCGGTGTATTCATGCAGTCTCCTGGGATGCTCCTGAGCAATGCTTGACCGTGGGCGACAAACTGGCCTCGCCGCTTCGGGCAATGGCGGCAAAGGGCGTCAGCCGTTGCCTTGTCCGGCTATCGGCAGAGGCCGGCGACGGTGGCGCATCACTACACTTCAACCCTTGAACCTTCTTACTTGCTGAACCACGACAATGGATTTCTTCATCTTGGCGGCCCTGGCCGTCATTGCAGCCTTGGCGCTCAAGGCACGCGACCACCGCGCCCGCATCGTGCTGCTGGCCAGCCACCTGGGCCAATACCAGATCGAGAAGCTCATGGAGAACCTCACGCAGGGGTACCTGCGCTGCCTGGGCGAGGACGACCCGGCGCGCCGCGATCAGATCTGGAACCTGCTGAATTCCACCGAGGACGCGCTGGCCAACCAGTTCCAGAGCTTCGCCGCCGAGTTCTCGCGCACCGACGAACTCTCGACCCGGGTGAGCACGCTGCCGATCGGCTTGCCCTATGCGGCCAAGCTCGCCCCGGCTGCCACCTTCGATCTGCGCAAGGCCTTTGCCATCCACGCACGCGGCATCGCCGACACCGCCAGGAACGCCCGCCAACTCACGCCCAAGCGCAAGGCCTTCACGATGTCGGCCGAACTGTTCCTCATGCAGCACACCTGCCACTGGTACTGCAAGTCCAAAGCGGTGGCGTCGGCACGCATGCTCGCGCGCCACCAGACGCGCTACGACCAACTCATCGATGCGGTCTCGCCCGAGACACGCCAGGCCTACATGGCGCTGGTCGGGCGCTGAGGCGTTCTTGCGCTGTCCTGCCTGCGCGCGAGCGCCGCGCCGAGTGCGTCGCGATCGATCTGGTAGAGCGTGTTCTCCCGGTACACCGCAAAGCCCAGGCGTGTGTTGATCGACAGCATGGGCGCATTCACGTTTGCGTTGTGCGTGATGATGAGGCGCGTCTGCGGGTGGCGGCGTCGCACCAGTGCCAGCATCGCGGCCTTCACGCCCTTGGCCAGGCCCCGGCCTCGCCAGGAGCTCGCGACCGCAGTCAGACCCTGATGCACACGATCAGGCGTGCGGCGGTCCCAGCTGGCGTCGCACATCGCGGCCACCTCGTCGCCGTCGAGCAGCAGCACCAGGAAATGCTCGCCGCCACGACGGTCCATGTCGGCATACCAGCTCTCATAGCCTTCCAGTTCGTAGCGGATGCGAGGCATCTCGAGGCTGCCCAGCGGCTGTTCGTTGATGAGGTGAGAGAACGGTGCCATGAGCGAGGCCAGACGTGCCATCGGCACCCGGCCGGCATGCACCTCCCAACGTAACCCGTTCGACGGCGTGGCAGCAGTGGCTTCCCAGTGCGCGAGCAGGGGGGCGTCGAGCTGATCGAACGACAGGCGGTTTTCCATCATCCGGTGCTTCTGCGTCGCGCCCAGCATGCGAAGGAATGCGTTCGAGGCGTCGTGGTGCACCTTGAAGGTGGCGGTCGTCTGCGCAGCGTCGGTCATGAAGGCATGCGCCGTCTGCAGCAGCGCGGTCGCCACGCCGCGGCGGCGGTGAGTCGTCAGGACGCCGCCGAACACGTCGACGAAGGGCGCGAACGCCGCATGGTCGGGCGTGTTCTCGCGGCGGTGGCAGAGGATCATGTTGCCGGCGAGCACGCCCCGCTCGCTCGCAATGAAGCGGTGGCTGGCGGCCAGCGGCGAGGAGGTGCGCAGCACCTCCTCGAACTCGGGGTCGTCGAGAAGAGGGTCGTCTGGGAGGTCCTCGGCATGGCGTGCGCGTCGGAACGCGTGGTACGCCGCCCATTGCGCGGCGGAGGCGCGATCGGGATCGAAGACGCTGACCTCGATGAGGTGGGAATCGGTCATGGATGCCTTGAGAAAAAGCAAGCGCCCCGCGTGCTGCCCGCACGGGGCGCCGCTGCGCTTCAAAAAAAAAGGGTTCGAAAGGGCGGGCGGCAGGCCGGAAACCGGTGCCGCACAACGCCACGCCGCGGCGTGCGGCGTCGGATCGTCAGGCAGTCAGGGAAGGATCAGCCGCGCGGACCGATGCCGGGCCGTAGGCCGGCAATGGGGCCGATGACCATCACCACGCGCTGCCCGAGGGTGGCGGTAGGGGAGTTTTGCGAGTGCATGCGACACCTCCTGCGTGTGATGGTGGGAACTCGCCATCGTAGCGAGCACTTTTGACGCTGTGAAGCGATGCCGTGTCGCGGGCGCAACGTCACGGTGCGGCTTCAAAAACGTCCGACGCTTCCTGGGCGTGCAGGGTCTGATCAAACAGTGCGAGCAGATGGCGCGCGAAGAGGTCCATGTTCATGGGGCGATCCTGTAGCCCTGTCTCGACGGTCTGCACGGCCGTCCGCGCGCCCGCGATGGCCAGGCACACGCGGCCGGGCACGTCGCCGTACGGACTGGGCGAAGGCCCGGCCGCACCGCTTTCGGCGATGCCCCAGGTGGCGCGATGCACGTCGCGCGTGCGGCCGGCAATGAGCGCCGCATAGGGTTCGGTCTCGCCGCGCAGGCCGGTCATGTCTTGCGGCGTCAGGCCGAGCAGGGCCTTGCCGGCACGCCGGGTATAAATGACGGCTCCGCCGACGAAGTAGGCCGATGCGCCGGGGATGGCGAGCAGCGCGGCGCAGACGAGTCCGCCGGCCGACGATTCGGCCACGGCGACTTTTTGCCCGCGCTCGCGCAGCGTGGTGGCAACGCGCAAGGCCAGTTCGGTGAGCGTGGGAAGTTCGTGGGAGCGCAAGGGTTGCATGGCAGCATTCTCGCGCTACGGCTCCTGCGCGGTCGAGGCGCTCAGCAACGACTGCATGCCGATCTCTTTAGCCGATCAAGTCACGACCAGCGCTTCCAGTGCCGGGTCGGATGGCGGCACGCGCAAATCCATCCTGTCCAGTGTCTTGACGAGCAGGCGGGCGATCATGAGATTGCGATGCATCTTGCTGTCTGCCGGAATGACGTACCACGGGGCGTCGCGGGTGGAGGTTGCACGCAGCGCCTTCTCGTAGGCTGCCTGGTAGGGAACCCATTTCTTACGGACGTCCAGATCGCCCATGCTGAATTTCCATTGCTTGCCCGGTGTGTCGACGCGCTCCTGCAACCGTTGACGCTGTACCTCTGGGCTGATGTGGAGCATGCATTTGACGATGACCGTGCCTGTCTCTGTCAGCAGGCGCTCGAAGTCGTTGATCTGCGCGTAGCGGCGCCGGGTCTGGGCCTTGTCGATCCACCCCTCGACCACCGGGACCAGCACGTCTTCGTAGTGGCTGCGGTTCCAGACGGTCAACTCGCCCGCGCGGGGCACCACGGCATGGCAGCGCCAGAGGAAGTCGCGGGCGCGTTCTTCTTCGGTAGGCGCCTTGAAGGCGGCGACCCGCACGCCCAGCGGTGAGGTCCGGGAGAACACCCAGCGTATCGTGCCGTCCTTGCCGCTGGTGTCCATGCCCTGCAATACCAGCAGCACCTTGCGCTGGCCTGCGGCGTGCAGCAGGTTCTGCAGTTTGTCGAGCTCGATGGCCAGGGCGTCGAGTTGGCGGGCCTGCTGCGCTTCGGTGCCTTCGAGAAAGGGCGTGGCGGCGGGGTTGCAACGGTCCAGCTTGAACTTGTCGCCGACGCGGTACTTCTTGAAGCTGGACATGATGGGTAGGCTCACGAATTAGTTAGGCTCACGAATGGTAGCTTTCTACCGTAGTGCTGCCTGCTCCAGGCGGTTGTCGGATTCAACCGCGACGCCCTGCGGGCGCAACACCCTGTGAGCTGCGAATCAGCGTTCGTCCGCGTCGACGGACGCGCTCCATCGGTTGTCCCATTCGCCTGTGCCTGCGCCTGTACCGCCCGACGTGCCGCGCCTTGCCGCATCGAGATCGCGCCGGTTGCGCTTGGTCGGCCGGCCGGTGTCGATGCTCAGTGCCGGCTCGCTGCCCATCTTGCGCAGCTCCCTTGCGGCCTGTTGCGCGGCGATGCTGTCGGGCGTTTCCTCGTAGAGCTGCTGGGCCACGGGCGCCGGACCGCGCTGGCCGCTTACACCGCGCACCACCACCGTGCGAAGCACCACGCCATGGCGCAGGGCCACGGTGTCACCCGCCTTGACCTCGCGCGAGGCCTTGGCGATGTCGCCATTGACCTGCACCCGGTTCTTGCCGATTTCCTCGGCCGCCAGCGATCGGGTCTTGTAGAAGCGTGCGGCCCACAGCCACTTGTCGATGCGCAAACGATCCATCGTCATCCTTGTTCGAGTGGCAGCCGCACCGTTGCGTCGAGCCCGGTGACGCGGCCTGCCGAGACCCGATTGTCCAGCGAGATGCTGCCACCGAGCGCACGCACGATTTCGCGGCAGATCGCCAGTCCCAGCCCGGAGCCGCTGCGTGTGTCTCCCGCGGCGAAGGGCGCGAACAGCCGTTGGCGCAGCGACGACGAGATGCCGGGGCCTTCATCGCTCAGGCGCAATTGCGCCATGCCATCGTCCACCCGCACCTCGACGAGCAGTGCGCCGCCCGGCGGGCTGTGCTTGATGGCGTTGTGCAGCAGGTTGCGAGCGAGTTCCTGCAGCATCCACTGGTGGGCATTCACGTGTGTTGGCGTGGCGTCGAGCTCGAAGTCGAGCGCCTTGTCGGCGATCAGCGGGGAAATGTCGAGAGCGATCTCGCGCACGATGCTGCCGAAGTCGAGCACCTGCGACTCGGGTTGTTGGCGCAGTTGCTCGACCTTGGCGAGCGACAGCATCTGGTTGGCCAGCAGCGTCGCGCGCTGGACCGTGTCGTCGATCTCTCGCAGCGCCTGGTCAGGCGGCACGTCGCCGCGGCGCGCCGACTGTACTTGCGCCTTGAGCACGGCCAGTGGCGTGCGCAATTGGTGCGCGCTGTCGCGCACGAAGCGCTTCTGGTGATCGAGCAGGCCCTGCAGGCGGCCCATGACACGGGTGGTGGCGTCGATGAGCGGGCGCAACTCGCGCGGCGCGTCGGGCGCGTCGATGGGCGACAGGTCGTCGGGCGCGCGCGCCTCGATCGCCTCGCCCAGTGCGCGCACCGGCCGTGTGGCGCGTTGCACCACCAGCGTGGTGACGCCCGCGATCACGGCCAGTAGCACGAGCTGGCGCCAGAGCATGTCGATCAGCAACTGACGCGCCAGCGTCTCCCGCAGCTCCAGCGTTTCGGCCACCTGCACCACCGCCATGCCGCGCCCCCGGGAGCTGGCCACCGGCTGGAGCAGCACGGTCATGCGCACCGGCTGGCCGCGAAACTCCGCGTCATAGAAATCGACCAGCGCTGCGTAGGGCGGCCGGTTGGGCAGCCTGCCGCGCCAGAACGGCAGCTCGGCGTAGCCCGAGACCATGTCGCCGCTCTGCGCGGACACGCGGTAGAACATGCGACTTTTGTTGTCGGCCTCGAAGGCTTCGAGCGCGGAGTAGGGCACCACGGCGCGCAATCGCGCCGCGTCGTCGTAGCCCTCCACGTCGAGCTGCTCGCCGATGGTCTTGGCCGAGGCGAGCAGGGTGCGGTCGTAGGCGGTGGTGGCTGCAGCCAGGCTCTGCCGGTACAGGCTCACGCTGTTGATCACGATGAAAAGCGCCACTGGCGCCAGGATGCCCAGCAGCAACCGCGTGCGCAGCGAAGCGCCTGCCCCCAGGCCCAACAGGCCCGCAGCCTTCAGCGTCATGCAGCGTCTTCTCGCAGCAGGTAGCCGAGCCCGCGCAACGTCATCAGCGAGGCGCCGGTGCCGGCGAGTTTCTTGCGCAGCCGGTACACCACCACTTCGACCGCCTCGTACTGGACGTCGGTCTCGCCCGGGAACACCAGTTCGAAAAGCCGTTCCTTGCTCACCGCATGGCCCGGTTTGGTCATCAGCGCCTTGAGGAGCGCCAACTCGCGTGGCGTGAGGTCGAGCACGTCGGCGCGGTGATAGATGGCGCCGCTGTCGACCGCATAGCGCAATCCGCCGACGTCCTTGGGGCCGGGCGGTGGCTCGCCATCGATGGGCTGGTGGCGCCGGCGAAGCGCACGGATGCGCGCTTCCAGCTCGTCGAGGTCGAAGGGCTTGGGCAGGTAGTCGTCGGCACCGGCATTCAGCCCGACGATGCGGTCGCCCACCGTGCCGCGCGCGGTCAGCAGCAGCACCGGTGTGCGCAGGCCGGCGGCGCGGGCCTGGGCCAGTACCTGCAGGCCGTCGAGGTTCGGCAGGCTCAGGTCGAGCGCCACCACGTCGGGCTCGATGGCACGCCACTGCGCCAGCGCCAGGGCGCCGTCGCCGCACACGCGCACGTCGATGCGCCGGCGCCCGAGCGTGCGCTGCAGCGTGGTCTGCATGGTGGGGTCGTCTTCGACAAGCAGCAGCTTCATGAATCAGGGTTCGGTGTTTACCCCAGTGTGCAGGACAGCCAACTGACAGCGAGGCGGCGCATCATAGCGGCGTTCAGCTTCCGATCAGCTTACCTTGGTAATAGGAGACAACCCATGCGTCGCGATACCTTCCTGAAGTCCCTGGCCGCACTCGCCGCCACCGGTGCCCTGCCGCTTTCGGCCTGGGCCGCCGCCAACGTCAAGATGATGGTACCCGCCAACCCGGGCGGCGGTTGGGACACCACCGGCCGCGCGCTGGGCAAGGCCCTCGTCGACGCGAAGGTCGCCGACACGGTCACCTACGACAACAAGGGCGGCGCTGCCGGTGCGCTGGGCCTGGCCCAGTTCGTCAACGGCTCCAAGGGCGACCCGAACGCGCTGATGGTCATGGGCGCGGTCATGCTGGGCGGCATCATCACCGGCAAGCCACCGGTCAAGCTCGAATCGGCCACGCCGATCGCCCGCATCACCAGCGAATACAACGTGTTCGTGCTGCCCACCAACTCGCCCTTCAAGACGATGAAGGACGTGGTCGATCAGCTCAAGAAGGACCCGGGCAGTGTGAAGTGGGGCGGCGGTTCGCGCGGTGCCACCGAGCACATTGCCGCGGCCATGATCGCGCAGAAGGTGGGCGCCGACCCATCGAAGATCAACTACGTGGCCTTCCGTGGCGGCGGTGAAGCCACGGCGGCCATCCTGGGCGGCAACGTGAGCATCGGCGGCAGCGGCTACAGCGAGTTCGCCGAGTACATTGCCGCGGGCAAGATGCGCGCCATCGCGGTGACCTCGGCCCAGCGCCTGCCCGGCGTCGACGTGCCGACGCTCAAGGAGCAGGGCATCGACGTGGAAATCGGCAACTGGCGCGGCGTGTACGGCGCGCCCGGCATCAGCGCAGACCAGCGCAAGGCGCTGACCGACATGGTGCTCGCGGCGCTCAAGAGCCCGAGCTGGGCCGACGCCGTGAAGAAGAACGACTGGACCCCCGCCGTGCTGACCGGCCCGGCCTTCGACAAGTTCGTCGAGGACGAGTTCGCGTCGCTGCGCGCCACGATGGCCAAGTCCGGAATGATCTGATCGGGCCCTGCGCTGCGAGAGCTTTCGAAAGCAAGACCACCGTGGGTCCGGCGTGCCGGCGCCGCGGTGTTTTCGCAAGGGCCACCGTGTCCGTCTTCCCTGGAATCAAACGATGACAACAACAAGTTCTATCTCTCCTGACGAGGCGGACGCAAAGGCCGCGGCGGTCTGGCCGCAGACCCTCGTTGGCGTCGGCGTGCTGCTGACGGGCCTGGGCCTGGCGTATGGCGCCCTCGACATTTCGTCCGACGCCGGCTACGGCGGTGTCGGCCCCAATTTCCTGCCCTGGCTCACAGCCATCGTGCTGATGATCTGCGGCGTCTTCATCCTGTGGGAGGCGCGCAGCGGCGGCTTCCGCGAACTCGATCCTCCGACCGGCGCCGACCGCGCCTACTGGCCGGGCTTCGTCTGGGTGTCGGCCGGTTTGCTGATCAACGCGGCCGTCATCACCTCGCTGGGCTTCATCCTGAGCTGCACACTGTGCTACGTGATGGCCGTGCAGGGCCTGCGCCGCGCGACCGGCCAGCCGTCGGGCGCGCCGCGCACCTGGCTCATCGACATCGTGACCGGGCTGCTGATTTCGGCGCCCGTGTTCTGGACCTTCACCCAATTCCTGGCCATCAACCTGCCGGGCCTGACTTCCACAGGGTGGTTCTGACATGGACATCTTCAACGCACTCATGGTCGGCTTCGGCGCGGCCATCACCCCTGTCAACCTGCTCTGGTGCCTGGTTGGCTGCGCGCTCGGCACCGCCGTCGGCGTGCTGCCGGGCATCGGCCCGGCCGTGGCCGTGGCCATGCTGCTGCCCATCACCGCCAAGGTCGACGTCACGGCCTCGATGATCTTCTTCTCGGGCATCTACTACGGCGCCATGTACGGCGGCTCGACCACCTCCATCCTGCTGAACACGCCCGGCGAGACGGCCAGCATGGTCACGGCGATGGAAGGCAACAAGATGGCCAAGAGCGGGCGGGCCGGGGCGGCGCTGGCCACTGCGGCCATCGGCTCCTTCGTCGCCGGCACCATCGCAACGGTCATCGTCACGCTGTTCGCGCCGTTCGTGGCCGAGTTCGCGGTCAAGCTCGGCCCGCCCGAGTACTTCCTGCTGATGCTGCTGGCCTTCACCACGGTGAGCGCCGTGCTCGGCAAGAGCACGCTGCGCGGCATGACGGCCTTGTTCGTCGGGCTGGCTGCGGGCTGCGTCGGCCTCGACCAGATCTCCGGACAGGGGCGCTACACCGGTGGCATCCCGGAAATGCTGGACGGTATCGAGATCGTGCTGGTGGCCGTGGGCCTGTTCGCCGTGGCCGAAGTGCTCTACGCCGTGCTGTACGAAGGCAAAGTCGTCGAAGGCCAGAACAAGCTCAGCCGCGTGCACATGACAAAGCGCGACTGGAAGCGATCCATTCCGGCCTGGCTGCGCGGCACCGCGATCGGCACGCCCTTCGGCTGCATTCCGGCCGGCGGCACCGAAATCCCGACCTTCCTGAGCTATGCGATGGAAAAGAAGCTCGCCAAGGACAAGGATGCCAAGGCCGAGTTCGGCACCACCGGCGCCATCGAAGGCGTGGCCGGCCCGGAGGCCGCCAACAACGCCACGGTCACCGCCGCGCTGATCCCGCTGCTGACGCTGGGCATCCCCACCAGCAACACCACGGCCATCCTGCTGGGCGCGTTCCAGAACTACGGCATCCAGCCCGGCCCGCAGCTTTTCACCACCTCGGCCGCGCTGGTCTGGGCGCTGATCGCCTCGCTCTACATCGGCAACGTGATGCTGCTGGTGCTGAACCTGCCGATGGTCGGCCTGTGGGTCAAGCTGCTGAAGATCCCCAAGCCCCAGCTCTACGCCGGCATCCTGATCTTCGCGACGGTGGGTGCCTACGGCATGCGCCAGAGCGCCTTCGACCTGTTCCTGCTGTACGCCATCGGCGTGCTGGGCGTGGTGATGCGTCGTTTCGACTTCCCGACCGCACCCGTGGTGGTCGGCATGATCCTCGGCCCGCTGGCCGAAGCGCAGCTGCGCAACGCCATGTCGATCGGCGAGGGCAGTGCGCTGGTGTTCTTCCAGCGCCCGATGTCGATTGCCCTGGTGATCGTGGTGCTGTGCGTGCTGGTGCTGCCACGGGTGGCCAAGCGCATGAGCGAGCGAAAGATGCAGCGGCTGGCGCAGCTCGACGCCTGATCCACCGACCTGCCTAGGCCACGCGGCGGTCCTCGTCCCCGGCCCGGCGCAGCGCATTGAGCTGCTCGTCGGAGCCGCAGTACAAGCCGCGCCAGCGCACGTAGCGTTGCCCTTCGGACGCGAGGTGCATGAGGTTGCCGCCATGATTGACAAACTTGCCGATGAACCCGGCATAGGAGTCGTGCACCCATTCGTCGAAGAAGGTGCCGATATCACTTTCGAGCCGCAGCGTCTTCATGCGCTCGAAAATCTCGGGCGCGTGCGCGCTGAAGCCGTTGCGGGTGTCCTTCTCGCTCATGAAGTCCAGCAGCGGTGCGCGCGTGGAGAGCATGCGAACCTGCTCGCCGAAGAGCTTCTCGCCTCGAAGGTAGTAGTCCAGGCCCGGCCCCCCGCGCGTGCGAGCGCGCCTCACGCTGGGGAGCTTCTCGAAGCCGTTCTGCCGGTTCACCTGGTAGCGCCAGGCCAGGTAGCGCAGGCCGTGCTCGCGCAGCGCATCGCGCGCGTTGAGGCCCGATGCCACGCCGCAGCGCTGGAAGTAGCGCTCGACCGCCGTGCGCACGAAGGGCGTGCCCGTTCGGTCGCTGGCCATGGCGAAGCGTTCGGAGAGTCGGGCTTTATCACCCGCCTCTGAATTGAACTCGATCCAGGGAATTGCCTCGTGCGATTTGCAGGTCTCCAAGGCCGCCGCATGCATGGCATTGAGCGACCACTGCGAGAGCTTGCGGCTGTCGTCGGGCTCGAAGCGCAAGCCGCCGCCCATGCTCAGGGTCACGCGCGGGTCGATCAGGCGCTCGATGCCACCCTTTCCCTGTTCGCCCGCGTCGTAGCCGCCACCCACGTCGCTGTGCACACCGGGGCAGAAGTGCTCCTGGCAATTGGGCGGCAGTACACCTTCCAGCCCACCGACGCTGTCGCTGGGGAAGTTGGTGCGCAGCTCGTGCAGCCCGAGGTAGTGCACACAGTTCTTCACCTCCGGATGAATGCGCAGATCCTGCGCCGTGGCCCAGGCGCCGTGGCCGTGGCTGCCGATCGCATCGGTCAGGCCGATGGAAGAGACGGTGTCGAAGACCCCGAGCATGCGCACATAGCTGGGCACGCCGAAGAGCTCGCCGTGACTGAGCATGAGCTGGTGCAGCCAGCTGGTGAAGACGCGTGCCTGGGCGGCGCCACGGCTAAAGCCGAACACGTCCAGGTAGATGGCCGAGACGCGCGGCCGGGTGGCACGCGCCAGGAGCTGCTGGCGCAGCTCTGCGGCAATGCCGGTGATGAACTGGCGGCGCTCGGGCGGCGCGCCGACCAGCCCTTGAGAAAGACCCAGGTCGGCGAGGATTTTCTGGGGTGCGGTCAGGCGCTGGGGGGTGGCGCTGGCGGAGTCGGCGGGCACGCGGGTGTCGGAGCAGAGGGCGGCGAGGACGGGTCCCTCAAAGCGCAAGCTGCCGTTCACAAACCGATGTACCGAGTTGATGACCTGCAGCAACCCATAAACGATCCGAGCCTCGCCACCGGCACCGAAGGGTGACCCCATGGCGGGGAAAGTCTTTTCGCCGATTTCGGTGAAGGGCGTTCCGACGCCAGAGACATAGTTCGCGTAGAACCCCTCGTCGTCGTTGTCCTTGTAGGCCTCCCAAAGCCGCACGATATTGGTGTTGGTGAGCTTGGTCGCCTCGGTGTTTTTGTTGTTGTCGGTACCGTCGAAGAACAGGCCGATGTTGAGGGCGAACTCGCACTCGTGTGCGCGCGAGATGGGCAATGGTTTCGGGCAGACGACGGCAGCGGGTTCGATGATGGTCTTGAAATCGCTCATTGTTAGGACTCCCTGGGTTGCTTGTTATTTCTTGGTGCTGTTGTCAGTCGGCAGTGCCGGCTTCTCGTCGGGCAGCGGCGCATACGGCGGTGCGGGTCCAAAGGGGAATTTGGGGCCGGGGTACCGCGGTGATTCGGGGCATGGACTCGCATACCAGAGCTCGACCTTATGACCTGGCAAGAAGTGAGCGAACAAGCCACATCCCCCTTCCCCCGGTTGCACCGCAAAGTGAATGGGCACGGTGGCTTCGTGTTCCTCTACGATGCAACGGGCGTCCGGGTCCACCTTGCGGTGGTTGACGTACTGGATATGGCTGATATCGCAGGTCTCCCACTTGACCGTGACGATGACCGGCTTGGTGACGGTGCGCGCCAGCAGGACGCAGCAACTGGTCTTTCCGCCACCCCCCCAGCCGCTGTTGTTGCCGCCGTGGAAACCGTTGATGGAGTATTCGGGGATGCCGATCATTGCGCCGTAGTGGCCGACGGCTGAGACGGTCACTCCCACCTTGTCCTGGTCGGGCACCAGGTCGTTGCCATGAAGCGCGCAGGCGCTCAGCAGTGCTGCCACGGAAAGGGCGCCAAGCAGACGGACAGCCCAGTGCTGCAATCGGTGCCTGAGGTCGATGATGGTCTTGAAATCGCTCATTGTTAGGACTCCCTGGGTTGCTTGTTATTTCTTGGTGCTGTTGTCAGTCGGCAGTGCCGGCTTCTCGTCGGGCAGCGGCGCATAGGGTGGCGCGGGGCCAAATGGAAACTTGGGGCCCGGGTACTCAGCGCTGGTAGGCCCCTGCCGCGTATACCAAACCTCCACTTTGTGACCGGGCAGGAAGTGAACCTTTAAGCCGGCACCTTCCCCCGGCTGCACCGCAAAGTGAATGGGCACGGTGGCTTCGTGTCCCTCTAGGGTGCAACGGGCGTCCGGGTCCACCTTGCGATGGTTGACGTACTGGATATGGCTGATATCGCAGGTCTCCCACTTGACCGTGACGATGACCGGCTTGGTGACGGTGCGCGGCAGCAGGACGCAGCATGCTGTACTGCCACCGCCGCCCCAGCCGCTGTTGTTGCCGCCGTGGAAGCCGTTGATGGAGTACTCGGGGATGCCGATCATTGCGCCGTAGTGCCCGATGGCGGTCACGGGCACTCCCACCTTGTCCTGGTCGGGCACTAGGTCGTTGCCGTGAAGCGCGCAGGCGCTCTGCAGCGCTGCTATCGATAGGACTCCAAGCAGCCGGACTGCCCAGTGTTGCAATCGGCGCCTGAGGTCGGTGATGGTCTTGAAATCGCTCACTGTTAGGACTCCCTGGGTTGCTTGTTATTTCTTGGTGCTGTTGTCAGTCGGCAGTGCCGGCTTCTCGTCGGGCAGCGGCGCATAGGGTGGCGCGGGTCCAAACGGGAACTTGGGACCGGGATAAAGAGTGCTGCCGGGACCTGGCCATGACACCCACACCTCGACCTTGTGACCCGGTAGAAAGTGCACGTACAGACCGGAACTGTCCCCCGGAGGAACCGCAAAGTGAATGGGCACGGTGGCTTCGTGTTCCTCTATGGTGCAACGGGCGTCCGGGTCCACCTTGCGGTGGTTGACGTACTTGATATGGCTGATGTCACAGGTCTCCCACTTGACCGTGACGATGACCGGCTTGGTGACGGTGCGCGGCAGCAGGACGCAACAAGCGATGCTGCCGCCACCACCCCAGCCGCTGTTGTTGCCGCCGTGGAAGCCATCGATGGAGTATTCGGGGATGCCGATCATTGCGCCGTAGTGCCCGATGGCGGTCACGGGCACCCCCACCTTGTCCTGGTCGGGTACCAGGTCGTTGCCGTGAAGCGCGCAGGCGCTCAGCAGTGCTGCCATGGAAAGGGCGCCAAGCAGCCGGACGGCCCAGTGTTGCAATCGGCGCCTGAGACTGGCTATCGTTTTGAATCGGTTCATGGGTGGACCTCCCTGGGTGGCTCGCTGTGTCTCGGTTCAGCCGACAAAGGACGCGATGAGGCGGGCTCCGCACGCCGTCAGGTCGCCCTCGTAGGCGATGGTCCGGCCGTGGTGCCTTCGCCCGGAACTCGAAGGCAGGATGGCAAAGTCGCCCTTGCAGCGCGGGCACCAGACGAGGCAGCCCTCGCCGGCGACCGGCCTGTCGTGGACGCGCAGGCCCTCGAAGGCCGTCTTCACGGTGCCGCCGTGGTCGGTGGTGTCGGCCAGCCGGATCACGCTGCGGTTGTGTTCGTCGCGCATATCAGCGGTCTCCGTCAAGGCCGTCGGCACCGACCGACCCCATCCGCATCGGCTCATGCTTCATCGCTTGGCCCTCTGGTTGGCGAAGGCGCGCCGGCCCAGTTCGAGGAGTTGGCCGCGATCCTTGCCGCCGCCGGCTCGCCAGTGTTCGACGCACTGGCTGGCCAGGGCGAAATACCGTTGAATGTCAGCAGGTGGGGTGGCCTCGGGCGACTTGCCGAGCAACGCCAGCAGTGCGTCGGCTTCTCCGGCATCGATCAGCCGTTCAATCTGGTCGGCGTTCAGGTGCCATATCGACGAGGGCGTCTGGCGCGCATGCCGCGTTTCGTCAAGTGACAACTGCACCTGCTTTCCCGTCCGGTCGTGGATGCTCCAGCGCTGGATGGGGGCGGTCAAGGCATCCCATTGATCCGCGCTCAATACCTGGGGCAGGTAGGCCAGCACGCGGCAGTCCGCGATGCGCAGTCCGTAGGTCTCACCTTGGTCGTCGCTGAAATGGATGAAACGACGCAGATGCTCGGCCAGTTCCTTCAGCCCAAGTTCGGAGTCGATCACCGACATATGAAGTCGCAAGGGAAAGGCCGCGACGACCCGGTGCGCCTCAGACACCCAAGCCGGCAGGCTGTTGATGCGCTCGGTGTCCAGCAGCAGCGGCCCGGCAAGCCTCTGCGCTTCGTGCGGCATGAGCGCGGCCAGCCACTCGGCGTCGGGCGCCTTGAAGACCTGCCGCGTGCTGACCGTGCCGTAAGCCATGGCACCGTCGACCAGGACAAAGTTTTTCATGATGGAGGTGCCTCAGAAGCGGGTGATGGCGCTGCCGGCCTTGGCGGCTTTCAGCATGCAGGGAATGCACACGCTGCGAGGCAGTTCAGGCAGCAGCGGCGCCGCGGACTTGGGCCCGAAGGTCTGGTGGTCACCCGCCCACACATGACTCACGCCGGTGGTCCAGATCTGGACACCTTTCCTCGTGATTTCGAACCGCGTGCCCTCGACTTCGAGGGAGATTCCCTTTTCGGCCTTGATCCGGGTCCAGTCGGTGGTGCTGGTGACTTCGACCCCCTTCTGGGCGATCAGCTCGATGTTGTCGTCCTGCGCCTGCACCTGCACCGGGCCCTTGGCTGCAACGATGCGGATGCCCAGGTTCTGGGCAAAAAGGCGTATCGCATCCATCGCGCTTCCGAGCAGGCTCTTGGCGCTGCTCAAGCTGGTGTGCCCTGCGCTGGTCGCGGCAATATGCTGACCCGCGGCAAGCTGAAGCGTGCCGGCCGCCGTGGCGCCGATGCCTGCCGCGCTGGCAAGCACCAGATGGGGCGCGGCCAGTTCCGGGAAGCCAGTGCTGGCACTGTCCGCGCCGGCCGTGCCCTTGATGGTCTGGTTCTGGGCGTTCAACTGGCCGGCGACTTCGGCCTGGTCGGTGTTGTCTTCCTGCGCATGGTGATGCCGCGCAAGTGCTGCCAGCGTCTCGTGGTGATCGTGTGCGCGTTCCAGTCGATGGACGGTCTCGCCCATGTCGGTCGTGTGGTTGCGCGCCCGTTCGCGCGCTTCCGTCGTGAGCAGCATGCCCGCCTTGGCTCGCACGGCACCATGTCCGTCGGAGCGAAGCTCGAAGCCTTCGCCCCGTGGTTCCTGACGACCCGCGTTGTTCTCGATGCGGCTGATGTCGCCGAGCGAGAGTTGGCTGTGCTGGTGGTCGCTCTTGAGCTGTGCCTGGATGCTGCCAGATGTGTCATCGAAGATCAGGTGGTTGCTGCGCCCGGCAGCGCTGTTGCCGCCACCGGGTTTCAATTCGCGCGAGCGAAAGCCGCTGAGCGCCTGTTGGCCGGGCAGCTCCCACGGCGGCAGGTTGTGCTGGTTGAAGACCCGCCCTGTGACCATCGGCAAGTCCGGGTCACCGCCGAGAAAACTGACGATGACCTCCTGGCCGACCCGCGGCAGGTGCATGGCGCCCGCCTGGTTGCCTGCCCACTCGCTGGACACGCGCACCCAGCACGAGCTGCGATGGTCCTTTTCGCCATAGCGGTCCCAGTGGAACTGGATCTTGACGCGACCGAATTCGTCGGTGTAGATGTTGTTCGGGACACCTTGCGAATCGCTGGCCCCGACCACCAGTGCGGTCTCCGGGCTGTGCTGGCGCGGCTTGGGAATACTGAACTCGGGCCGCAACGGCTGGCGCGCGGGTTGGGCTTCGAATCGCAGCTGGACACGCCATTGCTGGGCTGCCGCCCCATCGCCCTGCGCGCCCTGTGCAGTGGGTGCCGCCGATGAGGTCATTTGTGAGACCGCCGCGACATCCTCGATCAGCAGTTCCGTGTCGATGGCGACATAGTCGCCGTTGGCCAGCTCCTGCGGGTGCCCCTTCAGCCGGAAGGTGTGGCCCGGCAAAAGGCCGCGCAACTCGCCTGCGCCTTGCGCGCGCAGGCCATGTTGGCGCATCGCCTCCATGCGCAGGTGCGCGAGCAGTTCGCCCTGCGACTCGGTCTGGTTGGCATCGGCCAGTCGGCCGGCATTGGGCTGGCTGTAGTCGCTGCCGTCGTCCGCACGCCAGCGAAAGATGTCCTGCCCGGACTGGCCCGTGTCCCGCGGCGAGCGCACGCGCGCGGCCAGGAGCGCTCGGGGGCGGGTGTAGTCGAAATCCCGGCTCTCGTAGCTCCCGCTGGTGAGCGTGTCGGTGACGGTGAACTCGGTGACGAACTCTTCGTCGATCTGGTTGCGACCGTCATGGAATCGCAGCTCCCGATACGCTTCGCTCGGGCTTTCCACAAACGCACCGTTGTTGTCGCTGAGTACGAGGCGATGCTTGCCCTCGCTGTGCTCGAAGTGAAAGTTGATGCCCCATTCCTGGCAAAGGCGCATCAGGAAGTCGGCATCGGTCTCGTTGAGTTGCGTCTGGGTCTCGCGCTCCGGGTACTGCGTGCCAAATCGCTTCTCGGCAGGAAACGAATAGTCCGCGAGGACCTCGTCCAGGATCTCGACCACCGTCTTGTTGTGGAAGATCTTGCAATCGGAGGTGCGGGTCGCGAGGTGCAGCCATGGGCGCAGAACAAATTCGTAGAAAGCGTGCCGCCCGGCTATCTTGACGAAACGGGCGCTGTCGACGAGACCGGTGATCTCGCGCGTTCCGGCACCGAGGGAGCCCGTCTCGGACCCGACCGCGCCCACGACATAGGTGCCGCTGCCCTCGAGTTCGATGTGAACCGTGAGCTCTCGGCCGACGAACTCGTTGAGTTTGAAGTTGGCCGCAAGAAACGGGCTGAAACTTCGGCTGTCGGGGGTTTTCAGGAGCAGGCGGTACTCGAACAGCCTGTTGACGCCTTCGCGTCCCTCCAATCGGACAGGCAGCAGTGCAGGCTGCCCTTGCCATTGCGGCAGTGCCGCGCCTTCCACGCGCAGCGCGCGTGCGTTGACATCCATACGCATCGTTTTGCCTCCCTGAAAGCACAGTCTGGCACGCGATCTGGTGCGTGCGACAGCGCTCGGCTCGGCTCGGCGAGCAGGAAGTCACGGAAATGCGCAGAGAAATATTGGATGTCTGGGTGGCGGGCTCTCCATCTGACAATGCAGTGCACTTCAAGCGGGTCGACATCCGCCGACCCGCCAGGCGACCTGTTCTCAGCCTACTGCCTGTTGCGCTTCCTCTGGGGCGACAGGAGCCACCGTTTTCTTGTTGCGCACGGCACGGAAGAACGCGACCGTCTGCCAGATGACGACGATGGCAATCACGGTCAACAGCGTGCCGCTGATCGGCCGCGTCACGAAGACGCTGAAGTCACCGCGGCTCAGCAGCATTGCGCGGCGGAAATTTTCCTCGAGCATCGGCCCGAGGATGAAGCCGAGCATGAGCGGTGCCGCCTCCATGTCCAGGCGCAGGAAGAGGTAGCCGATCAGGCCGAAGACCGCCGTGGTGTAGATGTCGTCCAGACTGTTGTTGATGCTGAAGGTACCGACGCAGCAGAAGAACATGATCGCAGGGAACAGCACGGTGTACGGGATCTTGAAGACCGACAGCCAGTAACGCACCAGCGGCACATTCAGCACCAGCAGGAAGCAGTTGCCGATCCACATGCTGGCCACCAGACCCCAGAACAGGTCGGGGTGTGTGCCGATCATGTTCGGGCCGGGCTGGATGCCCTTGACGACGAAGGCGGCCATCATCAACGCCATGACGGCGTTCTCGGGGATGCCGATGGCCATCAGCGGGATGAAGCTGGTGCGCGCGGCAGCCTCGTCGGCCGCTGCCTGTCCGGCGACACCCTCGATGCAGCCGGTGCCGATCTCGTGCTTGTACTTGCTGAACTTCTTGTCGGCCGCATAGGCTGCGAACTGGGCGATGGTGGGGCCACCGCCGGGCAGGATGCCCAGCACGGAGCCGATCACGCTGCCGCGCAGCGCGCTGGGCCAGATGCGCTTGAACTCGGGCCAGGTCGGCATGAGCTTGATCTTGCCGTTGAACGGCGTGAGCACGTTCTTGTTGTCCAGGTTCTTCACCACTTCCGCAATGCCGAAGCAGCCCAGCGCGATGCTGATGAGGCCGATGCCGTCCTGCAGGAAGGGCAGGTCCATCGTGTAGCGCGCCACGCCGCTGTTCACGTCGGTGCCCACCACGCCGAGCAGCACGCCGACCATGGCCATGGCCAGGCCGTTGAGCAGGCTGCCTGCGCTCACGAAGCTCACGCAGAAGAAGCCCAGCAGCATCAGCGCGCAGTAGTCGGCCGGGCCGAACAGGAAGCCGACTTCGCCGAGCGCCGGTGCCATCGTCGACAGCACCACGATGGCGACGGTGCCGCCGATGAAGCTCGACAGCCCGGCCGTGAACAGCGCCAGGCCGGTCTTGCCCTTGAGCGTCATCTGGTAGCCGTCGATACAGGCCACGATGCTGCTCGCATGCGGGATCTTCATCGTGATTGCGCTCACGCTGTCGCCGTATTGCGCGCCGTAGTAGATGCCGGCAAGCATGATGAGTGCGCCGCCGGTGGGGATCGAATAGGTCAGCGGCAGCAGCAGGCTGATCGTGGAAAGCGGCCCGAGGCCCGGCAACAGGCCGATGAGCGTGCCGACGGTGCAGCCCAGGGCGCAATAGAGCAGGTTCTGCAGCGTGAGCGCATGCTCGAACCCGAACGCGAGGTTGTGAAAGACTTCCATCAGTAGAGCGGCAGGTTCAGGCCGAGAAGGTTCTTGAAGGCGAAAGCGACGGCCACCAGGCCGATCGAGATCTTGATGTTGCGCACCACGGAATACGAGGTGCCGGCGAACGTGGACACGAACACCATGAACACGATGGCCAGGATCATGTTGACGTGCTCCGAGATGACGGCGAAGCCGACCAGGCTCGTCAGGATGATGGCGATGTTCTTGACGTTGTAGTCCACCGGCAGCCGTTCGACGAAGAACGACCGCACTGCGGTGATCAGCCCGATCAGGAACAGGAAGGAGCTCACCATGATCGGGAACAGCCCGGGGCCGGAGCGGCTGAAGGAGCCGATGCTGTAGTTGGTCGCCACGCCGCCGAAGAGTGCGGCGATGGCCATCAGGAAGATGCCCCGGATGAAATTGCGATTGTTCATGCGGAACACCTCCGCGTGCGCAGGGTGGACGAAGGGCAGGCGGGCATGCGGGTCTCCTTTTGATAGCGCCGACGGCTGTGCCGGCTGGCGCGGATCGTAGGCAGCGATGCTTCCAATCTGCTTTCGTTCGGGCCCGCAGGGCTGCGAATACGTACTATCACTCACGTGCCGGCTGCCGCAGGGGCACCGGCCGGCAGGCGAGCTTCAGGCCTGCGGCAGGCGCAGGATGGCACGCAGACCGGTGCCGTCCGGACCGGCGTCCGCCAGCACGACATCGCCGCCGTTGCGCCTTGCATAAGCGCGGGCGATCGACAGGCCCAGGCCGGCACCGTGGTTGCCCGCGGTGCCGGCCAGCTGCCGAAAACGCTCGAACACCTCGTCGCGCCGAGCCGGGGCGATGCCGGGGCCGTCGTCGCGCACCTCGACCAGCGATTGACCGTCGGCGGCGCTGGCCTCGACGGTGATGCGGCCCCCCACGGGCGTGTGGACGATCGCGTTGTGAACGAGGTTGGCCAGCACCTCGTACAGCTCGGCGCCATCGGCTTGCGCCGTGACCGCATGACCGGCATCTGCCCAGCCCAGGTCCTGGTCTTTCTCATGGGCCAGCGTCAGGTGCTGGACCACCACGTCGCGCGCAATGCCGTTGAGATCAACGTCGCTGGGCGCCGACCCTGGCGGGGTGCGCTCGCTCGCATGCACCAGTGCCAGCAGCTGTTCGCAGAGTCGGCGGCTGCGCCCCACCTGGGCCCGTATCGCCCGCAGTGTTTCCTGAAGGCGCGCCGGGTCTTTCTCGCGCAACGCCACCCCCGCCTGGGTCATCATGATGGCCAGCGGCGTGCGCAGCTGGTGGGACGCGTCGGCCAGGAACTGCGACTGCGCATCGAGCAGCTCCCGGTAGCTGGCCACCTGCGCGTTCACCGCGATGACCAGCGGTGACACTTCATAGGGCACGCCCGTGACGTCCAGCGGCTCCGGGACGCCACCCTGGCGCCGAATCACCGATTCGCGCAGACGCTCGAGCGGTTTGAGCGACCAGGTCACGCCCAGCCAGACCAGCAGGCTCACCATGAGCACCATGCGCGCATCGCGCAGCAGTTGCTGGCGCAGCGAGTCGGCCTCGGCGCGCGCACGTGGCCGGCTCGGCTGAACCACCTGGACCTGCACGTCGAAGGGCTGGCCGCGCTCGTCCACCTGCGGGCCGCGCAGCGCCACCACCCGCACCGGATGACCGAGGTGGTGGGCGTCATACCAGACCGTGGAGAGACCATCGACCGACGCCCAGCCGTCGACGGGCGGTTGCGGCAGGTCGGCCTCGCCCAGCAGCCTGCGTGGGGCTGGCACGGCTGCTGCGCGGTCCTGCCCCGCGGTTCGTGGGAGGAGCTCGACGGACATCAGCTGGTTGTCGGCGTCGATCGCGTCGAGCACCGCGCGGGCCGTGCTCTGAGCCGTGTGCGCATCCAGCTGCAGCGTGCCGTCTGCGGTGACGACCACGCTGCGGCGCAGTGCATGAGCGGAGGCCAGCATCACCCGGTCGTAGGCGTCTTGTGCCAGGTCGCGCAAGGCACGGTAGTCGTTCCAGCTGTCCAATGCCAGCAGGCCGAGCAGGCAAGGCAGCAGCAGCACGAGCAGGCGCGCGCGGATGCCGAAGCGGCTGCCGGGCTCAGTGCGTGGCGGCAGGGTCATGGCCGGTGCTCTCGAGCATGTAGCCCAGGCCGCGCACGGTGACGATGCGCACGTCGCCGCCGGCGAGCTTGCGGCGCAGCCGATGCAGCACCAGCTCGATGGCATCGGGGCCCGCCTGGCTGTCCGAAGGAAAGACCTTGGCGGAGAGGTGCGATTTTTCGACCGGCGAACCGTGGCGCGCGAGCAGCACCGACAGCGCGGCGCTCTCGCGCGGCGTCAACGGCAGCAACACACCGTCGAGCAGGAATGCGCGGCTCTCGGGGGTGCGTGTCAGGCTGCCGCAGCGCAGGATGCCATGTGCGTTGCCGCGAGAACGGCGTACCAACGCATCGAGGCGCGCCTCCAGCTCTTCGATGGCAAATGGCTTGGTCAGGAAGTCGTCGGCGCCCAGGTTCAGGCCCTTGACCCGGTCCTGCAGCAGGCCTTGCGCGGTCAGCACCAGCACCGGGGTGCGGTTGCCGGCGTCACGCAAGTCGGCCAGCAGCACCAGGCCGTGCTTGTCGGGCAGGCGCAAGTCGAGCACCACGGCGTCGTAGTGGCCGACTGCGAGCAGAGACTCGGCCGTGGCCGCATCGGGCGCATGGTCGGCCACGAAGCCGCTTTGCTTGAACGCACGGATCAGCCAGGCGGCCATTTCGGCTTCGTCTTCGATCAGGAGCAGGCGCATAGGTGACGATCCTACGATGCCGGCGGTTTCAGCGCGGCGAGCACACCTGCACCAGCGTCTTGCACGGTTGGGTCGGCAGGTGGCTGTCGCACTGGCTGGCCGCCGCCTTGCCCGCGGCGTCTGCCGTGGCGGCCAGGCCAGTGCCCCATTCGCCGTAGTTCCCGGCGGCCAGGGCACCGCAGGCGCGGTTGAAATAGGCGCGGACCGCGCAACTGCCGGCGCGTCCGGTGGTTTTTTCGCACTGGGCCAGGGCGGCGCGTTCTGCCGCGTCGCGGGTGCGCTGGTTGAAGGAGAAACCGTAAGCCGACGAGGTGGGAGAGGCCATCGAGGCAATGGCACCCCAACTCGGCGAGGGAACGGCGGCCGCCAGGGTCGGTGGCGCGTCGGCCGCGAGGCTTGGGCGTGGACTGCCCAAGACCAGCAGCGCAAGCAGCCCGACGAGGGCAAGCAGGAAGGCGGGGCGTCGCGAAGCGGCGCATTGCGCAGGCGCCGTCATCTCGGCAGCCCCCGCAGGCGCCGCACCGTGCGCCCGATCCAGTGCTCGGCGTCGTCGATGTAGGTGAACACGGCGGGCACCACCAGCAGGCTCAGCACGGTGGAGGTGATCAGCCCGCCAATCACGGCCATGGCCATCGGCGAGCGGAAGCTCGAGTCCGCTGCGCTCCATCCGAAGGCGATGGGCGCCATGCCCGCACCCATGGCGAGCGTGGTCATGATGATGGGGCGCGCGCGCTTGTGGCATGCGTCCATCAGCGCGTCCCAGCGGCTCATGCCGGGCACGGCGGGGCGGCCGCCGCTGCCGTCATGCCCGCGGCGCGCGACGATCGCGTACTCCACCAGCAGGATCGAGTTCTTCGTCGCGATGCCCATCAGCATGATCAGGCCGATCAGCGAAGGCATCGACAGCGCTTTCTGCCCGATCAGCAGGCCCACGAAGGCGCCGCCCAGTGCGAGTGGCAGCGCGCACAGGATGGTCACCGGATGCAGGAAGTCCTTGAACAGCAGCACCAGCACGATGTAGATGCACAGCACGCCGGTCAGCATCGCCAGGCCGAAGCTGGCGAACAGCTCAGTCATGACCTCGGCATCGCCGACCTCGGCCACCCGCACGCCGGGCGGCAGCTTGGCGATCGAGGGCAGCGCCATGGCCATGGTCTTGGCGTCGCCCAGGCCCATGCCCGACAGCTCGATTTCGAAGTTGACATTGCGCGAGCGATCGTAGCGGTCGATCACGGCCGGACCGCCCTCTACCGTGAGCTTGGCGACCTGGCCCAGCATGACCGGGCCGTGCGTGCCCGGCACCGTGAGGCGCTCGAGCAGCGCCAGGTCTTGCCGAGCCGAGTCTTCGAGCTTCACCACGATGGGCACCTGGCGCTGCGCGAGGTTGAGCTTGGGCAGCGATTGGTCGTAGTCGCCCAGGGTGGCCACGCGCAGGGTTTCGGCGATGGCTGAACTCGTCACGCCCAGGTCGGCCGCGCGTGCGAAGTCCGGGCGCACCGCGATTTCCGGGCGGATCAGGCTGGCGGTCGATGTGATGTTGCCCAGGCCGGGAATACTGCGCAGATCACGCTCGACCGCGCGCGCCGCGGTGGTCAGCGCCACCGGGTCTTCGCCGGAGAGCGCCAGGATGTACTTCTCGCCCGAACCGCCCAGGCCGACCGTGGTGCGCACGCCCGGAAGGCTCTCCAGCGCCTTGCGGATTTCGTTTTCGATCACCTGCTTGCGCGGCCGGTCGCCGCGTGGGTCCAGCTTGACGGTGAGCGTGGCCTTGCGTGTCTCGGGCGTGCCGAAGCTGGCGAACGGATCGCCGCCGGCGCTGCCGCCGGCCACCGTGGTGTAGACGCTGCGCACGTGCTGGATCTGCATGAGCCGACGCCGGGTTTCCTCGGCGGTGGCGCTGGTCTGCGCCAGCGTGGCGCCCGGCGCCAGCGTGAGGTAGACCTGGGTCTGCGAGTTGTCGTCCGGCGGAATGAAGCCGGTCTTGAGCAGAGGGATCATCGCCAGCGAGCCGATGAAGAACAGCAGGGCCAGCACCATCGTGACGAGGCGGTGCGTCATGCACCAGGCCACTGCCCGCATGTACCAGCGCATCCAGCCGGCTTCCTTCTCGGCGGTGACGATGGGCTTCATGAGGTAGGCGGCCATCATCGGCGTGAGCACGCGTGCGACCACCAGCGAGGCGAACACCGCGAGGGAGGCCGTCCAACCGAACTGCTTGAAGAACTTGCCCGCCACGCCGCTCATGAAGGCGGTCGGCAGGAACACCGCGATCAGCGTGAAGGTGGTGGCGATCACGGCCAGGCCGATCTCGTCGGCCGCCTCCATCGCCGCGTCGTACGGGCTCTTGCCCATGCGCAGGTGCCGCACGATGTTCTCGACCTCCACGATGGCGTCGTCCACCAGGATGCCGACCACCAGCGACAGCGCGAGCAGCGAGATGACGTTGATCGAAAAGCCCAGCAGGTGCATGCCGATGAAGGCCGGAATGACCGACATCGGCAGCGCCACGGCCGAGACGAAGGTCGCGCGCCAGTCGCGCAGGAACAGCCACACGACGACCACGGCCAGGATGGCGCCTTCATACAGCAGGTGCAGCGAACCGTCGTATTCCTCCTGCACCGGGTCGACGAAGTTGAAGGCCTCCGTCAGGCGGATGTCCGGGTGCTGCGTGCGCAGTTCGACCAGCGCCTTCTGGATCAGCCCGCCGACCTCGACTTCGCTTTCGCCGCGGCTGCGCGCGACCTCGAAGCCGACGACCGTCTTGCCGTCGAGCAGCGCCGCGCTGCGCGGCTCGGCAATGGTGTCACTGATGCGCGCGACCTGGTCGAGGCGGATGCGGCGGCCATCGGACAGCGGAATCTGCATCGTGCGCAGCTCGTCGGCCGACTGCACGGTGGCCATGGTGCGCACCGGCTGCTCACTGCCCGAGAGGTCGAAGCGGCCGCCCGCGCTTTCCGTCTGCACCTGGCGCAGCTGGCGCGAGATGTCCGACGCCGTGGCGCCCAGCGCCTGCAGCTTGGCCGGGTCGAGGTCGACGTGCACCTGCCGCGTCACGCCGCCCACCCGGTTGACCGCGCCCACGCCCGGCAACGCCAGCAGCTTCTTGGTCACGTCGTTGTCCACGAACCAGCTGAGCGACTCGGCATCCATCCTGTCGGATGCGATGGTAAAGGCCAGCACCGGCTGTGCCGCCAGGTCGAGCTTGGTGACCACCGGGTCGCGCACGTCGGCGGGCAGGTCCGAGCGCACGCGCTGCACGGCCGAGCGCACATCATCGACGGCTTCCTGCACCGGCTTTTCCAGCCGGAACTCGACGATCAGCGTGGCCGCGCCATCCTGCACCTTGGTGGTGATGTGCTTGAGCCCCTGGATGGTGGCGATGGCGTTCTCGAGCTTGCGCGCGACATCGGTCTCGAGTTGGGACGGCGAGGCGCCCGGCAGCGCCGCGGACACCGTGACGGTCGGCAGGTCGATGTCCGGAAAGTTCTGCACCTTCATCGCGTTGAAGGACAGCAGCCCACCGACGGTGAGCAGCACGAACAGCATCACTGCCGGAATCGGGTTCCTGATGGACCAGGCGGAAACGTTCATGGGGCTACCCGCACCAGATCGCCGTCGTTCAGGAAGCCGGCGCCCTGCACCACGACCTTGGCATCGGCGGGCAGCGCCGTGGTGATCTCGACGCGGTCCCCGACGCGGCGGCCGGTCTGCACGCGCAACTGCGCGACGCGCTGGTCGGGCTGCAGCAGCATCAGGTGATTGAAGCCGTCGCGCGGCACGATGGCTGCCTGCGGTACCGTCAATGCGCTGGTTCTACCCAGCTGGAATTCGCCCTGTGCAAACATGCCAGCCTTGACCGCGGTGCTTTGCAGCACATTGGGGATATCGACGTATACCAGCGCATTGCGCGTCTGCGGATCGACCGTCGGTGCCACGCTGCGCACCTTGCCTTGCACCTGGGCGCCGCTGGCGCTGGTGACTGTGGCGGGCGTGCCGACTGCGATGCGGGCCAGCTCGGCCGAGGTGACTTCGGCGCGCCATTCGAGGCGGCCCTGGCGGATCAGGCGGAACAGCTCGCTGCCCGCGGCCACCACGCCGCCGACCGTGGCAGTGCGCGCGGAGATCACACCATCATCGGGCGCCAGCACCTGCGTGTTGCGCCCGCGCACCTGCTGCGCTGCCAGCACGGCTTCGGCCGCCTCGACCCGCGCCTGCGCGGTCTGCGCGCTGGTCTGGTACTGGTTGATCTGCTGCTGGCTCAGTGCGCCGGTGGCCTGCAAGGTGCGGGCACGCTCGGCATTGCCGGCGGCGTCCGCCGCATTGGCGCGGGCTTCGGCGAGCGAGGCGCGGGCCTGTGCGACATCCGCGCGCACCGTGTCGCCAATGAATGTTGCGAGCACCTGCCCCTTCTTGACCACGTCGCCCACATTCACACGCACCTCGCCCAGGCGCAGGCCGTTCGATTCGGAGCCGATCACCGCCTCCTGCCAGGCGGCGATGTTGCCGTTGGCGGCCAGCGTGACGTTCAGTTCGGCGTGCGCAGGCGGCGCGACGGTGACTGTCAGCGTCGGCCGGGGCGCGGCCGCGGCCTGCGCCGGCTTGGACCGGCTTTCGGCCGGGTGGCCGCGAACGAGCCAGAGGGCAACACCGGCGACCGCCAGCGCGGCGGCGATCAAAAGGACGAGGGTGGAGCGTTTCATGGACTTCATGGCTGTTGAGTGACCTGCTGGACGGCCTGGCTCGCAGGTGTCACAGAGGAGGTCGATGTGGAGGCGGTCGATTCGATGCCTTCTTGCTGCGCGGGGCGCGTCCAGCCGCCACCGGTCGCTCGGTAGAGCGCGACCCATGCTTCGGCGCGTTCACGCTGCAGCGAGACGCGCGCGGTCTGCGCGCTGTAGAGCGTGCGGCGCGCATCCTCCAGCTCGAACAGGCTGGCCAGGCCGCTGTCGTAGCGCGCCTGCGTGGCGTTGAAAGAGGCCTGGTAGTTCTGCACGGCCGCATCGGCGTCGCCCGCACGGGCGTCGGTGCTCTGCAGGTTCACCAGTGCCTGCTCGACTTCGCTCACCGCCTGGCGCACGTTGCTGCGATACGCGGCCACGGCTTCGGCATAGCGGGCGCGAGACGCGTCGGCATTGGCCTTGCGCGCGCCGCCATCGAGCAGCGGCACGGTCAGCGACAACGGCCCCACCGACCAGGTGTCGAGCGACTGCCTGAAGCCGCCCACGCGGTACTGGGAAACGCCGACCGAGCCGGTGAGCGACAACCTTGGATAGCGCTCGGCCTCGGCCGAGCCGACGTCGGCGCTGGCAGCCGCCACGTCCAGCTCGCTGGCATACACGTCGGGCCGCTGGGCCAGAAGCGCCGCGGGCACGGCGTCCACCGCGAGCAGCGCGGGCAATGGCTGCAGCGTCGGCATGGCGGACAGCCGGGCGGCAAGTTCGCGTTCGTCCAGACCGGTCAGCGCCACCAGCGACTTGCGCTGCACCTCGCATTGCGCGCGCTGCTGGGTGAGCCGGCCCGACGCATCGGACGCACTTGCGCGCGCCAGGGCCGCGTCGGCCGGTGCGGTGAAGCCGGCGCGTGCGGAAAGGTCGGTCAACCGTGAAGTCTCGCTGCGCGAGCGGGCGTCGGACTCGGACACGGCGAGCTGCTGGACGCATGTGCGTTGCGCGAAATAGGCGTTGGCCGTGTCGGCCGCCACGGACACGCGGGCATCGTGCCATTTGGCGTCGGCACTGGCCAGCCGGGTCTCGGCCGCATCGCGATCGGCGCCCAGGCGCCCGAACAGGTCGATCTCCCATTGCGACTGCACGGTGCCCTGCAGGGTCGTGATCGGGGTCGCGGCAAAGCCGTTGCCCCCGCTCGACGGCGTGTTGGCGCGCGTGCCCGACAGCGTGCCGTTCAGGCTCGGCAGGAGGGCGGATGCCGTGGCCACACGGTTCGAACGCGCTTCGGCGATGCGCGCTGCCGCGCTGGCCATGGTCGGGCTCGCGTCCTGGGCTGCGGCGATCAGGTCGACCAGGAGCGGGTCGTCCAGTTGGCGCCACCATTCGGTCAGCGCTGCCAGCGAGCCTGTGTGGGTGGCGGGCCGCGCAATGCCTGCAGTTGCCGGCAGGGGCGCGTTCCATTGGGCCGGCATGGGCGCGGTGGCGATGGCGGGCGGGCGCGCAATGCTGCAGGCGCCAAGGGCCGTCAGGGCAAAGGGCACGCCGAGCGCGCCGAGAAGTTGCAATGGGCTCATGGTCCTGTTCGTTGGTTGCTGCGGCCGTGCGACCGAGCAGGAGGAGAGGGCGCGCGTGGTGCGGCCGGCGTCGCGCGTCGTCGGGCGGCTTCGCTGGCGACCATCGCCAGCGCGTAGCCCAACAGGCGCTGGGCCCAGGCATCGATGTCCTGCGGCGAGCCGAGCAGCGAAGGTTGCAGTGCATCCACGATGTCGCGCATCACGAAGAGCTGCATGGCGAGACCGGCGATCGACAACGCCAGCCGATGCACGTCGTCGTCTGGCACGTCGAGTGCGAGGTGGCGGCACAGCACGCGCACCAGGGCCTCGTGCGGGCCGCGCACATCGCGGTCGATCTCTGTCGAAAACTGTTGTGTGGGTTCGAGCAGCTCGCGCATGTGCAGGCGCATGCAGTAGCCCACCACTTCGCCGAGCTTGAGGGGTTCGGTGTAAGCCAGCATGAAGCGGTGCAACGACTCCTCGACCGGCATGCCGGGGACATCGAACAAGGCAATCACGTCGGCCGCCGTGCCGCCCATGGGTTCGCAGAAGGTGGCCGCATAGAGCCCGGCCTTGTCGCCGAAGTAATAGCTGATGGCCGCGACGTTTGCGCCTGCGGCCTGCGCGATTTCACGGGTGGACGTCTTGGCAAAACCCTTTTCGGCGAACAGGCGCAGTGCCGCGTGCAGCAGCCGTCCGCGTGCTTCGATGCCATCGCTTCGCGAGGCGCGCGGGGCACGCGAGGCGGGCGGCGCTGGGATGGCGTGCGAAATGGGCGACTTCATAGAGGAAGATTGGAACACATAAATCAAACGATTGATTAAATTAAGGCGCTCAACACGAGGCTGGTGAATCGGGAACGACGCAGCGCAGCGGCTCCAGAAGATGGGGAATGCACCCTCTGTTCCACCCATTGAAAAGTGCAGGTCGGCGGGAGACTGGCGTGGTCCCAGAAGCAGGTCTTCCCATGTCGTCCAAACCCACCAGATCCGTCGTTCTTCCTCTTGCCGCGGCCTTGCTTACGCTGGCCGGTTGCGGCGGCGGTGGCGGGGCCTCCAGCCCCACGGGCGTCGTCGTGGCCGCAGGGCCGCAAGCCGCCACCAGCGCGACGACGGTGGCCGCGCGGGTCGCTTTGCCGGTGCCGTCGCCCGCGATGGCCCGTTCGATCGACATGGTGGGGCTGCGCGCCGCCGTCTTGCAGGTGCTGCAGGAGGAACGCCAGCGCTGCGGCTTCAGCCCCCTCGCGGCGGACGCCAGCCTGGACAGCGCGGCTGCCCACCACGGCACCTACCTGGCCACAGACATTTCCAATGGCACGCAGGGTGCCCACACCGAAGTGCCCGGCATGCCGGGTTTCACCGGAGAAAATCCAGTCGATCGCGCCAAGGCCGCCGGCTATGCGGCAGCGGCAGGCGCGGTCAACGAGGCTTTCGCCCACAGCGCCCTCGCGACCAGCGACGAGGCCATTGCCGCCGCGGCGCTGCCCACGGACCGTGCGGTCGCGCACGCGAAGTACCTGCTGACGACCGTCTATCACATGGCCGCGCTGCTGTCGCCCCGGCGCGACCTGGGCGTGGGCTATGCCGAACAAAAGGGCAGCAGTGCCTTCGCCCAGGTCACTGTGATGGAGTTCGGCGTGAAAAGCACCGTCGACAACGCGAGCCAGGCCGATCTGCTGACCTACCCCTGCGACGGCACGACCGTGGCGCGCGCCTCTTTCGTGCCTGCCAAGGAGAACCCGAACCCGCTGCCCGGTGTGGGCGACGGCACTGTGGGCACGCCAATCTATTTGCGCGCCCCTGCGGGCAAGGTTCTGGTGCTGCGCAGCCATCGCCTGATCGGGCCCGATGGTGCGACCGTGCCCACCACGGTGCTGGACGCGTCCAACGACCCGGCACAACGCCTGACCGCCGCGCAGGTCTTCGTGTTGGCGCAGCAGGCGCTTACCAAGGGTGCCAGCTATCGTGCGACCTTTGATGGCACCATCGACGGCGCTGCCTTTTCGCGCAGTTTCAGCTTCCAGCCGGCCTGAACGCGGGGTGCTGAGGCGGCCTGCATCGCCGCGCTGACGTCCGCGCCGGCAGCCGCGGCAGGCTACGATCCAGCCATGCCTGCGCCCACCGACGCTTCCCCTCGACTCCCGCTCGACGCCGACGGCATCCTCGCGCTGGCTGCGCGCTCGATGTTCCACTTGTTCTCCAGTATCAGCCAGGGCATGTTCCTGGTGGACCGAGGCGGTCGCATCGTCTGGGTGAACGAGGGCTATCAGCGCTTTCTGCCGGCGCTGGGCGTGCGATCGGTGGACGATTTTCTCGGCCGCCAGGTGGAAGAGGTCATCCCCAACACGCAGATGCGCCAGGTGCTCGACACCGGCCAGCCCATCCTCATCGACTTGCTGACCAATCGGGCCGGCACCTTCGTGGTCAGCCGCATTCCGCTGCACGCCGAGCGCGAGGGCGATGCCGGCGATGCGCCCGGCGAGGTGATCGGTGCCATCGGCATCGTTTTGTTCGACCATCCCGAAACCACGCTGCAGCCGCTCATCAGCAAGTTCGCGATGCTCCAGCGCGACCTGGACGACGCGCGGCGCGAGCTGGCCACGCAGCGTGCCAACCCGCTGCTCCAGCACGCGCCGGGCGGCCAGCGCCGCGCCAAGTACACCTTTGCGAGCTTCATCGGCAGCAGTCCGGCGGCGGTGGACATCAAGCGCCATGCACGGCGCGCGGCGCAGTCGTCGAGCCCGGTGCTGCTGTTGGGCGAGACAGGCACCGGCAAAGAGCTCTTGGCGCACGCCATCCACACCGCCTCGGCGCGCGCGCACGGACCGTTCGTCAGCCTGAACATCGCGGCGGTGCCCGACACGCTGCTGGAGGCTGAGTTCTTCGGCTTTGCGCCGGGAGCCTTCACCGGCGCTGACCGAAAGGGCCGCGAGGGCAAGTTCAAGCTCGCCGACGGCGGGACGCTCTTCCTTGACGAGATCGGCGACATGCCGATGGGCCTGCAGGCCAAGCTGCTGCGTGCGCTGCAGGAGGGCGAGATCGAGCCGCTCGGCTCCAACAAGCTGGTCGCCTTCGATGCCCGCGTGATCGCTGCAACCTCGCGCGATCTGGTCGCACTGGTGCGCGACGGACGCTTTCGAGAAGACCTGTATTACCGGCTCAACGTGCTGCCGCTGCGCGTGCCGCCGCTGCGCGAGCGGCGCGGCGACATTCCTGCGCTGGTCGAGGCGCTGGGCGAGGACATGGCCCAGCGCAGCGGTGAGGCGCCACCTGAACTCATGCCCGACGCGCTGGCGTTGCTGGCCGCGCAGCACTGGCGCGGCAACACGCGGGAACTGCGCAATGTGCTCGAACAGCTCGCCATGCGCAGCGACGCCACGCGCATTGATGCGGCCGAGGTCCAGCGCGTGCTGGCCGAAACCGGCCTGGAGCAGATTGCCGCGCCAGAGACCGCCGCACCCATCGAGCCGAGCGCTGGGGAGACCCGTCTGTTGCGTCCGCTCGCCGAGCAGGTTGCCGAGCTGGAGCGACGCGCCATTGCCGCCGCGATGGCCACGACCGGTGGCAACAAGCTGGCGGCGGCACGGCTGCTGGGCATTTCGCGCGCCACGCTGTACGACCGGATGGCGGTCGATTCAAATTAGGCAGGACTCCTTCTCATGCGCTCCGACCGTTTCAAGTTCTTCAAAGCCTTTCCACAACTGGCGTACATCGGCAAATGGATGCCCATCGCCTGCGTGGTGGCCGTGCTCGCCGGCAGTGCCTCGGCCTTTTTCCTGTTCATGCTGGATGCGGCCACACGTTGGCGCGAGGCGCATCCGGCGATGATCTGGTTGCTGCCGGCGGCTGGTTTTGCAGTGGGCTGGGTGTACCACCGCTGGGGCCGCGCGGTGGATGCGGGCAACAACCTGCTGATCGACCAGATCCACGATCCCACGAAGATGGTGCCGCTGCGCATGGCGCCGCTGGTGCTCGGTGGCACGGTCGTGTCTCACCTGTTCGGCGCGTCGGTCGGGCGCGAGGGCACGGCTGTGCAGATGGGCGGGGCGCTGGCCGACCAGCTCACGCGCCTGCTGCGCCTGGCGCCGGAAGACCGTCGCATCCTGCTGATGGCGGGGATCAGCGCGGGATTCGCATCGGTCTTTGGCACACCGCTGGCGGGCGCGATTTTCGGGCTGGAGGTGCTGGCCATCGGACGCATGCGCTATGACGCGCTCTTTCCGTGCGTGGTGGCCGGCCTCGTGGCGGATCAGGTCGGCATGGCGTGGGGCGTACACCACACGCACTACACGGTAGGCGCCATGGCGCCCATCGGTGTGTGGAGCGTGCTGGCCGTTGCGGTCGCTGGTGTGGCGTTCGGGCTGGCTGGTCGCGTGTTTTCAACCGCGACGCATGGCCTGGGCGCACTGGTCAGGCGCTTCGTGGCTTACCCGCCGTTGCGTCCGGTGTTGGGGGGGGGCGTCGTTGCCGTGGCCGTGTGGGCGCTCGGCGCTGCGCAGTTCGATGCGCACAAGTACATCGGCCTGGGCATTCCGACCATCGTGCAGTCGTTTGAGATGCCGGTTGCACCCTGGGACTTTCTGGGCAAGCTGGTGTTCACGGTGGTGTCGCTCGGCACGGGCTTCAAGGGCGGCGAAGTGACCCCGCTCTTCTACATCGGGGCGACACTGGGCAATGCGCTCGCGCCCCTGCTGCACTTGCCGTTCTCGATGCTTGCCGCCATCGGTTTCGTGGCGGTTTTCGCAGGTGCAGCCAATACGCCACTGGCCACTATCGTCATGGCCATGGAACTTTTTGGTCCGGCCATCGGGCCCCTGGCGGCTGTTGCCTGCGTGATGAGCTACCTGTGCGCGGGCCATACCGGCATCTATCACGCGCAACGCGTGGGTGCCGGCAAGTACGCAGCCACGACGCCACTGGAGGATCTGCGCCTGGGTGACATGGCGCGGCACCGTGCGATGACCCCTAAAGCGCAGGCAGGCGAGGCAGGACCCGAAAAGGAGGTCGGTCGCCCATGACCGACGCCTTCCAGCTCGACACCAAGGCATGGAAGCTTCTCGAAGCCGTGCAGGCCGATGGTCGCGCGCCGCTCAAGACCCTGGCCGAGGCCGCTGGGCTTTCGATTGCGGCAACGGCTGAGCGCCTCCGGCGCCTGCAGGAGGCAGGGGTCATCCGGGGCGTGCATGCCGACGTGGATCCCGCAAAAGTCGGCTTGCCGGTTCAGGCCCTCATCGGCATCACGACGGCGCAACCGCACAAACAGGCACTGCTCAAAGTGCTGCGTGCACGCACCGAAGTCCTCGAGTGCCACCACGTCACCGGTGCGGACTCGTACATGATGCACATCGCCGTGGCGGACATGGCCGCGCTGGAATCCTTCCTCGGCGACATCAACCGATGGGGTGAAACACGGACTGCGATCGTCATGTCCACGCCCATCTTTCGGCGCGGACTGCGCCGCCAGTGAGGGGAGTCGGCCAGCCGCCGCTTGACCAAAGCGCATGCAGGCAACGCAGGCAATACAGGTGACCATTGAAAAAGCCGGCTCGGCGCTGCGGTGCAGCGTCGAAGCCGGCTTGGGCGCGGGCAGAGCCCGGCGCTTGCTTACAGCGCGATTTCGGTGATCTTCGCACCCTGGACCGACACGCCTGCTTCCAGGCCCACGTTGGTCAGCACGAAGCCGATGACGGGCTGGCGAACCGTGTTGGTGTCGACACTGCCATTGGCGCCGATGGTGGCCAGGGCCACGGTGGCGTCTGCACCGGCCGTCCAGCCCTTGCTGTTGCGGAACTTGTCGAGAGCTTCCTGCGTGGTGAACAGGTAGATGACCGCCTTCGACTGCGCGCCAGCCTGGAAGCCGATCGAGCCTGCCGTCGTGCTGTAGTAGGCCTGGGTACGACCGTTGGTGCGCAGGGCGCCGCGGCCATATTCGGCACCGATGCCGAAGCTCGCGCCGACGACCGACGGGAACACCAGCACGCCACGCGATTTGGCGACCAGTTCACGCGAGCCGGGCACGGTGTCGTACAGCTTGGACAGCGAGGCATCGACCTGCGCATCGATCGAAGTGCGCGTCGACGTGGCGGTGCCGGTATCTCCGGGACGGGTCGTGGTGCAGCCGACGAACGCCAGGCTGCAGGCAGCCACTGCGGTGATGGTTGCAAAGGTGCGGAGCTTGGTGGAGTACATGGGTCAAATCCTTTGAGAAAAATCAGGCGGATCGCGTTGCATTGCTGCACCGTCCGAACGCCAGGGCTGCATCGTAAGGCGGTGGAAAGGCCCAAAAACGCAAAGCAGGCGAGCGCCTACGCGAAATCGGGCGTCGCAGGAAAGTACTGACGCAAGACGTGAAGAAGTTCCGGTGGACAGTGAAATGCTCAGCGTAAACCCTGACGATGAAACAGACATTTGTCTGAATATTAGACATAACGGATGTCTGTTTTGTGGTCTTTAGGTGGGCAAAAAATTAAAAATACCTAGTTAAATCAACAATCTATGAATTGGCACAAACTGTGCAATATTCAGCCATTCCTACAGGAGAGACATCATGATCCGCCGCAACCTTATCGCGACAGCCGTGCTCGGCAGCATTGCCGTCTTCGCTCATCAAGCTGCCATGGCGCAGTCCAACGAGATCCGCATCGCCCACGTCTACAGCAAGACCGGGGCACTCGAGGCCTACGGCAAGCAGACGCAAATCGGTTTGATGATGGGCCTCGAGTACGCCACCGGCGGCACCATGGAGGTCAACGGCAAGAAGCTCGTGGTCATCGAGAAGGACGACCAGGGCAAGCCCGATCTTGGCAAGTCGTTGCTGGCCGCCGCGTACTCCGACGACAAGGCCGCGCTGGCCGTCGGGCCGACTGCATCGGGCGTGGCGCTGGCCATGCTGCCGGTCGCCGAGGAATACAAGAAGGTGCTGATCGTCGAGCCCGCCGTGGCCGATTCGATCACCGGCGACAAGTGGAACAAGTACATCTTCCGCACCGGCCGCAACTCGTCGCAGGACGCCATCAGCAACGCGGTGGCCATCGACAAGCCGGGCGTCACGGTCGCGACGCTGGCGCAGGACAATGCCTTTGGCCGTGACGGCGTCAAGGCTTTCGGCGCCGCGCTGAAGAACGCCAAGCTGGCCCATGAGGAATACCTGCCCCCGGCGACCACCGACTTCACCGCGGGTGCTCAGCGCCTGATCGACAAGCTCAAGGACCAGCCGGGCCGCAAGATCATCTGGATCGTCTGGGCCGGCGCAGGCAACCCCTTCAAGATCGTCGACCTCGACCTCAAGCGCTACGGCATCGAGATCGCGACCGGCGGCAACATCCTGCCCGCCATGGCCGCCTACAAGAGCCTGCCGGGCATGGAAGGCGCGACCTACTACTACTTCGGCATCCCGAAGAACCCCGTGAATGAGGCGCTGGTCTCGGCGCACTACAAGCAGTACAAGGCGCCGCCGGACTTCTTCACCGCGGGCGGCTTTTCTGCTGCGATGGCGGTGGTCACGGCGCTGAAGAAGACCGGCGGCGACACCGGCACGAACAAGCTCATCACTGCCATGGAAGGCATGAGCTTCGACACGCCCAAAGGCAAGATGACCTTCCGCAAGGAAGACCACCAGGCGATGCAGTCGATGTACCACTTCAAGATCAAGGTGGATCCGGCCTTCGCGTGGGGCGTGCCTGAGCTCGTGCACGAGATCAAGCCCGAGGAAATGAACATCCCGATCAAAAACAAACGCTGATCGCCCGATGCTGGAAACCCGCGGACTCACCATTCGCTTCGGCGGCCACGTGGCCGTCAACGCTGTCTCGTGCGCCTTCGCGCCCGGCACGTTGACGGCCATCGTCGGGCCGAA
>NZ_JAUSRO010000018.1 GCF_030811835.1 Variovorax ginsengisoli | reverse complement strand
AGCGCGTTCGACAACGCCTGGACCACATGCTCCTGCCCGACCATTTCTTCGAAATTACGGGGCCGGTATTTGCGGGCGAGCACGAGATAGGACATGCGGGGATTCTAGAGAACGCATGCATAACCCCGCCAAAATCTGCGAAAGCCGTACTGTTCATAATTACAGCCTGGACCGTGCGCGCATAAAAAAACCAGCGCGAAGCTGATGTTTCCGCCGGCCAAGCCACAGCCTGGCAGGAGTCAGCGGTCGCGATCAGGCACTAGAGTGGGAGCGGAAACAGCTGGCAGCGGCGGAATACGCCCCGCATCGAGCCGACGCTGAATATCGCTGCGAGCCGTCTTCAAGTGAACGCTCTGGGCCTTCTCATCATGAGGGAACTGCTGCGCTCCAGCGGCACGCTTGGAGGCCAATTCACGGTATGCCCCCTTCAACTCAGGGTGCTGCGCCAGACCCTCAGCTCGCGTCAAGCGTTCGAACGCCACTGCGCGCGCCGGCCGCTACGCGCCTACTTGATTCGTTTGGCCAGCTCTTTTCGGTAGCTCTCGTCCGTCGACGCCCGATTGGTCACGTCGAGAACCTTCTTTGTCCAGGTCTGCAGGCTCGGGGAAAGGGGGGTCTCCATTGGCTTGGCGGTAGCAAGCGTCGGAGATGCGGCCTCCGGCTTTGTGGCGTTCGAGTTCATTGCGGAGTCGTTCTGAGATGCGAGCATGATTGCCTTCCTGGGTGAGCTGTTTGAGATGTTGCCAGCCGCGCAGTTCCTTATGCTGCCCGTCAAAGCGGTTGTCAAGGATGACCAGGCCGACGCTTTCGCCGAAACGGTCGTGCCTCTGTTGGAGGCCTTGCGGCAGGCCTGCTTGAATATCAGCCATCACGGCGATGCTCGCACCACGCCCGTAGTCCTCGAGGCGTTTAAAAGTGCGACGCAATGCGACCTCGGGCAGGACGTGCACCGCATAGATCTCTGGGCGCAGGCCTGCATCAAGTGCCATCTGGATTTTCTCCATGGACGGCGCCGGACGATTGAGCTGCCCTTCAAAAACCACGCGAGCGGTCGATGGTACGCCGGCGCCGAGTACCGCCGTCGTCTTCCCCGCGCCGGGAACGCCGGTGACGAAGATCGCGCTATCGCGCAATGGCTCGCTGGTGTCGTTGACCACGCGCCGGAAAAGCTCGGACGAGAGAACGGCCGCCGCGTTGTGCACGGGCGTGTTGTAGCGGTTGCGGGCATCCGGCGAAGCCGCAAACTGCGAAAACCTGTCCTTGAAGTTGTCGGCACAGATGTATCGGCCATCGAAGTAGTCTGGGTCAGCTTTGTACGCAGCAATGAAGGGTTCCGGGTCGGCCTCGACGGCGCGGATCACTTCATCTTGGACTGCGGCGCGATCAGGCTGCGCAAACTCCCTGCGGTGGATGGGTTCCAACGTAAATCCCCTATGGATTGGTCTAAGGTGCATCTGCTGCTTCCGCTTCGCGGGCGGCTTTGTAGCGCGCAAGGTGCTCACGGATTGACCGCACAGGGCCTTGCGCGGTCTGCCGGCTCCACCCGTAGGGTGCTACCGCTTCAACGTACGTTTTGCCCTCGATGAGAATTGCACGGGCAACCGCGACACGCTCGGGCGATATGCGCGAGATAGTTGCTGCTGCAGCGAACTCCGCAGCCGTGATGGGCTTGGTCATGGGCTTAATTGCGCGCTGGGGAACACTTCAGCGAGTTGCTCTTTCACAAGATCGAGCATGCCGACAAGGTCCCCATCGGTACACCCGAGCTGTGTTGGGTTGGCGCGGCCATCGCGCAGCAGCCACTGAATGCCATTGAGAAGGCCGATGGTCTTCGACACAGCGGCATCCATGGACGCACGCTCCTGTTCGTACCAGTCATCAGTGCCCGCTGCGCTGCTCAGAAAGGGTTGTCATCTCCTGCAACGCCTGCCGAAGCGTTTTCCGTCGGTGCCGAGGCGGGGTCATCCTTGGGGCCATCACCCTGGCGACGACCACCCAACAACTGCAACGCCTCCGCAACCACCTCAATCGTGACGTGCTCGACGCCTGCATCGTCCTTCCATCGCCGGGTGGCAAGCCTCCCGGCGATGTAAACATACGAGCCCTTGCGCAAATACTTTTGTGCGCGTTCTGCCAAGTGTTTCCAGAGCACCACCCGATGCCATTCGGTGTGCTCAGCTTCGCCGCGGTAGTACCTGGTCGCAATGCTCACGGTCGTGACGCTGATGGCCTTCTCACCTTCCCCCACGGTGTGCAGTTCGACGTCTGCGCCCAAGTTTCCGATCAGACGGACCTCGTTAAGAGACGCGGCCATAAATGATTTCTCCAGTCAGTTCGTCGGCGTCTCCCCTTGAGATACCGCACTTATAGATTGTCGTTTAGGTTGTCTATTATGTATACTACATTTTGCTGTCAGGTGACGATTTCACGGTGACACAGGCCCGAAAAGCACTGCCATGTGTATGTTGGCGTCGACCGGAAACTGAGCCTCTACTTCGGCGCGGACACTCCATCCTCCTTCACCTCGGGTGAACAACATCCTGAGAAACTACAGCTAGCATCGTGTGATCGCTTATCTTGAAATTGCACGACACAGTTTCTCCCCGCTTCTTTGGCTGCATACAGCGCTTTGTCAGCAGCGTCGATCAATTCAATTGCATTGGGGTGCCCACTTTCTCGCACTTCGCTGACGCCGATGCTGACGGTGACTTGGATTGCGTTCCCCGTCGGCCCCTTGACGCGCAGGCCATCGATTTGCACCCGGATGCGTTCCGCGACGGTCATCGCGCCGGCAATATCGATCCCCGGCAATATAACTGCAAATTCTTCGCCGCCATATCTGGCCGCAACGTCACCAGGTCTGCGGATGCTTTCTCCAATAGCGTGTGCGACAGCGCGAAGCACCTCGTCACCCCAGAGATGCCCATATGTATCATTAACTGATTTAAAGAGATCGACATCAACGATCAGCAGCGACAGGCGCTCTCGTGTACGCGCGGCCCGCCGCCATTCACGATGGATCATTTCGTCGAATTGACGGCGATTTGCCAAACCAGTCAGTGAATCTGTAACAAGCTGAGCCTCCAGCATCTTTTCCGCCCGCATACGACGCCTCAATTCGTTTTTAAGCGTAATCACGAGAGCTGTCATTAGCACACTCATGAGCACCGCGAGTGAGCCGACCATCCACGCCCACGTCCTCCAACTGTCGTAAATCGAAAAAAGGGAGCGGCTGACGCTGACGATTACCGGGAAATGGGAAACCCGGCCGAAGGTGATGAAGATCGGGTGAGCAGCGTCTTCGCTCATCGCCTCAAAAGAGCCTTCACCAAGGCGCTTGACATTCACGAAGTTCGCGCGCTGGGAGACGTCCTGTCCAACCTGAAAACCTGGGCCGGCCGGTTCCCTCAATAGCAAGATGCCATCGCTGCGTATCACCGTAAATGCTTCGTCGAAATTCTTCATACCCGCGAGAATCCGCGAAAAGCGGGTCAGATCGAAGGACAGCACGATGACGTAAGAGAGGCTTCCATCCGGATGGGACATCCGCCGACTGAGCGCGATGGAGAGGGCTTGGTCACCCAACCTGCTCGTGAATGGTGCGCTCAGGTGTAAGCCCGTGTCGGCGTGTTCTAGGTGGACGCGGAAATATTCGCGATCTGCAAGATTGGTATGGGGCGGGACTGCGCCACGCGCGCTCGCCACCACGTTTCCCTCCGAATCGATGAGCATCAGCGACCCAACGTCGGCCATTTCCTCCACAGCGTTCGCCATCATCTGTTGTCGAACTGGCAGTGGTAGTTTCCGAACATCCGAGAGCGCCAGATCGCTGGCAAGCCCATTCACAGCAAAGGCTCCGAGTTGAAGAGAACTTTCCATGCTGAAGACGATTGCTTCACGAAGGCTGTCCGCGTTTTGTCTGGCCAACCGCCCTGCATCCGCCTTGGCATTCAATATCAACAGCCCCATGATCGCGAGGAGCGTGAAATTGACCGCGATAGTTCCCAGTACGATCAAGCGACCTCGACCGTAGGTAGAGATTCGAACTATTTCCACAGTGGGGTGGCCAAGACAACCTCGCCAAGTGCTGAATGACGCTGACATGAGTTACACCGCGCGAGGTTTGCTGAGGAGATATCAGCGATGACGCGCATCCCGCACCCAGTACCTGAGATCATTATTTCTTGACGCGACAACACTTGGAATTACAAGTTAAAGGAATTCAGATAAATCAATCTTCATTTTGATATAGAGTCATTGGTCAAAAATCGATCCTAATTAAATTAGGGCTCGATGCAGACGATTACCCGCCCGCTTCAGCAGAAGAAAAAAGATCCTCCGCCTATAAACTTTAAAACCTTGACAGCCGCTGAATCACCCTTTCGCGATCGGCAAGGTTGCCGATGATGAGAATCTTCTGTGTATCGTGAATACAGACCAGCGACGGCGTTGTGAAGATACGCCTTGCGAATGCGGCCTTGGCGTCCTTCTGAACGTCAATTACCGTCACGGTCGTCGGCCCCTCGAGATGCCGAACAATCTCTTCCAAGTTGCCCCGCGCTTGCTTGGAAGGCAGCGTGTCACCGGCAACATAAAGCTCGAGCTGACGACCTTCCATCGCGCCTGTCTGCTGCACCTGGTTCATCACATCACTCCGAAGGTATCGAGTGGCGGCAGACTCGCAGGACGCCGAAGCTCAGTCATCTGCTCGCGCCGACTCGTTTCCTGCGCCTCCGCGCTCGCCGCCCGGCTACGCAATCGGACCAACTCCTGCTGCTTTCCGAGCAATTCGCCCTGGAGATAGGCAAGGCGTCGGGAAAGATCTTCAACGGAATGCTCCGCTTCGCGATACGCGTCGTCGGCCGCATTCCGGGTTTCCTGCAACGCCTGCTGGTTGGCTCGCTCCTTCTGCCACCGCAACGACCCCATCAGTACGGCACCGTCTTCCACATAGACATCCGCCAACGTGACGCCATCGTCGCCCAGCAGCAACTCACCGACCTGGTTGGAATGCGCGGTGCCGCGCGACTTGACCACAGTCAGTGCCCGGTTGCGCTCCCCACCTTGTACCAGATAGGAGAGATGGATCCAGTTGTCGCACAAGGAGGATACGTAGGAACGCGATGACTCCGTCTCGCCGGCGCTGCGCTCCAGCAAACTTGTCATCACGACCGTGATGCCCTCGCGTTTGCAAAACTTCACGAGACGCTGGACCGCACTGCGGGAATTTGTCGAATTCGTGAAGACCGACACAGGGTCGACCATCAGATGGCGCGGCTGATGGCGGCGGATGTGGACCATGATCTCGTGGACCAGTTCGTCCGCTCCGACCGCGTGGTCTGCCGGGCCATGCATCTGCAACAGTCCTGACGCGATGTGCGGCGCCAGCAGCGTCCCTACCGACGCGACGTTGCGCACGATCTCCTGGGGGCTCTCGTCGAAACAGATGCACAAGGCGCGCTCCGCGCGCCGGCAGGCCGCATCGATGAAACGGGTTCCGAGGGTCGTCTTGGCGGTGCCGGGCGCACCGGACAGCAGCGTACTGCTGCCACGGAAGATGCCACCCCTGAGCATCGCGTCCAGCTGTTCGATACCCACCGACAGACGCTCGGTCGATACCGGGCTGGTCCATGCCTCAACGTCCATGGATTCGACCTCAATGCCCTGAGCGGTCATGACGAACGGCACCTTGCTTTGCGCATGGCTGGAGCTGCGGTACTTCTGGATACGCATGCTCCGGCTGGACATGTCGCCTTGTGCGTCGCGGGTCAACTCGACAACGCAATCGGCCATGTAAAGCGCGATCTCCTCGAAACCCTGGCCCATCGCAGTCATTGCCTTGACGGTCAGGAGCATGGTCGCATTGAGCTTGGAGACATGTTCCTGCAACCGCAGCAGCTCGGCGCGCTGGGCCGTGGGCGAGCCCAATAGGCTCAGCAGCGCGTCGATGCCATCGAACACCACGCACACCGGTGCCCCCGGGGAGGCAGCGCCTTCGACCATGGCCAGCAATCCAATCAGATCAAATGCCCCGCTGTGCAGGACATCAGCCTGTGGCCGTCCATCAACAACCAGCAGGCGTCCGCCGTCGACCAACTGCATCGCATCCCAGTCGAACGACGACAAGTCGCTGATAACGCCCTGGATCGTCTGCTCGAAGGACACGAAAACACCAACGCCGCCCGTCGTGCGCACAATATTCACCAGGGTTTGCATGGCGAAAACGGTCTTGCCGGCACCTGCGGCGCCGATAACGGCAGACACCCGACCCTGCGGCAAACCGCCAAAGGTCATCCTGTCGAAGCCGGGAATACCGGTCCTGATTTTTTCCATCCGGGGCGTGGACGTACGCTCTGTCATAGGACTACTCCAAATACCTCGGTTTCTCTTTCGCTATGGGGGCGCGTCTCCAGCCAGGCGACCAACGCGTCTGACGTCAACGGGGGGGCATAGAGATAGCCTTGCCCTTCGTCGCACCAGATGTCCTGCAGGAATTCGGCCTGCGCCTTCGTTTCGATGCCCTCGGCGACGATGCGCATGTCGAGACTGCGGCCCAGGGCGACGATGGCGCGAGCGATGGCCGCGGCGCCCATGTCGCCGGGAAGCCCCTGTACGAAGGAGCGGTCGATTTTGAGGCAATCGCTGGGCAACAGCCGTAAATAAGACAGGCTCGAGTAGCCCGTTCCAAAATCGTCGATGGCGATGCGCACCTTGGCATCATGGAGGTCGCGCAGTGCTTGGATACCACGGCCGTCGCGTTGCGCCATGATGCTTTCGGTCACTTCGAGGACCAGCCGGTGCGGCGGCAACCCCTTCGCACGCAATACGCGTAGCACCTTGTCGGCAAAGCCGGCTTCGTTGATCTGCACGACCGATGCGTTTACCGAGATCGTCGCGTCTGCCAACAGTCCGTTGCGCCACTGTACGGCTTGCTCGCAAGCCCCCTCCAGCACCCAGGCACCCAGCGGCACGATCAGTCCGGTGGCTTCGGCCTCGGGGATGAACTCATCAGGGGAGACGAGTCCACGCCGGGGATGGCGCCAGCGCAGCAGCACCTCCACGCCCACCATGTGCTGCGTCGCCAAGTCGATCTGCGGCTGGTAGAGCAGGAACATCTCACCGCGCTCTGCCGCACCGTCCAGATCGGACACGATTGTCTGCTTACGCAGGGCGCCCTGCGTTTGTCGACGACGGGTCTTGCCCTCCGCGTGGCTGGCTGCGGCCGCCATGATGGCGACGATCGTCGTGAGCGTGAACACGATCATGGCCGGCAGCGCCTTCAGACTCGGGTCAATTACCGGCCATACTGCCAGCAGTCCCAACAAAACGCTGTGGCAGATCAGCGCGACGACCAGGAACCGCGGCAGCCGGCTGGTCGCTCCGATATTCAACAGGCTGCGAACAGGCGCGCGGTGCGCCGCGCGCAACAGCGTCGCAACGGCCAACAGCAGCGCGCCCGCCACGGTCCATGGCGCCATCGCGCCGTAGAATTCGGGAATGCCATAGAGATAGCCGATCAGCGCTGCAACAGGAAGGAACATCGCCAACCCAGCGAACACCTGCGAGCCTGCCGTCCGGCGCGCGTACAGACAGACGAGCGAGGCACTGAGCAGCACCAGGGTAGCGGCGGCATTCACGCTCATTTCTATCGCCCGTCCGGCGCCCGCTTCCTCCGCCATCACATGCTGGAATGGCATCAGCGTGCGATATATGTCGCCTTGTCCAAGCAGCAAGCCGACAAGTTCAACGATAAACAGAGCGCCCACAACAGCTGTGAAGCCGATGCCAAGATAACTGCGGCGCCACGGACGCACACCCAGTACCGTGAGTCCAATGACAAGGAGTGCGGCCGCTGTCATCGGATGCGTTGCAGGTCCACCCACGACAGGTCGCCACGCGGGCGACCAATCGAGCGCATAGCCGACCAGAACGAAGAACCCCACAGCCACACCACCGATTGCTGCTTTTGCGCTGGCCCGCATACAAAGGCGTATCAGGCGTAATCGGGACCGCGGCGAATGCGAAGAAACATCGTCGATCGAGCGCTGTCGTTTAGTGCCGTTCGACGCGCCGCCACCCCGTTCCCAATCCGTCATGGGCACCCTCCGTAAACCTCATACATATATCCAATATCGGCCAGAGTCTACGGTGCCAGCGGCGCTTTTCGAGACAAGTCTCAGCTTTGACGATAACAATCGCGTAACCAACCGGTCGTTGAGAATCAATTTGTTACGCATCCAATCTAACCCTTTTCCGTCTGGCGCAAGCATTGACGCTTTGCTGTCGGCCCGAGCTACGCTCACTCCTGCGCTCCGCACCAATAGAGTTCGATCAAATCATGCGTGCACTCCGGCTAGATGGCGTTATGCACCTTGGCGTGGCCGCTTCTATCCGATTGGCCTCACGCAGCGAAACGAACTCGCATTCGCTTACCGAATGCTTTCGACCATCGAAATCAACGGGTCCTTCTACTCGCTCCAACGGCCCGAGTCCTATGCGGACTGGCATGTCGGGACGCCGGATGATTTCGTCTTCTCAGTCAAAGGCCCGCGCTATATCACCCACCTGCTGCAACTGCGCGACGTGCGCGTGCCGCTGGCCAACTTTTTCGCGTCGGGTATTCTGGCGCTTGGCAAGAAGATGGGGCCGGTCCTGTGGCAGCCGCCACCGCGCATGCGCTTCGATGCCGAGCGCATGGAGGAGTTTCTGTCGATGCTTCCACACGACGGCAAGAGCTGGCGCATGCACATGACGAGCGGCTCGAGGGCCGGTCATTGCTCGATGCGCCTCGGGGCTCAAAGATCCGGCATGCCGTGGAGATCAGAAATCCCACCTTCGTGAGCTCGGAGTTCATCGCGATGCTACGGCACCATCGGATCGCGCTCGTCATAGCTGACACCGCGGGCCGATGGCCTCTGCTCGAAGACCTCACGACCGACTTTGTCTATCTGCGGCTGCACGGCGACAAGGAGTTGTACACGAGTGGCTATGGCGACAAGACATTAGACGGTTGGACACGGGATTGCCGCGTGGCATCGCGGCCGCCAATTGCCGGACGCCCATCTTGCATCGCCCATTGCGGCAGCACCCAGCAGACGCGCCGTGTTTTGCTATTTCGACAACGACGTCAAGATCCATGCGCCATATGACGCGGCGCACCTGGCTGAGCGTCTGGGCGCGAAGACGCATACGCATGCAGATGAAGGACTTGCGTCGATTCTGCCGCTGAAACGCGCAGCCGCCTGACCGGGGCCAAGGGCGTTAGGTCAGTCGCAAGCGACTGCTGTGCGTGGTCTTCAGCGTGTGGCTTTCTCTGAACTGCCGCAGTGCGGCGGCGTTGCGCGCCGACGACTGTGATGCAACGCAGTCCTCAGGCACGACCACATCGAAGTCGCGCATGCGGGCCTCGGCCACCGTGGTCATGACACATTGGTCGCTCGCCACGCCGACGACGACCAGGCGGTCGACATTCAGGTGTGCAAGCAACAGTTCCATCGGCGTACAGAAGAACGCCGAATGCTTGGGCTTGAGTACGAAGTAGTCCGAGGGCTGCGGGTGCAGCGCCGTCGTGATCTCCGCCGCACCGCCGCCGCATGCCAGCGACTCGTCGATCAACGTCCGGAAATCGGAGCGCCAACGTCCCAGGTTGTCATTCGCATAGATCACAGGCACGCCCGCGCGCACGCAGCGCGCCTTCAAACGGGCCAGTGCGGGCGTGATGGCCAAGGCACCAGGCAGGAGCTTCTCGGAGTCCAAGAAATCCCAACAGCTGATCATGTCGACGATGAGGAGCGCAGTGGCCTGTTGTTTCATCGCGCTGCCTCAACCCCCGGGGGGCCCGGTGTCGGGTGCCTTGGATCCGTCGGACTTAGGTTGCTCGGCACGTTGCTTTACACTGAGTTTACCGTCGCTCTCGAGCCGGGCGATGCGCACGTCGGCGATCGAATCGACGCCCTCTTCCCGCAGCTTGGCCTCGAGTTCGTCCAATGTGATCATCTCGCGCTTCATTGCTTTTCGGTTGATGCGGCCATGACGGATCAGCACCTCCGGCTGGGGCTCCAGGAAGCGCGCGATCGCGGGCACGCGGTAGCTCAGCCAGTCGAGCGCGAAGTTCCAGGCGACCAGCGTGGTCAGCAGCACCAATCCGTCATTCACCGACCGGTACTCGCCTTGCATCGCATTGCTCGATGCGTCAGCCACCAGCACCACAAACAAAAGGTCGGCAACGCTCATCGCGCCAATATCGCGCCGCAGCACAAAGCGAAACACCAGCAGGAGGAACCAATACACGACCGTGCCGCGCGCCACCATGTGCCAAACTGGAAATTCCCTCGCGAAGACATCGGGCAGTGCGCTCACGGCATGATCTCGGTTTGAACAGGTCTCGGATGTTCAATGCGGCGGCATGGTCCTGAAGTGTGGCCGCGCGTTCGACGCAACTCGCCAAAAAGCCGCATGGGCGCCGCCAACGCCAGCCACCAAACATTGAATGCGTTCACGGCCGTCTGTCCCCTGTTCTCGTCGAATGTGTCGGCCCTGTGTCGGTCGGCGCTGGCAAACCAGTGCATGTAGTTTTGCATGTGCGCGCGATACCTGATGTAGGTCGCAAGCTACGGTTGAAAACCTGTGCGTCCCGCCAACGAAGGCGCCGTTACGCAAGATCCTGCGTTAGACATGCGCTGGGCGACGCTCGTCCCTGCAGGCAGCGTGATTCGGATTGAATCGCCCCAGGATTCGAACGAACCCGTAGGACTCGTGCGATCCTGCGGACCGCACTCTTTCTAAGCGGGGACTTCAGTGTGGAACCGGACGTCGGAGTGCCGCTTTGCTACCCCCCTTTTTGCCGGCGTGCAGGATCCCCACGCTATGGCCCACGCCGACACATAACACGTCGTGAGAGCATCTGTCGACAGGCAGGCCGGTGCAAGCGCGATAGTCATTGATCTCCAGTGCCCCCAAATCAGGTGCAAACCGGGCGACGCCCGGTTGTCTCGGCTGATGCCATGGTCGACCCTCGAGCACGATGCGGACGCGCACGCAGCACTCCATGCTTGGGGCGACAACCATCACCGCGAGGCAAGCGGTGGACAACGCAAAGGCGCTGGCATTGAACCTCCGAATCCGGATTGAAACTATGGCCCAACGGACAGATTGACGAGAGCTTGCTCGCAGCGATGCTTCGCAACGTGTCTAAAGGGTATCTAGAAGTCCAGCACCAGATCGACGCCGAGGGTGCGCGACACGCAGGTACAAATCACCTTCCCGCCCGCCTTCTCGGCGGCGGTGAGCGCATGGTCGCGATGGTCGGGCAAGCCTTTGATCACCGGGGTCATGCACATGCCGCACTCACCACGTCGGCAGTCGTAGAGCGGGTCCATGCCGGCAGCGAGCATAGCGTCGAGGATGGACTCCTGCGCTTGCACGACGATCGTCCGCCCGCTGGCGCGAAGCTCAAGGCGGATGGGCCGGTCGCCGCTGAGTGCCACGGCACCATTGAACGCCTCGAAGTGGACTTGGTCGTCCGCCCATCCACGGCGCCGGGCCGTGTCGACGACATCGGCGATAAGCGAGGGCGGGCCGCAGACATGGACATGCCGGTCAGCTGCCGGGTCGGCAAGGATGGCGGCGACGGGCATGCGGGCGTCCGCGCCCTCTTCGCTGCAGTACAGCACCGCGCCGGGCAGCGCCGCGACCTCGTCCTGGAACGCCATGCGGCGGCGCGACTTTGCGGCATAGTGCAGCTCGAACGGGCGCCCGGCTGCGCCGAGTTCCCGCGCCATCGACAGGATCGGCGTGATGCCGATGCCGCCGGCGATGAGCACGTGGCCCGCGGCGCTGTCGCTGAGCGCGAATTCGTTGAACGGGCCTTCCGCATCCACCACGTCGCCGGTAGCCAGGGCGTGCATCGCACGCGAGCCGCCGCGGCTGCACGGGTCCAGCAGCACCGCCACTTCGTAGCAGTCGCCCTCGGCGCCGCGGCCGACGATCGAGTATTCACGCGCGCCGCCGCCCGCATCGGCGGGCAGCGTGAACTTGAGGTGCGCGCCGGCGTTGCACGGCGGCAGCGGATGGCCGTCCGCGGCGGCGAGGCGAAGGCGACGCACGCCCTCCGCGACGAGGTCGGTGGTCTGGACGATGAGTTTCATGAGGGTGTGTCGAGCACGGTGTGAACGCTGGCCGCGAGCGCCAGCAGCGCCCGCTCCTGATGTTTGCGGCCCACCAGTTGCACGCCGATGGGCATGCCATGGGGGCCCCGGAGGCCGGGGACGTTGACGCAGGGCAGGCCGAGCAGGGTCCAGACCCGGCTGAACACCGGGTCGCCGGTCGCGTCCAGGCCCCGAGGCGCTTCGCCCGGCGCGGCCGGCACCAGTAGGGCATCGACGTCGGCCATCAGCTCGCGCGCGACACGCCGGCCGGTGGCCGCGCGCGACTGCGCCGCCAGGTACTCGGCCTCGGTCACGGCCTGCCCCTTCTCGAGCAGTTCGCGCAGGGGTCGGCTCAAGGCCGCGGCGTGATGCTGCAGCTCGAACGCCAGCTCGCGCACGGCCTCGTACGCCATCACCTGCATCTGGTCGTCGGCGAGGGTGGCCTGTTCGTCGGGGAGGCGTTTCCCGATGAGCTGCATGCCGCTGGCCTGCAGCCGCTGCACCGCCTCGTCGAAGGCCGCCTGGCCATCGGGCTGCGCCTGGGACCATTCGTGGGTGTGCAGGAAGCCGATGCGGCAGGGGGCGGCCGGCCACCGGTCCAGCGGCGCGTAGGCGGCGCCGAGCAACGCGCAACGCATGAGCTCGAGGTCGTCCGCGGTCCTGGCCAGCCAGCCGAGCGTGTCGAGCGACGGCGACAGGCCCTTGACGCCGCGCAGGTCGAACACGCCATGCGTTGGCTTGAGCGCGAACACGCCGCAGTACGACGCGGGCCGGATCAGCGAGCCGGCGGTCTGGCTCCCGAGCGCCAGCGGAACCATGCCGGAGGCGACGGCCGCGGCCGAGCCGCTCGACGAGCCGCCGGGCGTGCGCGACGCGTCCCAAGGGTTGGTCGTCTCGCCCGGCGCGAAGTAGGCGAACTCCGTGGTGACGGTCTTGCCCAGGATGGTGGCACCGGCCTCGCGCAATCGGGTGACGCACGCCGCGTCGTGCGTCGGCTGATGGCCGGCGTAGATCGCTGAACCGTAGCCCGTGGGCATGTCGGCGGTGTCCATCAGGTCCTTCACCGCGACCGGGATGCCGGCAAGCAGCCCGATGTCGCGCCGATCGAGGTCGCCGTCGAGGGCATCCGCCCACCGGCGGGCGGATGCGTCGCCCAGCACCTTCCACGCATGAACCGTGGGCTCGCGGACGGCGACGACGTCGAGCGATTGCTCGAGAACGGCGCGCGCGCTGGTCGAACGGCCTGCGAGTTCTTTTCGGATGCGTGTGGCGCTCATCGGCAGGATCGGGTTGGAAGAGGCGGTCATGTTCTGGGGGTTCCTGGCATGTGGGGGTGGGCCGGGTCGATGCCCGGCCCGGCGGTGTCGAGCCGGATGGCGCCTTGCGCCCACAACGCGGTCAACGCCGCCATGATGGGTTCGGCCATCCGGAACGCATGGTCTGGCGACCAGAAGGCGCCCTGCAGGGTGCCACTGCGAAGCAGCAGCGGCTTCACCGGCAGCTCGGCCGCCAGGGCATCGGGCGGTGCCATGGCGAGCAGGCGTCCGTGGCGTGCCAGGGCGCGCATGCTGCGCTTGAGCAGATCAGCGTCCGCGATGCCGGCGATCACGTCGGCACCGCCGTGCTCGCGGACGATGTCGACCCACTGGCTCTCCTGCAGGCTGACGACGTCGTCGGCACCGGCGCGCCGCACGGCGTCGAATTGCGAGCGGGTTCGCGTCAGCGCGACGACGTGCGCCTGCGCCGCCTTCGCGAGCTGGATGCACGCCGTGCCGATTGGGCTGGCCGCATCGAGGACCAGCACGGATTCACCGGCCTGCAGCTTCGCGCGATGGTGCAGTGCGAACCATGCGGCGGGCCAGTCGCGCGCCAGTGCGGCAGGCGGCGCCGATGTCGGCATCCCGGTCGTTCCGCTCATTGCAACTGCGCCACGTAGGGCGCGATGAGCGGCTGGCACTGGAACCAGCCGAACACTGGCGTCCCGATCTCTTTGGCGATGCCGCGCGCCACGTCGGCCGGGAGCACCCTGGGGACTCCCGCCGCCTCCGCCAGCAACTGGATCTGGCAGCTGCGCTCCATCAGCACGAACCACCACACGGCTTCGTCCACCGTCTGCCCCACGGCGAGCAGCCCGTGGTTCAGCAGGATGGCCGCCTTGTGGTTGCCCAGGCTTTGCGCGATGCGGCGGCCCTCGTCGAGGCCCACCACCAGGCCGCTGGCCTCGCCGTGCAGCACGTGGTCTTCCGACACGGCGCACACGTCTTGGTTGATCGGCAGCAGGCGGCGGCCGAGGGCGGCCCAGGCCGTGCCGTACACCGGATGCCCGTGGACGACGCAATGCACATCGGGGCGGGCACGGTGGATCTCCGCGTGGATGGCGAAGGCAGCCGCATTGATCGGGCTGCCCTGCACCACCTCGCCCGAATGCCGGACCAGCGTCAGGTCTTCCGGCCGCATCGATGCATACGGCAGCCCGAAGGCGTTCACCCAGAAATGGGCCGACAGGATCGGGTCGCGAACGCTCAGATGCCCAGCCACGCCGGTGTTGAGCCCCAAGGCGCCCACCAGCCGGAAGGCCGCGGCGAGCCGCACCTTGACGTACCGGCGCGCTTCCTCGGTGGCCCCGAGTGGAGGCGGCACCCGGCTGGCCTGGAACTTGAAAGGGTTGACCGATTCCGTCATGGCCCGTCCTTGCGGCCTGTCACCATTCCGACATACTCCCGCCCATGAGCCAAGAACCGGCCCAAAGAGCCATCAGCGAAAGCAGCGCGGAGCTGCGAGCCCCCGACTTCTCTCTCCGCCAACTCTCGTACTTCGTCGCCGTCGCCCGCCATCAGTCGCTGCAGAAAGCGGCCGACTCGCTGCACGTCTCGGCGCCCGCCGTGTCTGCGGCCATCGCGCATCTCGAAGAGGTGCTCGGCGTGCAGCTCTTCCTGCGCCGGCACGCGCGCGGGCTGGTGCTGACCGCTGCCGGCAGCGCCTTCGCCGTCGAATGCCGCAACCTGCTGCTGCAGTCCTGGGAGCTGGGCTCCGGCCGCCTGGCCGACGCCCGGCACGTCCAGGGACAGGTGCATCTGGCCTGCCTCTTCTCCTTCGCGCCCTACGTGCTGCCGCCGCTGATGCGCATGGCAACCGAGAACCTGCCGAAGGCGCGGCTGCACTGGTACGAAGGCCACCACGAATACCTGCTCGAAGGCCTGCAGACCGGCGCCTTCGACCTGGCGCTGACGTACGACTTCGAGGTCCCTTCCGGTATCGAATGCATCGTCATCCGGCCGGCACCGCTGCAGGCCGTGCTGCCGCCCGGCCATCCGCTGCTGCGCCGGCAGCATGTGTCGGTGCGCGACCTGGCCACCGAGCCGCTCATCCTGCTGGACACGCCGCGCACCCGCAACTACATGCTCTCGGCCTTCAGCGCGGACGGCGTCGCGCCGCGCATCGCGCACCGCGTGAACACCATGACCATGCTGCTCGGCCTGGTGAACAACGGGCAGGGCTTCTCCCTGCTGAACTTCTGCCCGCCGAACACGCACTCGGTCGAGCTGAAGTCCTCGTTGCGTGCGCCGAACCTGGTGCTGGCGCATTCGCACAGCTACCGGTTCACACGCGCTTCCACCTCCATCTGCGAGATGGTGACGACGATCGCGGAGCATCTGGCGTTCCGGGCCGATTGAGGGCGTTGCAGATCGGGCGGGCGGGGCCGACTTCGCCGCGCCGGCCAGCTCGAACTTGCCCGCCTTGACGGTCAGCATCACCACGCTTTCGGGGCGGGTGCCGAAGTGGTCCTGCGGGCCATAGCTGTAGACCGCGGTCACGCCGGCGTAGTCCTTGGTCGCCTCGATGGCGTCGCGCACGGCCACCGGGTCCGCGCCGGCCTTGCGGATGGCGTTCACGATCAGCATGGCGGCGTCGTAGCCGTTGCCAGCAAAGGTCGCCGGTGGGTGGCCGAACTTGGCCTCGTACTCGCTGACGAAGCGGGCGACCACGGCCGTCTGCGGATCGCTCGAAGCGAGCGAGTCGGTCACGTACAGCTTGCTCGACGGCACGAAGATGCCGTTGGCGGACTCACCGGCGAGCCGCAGGTAGTTGAAGTCGTTGGCCGAGTGGGCCATGTACAGCGGCGTCTTGATGCCGAGCGAGCGATGGTTCTTGGTGGCGATGGCCAGGCCGGGGCCGGTGGCCCAGACCACGACGGCCTGCGCGTCCGACGCGCGGATCTTCGTGAGCTGCGGCGTGATGTCGGTGTCCGCGTTGCCGAAGGTTTCCTTGTTGACGACCTCGATCTTGTAGTCGGGCGCGAGCTTCACCAGCGAATCGCGGCCGCTGGTGCCGAAGGCCACGTCGGAATGGAGCACCGCGATCTTGGTGATGCCGCGTGCCTGCATGTCCTTGAGCAGCGCGACCTGCACGACGGCGTCGGTCAGCGGTGCGAGGAACGAGAAGGTCTTCTGCTCCGGCGGCAGCACCACGGCGCGGGTGGCCGCATTGGCCACCATGGCGACCTTCGACTTCTCGACCGTGTCGACGATGGCGAAGGCAGAGCCGCTGCTCATCGGGCCGATGATGGCCGTCGCCTTCTCCTGCTCGATGAGCCGCTTCACGCCGGACACCGTCTTGGTGTTGTCGCTCTCGGAGTTGACGTTGATCAGCTGCACCTTGCGGCCGTTGATGCCGCCCTGCGCGTTCACCTGGTCGACGGCGAGCTGCGCGCCTTCGAGTCCGGGCTTGCCGAGGGAAGCGGCGAAGCCGGAGGTCTCGAGCAGGCCCCCGATCTTGATGTCCTGCGCATGGACGACGGCGGCGGTGAGCAAGGCAGTGGCGAGCGCGACGATGTGCTTCATGGGTTTCTTTCGTGGTTGGATCAAGGGTGACCAAGTGTGGAATGCAGGCCTTCCAGCGCACGCTGGAAGAGTTCGGGTGTCGAGGACCAGAGGCCGCCGCCGATGCGGCCGCGGCGCCCTTCGATGTCGATGATTCCGAGCGCGACGATCAGGTCATGGCCGGACGCCACCGCCTGCCACGCCGCGAGCCCGACGCGCGCCTTGGAACGCTCGAAGGCCGGGTGCGGCGCCATCAGCAGCGCGCGCGCCCGTTCGGCCGGCTGGTGCGACAGGAAGTCGGCGAAGTTCTCGCGCTGCAGCGGCGAATGCTCGAAGCCCATCGCGCCCAGGCCCGAGGCCTCGATGAGCGCGCTGTCGCCGATGGCCGGCAGCCGCTCTTCCGCGGTGACGCCCGCATCGAGCCTCCCGACCGGCGGACTCGACGGCAACGTCACCCAATGACCGGGGCGGCCCGCCAGCTGGATGCCGACATGGTGGCCGTTGGCGCCGAGCGCGCTCACCAGGCTGCAGCCCTGGATGCCCTCGGCGCCGGCGAGCATGCACTTCGTCGCGGCCATCCAGAGGTTGAGGAAGAAGCTCGGCGATGCGGCGAGGAAGTCCGTGACCATCGTCGGCCAGGCATCGCCCGCTGCCAGCGTTTCGACAAGCCGCCCGGTGGCCGCCGCGGTGCGTCCGTGGAGGTCGTCGCCCATCGACAGCGCGAAGTCCGCGATCGGGATGAGCGCGGTTCCACGCCGGCAGCCGGGCCGGATGGCGTCCGCGAACGCGCCGTTCAACCACCGCAGGTGATCGACCACGTTCGGCGTGGGCAGCCCGAGCCGGAGCGCGGGACCGTTCCCGCCGTTGAGCGAGGAGAAGGCGCGCCGGTCCGGGCGGTTCGCGTCGTGGACGACCTGCACGCACTGGCTTGGCGACAGCACGGAGGCCAGCGGCACGGCGCAGCGATGGTCCTGCGCCGCCGCGAGCGCGATGTCGCCCGAGCGCAGGCGCTGCAAGGCGTCGTCGCGGTCTGCGGCCCAGCCCTCGAACACCGCCGCGGCCGCGGCCGAGTTGAGAACGGCGGCCGACACCGATGCCAGCGCCTCAAACGGCGGACCGGCGTGCAGCAGCGTGCGTGCGGGAAAGTCGAAGGCATCGCCGGCCGGCACGAGATCGACCAGGACCGGCACGACCTTCACCAGCGCATCGAAGCCCGCGGCGTCCGCCGGGTGATGGTGATGAATGCTCATGCCGCCACCTTCATCGGCGTGTCGTCTTCCGCGCCGGCCGGCTCCGACTCCCAGCCCAGATAGGCCTGCGTGATGTCGGGGCGGTTTAGCAGCTCTTCGCTCGCGCCGTTCGCCACGATGCGGCCGTTGACGAGGATGTAGGCGCGGTCCGCCACCTGCAGCGCCGAACGGGCGTTCTGCTCGACCAGCAGCACCGTCATGCCGCGCGCCGCAAGGCGCACCAGCGATTCGAGGATCTCGCGAGTGACCTGCGGCGCCAGGCCGAACGAGGGTTCGTCGAGCATCAGCAGCGTGGGCCGGTTCATCAGCGCGCGGCCGATGGCCAGCATCTGCTGCTCGCCGCCGGAGAGCGTGCCGGCCTGCTGGTGCAGCCGCTCCCGCAGCCGCGGGAAGAAATCCAGCACCTCTTCCATCACCGCATCCATCTCGGCGCGGGCGGGGCCGCGGGGCCAGAGCAACTGTGTGAGGCCCGTCAGCCGCATCCGTGCATAGCGGCCCATCAAGAGGTTGTCGTGCACGGTGAGTGCCGCGAACAACGCGCGCCCTTCCGGGGCCAGGCTGATGCCGGCACCGGTGCGCTGTTCCTTCTTCAACGGCGCCAGGTCCTTTCCATCGAACCGGAGCGCGCCGCCGTCGGGCGTCTCGGTGCCCGCGATGGCGTTCAGCAAGGTGGACTTGCCTGCCCCGTTCGCGCCGATGAGCGCGACGATCTCGCCTTCGCGCACCTCGAGGTTCACGCCGTCGAGCGCGGTCAGGCCGCCGTAGCGCAGGCGCAGACCGTCGACGGCCAGTACCACGGGCCGCACCCGCGCGGGGCCGGTGGTGGACCGGGCGCCGCTCAGGTCGGTGTTGCCCAGGTAGGCCTCGACCACCACCGGGTCCTTGCGCACGTCGTCGGGCGCGCCCTTGGCGATGACCCGCCCGTGGTTGAGCACCACCATGCGTTCGGCCAGCCGGCTGACGAAGGCCAGATCGTGCTCCACGAAGACGACGGTGGTGCCCTTGACACGGATGCGCGAGATCACGTCGGCCAGCACGCGCTTCTCCAGCGTGTTGAGGCCGGCCGCGGGCTCGTCGAGGATCAGCAGTTCGGCGCCCGTCGCCAGCGCCCGCGCGATCGACAGCAGGCGCTGCTGGCCCGCCGTGAGCAGCGCGGCATTGGCGTTCCCGAGACGTTCCAGGCCCACGACCTGCAGCTTCTCCATGCCCGTGGACCACAGCTGACGGCCGACCTCCGCCGCGCGGCCGAAGCCCAGCAGGCCGGAGAGGATGCCCGACTGCGCATGCGCCACGCCCGCCGCCATGACGTTCTCCAGCACCGTCATCTGCCGCAGCACTTCGGCCCCCTGGAAGGTGCGCACCAGCCCACGCCGGTTGACCTGTTCGGCGGCGAGCCCGTCGATGCGTTCGCCCTTGAAGGTGACGGTGCCCGTGTCCGCCGTGGTCGAGCCCGACACCACGCCCAGCAGCGTCGACTTGCCGGCCCCGTTGGGGCCGATGAGTGCGAGGATCTCGCCGCGCCGCACGTCGAAGGACACGTCGCCAAGCGCCTGCAGCCCGCCGAAGCGGCGGCTCACGCCCTGCACGTCGAGCAGGATGTTTGCGTTGTTCATGCGTCGCTCCCGGCCCGGCGGCGCGCGCCGCCGGACAGCCTGTCGAACAGTTGATGGAGACTGGCGAGCAGGCCTTGCGGGCATCGCACCATGACGAAGACCAGCAGCACGCCGTAGATGACCACGTCGAAGCGCCCGAAGGGCTTGAGGGCCTCGCTCGTGATGACGACGAAGAACACGCCGAACACCACGCTCCACAGGCCGGAGAAGCCGCCGAGCGCCACGATGAGCAGCAGCCGCACCGAATAGCCGACGTCGAACGGCCCTGGGCTGATGTAGCCCAGCCAGTGCGCATACAGCGCGCCGCCGAAGCCCGCATAGGCGCCACCCAGTGCCATCACCTTTCGCTTGAGGCTTGCACTCGCGATGCCGATGGAGCCGGCGACGGCCTCGTTCTCGGCGACCGTGCGCATGGCGAAGCCAAAGGGCGAGCGCACCAGGTTGCCCCCCAGCACGATCGCCAGCAGGCAGGCGGCCCAGGCGATGCAGAACATGGCCGCATCGGAGCGCAGGTCCAAGCCCAGCAGTTGCAGCGAGGGCACGTCCGCCAGGCCGTCCTGCCCGCCGGTGAGGCCGCGCCACTCGACCATGCCGACGTGGATGATGATGCCGAAGGCCAGCGTGGCCATCGCCAGGTGGTGGCCGCGCAGGCGGAACACCAGCCACCCGATGCACCAGGCCGCGAAGGCGGAGAGTGCGGTCGCCAGCGGGATCGCCAGCCAGGGGTTCAGGCCCAGCGACTTGCACAGCAGCGCCGAGGCGTACGCGCCGAGCCCGACGAAGGCGGCGTGGCCCAGCGATATCTGGCCGGTGTAGCCCATCAGCAACGACAGGCCAACCGCAGGCAGCGTCGTCATCGCGGCGACGACGCACAGGTTGACGAGGTAGGCATTGCCCGATGCCAGGACCAACGCCAGCAGGATGACGATGGCGGGGATGACGAACTGCTTTTTCATCGCTTCACCGTGTCCATTTCTCCCAGGATCCCGCCGGGTCGAAGGAAGAGGAAGCCGAGCAGCACGACGAACGCGATGGCGTTCTTGAAGCCCGAGCTCAGGTAGCCCGTGGACAGCGACTCGAGACTGCCGAGCACGAGCCCACCGAGGGCCGCACCGATCGGATTGCCAAAGCCGCCGATGATGCAGGCCACGAAGCCCTTGATGCCCAGGAACACGCCGGTGTCGTACTGCATGAGCGCCACCGGCGCCACGATCACGCCGGCGATGGCACCCACCAGGCTCGAAAGGAAGAAGCCGACGGCGCGCATGGCGGTGTTCGGGATGCCCATCAGGCCCGCGGCCTTCGGGTTCATCGCGCAGGCGCGGAACGCCTTGCCGATGTAGGTCTTGGTGTAGAAGACATAGAGGGCGAGCATCAGCGCGGCGGCGCAGCCCAGCACCCACAGCGCCTGCGGCGGCACCGTGACACCGCCCATGTCGATCGGCGTCTCACCGGAGAACGCGGGCAGCGGTTGCGCGTCGGTGCCCCACACGATCACGGCGATGCCCTGCAGCGCCACGCCGATGCCGATCGTGATGATGATCCCGCGCATCACGTCCGAGCCCGCGGGGCGGATGGCGATGCGTTCGATGGCGATGCCGAGCAGGCCGACCACCAGCACCGACACCAGCAGCGCGACGGGCATCGGCAGGCCCAGGCCGATGAGCCCGACGGCGCCGAGCGCACCGAGCATCGACATGTCGCCCTGCGAGAAGTTGACGATGCCGGTCACGTTGTAGACCGCCGTGAAGCCCACGGCGACCAGGCCGTAGATGCACCCGACGACCAGGCCGGACGCCAGGTACTGGAGGAACTCGGTCACAGCGCGCGCCCGGGTGCCTGGCCCTGCATCCAGGTTTCGGAGAAGGCGAGGAAAGCCGTGCTCTTGCGGGTGCCGGCGAAGTCGCGCTGGACAATCTTGCCGTTCAGGCGCCGGCCGTTGACCGTGACATGCGCGTCCTCTGCATCCAGGAACAGGCTGTACATCTGGTGCTCCTTGGTCGGCCCGGCTTCCACCGGCATGTCCACCGCATAGGGCGCGCCGAGGCCTTCCCAGGTCATCACGACCTCGAAGTCGTTGGACTTTACGATCTCCTGATAGCGCGAGCGCGTGTCGCCAGCGCGGCTGATCTCGGTGGCCAGCAGGTAGCTGATGGCGCCGAGCCCGCTCGACACCTTGAACGATGCGAACTTCGAGAAAAACTGGTCGACCAGGAAGCGCGCCAGCGTCTCGTTGTCGCTGATGCAGAAGTTCTGCACCGCCGGCAGGCCCTGGGCCACGTTGGGCTGGTCGAGCAGCAGCACCCCGCTGCCCATGCCGTACGGCGAGTAGACGATGCGGAAGAAGGTGGCCAGCCCGGTCCACGGGCCGTCCTGCGTGTCCTTCAGGTATATGCCCGGGTTGTCGCCGGTCCAGTCGACGCGGCCCGGATGGATGGGGGATGGGGCGTGGGTCATGGGTGAGGCTCTTTCTGGAAGGCGTTGAAGATCAGGAAACGGTTTCGCGCTGCGCGTCGACATAGGCGCGGATGAGCGCATGCACCTGGGCATCGCGGTCGGCGGCCTCGTGGTGCGCGCCCTTCACGACGATGTTGGTGATGGCCTTGGCGATTTCGCGCAGCCGTTCGGCATCGGCTTGCGGATCGGTGGATTCGGCGGCCGGGATCTGGACGACGGTGTCGTGCGCATAGGTCGGCACGAGCCCGCCAGAACGAACCGGCGACAGCGTCGGCGCCTGCCCCTCGGCCACGCGCTTGATCTGGCGGCGCAGCAACTGGCGGAGCATGGCCACGCCCCGGTCGCAGCGCGTCAGGTTTTCCATCTGATGGACCGCGATGGGGCGCTGCGAGACCTGGGCGTCGAAGTCGCCCGGCATCCGCTGGCGGTCTTCGTACGGCCGGTCGCCGTTCTGGCCGAAGAAGTCGACCGACTCGACGCCGCAGAGGCTTTCGTCGGCGATGCCGCGCGGGTCCGCCTCGGGATGGAAGTGGCGCCAGCCGATGATGCGGCAGGTGGTGTTGTCCACCGGCGTGGTCCAACGCGTGATGGCCACGCGGCTGAATGCCTTCGGCTCGGCACCGTCTTCCCAGATGTGGCCGACCTGCGCCAGGTTCGGAAGAAGGATGTCGTTGGAGCGGACCCACACGTTGTCGCCCCAGCGGCGGGTGGTGACGTAGACCATGCCGGTCGGCGTGGGCACGAAGTCCATTTCCGGCAGCGCGCCCCACACCTCGGCGAACTGCGTGAAGCTGATGCGCGTGTGCAGGAACACGGCGTGCGCCGGGTCCATGACGTTCTCATGCACCTGCAGCCAGTTGCACGGGTAGGTGATGACGTAGGGCACCAGCCGATCGCCCTCGCGCTCGTACGAGTCGTAGATCGGGAACTCGGGTTTGAGCGCCGGCGGGCCGAAGTAGCCGAAGATCAGGCCCTTGTATTCGATGACCGGGTAGGCGCCGTGACACACGTTGTGGCGCAGCGTCGACTCCGGCGGGTCGCCGGGGGTTTCGAGGATCGTGCCGTCCACGCCGAACAGCCAGCCGTGGTAGCAGCAGCGCAGGCCTTCGTCCTCGCAGGTGCCGAACTCGAGCGACGTGCCGCGGTGGCTGCAGTGCAGCTCCAGCAGGCCGGGCGTGCCGCCCTTGGTGCGGAACAGCACCAGCGGCTCGCCGAACATGCGGACCTTCTTGGGCAGCTCACCGAGTTCGGACGACAGCGCAATTGGCTGCCAGAAGCGCCGCAGGTATTCGCCGGCCGGCGCATTGCCTTCGACGTGCGTCAGCTCCGCGTCTTCCGTCGTGGACTGCTCGCGCTCGTAGGCGGAGTACGGCTTGATCAGGATGGTCTTCTTCGTCGTCATTCATCGCTCCGTGGGCGGGCGCCGCCGGGGGTCTGCGGCATGCGATGAATGCTAGAAAGCTTGATCCAGATCAACAATTCACAACGAAGCCTCATCGACTTCGGTTTTTCCGAAGTCGTGGGGCGCCTCGCACCATCCCGGTGACTCGGACGCTGGCGCGGGGGCGACATGCCCGAAATCGTGCAACTGCGGCTTCTAGACACTCCCGCGGGACGCTCAAACCTACAGGGCCACGGGCACATAACACAGATGACCGCGTTCTGCACGCCCCATCGACCACGACGGCGACGGCTCGTAGCGCTCGTCATGCAAACGCGCGAGTTGCATACCCTGCACGACGAAGGTCTGCTGGCCCACGGATCTTGATATACGACAGTTGCTTGCGATCCACCGGATACTCGATGCCGAAGATCGATCCAATGTCCGCGGTCGACTACCGCTCCGTCTCAACGGAGCACGCAGCGTCCAGTGCTTGGATGGTGAAGAGGCGGCGCGCCAGCCTCCACCGCAGGCCGTGTTGCCCGGCTGTAGGAAACCACAGATGCTGGCCGAGCACTGTGCGCCCCATAGACGGCTTGCGCATTAACTCTGACCCACGATGTGCGGCCACTCGCCGCAGTTCTTGCGCCAGCCCGATGAAGCGGTAAGGTTGATGAACTGGGACTTGCGGCATAACCCAGTCCAAGTTTTTATCCGCACCCTCACTGGCTCAGTTTCCGGTCGGCGCCAACACACCCTGGGCCAGCGGCAGCGCACGCGAGCAGTTGATGGTGCTCGTGGCACGCCGGCTGTACGCCTTCCACGCGTCGGAGCCAGACTCACGGCCACCGCCGGCTTCCTTGTCGCCTCCGAAGGCACCGCCGATCTCGGCAGCTGCCAATAGGTCTCGCTAGATCAGCCGAGCCCGAAGGCCGCATGACTTGATCGGATGCCAAAGGTATTGATATCGATGATGCAGTGCATCACTCCAAACTATTTTTCCGGGAGAACACGAGTGCGTAAGGTTCATCCGTTACGCATCTTTGTCTAACGCGTGATTTCATGCTGCGGCATCGCTCGCTCCTCATTGGCCTGCAAATAGCGGCGAGACGAGGGCGAAGGATGCAAAGCACCGTCCGACCTACCGATCTTGCGAGCGAGCTTCAATGAGTGAGACAAAGACCATATTTATGTTGATCGATGGCAAAAATGCAAGCGCTGCGAGTGGCGCGACATTCGAGCGCCGGAACCCTCTGACCGAGACAGTCGCCACGGTTGCCCCCGCAGGCAGTGCCGATGACGCACGCACTGCTGTGGATGCGGCTGCAGCAGCTTTCCCCGCCTGGGCGGCCCTGGGTCCCGGAGCGCGTCGGGCGCTGCTGATCAAGGCCTCGAATGAACTGACCGCACGCGCCGATGTCTTTCACCGTGCCATGGCCCGCGAAACCGGCGCCTCGGCGTCGTGGGCGGGCTTCAATGTCCATCTCGCTGCAAACATGCTTCTGGAGGCAGCAGCACTCACCACACAAGTGAGCGGCGAGACTATTCCGTCAGATGTACCCGGTAGCCTCGCGCTCGCCCAACGAGTGCCAGCCGGCGTGGTTCTCGGCATCGCCCCCTGGAATGCGCCGGTCATCCTGGGCGTCCGATCCATCGCGCTGCCGCTGGCATGCGGCAACACCGTGGTCCTCAAGGGCTCGGAGCTGTGTCCGGCCACCCATGGCCTCATAGGCGAGGCGCTCCAGGCCGCCGGCCTGCCCGCAGGCGTCGTGAATTTCGTGACCAATGCGCCGGCCGACGCAGCAGCCATCGTGGAGGCCATCATTGCGCACCCCGCGTTACGCCGCGTCAACTTCACGGGCTCCACCAAGGTGGGGCGGATCATTGCCCAGGTCTGCGCCAGGCATCTCAAACCGGCGGTTCTGGAACTCGGTGGCAAAGCGCCCCTGGTCGTGCTGGCGGATGCGGACATCGATGCCGCTGTCGACGCGACCGTCTTCGGCGCCTTCTCGAATTCGGGGCAGATCTGCATGTCCACGGAGCGAATCGTCGTGGACGAGTGCATCGCGGACGACTTCGTGCAGCGCCTGGCAGCCCGCGCCGCGGCCCTGCCGGCTGGCGATCCACGGGATCTCGCCGGTGCCCCCGCCGTGCTGGGTTCGGTGGTCGACCGTGCCACGGTGGAGCGCTGCAATGCGCTCATCGACGATGCCGTGGCGAAGGGCGCGCGCGTCGTCTGCGGTGGCAAGGCCGAGTCGCTGATCATGTGTGCGACCGTCCTCGACCATGTGACGCCGCAGATGCGGATCTACCGCGAAGAGAGCTTCGGCCCGGTCAAGCCGGTGGTGCGGGTCCGGGGCGACGAGGCGGCCATTGCCTGCGCAAACGACAACGCCTACGGCTTGTCGGCCGCCGTGTTCAGCCGGGACATTGCGCGCGCCTGGAAGGCGGCGCAGCGCATCGAGTCGGGCATATGCCACATCAACGGCTCGACCGTGCACGACGAGGCGCAGATGCCCTTCGGCGGCGTCAAGGATTCCGGCTACGGCCGCTTCGGCGGCAAGGCGGGTATCGACGCGTTCACCGAGCTGCGGTGGATCACGGTACAGATGGCGCCACGTCACTACCCCTTCTGACGGAGCGCCCTGCGAAATTTCAATTCAAGGAGACATATGAAGAACACCATGCAAACGACGTCCGACCTAAGAGGACACCTCTTCCCGGACACACGCGTCTTCACAGGCTATGCAGCGCCCGTCCGCATCGAAGGCGAGGTGCACGATCTCGAAGTCGTCGGGACCATCCCGCGAGAACTCGATGGCGCTTACTACCGCAACAGTGCCGACCACGCGCATCCGCCGCTGTTCGACAACGACATCTTCCTCAACGGCGATGGCATGGTGCACATGGTGCGCCTCGAGAACGGTCACGCGGACCTCACGACGCGCTACGTGCAGACCACCAAGCTGAAGCTCGAGCGAAAGGCGCGGCGCGCGCTGTTCGGCGCCTACCGCAATTCGTTCACCGACCTGCCCGAAGTCGCAGGGCAGGACAACAACACCGCGAACACCGCGGTGATGTGGCATCACGGCAAGCTGTACGCGCTCAAGGAGTCGGGCCGGCCCTACGAGCTTGATCCTCTCACCCTCGCCACGCTCGGCGAACGCGACTTCGACGGCCAACTCCAGAGCAAGACCTTCACCGCGCACCCGAAGTACGACCCCGAAACAGGCGAGTGCATCGCCTTCGGATACAACACTCAGGGCGTGGCCGACAAGCGCATCGAGGTCTACACCATCGCGGCCGATGGACACTTCACTCGCACCGAGGCCTTCGAGGCACCGTACTCCTCGATGGTCCACGACTTCCTGGTGTCGCGGAACTACATTGCGTTCGTCATCTGCCCCATGGTCTGCGACTGGGAACGCGTCCAGCGCGGCGAGCCCTACTGGCACTGGGACAGCACCAAGAAGACGCAGATCGCCATCTTCTCCCGTCAGGAAGGCGTGAAGTCGATCCGCTGGTACACATGCCCCGTCGCCGCAATGCAAACCCACTCCTTCAATGCCTGGGAAGAGTCGATCGAGGGGTCCACCGTGCTGCACCTGGACCATTTCGTGACGGGGTCCGGATGGCTCAGCCAGTTCCCGGACATCCACGACCCCGACGCGCACGAGCGGCCGCCGTTCGGCGAGCGCTGGTCGTTCAACCTCTCGGACGGGCAAGACTGGTTCGAGATCCGGCGGCTCATCAACCATGTCGGCGAGATGCCGGTCATCGATCCGCGCTATGCGATGCGCCGCGCGACACAGTTCTACTTCGGCACGAGCAACACGGCCCTGGGTCCGATGCTGCCGCTCGGCCCCAAGGGCCCGCCGTTCACGTGCCTCGGCCACTACGACGAGACCCGCGACACCTTCGACTTCTATTACGCCGGCCCGGACTCCTCGCCGGAGGAGCCGTACTTCGTGCCGCGTTCGGCCGACGCGCCCGAAGGCGACGGCTGGCTGATGTGCATGGTGGGCCGCCGCGCCGAGAACCGGACGGACTTGGTGATCCTCGACGCGAAGAAGCTGAGCCAGGGCCCCGTCGCGACCATCAAGTTCCCGTGCCGCGTGCATGAAGGGTTCCACGGCACCTGGGTAAGCGCCAAGGCGCTTTCCTGGTAGGCAGCGCGACGCAGGAGACCGGCGCACTGGATGGTGCGACGCCGGTCACGCCTGCGCAGATCGACGGTATTCAAGAACTACAAGGAACGAGACAATGTCAAAACCTGTTGGCACCGGCGGCAAGGCCGTCCTCACGATCGGCCACATGGCCGGAATGATCGATCTGGTGGCGTTGCCGCTGTGGGTCGGTGGGCTGATGCAGTACTATCACTTTGCGCCCGAGCAGGCCGGGCTCACCGTGACGGTTTTCCTGCTCGGCATGATGGCGTCCAGCGCGGTCCTGGCCCCGCTATTCAACCGCCTGCCGCGTCGGCAGATCGCTGCGGTGGGCTATGCGGTGGCTGCGCTCGGCTTTGCAATCATCGCCCGTCAGCCGGTCGGCGTGGGCAGCTTGAGCACCATGGCGTTGCTGCACGGGATGGCCGGATTGGGCGCCGGCAGCGGGCTGTCGCTTGTCCACGGCTCCATGGGCCGCACCGACAACCCGCATCGGCTCTTCGCCTTGGTGAACCTCGCGGCGGCGGTTCTCGGGATCATCGTGTTCGCGACCGTGCCCGGATTGATCGCGCGCCATGGCGCCTCCATCCTCTTCATCGTACTGTCTGCAGTGATGGGCGTGGCCGCGCTGTTCTCGGCGCTGGCCTTTCCTGATGTTGGTGGCGCCGACGTGCCGCCTGCTGCGGCACAAATCGAACCCACTGCGGACCGCGTGTCGAAGCTCATCTGGGTACCCATCGTGGTGGTGATGTGCCTGACGTTGAACCAGGCGATGATCTTCGCGTTCGTTGAACGGATCGGTGCGGCGCGAAGCTTCACCCCGGGCCAGGTGCAGATGACGCTGGTCTGGCTCGGGTTCGTCAACCTGGTGCCCGGTCCGCTGGCCGCCTTGCTGCAGAAGCGGCTGTCGCCCATGAGCGTGGGTATCGTCGGCCCCCTCTGCCAAGGGCTCCTTGCACTGACGCTGTCGAACTCGACGTCCTTCCTGCCCTACGCGCTGGCCACGGCGGTGTATGTCTCGGTCGTGATCTTCTCGCACACGTTCCTGTTCGGCCTGCTGTCGAGGCTTGACCCCAGCGGTCGGGCCGTGAGCGCGACCCCCGCGATGACGATGATCGGCTCCTGCCTCGGGCCGGCGCTGGCGGGCTTCGTCGTGGCCGGCGTCGGCTACCAGGCGCTTGGCTACGTCGCCTGTGCCGTCGCTGCCGTTGCAGCCCTTCTGATGCTTTGGCTGCGCATCCATCTGCGCGGGGCGACGCGCGAGAACCGGCATCTCTTTGCCTGAAGGTCCGTCATGGCTTGTCTGGTGCGCGTTCAGCGCCGTCCCTTCGAGACCGAAGCCCTTCCAATGCCGGAGGCGCAGCACCGAACCATGGGGCCACGGCCTTCCGGGATCTGACACCGATCTTGCTGTCCGGAGACGCAGCTGCAGTTCGAGCGCGCCGCGTGCTCGACCGACTCATACGACTCGAGCGTCAGACCGGTGACGCTCCAAGGAACTGATCCATGACCATTTTGTACGGCGATCTCCGATCACGCGCGCACCGCGTTGCCTGGATGTTGAAGGAGCTCGACCTTCCGTTCGAGCACGTGCCCACGCATTTTCTCGACGGCAGCACCCGCCAACCCGAGTACCTGCAGATCAACCCGAACGGACGCGTGCCGGCACTGCAGGACGGCGATTTCAAGCTGTTCGAATCGCTGGCCATCAACCTGTATCTGGCTCGCAAGCACGGTGGCCCCTTGGCGCCGGCCAACCTGCAGGAAGATGCACTGGCCATGCAGTGGGCGCTGTGGGTAGTGTCGGAAGTCGAGAAGCCCCTGCTCTTCGCCGCGGCGAACCTCTTTCTCTTTGCTGAGCACGAGCGCAACGCCGACGAAGCTGCCATGGCGATGCGCAAGCTCGGCCGCCCTTTCCGGGTGCTCGATGCGCATCTGCGCGACCGCCCCTATCTGCTGGGCGATCGCTTCACGGTGGCCGATCTCAATGTGTCGTCGGTGATGACGCTCGCGCCTTTGGCAGGCATCGACCTCGCCGAATGGGCCGTCATGCAGGAATGGCTGATGCGCTGCCTCGAGCGCCCGGCAGCCGCCGACTGGAAGCCGATCAAGTTCAGGATTCCGCGTCCGCCCACGCCGCTGGCGGTGCTTGAATCGTTCGTCTAACCGCTGGCCTGCCTCTGCAAGGCCATACCCTTTCAACCTGAAGTTCCATGACCATCCTCACCCTCGACCAAGCCAACCAGCTCGTCCATGCGGCCCTCGCACGTTCCCGCGAGGCGGGGTACAAGCCCATGGCCATCGCCGTGCTGGACGACGCCGGTCACCTCAAGGCCTTCCAGCGCGAAGACGGTGCCAGCATGTTCCGCTTCGACATCGCGCGGGCCAAGGCCTGGGGCGCGGTCAGCATGGGCGCCTCCAGCCGGACCCTGGGCGAACGCGCCAAGAGCAATCCGAACTTCTTCGTGTCGCTGGCTGCAACGGCCGACGGAAAGTTTCTCCCACAGACGGGTGCCCTGCTCATCCAGGACGCGTCGGGCCTAGTGCTCGGCGCTGTCGGTGCGAGCGGCGGCACCGGCGATGAAGACGAGGAGATCTGCGCGGCCGGCATCCTCGCAGCAGGGCTGCGCGCCGGATAGCGCGCGGCATCGCGCGCGCTTCAGGCGGGCGCATCCGCCGCCGCGGCAGGCGGCGGGTTCGCGCTTTCGAGGAGCATACGGCGGAACCATTGGTGCGCCGGGTCGTTGTCCAGATGCGGCGGCCAGCACATCATCGCGACGAGCGTCGGAATCTCGAACGGTGGCGGTACCAAGCGAACTGGCAGATAGCGCGCGAAGTGCTCCGCCATGCGGCTGTGGATCGTGGCGATGCGGTTCGTCCCGATGATGAGCAACGGCAAGGTGCTGAAGTTGTCGACGCCGATCTCGACACGCCGCTGCTTTCCGTAGCGAGGAAGAAACCATCCTTCGAAGGTGACGGCCCGGTCGTCGCCGAAACGCACGGCGACGTGGCTCATGGACATGTACTCGTCGAAGGTCATGGTGTCGGTGACCAACGTGTTGCGTGCGCAGACCAGGCAGACTTGGTCGTCCGTGAACCAGCGCTGCTTGGTGTACGTCAGGCGCTCCATGTACTGCTCCGGCATCACCAGCAGGTCGATGCTGCCGCGCTCGGACAACTCGAAGACGTCCTTCGGGGGCGTGCGAATGTCCACCGTCAGGTTTGGCGCGATCTTGCTGACGCGTTGCAGGGCGTCCGCGAGCATCACGGTGGTCACGTAATCCGAAGCGCAGACGGTGAAGCGTTCCGTCGCCGTGCCGGGATCGAACTGAGGCGTGGCCGAGATCGCAGCCTTCACGCTGAGCAGGCTTTCGCGCACCGGTTGAACCAGCGTCTTCGCCAGGGGCGTGAGCGTCAACTGACGTCCGACCATCACCAGCAGTTCGTCACTGAAATAGTCGCGCAACCGGGCCAGGGAACCGCTGGCGGCCGATTGACCGATGTGCAGGCGCTCGGCTGCACGCGTCACGTTCTTCTCTTCGAGCAAGGCATCCAGAACGACCAATAGATTCAAGTCGAAGCGTTCAAAGCGCATGAGTCCGTGTCTCGCAGGTATTGCCGATGGCGATGGAGACCATCGGCATAAATTGTTTTTCTATCAAGCGGGTTCCATCGAGAGTTCGGGCGTCCAGTCACGGTACCCCAAAGCCGTTGCCGACTGGACGCATTCTAAAAAAGAAGACCGGAGACAACCATGAGAACCAGATATTTCGCCATCCTGTTGGGTTTGAATCTCGCGCTAATGGCCTGCACCACGCAGGCCCAGGTGCAGCTCTACGGCACGGTCGACGCCTCCGTCGGCACCGTGTCCGCCCAACCACCCGGCGCGCCCAACGCGCCGATCACAAAGACCACCGGGGTGCATAGCGGCACCCTACAAACCAGCTACTTCGGCATGCGCGGGAGCGAAGATCTCGGCGGCGGGCTCACCGCGAGCTTCGTGCTCGAAAGCTTTTTCCGCGTCGACAACGGCGCGTCCGGGCGCTTCGATGGCAACCCGACCTCCGCGGGGGACCTCATGTGGTCCAGGCAGGCGGTCGTCGGGCTCGCGGGGCCGTGGGGGGAAGTACGTCTGGGCTCTAACGACAACCCGATGTTCGTGACAATGCTGCTGACCAACGCCATGGGCACCAACTCAACGTTCTCGCCGTCGTTCCGGCAGTTGTTCAACACCGGCGCCCGCGGCGTGCTGGAAGCGGACACCACGATTGTCAACTCCGTGCGCTACACCTCGCCGCGCCTCGGCGGCGTCGAGTTCAATGTCGAGGGGTCACCCGACGAAGGCCGCGGCTCGCCCAACTATGCCGCCAACGTCATCTACGTGGACGGCCCCTTGCTGCTGAGCGCCGCCACGCAGCACGTAGGCTACGCGCCGCCGCCGGCCTCCACAACCTTGCTGGTCGCCCCTTTCATGCCACTCGACACACGGCGGGACCAGACCACGCACATGCTGGGCGGCGCCTACGGCGTCGGTCCGGTGCGCGTCTTCGGCCAATACGCGCGCGTGCGGAACGACCGCACGGGCACCACCGACAAGATGCCCGATGTGGGCGTGACAGCCTGCTGGGGCAACGGCGAACTGCAGATGGCGGTCGGGCAGGACAAGACGAGCGGAAGCTTGACGGCCCGGCGGACCACCAGCACGCTGGGCTACGTCTACGACCTGTCCAAGCGCACGGCGCTCTATGCATTCGCGATGGCCGACAGGGTCAGCGCGGGAACGGCCAAGAGCTACGTGGTGGGCGTGCGCCATCGCTTTTGAAAACGGGGCGGCTTGGAGTGCAACGCCATCAGGCGGCGGCCACCAGCGATCACGCCGAAACGGCCCGTGGCGCGCTTCGTCTTGCCTTCCTCGGCCACCACACACAACGGGTTCAAAAGGCCTTCGGCTTCGATCAGCGCAGCGAGTTCAGGGATGTGACTTCACTGACACGCCAGGTTCCTAGATTCAGAGCCCTCCAAATGAGGGTTTTGTTGGCATCGGCCTCTTGCCCGTAGCTGGCCGCCGTTTTCCTGAGTTCTTCGCCCGGTGAGATGCGGCGACCCCGAGGACGGGGGAGCAAGGGGGTAGCATTCGCAACGCGCCCAGCGTTATGAACACCCCCTTGCAGGCAAAGCCGGCCCATGCCAGCAGGGGCGCAAATTCAACGGAATAGAGCGAAGGACGAGGGAAACGGCTGTCTTCGGGACAGCGGGCAGATGGCAGACAGAGCCGCCGCGCGGTGAGCGCCACATCGCGCCGCAGGACGCGACAAATCAGGGCTGCTGGAGGTCTGGTTTTCAGGGAGGTGCGGCGACGCCGCGCGCGGGACGTTATGCGCCCGCTGACTTGGGCTGCGCACGAACAGTGTGATACCGTCGCCGCCCTTCAGGGAGTCACGGATGAAAACAGGGATGCTCTCGGCGCGTGCTGTACGGGGATCCACGGCACCGTGCGGATCGGCGTGGCCGGAGCGACCAGCTATCCAGAAGTGCCGTCACGACAACTCGAGGTTTTGCTTTGAAGCCGCAGACGAAGCGATCACCCTGCACAGCAGGCCGACGCTTGCCAGCGTCGTACCGTCAAGCGATCCCACTCGATAGGCTGCCGAAATACGCGCGACGCTCCCCCCGCGTCCGATTGGCTACCGGCCTCAACGGACAGCCAAACGGGACCAGTGGCTGATAATGCCCATGCCCCAATCGACGGTATCGAGCGCAGGTCGCGATAGGCGGTTGAGAGCCGCAGTTTTGAATTTGAATCACCCGTTGCTCCGTGTTCCGCCAGGTAGAGCGACGGTCCATGCACGCTCGCGACAGCGCCGCGGGCATGGGATATCGAGCTTGGTTCCCCAGCTCGATTCACCCCTCCAGCCCGTCTTTGCAACGATCACGACGCCGCCAGATCATGCTCAACATGAGCACCACACCGACTCCCTGCATCGCGCCCAGGGTGATAAGAACTTCCTTCATGGCCCGAACCCGAATGCGATGGAGAAATCATCGATGTGGTGCAGGAAACGGCCTCGTAGTCGTAACTCGGAGCAGCACTGCATGCCGGTGATCAAATCGTCGGCCCCACGGACGCAGCTAACGTAGCTCATAGGATGCAACATAGCCTTCCGCTCTTCCTTATTTCACTTTGGGCTTTTCCGCTGCAGAACAACCACAACAGCCAGCAAGATCTGTGCACGCAATAGCTCGTCGGCATTTGTTGCATACCGCGCGGAGTATTCAACGGGTCGTTGCACGCTTCGCATGCGCTTGAAGCGCGCTCGACTGCGGTGGCACTCTGCACAAGACGCACGTCTAAGCGATGAGGACGCGTCCGACGGATACGAACGGCAGTCCCTGAATTCACCACATTTCAGGCCCACCGGCGCCGGGCCTAAAGACAGAACATCAACAACGTTCTCGCCTCGATGGTCGCAGTGCCACATGTCAGTCCGATTGAAAATTCTCGGGAGCGATCCCTCGCGGTTGATGCGGAATATTCAACTGGATATTGATACGCGGCAGATCGCGGACGAAGGATGTGGGCGCCAATCGCCACTGCGTTGCCGCGCCGACGCGGTGCCCCCTGAGGCAGCCCGCCACCGCCGCGAAAAACCACGCCTCGTTCGACTGACCCCCCCCATGACGACCTGACCCGTTGCTTCAGCACAATGGTCCAGCGCTTGGCGCAACATCGTGTCCACGCTCGCGAGCGAAATGTGACAGCCATCCGCGACCTCCTGGCGAGACTTCTGCTCGACACGCAAAGCGACCAGCACGTAGCGATGCCGGTGCGGCAGGCGCTGCATCGCATGCTCGACAGCCCTCAGATCCGATCGCAGTTCAGCAAGCAGGTGCGGACCGGGCGCGGGATCGACCAAGTGCTCGAGTTCAGCTTGGTCTAGGTGGAGCGATGAGCGATCGCCGCGCAGCTGATCTGTCGCGGCGTTGCAAGCTGCACGATAGATATAGGCTTCGGGACATTGCACCGCTCCCGAAAGCGTTACCTGCCCGAGCCGTAGCCAGGTCTCGTGCAGACATTCGCTCGCGAGGTCGGGACAACCCAGGCGCCGCATCAGACGACGGTGCAGGCCCGCATAGTTTCCTAACAGGAAATCACGCAGGGTGATGGTGGGTCCGTTGCCGACAAGCGGCCCCTCGGCAACGTCGTCGATGGCATGGGATGCGCTTGTGCAATGCGCCGCGTTTGGCTTCATGACGGATCGACCTCCGATGTTCAGCTGCGATCGGCCGCGCTAAGGCGATACGAGGTCGGCAGCGAGAAAGAATAATCAAAGACCATATACAACTCCAAGGCAAGACGGTGGTCACCTGTTCTGGGCCGAGACAAGAAGGAGGCAAATCCGATTTTTTGAGAGTGCCCTAGCGGTCATGTTGCAGAAGACGCTGCTCCTCGGCAGTCAACCGAGCTGCCTGCCTCGGGTCGACGGTGCCACCAAGACCGACAATCTGTACCGGACTGGCTTGTTGGTACGACCCTCCATCGGATTTGAGCTCTGGCGGCGACGGTGGCGCTTTTTCCCCGCCCTCCATCGGCTCGTTGCCGAAGCCAAGCACCCGTACCGTGAAGACCGAGGGTTGCGCCTGACGTGCTTCCTCGCGGGCGCGTTGCACCGTCTCCTGCGCCGCGATGGCCGCCGAACTGGCGGCCGCACTGGCGCTGGTCAGGGCACCCACGTTGACCGCCGCTACGGCCGGCAAGCCTGTCGATTGGCCCTGCGCCTGGATGTTCTCGGCATTCACCACGTGCAGCGCGGCGATGTTGACGTTGCCCGACACGCGAATACCCGCTTCCCCTGCATCAACGGTGCCGAGCGGGGCAATCAGGTCGATGTCGCCCGCCGGGACTTCTGGAATCGGGTTGAGCGTCGCGATGCCGGCACCCGACGATGGCACCTGCGGCGACAGCGTGACATTGCCGTAGGCGTCATAGACGCGCTTGGGGGGCGTGTAGATCTGCGTCGTCTTGCTGCCGCGACCGGCGTTGATGTCGCCCTGCGCGGACCAGGCGAGGATGTCGCCGCCAGAGGTCGTCATGATGCGCGACAGACCCAGCAGGATCGAGTCCTGGGAATACAGAGAGATATCGCCAGCGCCTTGCGTCACCACGCCCGCCGTCGAGGGCGGCACCTGCCCGTCGACGCCGATGATCTGTTTACCACCTGGCGTCAGCATCTGGATGTCGCCGCCGAACAGCGTCCGGACGCCACCGCCGCGCCGAACGTTGGGACCGAGCGCCGCGGAGGAGGTGAGCATGGTGATGTCACCGTCGTAGGTCTGGTCGGCCGGAAACAGCGCGGCGATCGCGGCGCGCCCGCGCAGGTAGGAGCCGTAGCGCGAGCTTGTGGGATCGTTGTACTCGCGCCCGGCCGCCTTCAGTTCGGCGAAATAGACCTCGCGCAGCAGGATGTTCTGCTGATCCGGCGCCAGCGCCGCGAAATAGGCGCGGGCATCGGCACCGTCCTTGGCGACATAGCCGAAGCGCTCCTTGAGCCAGGCGATCAGTTCGTCCTGATAGGTCTTGGCGACCTTGCCGGGCTGGTCGACGAGTGGCGCGCCCGCCGATGCCTGGTTGGCGGGATCGAGGTAGAGCTGTGCCAGCTTCGCATAGTCTGGCCCGGTGGCGCCTGCGCCGGCCGACACCACGATCGAGGCGCCTGGCCGCGTGTCGCCGGTGACGATGGCGCCGTACGAGATGATCGAGCCCTTGTCGTTCAGGTACTGACTGCCTTGGTCGCTCTGATAGACGTTACGGCCAGCCGAGACCTCGAGCTGGCCAGGCCCCCAGATTCCGATGACGGAGTTCAGGATGTCGCGCCCGGCGGAGATGACGGACACATCGGTGGGATCGTTGTTGAGGATATAGGCATTGGTGAGGATGTCGCGGCCGGCCCGCATCACCACGGGCTTCGCAGCGAGCAATTGGGGAGCATCAGACCCCGTGTTGTTGCTGTCATAGTTACCGACCGCCAGAATGACGTCGCCGGCCACGGCATAGAGACGGATCGGATCGCGGTCGCCGGCATGAAGATCGGTCGCCGTCGGTCCGCTGGTCATGATGGCTGTGCCGAACAGGCTGTCGCCGGCCAGCAGTTCCAGACTTCCGGTGCTGCTGGGAGACAGCATGAGCCCCACTGTGATCGAACCGGACGGCGCGATGGCCGTGAAGTTCGCCGGATCGAAGCTCAGATTGTCGCTATTGGAAAAACCGGCACCCGCCACCGGAAGTTGACTGAGACTTCCGCCGGCCGAAAACAGCGTGTAGCCGCTGCGGTCGGTCCAGAGGGATATGCCGTCCGGAGACGGGTCGGTTGCGGTGAGGACTGCGGCAGTGCCACGGGAATGAACCGTGATGCTGCCATCGCCGGTTACCAGCCGCAGCGGCGTATAAAACGTGCGGTCGCGAGGCCGCGTGGTGTCTGCGGCACGCGGGTCGTAGGGCGCCATCGAACTGACGGTATTGCGCAGGCCGTAGCCACTGGTCACGAGCTGGCCGATCGATCCGGCATCGATCGTGGTATCACCGCGCAGATTGATCACGGCGCCGGTACCGACTCCCAAGTTGTCGGCGAGCCCTCCGCTCGTATAAACGCCGGTGTTGATGCGGCCGCCGACATCCAGTTGCAGGGTGCCGCCGCCAAATTGGCTCGGCGTTGCGCCCGCGACATACCCGCTGCTGGCGACCACGACATTGAAGGAGTCGTCCGATGTAGGCAGATACCCAGAATTGTCTTTGACACTGAAGCTGCTGGTGGAGCCGGCATCGCCGCCGGCATGAATGTGGACGTTTCCGCCGCCGAGGGCACCCATTCCGGCAAAGCCGCCGAAATGGATGCCCCAGGCCGTGACCTCGCCTTGTGACGAATCACCCTGCTGCCACAGCCAGTTGGAAGGTTCGCTGCTGTTGAATTCACCACCTGCGGGATCGTAGGCTGTATAGCTACGCAGATCGCCTTGAGCGCTGACGGTGACATCGCCGCCGTGATCGACAAAGTACATGCGCTGGGTGTCCGAAGCTGTCTTGTTATAAGTATCGGTACCGGCGACCTGGGTACCGGCGGTGTAGATGCCGTAGAGCGAGTTCTGCCGGAAATCTCCACCGGCACGCAGGTCGAGCGAACCGGTGCCGGTGCGGAGTACCGACGCGACCTCAAGGCCGGTGGACGGATCTGTGGTGATCGGCGCATCCAGCACCAAGCTGCCATAACCGGGGCCTACCGCCCGCAGCGCCGAGGCGGCGACGAGCGTGCGCTGATCCGCAGACGCCGGATCGGCGCCAGCAACCAGCCGCAACGAAGCGCTTTGCGTGCCCGCCGCTTGCATGACAGCCCCGGCCGTTGCGCCGCTTTTTCCCGGGACGTCGGGCATGCCGGCAGTGAACGTAGCTGCAAGAACTGGCAACGTGACACCGGGGTCTATATAGAGTTCCCCCAAATAGAAGGGGGTTCCGGCCTTGACGGTATCTCCGGGATTGTAGGATCCGCTACCGAGGTAAAGTCCGTACTCATAGCTTGGGGTATTGGGAACGACCCAATCGGTGGCCATGTAGTACTGGGTGTTGTAGTCGAAACTGTAGTACCCGCCTGCGCCGTCAGATTCGAACGTCCCCGGAATATTCACCACGCCGCCATAGACATTGGGCGTTCCCGGAATGCCCGGCGTGCCGGCGAACCCGTCGGAGATGCTGCCTTTGACAGTGAGCGTGCCGGCGGCGCGGATGACCAGCGCCATCGGCTCGCCGGCGCCATAGGTGGCCGAGCTTGCGTCTCGGTTGGCATTGAGACCGTAGCGATAGCCCGACAGATCGAGATCGCCCGAGGTGGAGAGGTCGCCGGTCGATGCGATCTCGACGCCCGGCCGCAGGTGGAAGGCGTCGCCATAGGTCTTGAGACCGGCGAGGCGGGTCTGCAGCGCGCCATTGCCGAGCGCTGCGTTGATGAATCTGGTGTTTGCCGCATCGTAGCCATCGAGCGTCGTCTGGGTGATCACGCTGCCGCCCGGCAGCGCATAGGTCCAGAACGCGTCGAGCGCAATGTTGGCTGCGCCCTTGATCGCGAGCGGGCCGGCGGCGGCGATCAGGATGTCGCCTGATGTCTCCCCCGTGCGCGGCGTGTTGAGCACGACTTGACCATAAGCGCCGCTCGGCGTCGACAGGTCCAGCGTCGCGCCGGTATTCAGACGCAGCGTGCCGGCTTTTGCAGTCAATTCGATCTGGCCGCGGTTGTTGGCCTCGATTGGCGCGCCGCGACCATCGACGGCGAGGGTCGTGCCATGGACGTCGAGCACGGCGGTAGAGGCCAGCGTCAGGTCGTCACGTGCGGCCAGCGAAATGCTGCCAACGCTCGTCCCCGAGGCATCGATCCGGCCATTGACGGTGAGCGATCCGCCATCGGCCGAGATCGCAACGGTCTTGGCGCGCACCTCGTCGCCGATGGTGAGGTCGCCGGTTTTGATCACGAAGCTGCGCGCCTCCAAGAACCCTGCGGCGTTCAGCTTCTGGTTGAAGCGGGTGAAATCGTCGAGGCTGGTGACGCGCAGATCCATGCTGCCGGAGGCCAGGCCCTGACCGCCGGCACCGGCCAGGCTGCCTGCGAAGTCTACGGTGCCGCCGACGCCGGTCGCCGTGACCGTGACCGATCCGGCCTCACCTCTCGTCGACGACACGTCGATGCTGGACGCGGTCGCCTGGGTGATGGCGCCATGGGTGGTTTCCAGCAGCAGATCGCCGCCCCAGCTCTCTTTGGTAACGTCGAAGGCATGCACTGTCCGGCCGGCCAGGTCGATGGCGGCGCGCCCGTCGAGCGTGATGCCGTTGTCGGCGGTGATGGACAGCCGGCCGCTCGGCAACGCCACGGCAGTGTCGATGCTGACCTGGTTGCCGAACAGCTGGATGTCGGCACCGAGGGCGGTGACGGACGCGGTCGCAGCGGCGCCTGCCGCCGGCGCACTGACGGTCAGACCGCCGCCGGTGCGATAGGCCATTGACGAGCCGGCATCGCCGGTCAGAAGCGGGGTGACGAGGTTCAGCGTGCCGCCCTGGCCGACATAGGTGTCTGGGTCGAAGACCGCTCCGCGATTCGGTCCGGAGGCATAGACCGAGAGCGTGTTGCGATTGTTGGCGGTGATGCTGTCACTGGCGACGAGGTTCACCGTCGAGAAGCCGCGCGTCAGCCGGTGGAGTGCGGTCTGGTCCTGGCTACGAGCGCCGGGCGCGTAACCGAACACGATGTTGCGGGCATTGATGCTCAGGCTGCCGGAACCGGTGCCGGCACCGCCCGCCGTCACCGCGCCGGGCGTAGCGCTGACAAAGGGGCTGCCCGGCACGCCAAAGCCGCTGGACACCCCGCTCCACACCACCGTATCGGCGATGATCGAAGCCTGATCCGAGGCGCCCCCCCAGCCGTACAGCGCGGGCGTATTGAGCACCAATGTCGGCGCGACGCCAGCCTGATCGGTCAGATCGATGGCGGCATTGCCGTAAAAATTGATCGACTGGCTGGCCGCCAGCGTGATCTGCTCCAGCGGCGTGCCCGATCCGAGCAGTCGATCGATGATCGATTGGGTGAGGGCGATGCCGCCCGTGCTGCCGCCGGCAGCCAGGCTTTGCGCTGTACCGATGTTGAAGGCGGTGGTCGACAACGCCAGATAGCGCGCTTCAAGATTGACGTCGCCGAGCGTCTGCGCGCCGCTGCTTGATAGCGCGATGGTGCCGCGCGTCAGCAGCGATGCACCGTCCTTAATGGTGATACTGCTGGGCAAGGTGCCGCTCGCCGCGCCGAGGAAATCGAGTCGGCCATTGCCGACAGCGAGGATGGCGCTGCTGCCCTGATTATTCTGGGGCGACGAGATATTGAATACGTAGCCCAGTGAGGAATCCAGCAGGTTGGTAGCTCCCTGCCGCGTGTCGATCGTCGCACCGCTCTCGACGGTGACCGCGTCCTTGGCCAACACGAACACCTGCCCGGCATGAACAGCGGCGCCGGCGCGCAGGACCGTGCTGTCGGAAGCGGCGGAGAAGACAACCTCAGGCCCTGACGCCAAACCCGTCGATTGGTTGTTCGTCGCGTTTGTAAGGCTGTAGCGGCCACCGAGGGCCAGCGTGCCGGCATTGAAGCGCGACAGGTCCTCGGCGGTGACCGAGGCCATACCGGCAGTCGCGGCGGATCCCTCAGCCCGCACCTCGATTGAGGTGGGGAGGTTCAGCCTGCTGCTGGTGCCGACGAACAGGGTGCCGGCCTTTCCACCCTCATCGGCGGTCAGGTCGGCGAGCCCTTCGAAATCGAGCACATTGCCGGTGTTCGGGCCAAAGTCGATCGAGATCGACGAGGCGTCGCGTTCCAGGCGCGAGGTAACGCCGCCGAAGGTGGCGGCATTGGCGATGGCGAACTGGCTGTAGCTGGTCTCGTTGTATTGCGAATAGCTGCGAACCGCGGCCGCCGGGGTGATGGTCACGTTTGTCGCCAAGGAGTCGCGCAAGCCCGTATGGGCCGTGCCAAGCATGCCGGTGGCGACATAGGAGCCGTTGGTCAGTCGGACCGCATCCTGGGTCAGGGTTGTCTTGGTCCCGAGTTCGATGCGATAAGCGCCCGGTAGCAGCGCATAGGTCGCCGGCATCAAGGTGTAGGTGCCAGCCGGCAGGTCGCCGACCGCGTGGTCCAACGTGATCTGTTGGCCGATGGCTGGCGTGGTGGCGTCGGCGGTCGCTGGCGCGTAGGCAGATGCATTGCCGGGCACCAGCGCATAGACCTGTGAGCTCGAGTTACTGTAGGTGTTGGCCGGATTGGCGTTGGCCAGCGCGGTGTGCAGCACGTCGACCGAACCGCCGCGCCCGGCGACGAAGCCGGCGCCAGTCAGCAATCCTCCGCCGGAGACGTCGATCAGCGACCCCGCTTGCGCTGTCAGCGTTGCACTGTTGAAGCTGATGCCGCTGTTGAGCGTCGCCAGATCGGCAAACGACACAGCCTGCCCCTCATAGAGCCAGGACAGCCCATCCACGGTGCCGCCATAGGGCATTGTCAGCCCCTCGGCGCTGACCGAGGTGATGCTGCCGGCGCCGAGCGTGACGTGCGAGACATATTGCTTATTGCCACCGGTGTCGTAATAGGAGTAGTTTCCTTTGCCGAACGCGATCGTCCCGAGCGGCGCTCGGACGATGCCATTCTGGTGGATCGTCGGCGCATTCACGGTGAGCGATCCGAACGCCGACAGCGGTACGGCGGGGTTGTCGCCGAGGCCGTTGATTGTCAACGTCCAGTTTGGATCGCCGGCGGTCGGGTTCTCGTTCGGACCGACCTGTATCACCCCAACCCCGCCAGTGACCGGATAGAGCTGCGAGGCAGTGATGGTGAAATCCGCCCCACCCGAATACAGTCCAGCAGGAAGGTTCGTATAGCTGGCCGGATCGGTAGGATCGAACGACGCATCGCGCAGAACTTTGTGGCCCGCAAAGCGAAGATCGCCGCTGCTTTTCAATGCGACATGAGCGAAGCCGAGATCCTGCACCTCACCGAACGAAGACGATGCACCGAAGTAAACTGATTTATCGACATCGATCAGTGCAGCGGAGATTGTCAGGCTGCCGGCGTTGGTAGCCCCGACATCCAGGTTTATCGCCGCACCGTCCTTGATCGTCGCCGCTCCATCCAGAAGCACATAGGGCGCAGACAGCACGACACTCGACGCTGCCTCGGTATGTGTGAGCATCCCGCGATGCAGCAACAGCGACTTCGGCAGATTCAGTGAGACGTCACCATCGAAGACGAACTTGCTGCGCGACCACAGGTCGAGCGTGCCGAACCCGCCGGCGGCGACCCGATCGGCGCTGATCTGCGCCTGGCCGGTTGGCAAGCCGGCGGCATTCGCTGGCGTCAGGTCGGCGGCGAGACCCGACGCGACGTCGCTTTGAGTCAATGTAATGATGCGCCCGGCCGGATCGATCATCGGCTGGCCGGACTGATTGAGGACGGTACCGACTTCGAGCACGAGATTGAGCGTGCCACCGGCAGCGTTGGCGCCGCCGGAGCGCGCCTCCAGGGTACCGTCATTGAAGATGCTCTTGGTCGATCCGATGCGGATCAGACCGCCCTCACCGGCCAGCGCGACCTGAGCGGCCGCACCGGACAAGCCATCGGCCTGCGCGACATCGATCGTCGCGGCGGCACCGTTGGCCAGAAGTCGCGCACCCGGCCGTATCACTACCGGCGTCCCCATCGCCTTGAGCGTCGACCAGTTCCCGACGGCGTCGGGAGTCGAGGTATTGCTCTCCAACCCGATCAGGAGCGAGCCGCCGGTCTGCGCAAAACCGTAGCGACGCCCCCGGCTGTCGACGGCGATCGCCGCCTCGCCAGAGACGTCGAGCAGTGCGCTCTCGCCGATCCACAGCACGCCATTGTCAAAACTGGACGCAGCCCTGGTGAGATCGGGCAGCAAGGCGATGGTGCCGCCATGTGCCACCAGGTCGCCGTTCACGACGATCGAGTTCGACGCAGTCAGGCGGATCGACTGCGTCGGGTCGACCGTCAGGCTGGCGCCGCTGCCGACCGTGATTTCGCTGCCAGCCAGCGCGACGCTGGCGCCCGCCCGCTGGGTCAGCTCGCCGTGGATCGGATCTTCCGTATAGAGCATCGGCAGCACCAGATCGACCGCGCGCGCGACATCGCCGCCGGTCGCCAACCGAGAGGCCGAGGCCGAAAGCTGGTAGACCGGCATGGTCACATCCACTTTGGTGCCATCGCTGACGAAGACCCCGTGACCGCCATTGACCGCGTACTTGGAGAAACCAGAGCCGAAAACGCCGGGATCGAGTTGAAGGGGGGCCTGCACCGACGCCGCCTGCTGCAAGGTCGTGCCAGCGGAAATGACCGTGCCGGCCGACACGGCTACATCGACCGTGTATGTCGAACCCACCGCATAGGTGATCGTGAACGAGCTGAACTGATCCTTGAGGGAGGCGAAGACGCTGCTCGGAAATTGGACGACCGGCATTACGGTCAGTCCCGCGGTTTCGATGGAAACAAGGTTCACACCGGCCGGAATCGTGCCGCCCTTCGATACCGATACCGTACTTCCGCCGGACCGATAGGTCATCGCGACCGGAATGTCGGTCCACGCGCCGACGGTGGCGTTGTTGGCAAAAAATCCGGACCAAGCCACTACCAGAGCGCTCGCATTGCTGGCTGGCATCGCCTGATCGAGCAGCGACGTACCCGGCGCATAGTATCGCGTCATCTGAACTGGCAGTGGCGTTCCGGCCGCCACGTTGTAGTCCTGGACCAGCGTCAGGTCGTAGGGCGCGGCCACGCCCGCCGGCAGTTGCCCCGAGGAGAGATCGACCGCCTGGTCACCGATCGTCACCGTCCCGCCGGTCTGAATCGTCAGCGCGCCGCCCTTGCTGAAACCATAGGAGGCCAGTGTGCCGTCCAATGTCAGCGTCGCGGCGAGTCGCGACGATTGATGGGAACTGTCGTTCCAGTCGAAGGTCGCCAGCGTGATGTCGCCGCCCTTGCCGCCGGTGAATTTGCCATTGGCGAGGATGGCGCCGCCGGCGGAGGCATCGATCCGCGAACCCGTCTCCAGCGTCACGTCGCCGGAGTTGGTTGTCTGCGTATTGTCCCCGCCGGTCAGCTTCAGCGACACCCCGCCGCCGTCGATGAAGGCCAGACGCCAAGGATCGGCGTCGGGATCGGTGAGCAGGTTGGTCCACAAGCCACGCGTGTCGATCGTGGCCCCCGTATGCAGCCCGATATGGACCGCGCCATTGGCATCGATCAGCCCGATCGAACCGGCAAGACTGCCGAGGGACACGCTGCCGCCCCGCGCCGTGAGATTGGCATAGACGTCAACGCTCGGCGCAGCGAAATCGACCTTGCCGCCCGGTGCCAGCGTCAAGGCATCGGCGACGGCGATGCCCTTGGTCGACCACACCGTGAGGCCGCCAAGGCCGAAGCTGCTGATCGCGTCGGCGTTGAACCAGCTGGTGCCGGTGCGATCAGCGGGCGCCTTGTCGTTGCTGAAGGTGACTTGGGTGTCCGAGGCCAAGACCGTTGGCACGTTACCGAGGACGCCATAGCTCTGAAGCGCCAGCGTGCCCGGCAGTGCGACGGTGGTTTGCGTCAGTTTGTAGCCATCGGTGACGCCGGAAGGGCGTGCGCCGGCCTGGCGCTGGCCATTGAAGACGGTGGCGACGATGCTGCCCTCGAAGCTGGAGGTGGGCGCGTCGATCTGAAGCCGTCCCGCATCGCGCCCCACGGTGTAGCCGTTTTCCAGACGCTGCTGCGGCGCAATGATGGGACTGTAGAAGTGTTCGGTGGTGTTTTCGCCCCAGCGGGCGTGTTCGGCGTCGTAACCCGTGGTCACGCCCGTGAACAGCATGTCGGCCGGGGCCTTGTCCGCCCGGTACATCTGCCCATCGCTGCCGCGTAGCCAGGTCTGGCGGATCACGCCGGTCTGCACGTCGAGACTGCCGCCGGCCAGGTTCACCACCGAGCCCTGCTGCGTGACGACTTCCTTGCCGCTGAGCGTGACGGTGCCGCCCTGGGCCGCCCATTCGCCGATGCCGTGGCCCTGCAGGCCCAGGTAACCGCTGACCTCGAGCAGGCCACCGGCGCTGTACCAGCGGTCGCTGGTGTAGCCGCCCGTGCCGGCAGACACCAGGGTGAGCTCTCGCCGGTCGAGCCAGACGTTCTCGTTGAACAGGGTGGCGGCATTGCGGTTCAGGGGCGAGTCGCGCAGCTCATTGCCCTGCACGTTGACCTGCACGCTGTTGCTTTCCATGGCGACGTTGACGCCCACGGCGCCGGAAACGTCGAGCTGGGCACCCTCGGCGACGAAGCTGCGCTGGCCGGCGCTGACGGCGATCTGCCCGCCAGTGGCCACGGTGAGGCTGCCAGATTGGAACTTGGCGGTGCCGCCGGTGACGATTTCCACCCGGGATTGATCGCGACGGTCGCTCAGCACGGAGAGGTTGTCGAAGCCGCCGGTGCGGGTGCGCAACGCATCCTGGGTGGCCGACTCCTTGATGAGGGCGTCGCGCTGGCTGTCCAGGGCGGTGGTCTTGCCGTCGTCTTCGATCAGAATGGCGGTGAGGGCGTCTGGCCCGAGGGTGACCTGCCCCGTGCCGTCACTGGCCGAGTTGAGCAGATGGATAGTGCCTCGGGTGTTGACGGTGGTGCTGGAGACCGCCACGCCGTTTTGCTGCACGTCATGACCCGCCAGGGTGATGTCGCCCTCCCGGGCCCGAATCAGGCCGGTGTTGACGACCTTGCCGGTGCTACCGTCCTTGGTGTTGCCGTTCGCGACCTGGCCGGGGGTGAGACTGGTGTCGATCTGCGGGGCGATTTCATTGCCGCGGGTGGTGGAGGCGGTGTTGGTATCGGTGGCGACGCCTTTGCGGATGAGGAAACTGTCGCCAGCAGCCAGTTCGGTCTGGCCCTTGCGGGTGGTGATCTCACCGGCGTTGTTGACTTGATTGCCCAGCAGAAGCACGTAGCCACCACTCTGAGTACCGGAGGCGGGCTCCGGGGTGGTGATGCGGGCGCCGGCTTCCACAACGACCTTGCCAACGGCGTCCTTGAAGGTCGGGGTATTGCCGGTGCCAAGGGTGTAAATTCCGTTAGCCTTGAACAGGCTCAAGTCCACGTCGGTGGCGGCGGCCACCAGGTTGCGCGTGTCAACCTGACTCACACCGCTGAAGACGATGCCATTGCGGTTGACGATCAGCACGGTCCCGTCGCCATGGATCTGGCCTTGGACCCGGCTGGGGCGCGCGTTGGGATCGTTCACCCGGTTGAGCACGGCCCAGTCCTTCTGCTGCTGGAAGTCGACCGTGGTGTTCTTGCCCACGTTGAAGGTTTCCCAGTTCAGGATGGCCTTGTCGGCGGTCTGCTCGACCGCCACGTGGGTGCGTCCGTCAGCGTTCGATTGCACGGGAGCGTTGGCATTGAGCCAGCCCGCGGTAAGGCTGTTGGCATCGACCTTCAAACCACCTTCTGCGAGACCATCGGGAACGGAAGAGGGCTCCCCAGCCGCAGCCACGCGCGCAGCATTCTGAGCGGCCTGTTGCGCCGCGATTGAGCGCGCAGCGAGTCCGAGGTTGTCAATGGAACGTTGCAGCACCGCATTGGCCTGCTGTTGTTGCGCCTGGGGGCTGGTCAGGCTGGACGCCAGCGTCCCGTTGGGCAGTCGTCCGGTGGCCGCAGCCGTGTTCTGTATCGCGGACTTGCTCGCAAACCACGCCGAGCTGAAGGCCTGCTGCGCATCGGCATGGCCCAGCGCGCCGGCTGCCACCAACCCCACTGAGATGGCCCTGGCCAGCGGCACCATTCGGTATGCGCATGCCTCCTGTCGCATCCGCTGGCGATCCTTGCCGTTGCGCGCACGTGTCGTCATGTGAGTTCCTGCCAATGTTGGAGTCGATGTGTCGAATCGGCCGGCGTCTCGCATCGACCAGCCATGCTTCCGGAAATTGCGCACTTCGCACAGCGTGCACCGACACCCTGCAAAGCGCTTTCCGATGGCTAAGAACGAACGGCGACTGCCCTCACCCGCAGATTTTTTTCAATTCCCCCTGCTTTCACGGGTATTGCGGGCATGCGCATGCGGCATCGGCGGACGCGAGCGAATCGACGGCATGCAGCACGTCATCGGTCCGTCACGACAGTCGGTACCTGAAAGACTCAGCTCAAAATCAGGAGGCCCGCGGGCAACGACTGCGCATGAAGATCGAAAGTGCGCTGCAACTGGACCAGCGCGACATCCAGCAAGCCGATGGCGAAGCTGCCGCTCACCGGCTTGCTGCGCGCCGCGGCATTTATCAGCATGACGCGGCCCGACCGGTAGCGATTGATCTCTTCCACGACCCTCGCCAGCGGTGTCTGCCGGAACACCAACTCTCCCTCGCGCCAGGCCGACACGTCGGCCGCATCGACACTGCCGACACCGCTGACGGCAACACCGTCGTAGACGGCCTGCTGACCGGTCTCGAGCGCCCGCCGTCCTGCCGGGTGCTCGATACTGACATCGCCTTCGATGCAGGTCACACGCACCCTGCCGTCCAGATGTCGCACCTCGAAACGCCCGAACTCGGCGCGGCTTCGGCCCACGCCGGCGAGAACGGTGAATGGTTCGCCGGGATCCATGAGATCCACCGCAACCTCCCCAGCCAGCAGGTCGATGCCGATCGTCCCGCTACCGACGGTCTGGCGACGCACGCTGGTCTGTGTGTTCAGCATGACCTGAATACGCTGCGCCACCGCGAAAGTGCGTTGTTCGCCGGTCGCCGTGCGCTCGTCCGCGTTCCATTCGTTCAACGGACGCCAGAGGTCCATCTGCGGATGAAGTACTGCGACGCCCGCCACGGCGGCCGCACTCGCGGCTGCGCCCAGAAAGACGCGGCGGTTGTGATTGGGGCCGTTGAGCGCCCGTTCGTGAAGTGCGGCGGCCTCAGGGTTGGTGCGCAGCACGCTGCCAGCCGCAGGCTCGATCAGCGCCCAATCCCTTTTGGCCGCAGCAAAGATCGATCTGTGCGCTGGGCTCGTGCACAACCATCGCTTGAAGGCTTCGGCGTCCGAAACCCTAACATCGCCCGAATTGAGCCGGCGCAGCCAGGACCAGGCCTGTCGCTCGAGTTCGTCTAACGGCATACTTTCGCGTGCAGATCTCTTCATGACATCAGACCGCGCATCCAGGCGGTCTCCCGTCGAGAGGCGCCTTTCGGACGCGCACCCAGACTGCGATGCAGGTATTTGCGTGTTCCACATACAAGGACGTATGGCACGACGACCAGCCGCATAAATACTTTTTTCATGCGTCCCTCCTGGCGATCAGGTAGTCATGCGCCTTCTTCAGGTCCGACTCGACCGTCCGCAGTGACACGCCGAGGCGCTTGGCCACCTCTTTCTGCTCGAGATTTTCCCAGTGCACAAGCAGCACGACTTGGCGCTGCCGCTTGGGCAAGCGATCAATGTGCTGGCGCAGGTCTTTGATGCTCGAACGGTCCGTGACCACCTGCTCGGGGCCGGGCGCTGCATCTGCCATTTCCGTCAGCTCACTGACTTCATCGAGCGAAAGAGACCTGCTCTGGCGGCGCTGAATGTCCAGCGCGATATTGACCGTCATGCGCAACAGATAACCTGCAGGACTGTGAATCAGCGTTTCGTCTGGATTCTTGCTGTTGACACGAAGCCAGGCGTCCTGCAGTGCATCGCTGGCCAAGTCGCGATTGCCCAGCATCCGCGCTGCGCGTGATTTCAGACTGTCATAGTGCCTGATCAGGTAGTCCGAGAGGACGGCAGGTGCGTCTTCCGACATCGTCACCCTCCCCCCTGGACCTGATCGCAGCGCATGACAGCGCCTGCTTCGTGTGGCAACACAAGGACGGCCACAGGCTGCGCCAGGTCGGATGGCGGGGTGCTCCCCATGCGCACACGCCCCAGAACATCGAGCAGGGCGGCATCGCGCTCCCGATCACCGCTGGAAACAACAAGTCGCACCCGCTGGATCTGGCCCGAAGCGTCGACACGAAAACTCAATAGCGAGCGGTACCTACCAGGGGCCGTGCGTGAGTTCGCGCACAGTGCCTGCCACACCCGGGTCTGAATCAGGCGGGGATAGCCATCCATGCCACCCAGGCTGGCGACACCTGTGCCGTCTGCCTTGGCGTCGAGCATTGGCCTCAGGACGAATGCACTGCCCGCGTCATGACCGAACCTCTCGGCGACCAGGCCTGTGCCTCCTAACAGCAGATGCAAGGCCTCCTCGGCCGAATACCGGCCCGACACAGCCGCGGAGGTGCGGCCATCGACGATCTCGCTGCGAAACAAGGCAGGCTGCCGTGTCAAGACGCCGTAGTGCTGGAGTGCATCGATCAAGGGCTGCGCCGGAAGATCGAAGTCAAACAGAGCGTCGGCCGCTGGCGATGACGCCATGGACGACGCCGACCTTTCACCGCTCGACAGCGGGGTGGATCCATCAGACGCCCAACACGGCGAAGCGGGTACGCACACCGCCAGAGCGAGCATGCAACGGCTCAAAAGGGCCGAGTGCGAGCCCATCTAGACCAAGGTCCATGCATTGCACTGGCACGAGAGTGTTATGGCGTGCAAACAAACCTTGGGCATCGCGATGGGAGAAGTAGTCGGCTCGACAAGGACCGGACACCATTGTTGAATGCATGATCGTGACACCGATCCGTGACTCTTTTGTTACGCGGCCGAATGGAAGCCGAACTCGCCGTCGCAGGTCTCACTCACCACGGAGCCTGACGCTGGATGCCGATTGGAGGCAATCGGGTCGCCCACGCCGCTCCGACAATTCGCCAGCAAAGACGGGGCACCCCCAATCCAGGATTCAAGGACGACACTGGTCGGGACGGTGTGTAGGGCCGCCGAAGGCGCGTCGAGCCTCGCTCAACTCCGACATCGATATGTGGAGATCGGCCATCGCTCGCGCCATGAGTTCCAGAAGTGCTGCGCGTTGACGGAGACGCGCGGCCTCCGCGCGGCGCACGCGTTCGGCCTGCCGCGACGTGCCGACAAGCGCACGATGCGTGGGCGAATCCGGCCCACTCATATCCTGCAGCGTCGAAGCGACGTCAGGCTTCATCCTCGACATGGTGGTTTCGGAGGCTATGGACGGGTCAAGCAGCAGCTGGTTCTTCCTGCGGTGCGGCCGCCCCTTCGTCGGCCTTGAAGTTGCGCAGGTGCAAGAAAAACTGGCCCATCATCTGCGTCCATAACTGCATGGTGAGCACCACGTGTGCCAGCGTCACGCCACCGGCGACCACCACATCCATCTCCAGAACGACGAAATCACCGTGTTGGGAGACACGTGCGAAACGCTTGGTACGGTGCCATAAGGAAAGCACGCCGTCAGGCAGTTGTCCACCCTGCACGCGCAAGGGGCAACTCAGCGTCATATCGCTGTACTCGCCGGCGCCTGCGGGGTTGCCCCATAGGACCTGGAAGCCGATGCCATGACTGGCGCTATGCAGGCGCAGCACGCCATCTTGTTCAACAGCCGTCACGGCGCAACCCACGGCCTTGATGGCATCGGACACTACACCAGCATTGAGGGTCTGCAGAAACTCCGGTGTGGCGATATCGGCAGAAGAGGAGATGGGGGATGGGGTCATGAGTGTTCTTTCGCTCTGGAAATGCGCTGCGCGCTTGAGTTCGAGATGTCTAGGCAAGTAACTGTTTGCAGGGATCAGGGAGCCTTGCGCAGCGCCGCGTCGAGGGCTGCACTGTCAATGGTCACGCTGGCGGGCGGCGCGAGGCTGCTCAAGTACGCCTGCACCAGCTGTTGCTGGCGTTGCTGACGCAGGGCGAGTTGCAACCGTGGCGTCATCTCCTGCAGCGTCGCGATGCGCGCGGGCTGCATATCGAGCAGCTTGACGATGTGAAAGCCGGTGTCGGACTTCACCGCGTCGCTCACCTCGCCGACCTTGAGCGCCAAGACTGCGTTGCGGACTTCCGGCAACAGTTGGGCGAGCGTCAGACTCCCGACCTCACCGCCGCGCTCGGCGGTGGGCTTGTCCTCGGAACGCGTGCGGGCCAGGTTGGCAAAGTCGCCATGCTGCGCTTCACCCGCCAGCGTCTTTGCTGAGGTTGCCACCTTGGCGGTGGCGGCCGGGTCATCGGTCGGCGTCGCCAGAAAGATCTGCGCCACACGGTAGATTGCCGGCACCCCAAAGCCCGCCTTGCCCTGCTCATAGGCCGCAGCAAGCTCGGCGTCCGAAGGAAAATCCACTGGCACCTGCGCCACGGATTCGAGGTAACTACTGCTGATAATGCGTTGCGTAATTTCTTTCGTCGCTGCGTCAACGCGCGCCTTCACCTCGGGCCGTTCAGCCCATCCCTTGCTGCGTGCTTCGCGTAGCACTGCCTCGCTGGCCAAACGCTGACGCAGCCAGTTGTCGATCGCTGCACGGTTGCCTTTGAGAGCGGCGCGCTCAGCCTCGGGCACGCTCTGAATCAGTTGCTCGACCTCGGCCTGCCCGATCGACAGATCGCCCAGGCGCGCCACAGTTGGGCGTGGCGCCTGGGCAGCCGCAACGCCGAGGCACGCCACGAGCATCGCGCCGACGGCCATGCGAACCCCTGGTGCAATGCAGTTCGATCGCTTGTTGATGGGTTTCATTTCTCTCCATACCTTCACACGTAAAAAAGATCAGACGCCATCTTCTGAGCGCCAACATCTTGCGGCCCCGACATCGGAATGCCTTCATTGCATATCAACCTGCAAGAGCAATCGCGCTCCTAAGTCGCAAGGCTGGCTTGGCGATCGAAGATCAGCCCATGGCCCCTCACTTGGCCGGCTCTGCCGCGCCCGGGGCCGGTGCGGGATTCGCAGGCGCGGAGTTCGTCTTCGCAGCAGCTGCCGCAGCCGCCGAGGTCTCCACGCTACGCACATCGAAACGTCCTTCGTAGAGCTTGTCGCCGTACTGCTGCGCAATCTGCTCATACTTGACGCGGCTCTGCGCGGCAAAGGGCTGGCGCGAGGCGAGCACACGGCCGACATCCAGGGTCTCATAGGCGCGCAGGATCTCCTGGCCGACCGCGTAGAGCTGAGCGTTCTTGGCCTCGCATTGCGTCACTGCCGTGCGCTGCAGCGCCGAATCGGCCGCCAGACGTTGGCGTTCAGTTTCCGAAGCGCGCGCCATCTTCAATAGCTCGTCGTAAGCTTGGCGGTACTGCGCTACTTGAGATGAGGCCTTCTCAGTCACGGCTTGTACCTGTGTGCGCAACTGCTGGTTGTTCTCCATGGCTTGCGAACGACTGTGCCGCTCGGCGCTCAGCTGCCCCTCCGCATGCGCCAGTTCCTTGCGGAGCGCAGCAAGGTCAGTATCTACAGCGGCCGAAGCGGCCGGCTTGGCCTGCGGCGAAGCGGCCTTGAGCACAGACAGTTCGTTCTGGGCCTGTTGGAGCTGCGCGGTCGTGATGCGCAACTGCGCACGCAGCCGCTCCTCCATGCTCTGCGTCACCTGCGCCGCTGCGGTGGCGCATCCAAGCATGGCGAGAATGGTCAGCGCCGCTGCCTGCCATCGAGGGACCCACGAGCGCAGCACCTTCGTCTTGGCAATTGGATTGAAGATCAAGGGTCGCTCCTCAGAACCGGGCATTGAATTCAAGCTGCAGCGTGTCGATTGCCAGTGGCGGACCGAAGACCTGCTTGGTGGCCGACCAGCGGCCGGTGAACCAGAGGTTCTTGTCAATCGCATAGGAGCCACCCAGGAAATAACCCTTGGCGTTCGTGCCACCCTGATGGAAGGTTGAATCGTTGAAGCCATCCGGTAGCGCATCGGGTTCGATGCGCTTGTAACCGGCCAGCACATTCCAGTCGCCGCGCGCCGCCGGGCTCGGTTTGCCGAAGGTCGCCTGCACGCTGTAGGCATTGCCACCGCTCTGGAAGTCAGCTTCCGACGTGCCACCGGTGCCGCCGAAGTTATTGACGATACCGCCTTGCGCATGCGCAAACATCTTGGCCTTGTCGTAGGCTTGGTTGCGAAGGTAGTTCGCATCCAGGCGCAGACCGTAGCCGGCCACCTTGGTGTCCCAGCGCAGGTTCAGGTCGATCAGCTGGAACTTTGAGGCCAAGCCGACGTACTGCGGCTGCGGCGTATTGGCTGGATTCGCAGGGTCGAGCGCGATGTTCCGCAGCAGCATCAGCGTGTTGCCCTTCTGCATGAAAGCGGGGCGCGACCAATCGGTGCTGCAGGCCTCGGCGCCGGCGTACAGCGCGCATGGCTGCGACACCTGGCCCTCGGTATTGTGGAAGTCGTAGTAAGCCAGCGCACCGCGCACGCTGTTCTCCTTGTCGAGCTTCCAATTGGCGCCGAACTGCGCACCAAGCATCCATTTGTTTTCGCTGGACTGCTTGTCCTGGCTGCGGCTCGGAAAACTGTCCGACGAATACTCAAGCGGGATCAACCCCAGCGTACCGAAAAGCGAGATGTCCTTGTTGGCCAGCGTCTTGTCGAACTGCGCGGCAATGCCGTCGAAGTTGAGGTCGTTCGAGTACAACATGTCGGTTGAGACGAAAGGATTGCCGAAGCGTCCACCGGTGATCGTGAGCCATTCCTGGGGCTTGTGCGAGAGCCACATCTGATCGAGCCACACGTTCTTCTTTCCGAGGCCTCCGCCAAGCGTTTGCGTGGTCGACACCGGGCTGTCGTCGCTGCCCGAGGCAAGGCGCATGCCGGCCTTCGTCTGATCGGTGATGTCCGCGAAGATGCCCAGCCGCGCTCGCGCCTTCAGCTGATTGCGGCGGTCCTGTCGCGTGTTGAGCAGCGAAGGCAACGCCAGGTTGGTGGTCGGGTTGACATCAAAACCACTGCCTTCGTTGATGGCACCCCAGTTGATCTCGATATTGCTATTGCCGCCTGAATAGCTGCGCGATTCGTTGCGCACGCGCATGTCACCTTCAACATGGATACGTTTGCTCCACTCGGGCGTTTCGTTGGGCGCGGCCCATCCTTCGGTCTTGGCCTGCGCCATGACCTGACCCTTGACCTCGTCGCGAATCTGGTCACGCACAGTCTGCGAGATGTAGGGCACACGCACATCGCCCGGCTCCACGCGCAGGCCACCTGCGACCGCCGTAGGCGCCGCCGCTTGGCGCTGCGCCTGCTGCGCGGCTATGGCTTCGGTCTGGGCCTGCGCCAGCAACGCCTCGCCGACGTCCTTCGTCAGGGTGCCGCTCTGCATCAGGCCACGGATGAGTCGCACCATCGCGCTGTCCCCCAAGGGGGTGGGCTGCTGCGCATGTGCCGTGTCCATGGCGCCGAACAAGGCGATGGCGGATACAACCGCAAGCGACTGCGCGCTGCGTCGGAAATTGTTCGAATAGATCATTGGTTCGCTCAAAAAAGGTTGGACGGAATGCAAGCAGCTTTCAAGGCCGACGCCCCCGCATGGACACGCGCATCGGAAAGCGGGTCGAGGCGGGCGGACTCTCATCAATGCGGTTCATCTCGCGGACCATGGCCAACACGGCTTCGTCGACCTGCGCGTTGCCAGTGCCCCTCACCAACTGCACCCGTGCGGTCTTGCCAGCCGCGTCGAGCCACAGGTCGATCTGGATGTCGTCGAAAGTCAGTTGCCGGGTGCGCGAATCGCGCGCCAGTGCCTGCTGCAGCGCATTGGCAACGTAGCGGCCGTAGGACCCACTGCCCAGCCCGCCGCCGGTGCCGCCGGTCATGCCGCCACCACGCCCGGCCGCAATGCCGAAGGCGTCGGTGCCGGCCTGCGCCGGGCCGTCGATGGTCACGGGGTCACCGAGGTCTTGCGACGGGCTCGGTGGTGCTTCGTCTTTGGGTGGATCGGTCGATTCCACCGGCGTCGGCTCGCGCTCGACGATCTCCGGCTTGATCTTCTCGGGCTCGGGTTCAGGCAACTTCTCCGGCTCGGGTGGGGGGGGTGGCGGTGGTGGCAGCATCAGCATGGGCGCGTCCGCCACCTGACGCTTCTGGCTCGCCGTGTCAGACAGCAGATGCCAGACCAGCGTCACGAGCAAGGCCAGCACCACTGCACCGATGACGAGCCCGCCCCAGCGGCGCCACAGACCGGCCGCATCCATCGGCGTGGGCCGATCGGGGGTTGGATTGGCAAGGTTCACGAAGGGGCCCTCAGCTCGGCTTGCCGGTCACCAGACCGACCTGATTCAGCTCGATTCGGCGCAGCAGATCAAGCACCTCGACCACCTTGGCGTACTGCACCGCCGCGTCGCCGCGGACGATGACCGGGAAGTCGGGCGTCAGCGCCTTTTCGGTACGCAGCCGCTCCTCGAGCTCAGGCAGCGTCACGGGATATGCATCGAGAAAGAGCTGCCCAGCGTTGTCCACCGTGATGGCTTTCGTCTTTGGCTTCTCGAGCGCAATGGACGAGCTCGCCTTCGGCAGGTCCACCTTGATGCCCGGAATGCTGGCGTTGCTGGTGAGGATGAAAATCACCAGCACCACCAGCAGAACGTCGACGAAAGGCGTGATGTTGATGCCGCCGGTACGCTTCTTCGTACCGAACCTGTTGGGGTTTGCCATGGTGCCGTTCTGCCTCAGGCCGCGCTATGGGCCGACGCGGGCCAGCCGCCTTCGATACCATCGCCGCCTTGCGGTGCCCCTGCACGCATTGATGCGGCTTTGGGTAGCGCGCGGCCTTCGCCCTGCTCTTCTGCCAGGCGCGTCACGAACTCGTCGACGAACACAGCCATGTCGGCGCCGATAGCGTCCGAGCGCGAAGCGAGCCAGTTGTAACCGAACAACGCGGGGATGGCGACGCCAAGGCCGGCAGCGGTGCACAGCAGGGCTGCTGCCATGCCGGGAGCGACCGAGTTGATGTCCACGGCACCGGCCATGGCCGCCACCACGAACACCAGCATGATCCCAATCACAGTGCCAAACAGGCCGACGTAGGGCGCGCCTTCGATGGTCGTCGACAGCCAGTTCATGCGCTTGGACATGTGCTCGTTCTCACGCACCATGACACCGTCCATCGCTGCCCGGATGGCGCTGATGGTGGAGGCCGACACGGCGCTCAGGTCGTAACCGCGTTCATGGCGGCGACGCATCTCGTCGATCGCGACTTCATAAAGGCGCCACAGCGAAGAGTCGGCTTTGACTGTCTCAGACACGCTGTTGCTCATGGCCAGCCGATCAAGGGGAGCGCCGGCGGCTTCGCGGAAATGACGGATAAAGACAGCGTTAGCGCGGGAGGCAGCGCCATAGCTGCGGCCCTTGCCGATCATGATGGCCCACGAAAGCACCATCATCAGGCCAAGCAGGCCAACGACGACCCACGCGTCCAGCGGCATCGCGGCCAGGATGAAGCCGAAGTGGCTCTTGCCGGCCTGCTGCTCGTCGGCACCGAATACCGCCAGACGCGATTCGGCGCCTTGCGAAACGGCATCGGCCACCAGCATGGCATCGGGACGCGCGACCTTGGAGATGCGAACTTCATCGATCGCGCCGGTGAAGGTGGCAAGCGCGGCAGTCGTAACTGTGTCAGCGCCGATGGCGGCGGCAGTGCTGAGCGCTGGCGTCGGTGCAGCGACCGAGACGGTCGGTCGCCCCCCCACATAGAGCGTGGCGTTCTTGCCGTCGGACTTCATGGCCAAGTACGACCATTGGCCGGCCTGGATCGGCTGGCCCGGTGCACTGCGCTGGCCGTTGATCTGCACGAAAGGTATGCCTTGGTCGACGCCGATCACCAGTTCGTTGGCGCCGTCGCGACGGGCATAGACAACCTGCTGCGCGCCGAGTTGCTCGGGCTTGATCCATGCAGAGAAGGTGAACGGCGCGCCGGCCTGCTGTGCCAGCGATGGCGTTGCCGGCAGCATCAGCGGGCCGCGACCGAGCTGGGCGCCCTTGCCGATCACCGTGCCGTCGAGGCTCATCACTGCGGTCTGGCCATGGTTGCCATAGGCGGTGGTGTCACGCGGCGGAACGTTCGCTTCGGCGAAGTGATAGACCAGCGTGTAGTCGGGGTCGTAAGTGCGCTGACCATTGCCCGAAGCCGGGGCCTTGGGGTTGCCGTAATACATCCACAGCTTCTGTGGCGCGCCGGCGCCCACAGAGGGCACGTCCACCCAGATCAGCGCCATACCGAGCAGCGGATCGAACTGCTCGATCTGGTGGTTCAGCACGGTCTTGTCGTCACCCGCGACGAAGCGCAGGTCGGCGCCCGTCTCGCTCACGCCCTGAAAGCTGAAGTTGCCCGTGTGCAGACGCACCAGCACGGGCGTGCGGCCAGCTTCCCCGCCGATGGCACCGGCCTGCGGGCCGCCATCGATGGTCAGAGGCTTGCGGAAAGCCCAATCGGGCTGCCACCAAGCGTGCGCCAGACTCGGCAGGAACATGCTCAACAAGGTAAGCAGAGCAAATAGTGTGCGTCGCATGACAGAGTTCTCCGGAAGCTCGTAGGAATGAATGGTGGAATTTCGGATGCCGAGTCGACGGTCAGTAGTTGGCCGTCACACTGAAATTGATGCGGGTATGGTGCTTTTCTGTCCGCGCGCCGGCCTTGAGCGGATAGCCCACGTCCATGCGTGCGTTGACCCATTGACCGATGCGCAAGGTGGTACCGAAACCCACGGAGGCGAGCGTGAAGCCGCTCTGCTGATCAGGCAGCGGTGCTTTCAGTCGAAGCCGGCCGGCATCGGCGAAGGTATAGACGCGCCAGTTCTCAATCGTCGGTCCGAAGAATTCCAGCGGCTTGGTGCGCCACTCCAGGGAGCCGACCAGGCCGATGTCACCCGTGCTCTCGGCAGAAAGATAGCCGCGAACAGAGTTCATGCCGCCTGCGGCCATCTGCTCGCTGGAGATCAAAGGTGAATCGCTCAATTGGCCCGACAGGCGGAAACCCAACTGGGAATTGCCTTCAAAGGTATGGCTGCCATTGACGTCGCCCTTGAGCACCATGAAGCTCGGTGAGGACTTGTAGCGTTTGTAATCGAACGCCTGCCAGTCGCTGCCGTAGCCGAATGCGCTGCTGGTGCCGACAACGATCGACAAGCCGATGCCGTACTGGCTTCGTTCGGACTGCAGAAAGCCGTTGTAGCCCAGCGTGATCGGTGCGTACCTGAGCGGCACCACGTCGCCGGTGCGTCCCAAGCGCAACGCCTCTTCGTTGTCCTTGAAGTCGATGCCGGCGCTCAGCGCGTGGTACCAGTTGCCCGTGTTGGGCACCGTGTACGTCGCCTTCATGCCGATAGAGTGACCCTTGCCCAGCACGTCAGTGCCGCCGACTGTCGCAACCTCGCTGTCGGACTTGTAGCCCGACGCCTCGAGGGACCAGTTGGTGCCCGGAATCGGCGCGACGTACGACGCCGAGATCACCTGCGTTTGGCTCAGGTCCTGCGGCGCGCCGAAGAAGCTGATCGACGCGCTATGCCCCATTTGCCAGAGGTTGTCGTGGCCGATCGATGCGGTAGCGCGGAGCTTGCGCGTGTCTGCGCTGTAGTCATTGTTCATTCCGACGCTTGCGCGCCACGGACTCTCGTCCTCGACTTTCAGGTCAACGTCCATGGTGCCCGGCATCGTGCCCTGCTTGACCAGTGGCATAACCTGCCGCTTTGGTCCACGGTTGATTGCGGTGAGCTCCACTTGCGCTTGGTTGAAGTCAGGCACTTGGCCTTCCTTCAGGGCAGGCACCTGGTTGCGGATATCGACCGGTGACGTGTATTCGGAGCCGACCACGCGCACACGACCGACGCGGGTTTCGTTGACCTGAAGGAAGACGAGGCCCTCGGTGACTTGCTGCTCGGGAAGGTCGACATACACCGACTGAAAGCCTTTGGCCTGGTAAGCCGCGAGCAGCGCATCTCGCGCGCCCTCAATGTCCTTCATCGTGCGCTCGGGTCCCAGGAAGGGCGTGACGGCTGCTTCGATGTCGCGGACATCCAGCGCGGTGTTGCCACGCACGATGTACTCGACCACGTCAACCTTGCGTGAGGCCTCGGGTGCCGCGGCAGAAGCCTGAGGCGTCGGGGACGCCTGGGCGCTCGCGGTCGCGTGCGCCGCCAGACTCAGAGCAGCCAAGCCTATTGCTTTCCAGAGCGCCGGTGACCTGTTCTCTTTCAGTTCATGCATGTGTCCAACTCGATCTTCAAGATTGATGCGCCGCGACGCCGAACGCCGTCGCGTACAACAGCGAGGCACTGCGCACAGCCTGAAGTGGCCATGATGGAAGCGCTGCGTGTCGCAGTTGCGTACCGATACATAGACGCGACAGCCGGACAGCGACTGTCGTTTGTCACAAAAACTTCATGAAATAAGAAAGGACTGCATGCGCTTGCGCAAGCTTCACGGGCGCGTCACGCATGCGACCTAGAATTCGGTGTGTGGCGCAGTCGCGCATGATTGGGGCGCGAATGCGAAAGTACTGGCCATCATCGATCTCGCTGGGCCTGGGATTGATGGCCCTCACGGGTTCCGTGCTGGCTTCGGGGCCCAACGACCCACCGAAAGATGCTGCCCCGAGTTGCATTGAGGTGGAGGTGGACGGCGCCCGGGCGCCGTCCTATGCCTGTCTGAGCGAGCGACTGCGCCCAACCGAGGGCACACGTCCACCCCACGATCCGACGCTCGGGTCCGAGGCCATCGTGCAACGCCCAGGAAATCAGTTGGGCGTGTTCAACCGGGCCGCGACCGGGCATCGCATGGGCAATGCCTTCGGGAACTCGGTGTATCCGCAGCGGCCGCCGGTCACTCAGCCCGCCATGCCTTTCGGACCTCGCACGCCGTAGCGCACACGCTGAACTCAGAAGTCTCGATCCTCATCGCGTTCGTCGTCAAACTCCTCCTCGATGGGAAGCTCTTCGCGCGGCCCGCTGGACAGGTCTTCGGAAATTGCCTTCATCGCGGCGAAGCCAGCGTCCAGGGCTTCGACATAGGTAGAGAAACCATGCATGGACTCCATCAAAGTTTCGAATTCTGTGGAGTGATCAAAGGATTCGAGCAAGGCCTAAAAATAGTCCCCTTGGTCATGTTGGTCGACGGTCATGGCAAGTGAGAGAAGTTGCGTTCTCATTGAGGCGTTGGTAGCGATGCGACGGGTAACGGAGCCGGCGGCGATTTTGCGAGAGCCCGACGTCAACGCCGCGACATGATGCGATTGAACCGTGCCACGGCAAAGAGGGAGCACATCGGGACAGTGCAATGCCAACCCAAGGCCACCCGTCCGCTAAAGCGCATCGGCCCAGCGCGCACCGCTCGTTGGACGTCAGCGCCTGCCGCTGTGCGGCCGTCAGTGCGCCCCCCAAGCGATTGCATCACGCTGTCGAGGTTGTACGAGAACATCTCGCCCTGAGCGCCACTGCTGCTTTGCGACGCAACGAACACGTCGTTTCCTAAGCCGAGCACGCGCACCGTGAAAACCGATGGCAAATTCTGACGCGCTGTCGCCCGCTGATGCCTAGTGGTGAAGCGTCAAGAGGTTGTTTCTTGACGGGTGGAGTCTGGGCAGGGTAGTTCTGCTCCAGCCTGGCGAAGCAAAAAGGGGGCAACGCCCCCCCTCTCAAACGAGGCCTCGCTGTGCCATGGAGAGGACGGTGTTGCCGGCCACGATGATGTGATCGAGGACCCGTACGTCGATCATGAAGAGTGCGGTCTTCAGGTTTTGGGTGAGCAGCTCATCGGCTCGCGAAGGTTCGGCGATGCCTGACGGATGGTTGTGCACAAGGATCAGCGCTGCAGCGTTGCGCGCCAGTGATTCCTTGATGACCTCGCGGGGATAAACGGATGTCTGTGACACCGTGCCGCGGAACAGCTCGACGTATTCGATGAGGCGGTGCTGCGAGTCGAGCATCAGGACGGAAAAGACCTCATGTTCCAGCATGCCGAGCTTGGCCTTGAGATACTCCTGAACGAGCTTCGGCGAGTCTAAGACGAACGTTCCGCGCAGCTGCTTAATGAGAAGATCCTGTGCAGCGCGAAGCACCTCAGATGCTGCAGCTGGTCGGTACTGCCCGGTTGCGTCACCCACCATGAGGACGGACGTGCCAACTGCGGTTTCGAACGAGAGGGAATATTGCGACATTGTCTGCTCCGTGAATCGGGCGGGATTGCCCGGTACCGGTACCCGCACGGCGCAGCGCAGTTGTCAGGGCTCGTCGACGGCCGCAGGACGCAAGTGCGCGCCTTGGCGCGCACGCAGGCCTTGACAGCGAGAACGACGTGCTACGTTGAAGGGAACAGCAAGCCACCCCCCTGCCTCCGTGATCGGTGGTGGTGTCGTGGTGCCTCTCCAGAATGGGGGGAATGCGCAGCCTGTGCTCAGGCTTGAACCGGTGCTTTCGTCGCACGGCGGTCCAGTGCGTTGTCAGCTCCACGCATGGCGTCGGCGATCGCGATGAAGCGGCGTTTCGCAGTGCGGCGAACCTTGAAGCGCTCATCGACCACGTCGTTCACGCGCGCCCACTGGTTCCACGCGAAGCTGCGACCCAGGCCCACGGTGGTTGGCTGCTCGGGAAGCTGTCTCCGGTGCGGACCAGCTCCTCCCAGTTGGCGCCAAACTCGACCGCGTCGAATCGACCGTGCCGTCCAGTGAGCGCGTTGCGCTCGAGCACGAGCGCAGCGTCCAAGAGCTCGGGCTGATGGGCCGCGAGCCAGAACAGTTCGGGCCGCAGCGCATGGGCATGGTCATGGGCCTGTATGCGCTGATGCCGGGCGTCGGCGCCGTGCTGGGGGCCAGCGCCTCCTTTGCCCTGTACCAACTGCTGGGTGCGGACCGGACATGGGCCTTCCAGTCACTCGACCTGTGGGCGGCACCCGCCCTGCTGGCCCTGGTGGCATGGCTGCCGCAACTGCGGCATGCACCCGGCATGGGTGCACCTGCTGATGGGAGCGTCACGCCTGCGGTCGCGGTATACCGCAACTGCACGGCATGGTCGATCACCTTGTTCTTCGGCCTGCAGGTGCTCAAGCTGTACGTGTTTCTGCCGTGGATGCCCACGATCCTCACGGATCGCGGCGCGACGCTCGCCGCCGCGGCACAGGTCTTCTCGCTCTCGCAGGTCAGCCTGATGGTGGCCAGTTTCGTAGCGCCGCTTCTGGCCCACCGCAGCCGCGACCAGCGACCCCACATCGTGGTGACCGTGCTGCTACGCCTGGCGGGGACGCTGGGCCTGGCGTATGCGCCGATCGAAATCGCCCTGTCGTGGGCCGTGATCTTGGGACTCGGCCAGGGCGCGCGATGCCACTATTCTGGCGAGCACGCACGGCTACATAGGGCTGGGCACGTCCGTGCCTTTCACAAACTACCGCGCCGGTGACTCGCCGCAGGCGCGCCGGTACATCGCGACGAACTCGCTCGGCGTCGCATAGCCCAATGCATTAGAGACGCTGCCCACCGAGACGTCCCGTGCCAGGCTCTCCAGCGCATGCACCAATCCCGCTTGCTGGCGCGACTGTGAAGTTCATGCCCAGGTCGGTCTGGCACATAGGCGGTCTCGCGGCGGTGGATGATGGGGATCATTTCCTCGCGAATCCGGATGAATTCGTCGCGCCCGCTACGCCAGCCCAATTGCGTCAGGGATGCAAGCCCGAAGGGGGCGAGATGCTACGCGGCTCGATGCGCAGTACGGCAGCCTGGGCCTGCTACGCAGGCGACGCCATAAAGCAACCCAATTGACAATTCAACCGACAATCTATAATCCGCACTCCGATAGACCTGCATCAAGGTGCCTTCATGCTGAAACCGCCCTTTGCGACTGCCCTGCTCTACGCTGCGCTCGCCTTCAGTCCGGCCCACGCGGACGATTACGGCTGCAAGGTGCTGCTCTGTTTGGCCGATCCCGCAGGCCCGATGGCCCAGAACGAATGCAGGCCGCCCATCAGACGTTTCATTGAAGGTCAGAGCAAACATCCCAAGGATCCATTTCCGACGTGTGAGGAAGGAGCACCGGCGATGATGAGGCCGGGGATGAGAATGTTCGACGCCTGCCCCGAAGGTACCGACACCCTGGCTGCGGACCGGATGGCACTGCAGCTGACGCCGACGGTCTTCGCGCAACTCACGCAAGCGCAGAGACCCGGCAGGCCGATCATTTTGGGCTCAGGCCCGGGCATCCAGCTTCCCGAAGGAATGGTGATCCAGCGGGGAATTGGAGAAGGCGGGCAAATCAACGAGCCGCAGCGCGACAAGGTGTGCGTCGGCCAACGGCTCGGTCTGATGATGGTCAATGCGGGAGCAGAGCAACCGCCTTGGCAGGTGGAGGCCTTCGAGCAGATCACGACGATGGCACCAGCAGCTTCGCCGCGCGTGGTCGACATCTACATCAGCGGCAAGCTTTATCGGTCGACGCGGTACTGACACGCGAGAGAGGACATCCGCATTGATAATGATATCCAGTCTCGCGCGGTGCGGGTCCAGGCAGGCCGCCCCAGGACGTTGACCTACCAGGTTGGCCAAAAGCGCCGTTTGCTTGAGCGTCTCGAGAAGATCCTGTGTGTCGTTGGAAGCCGAACCATCGGTGCCCATGCAGACTCTTATACCGCGGTCCAGCATGCGGCTCACGGGAGAAACCCTGAGGTGAGCCGCATGTCACCGCCGGATGAATACTCCCCAGTTTGAGAGTTGAAGCGCAGGCGGGCCGACCATGTGGGGACACGCACACGTCGCCGGAGGGTCAGGTGGTCAATTTGAAGGGTCTGATGATGATTCTGGAGTTGCACAATCAGGGCCTGTCTGTCTCGGCGATCGCCGAGCGCACCGGCCACGACCGCATGACCGTACTCGCGCAATTGCTCACGCCGGTTCGGGCAGTACCTGGACCTGGTGGGCATCAAGGAACTGCGCACGGTCTTTCACTCGTTTCGCGTCACGTTCATCAACCGGATGACCAACACCGGGGTTCGCGTCGCTGAAGCCGCCTTTGCGGCACAGATCCTTCATCGGCAAACCGGCCTCGGCCTGCTTGATGAAACCGATGATCTGCTCCTCGGTAAATCTGCTCTTTCTCATGTCCGTCATTCTCCAGGTTGACGGACTTCGCTGCCATTACGCTGGTACGGCTGGGAGGGAGCAAGTCACAACGAGCGTAGGGTCTCGATTGATCGCATCAATCATTACTGATTGATATAGCCACCGCTCTGCGAGAACATTGGCATATCAAGAGTAATGAGCGTTGTAAGGCTATTTACAGTCATATCAGTTACCTACGTGAAAAATATCGACCCTGAATAGTCCAAAAAAAGGAAGGCAAACAGCCGATACGACCTCTTCGGCAGTGCACTTCCTTTTGAAGAGCACGGAATTTGGGATCCCGATGACCACAAGATTTCCAACTGAATTTTCACGGAGGATCTCGTAGTTTGCTATCGGATCTGCCGTGGCGGTGGGGTTTTCTGGATGAGTGCGGCCATAGATTTGTAAAATAGGCCCGACGTCGTAAATGTGCTCTAACTGCATATTCATACCAATATGGGTAATATTTTCAATGGATCGCTTGGCCATATTCTTGATGCGATAAATTTATCAACGGCCAATTTCAATATTCCCACACTCCCCAGCGCATCGCTTCGTCCCGTGTAGGTCTGCACTCTTCCGTAGACTCTATTGGTGAATCCATTCTGATTGAAGTACCCTCGAATCTGCGCGATCACATCAGCTGGAACTGGTTCTGTCACCCCATCGTTACTGATCGCGATGTCCAATATTTGTATTGCAGACCATCGATAGAAGGTGTCTGCTGCATCACGGATTTTGCCGAATTTGACAGCATATTTTTCATCCCACCAAACGATATCATCGAGTCCCTGGGATGCGAGGATGCCTCGAAGGGTCGAGGCTTTTCTCTGTACCTCTGTTTCAGCCGAACTCATCGCCGCTGCGCTGCTGGAATCGATCGCAAGAGCTTCGATCGGATAGATCGCCTTGACAACTGCAATCGCAAAAACTGCAGCGCGAGAGTATTTTTTCATCCTTCAATCTAGTGGATAGTGTTTGTCTGACCCTGCATCAGAAGACCAACTAAGGTCGCGTTGGTTCGGATGAGGAAGCATTTTTTAAATCTTTAAGCACTTGCAGTTTGTTCTAGATTAGCAGGGTGTGGCCTTTGCTTTGTGACATTTCGATGACTTTTCTTATGAGGGAATTAACATCTCTTTCTTTTATTGGAATTCTGAGTGGAACCTGACTAGTAGGCGACTAAGCGGATCTATTCAGAGTTCGCCGAAGTTGATGGCTCCGGCTAGCGGCCGTCCCTAGAAGTGCGGTCGTCGGGGAATTCGTTGCGTTGTCGTTGCCGGCTGAGCCGTCATTACCGCTGCCAAGATATCTCCCTATGAACGCCACGCCCGATCTCGTCCAACTTGACGTCGAACAGCTGAACGAGGTCGAATACGTCGGGCACAGGCCGAGCCGATTGCCGCGACCTTGCACGCTTGGCTGCAGGCGCAGCGCACGCGCGTGCCCGAGGGATCGGCGACAGCCCGGGCGATCGACTACAGCTTGAAGCGATGGCTTGCGCTGACGCGCTACCTCGGCGACGGCACCGTGCCGTGCGACAACAACTGGGTCGAGAACCAGATCCGTCCTATCGCGATCGGGCGCGGCAACTGGCTGTTCGCCGGCAGCTTGCGGGCCGGCAAACGCGCCGCCGCGATCATGAGCCTGGTGCACTCGGCCAAGCTCAATGGGCACGATCCGTACGCCTACCTGCGCGACGTGATGGACCGATTGCCCACCCAGCCAGCCAGCCGCATCGAGGAACTGCTGCCCCATCGTTGGCAACCTCTGACAGAACGTATATGAGACTCGGCGCGCGCAGCGTCAAGATGACATCGCCGCGTGCTTACGGCGCGCCTGCAGGCTTGTGGGGCTCTCCCGCGACAGCTACCGCAACCCACCCGAAGCCGATGCCATGACGCAAGAGCTCAGCAGCAAGATCGTCGAGAGCGCACGCGCGCCGGCGCTTCGGCTATCGGCGCATCCACGACATGGTGCGCTCGCACTTCCCCGGTGTGAACCATAAGAAGGTCTACCGGCTCTACAGCGCCGCCAACTTGGCAGTGCGCAAGCGCAAGAAGGTCAAGCGCCCGACCAGTGAACGCGTGCCGCTGCGATTGGCCACGACGGCAAATGAGGTGTGGAGCATGGACTTCGTTAGCGACAGCCTGAGTACGGGGCGGCGCATCAAGTGCTTGACGGTCGCTGATGACTTCAGCCACGAGTGCGTGAGCATCGCGGTGGACTGGGGCATCTCGGGCCAGTACGTCACACGGCTGCCGGCGTCTCGATCGCTGCCATCGCCCTGGCCAACGGCGTCAACGCGAACCTGCTTCGCCGCTGGATTCTGGATGCCGACCAAACGCCAGGCGAGCGTAGTGTGCAGCCTGTCGCGACACATGCCTCTTAAGCGCACGGGGAGTAGCATTCCTGCGATGGACATCGCAACACGCCCGACCCGCCCACGTCTGGCCTGGATTTACACGCTCAAGTTCCAGATCGTCGCCATTGCCCTAATGGCCGCCGCCGCTGCGGCCGTCATCACGGCCCACTTCGCATTCGTCGCTACCGAGCGCAATATGGAGCAGTTGCTGGTGAAGGGCGAAAGCGACGACGCCGAGCGCACTGCGACGCTGATGGGGACCAAGGTCGACATGCTGCGCGATGCGCTGAAGGCGGCGGCGCGGCAGTCCCCTTCCGAATTGTGGGCGGACCCCGAGGCGATGCGGCGGCACTTGCTGGCCAACTCGGCCCTGGGATCGCTTTTCGAGGGCGTTTTCGCCGCCCGGCCCAGCGGCGAACTGCTCGGGGGCATCTCGCAGGGAAGGCTCTCATCGGAGCTGCCCGACGTCGGCGATCGGGCTTATTTTCAGCAAGCGCTGAACACCGACCAGTTGATCATCTCAGAGCCACTGGCGGCCAAGCGTGTCAAGACACCGGTGGTCGTCATGGCGATCTCCACGCGAGGAAGAAACGGCGAGGTGCTCGGTGTGCTCGCCGGCGTGCTGGCGCTGAGCTCGAACAACCTTTTCTCTGAGGCGGCGCGCGCGGGCCGCGAAGACGCGTCGCGCGTTCTCGTGATGAACCGCCAGGGGATGCTCATGGCCCACACCAACCCGGCGCGTCTTCTGGGGCATGCGGCAGCCGAGCCCGGGCTCGCCGAGGCATTCGAACTCTGGCGCGCATCCGGCAGCGCGATAGACACCGTCGGCACCACCACGTTGAGCCAGGGACACCTGGTGGCGATGGCCGGCATCCCCGACACGGACTGGACGCTGGCGCGTCTGACCCCCTTGGCAGTGGCGCTCGCGCCGGTGGCGGCCGCTCGCAAGACCGCCTGGACCTCTGCCGCCTGGGTCGCGCTCGGGGCGGCAGCGCTATCCGGCGGCCTGGCGTGGCTCATCACTCTTCCGATTTCCCGGCTTCGCGCGCGCGCCAGCGTCTTGCTGTCGGAGGGCGACGTGTCGGTAGAGGATTGGCCGCACGGGCGCGGCGAGGTGGGGCAGCTGGGACGAGCGTTCGCGCGGGTGGTCGAGCAGCGCCGCCAAAAGCAAGATGAGACGGAAGCCCTTCTCGCGCAACTCGAGGCGGTGCTCGATCAGGCTGACATCGGCATCGCGCTCACGCGGGAAGGTCGATATGAAATGGTGAGCCGCCAGTTCTGCGAAATCTTCGGGTTCGCGAAAGCCGATCTGGTGGGCCAGCCCGCGTCCATCATCTATCCCTCGCAGGCGGCTTATGACGCGCTATCCGCGCTGGCAGATCGCTCCTTCATGCACGACGGAGCGTTCAGTGGCGAGGTCGAGCTGGCGCGAGCCGGCGGCGACGTTTTTTGGGCACGATTGCGCGGGAGGGCTGTGGCGCCGGAGGACCACTCGAAGGGAACCATCTGGACCCTGGAGGACGTCACAGTGTCGAGGGCTCACCGCGAGCGCCTCGCCTGGATCTCCAGCCACGACTCGCTGACCGGGCTGTCCAACCGCGCCGCTTTCGAGGAAATGCTCGAAGCGGCAACCGCGCGCGCTGATGACGAGCCGTTTTGCGCGATGTTCATCGATCTGGATCACTTCAAAGAGGTCAACGACACGGGGGGCCATCCGATAGGCGACGCTGTTTTGCGCGATGTGGCGAGCACGTTGACAGGCCACGTGCGCCTGGCTGACACCGTGGCCAGGCTGGGTGGCGATGAGTTCGCCATCCTGCTTCATGGATGCCCATTGCCACGGGCGGTGGAGGTCGCGGAAAAGCTGCGCCTCGCAGTCGAGGCCTATCAGTTGATCTGGGAAGGCCGCTCGTTCGGCGTAGGCGCAAGCATAGGCTTGGTGGCCGTTGATGCGTCTTTCAAGGACGCGGCTGCCGTCCTGCGCGCCGCCGATTCGGCCTGCTATGCGGCAAAGGCGCGAGGACGCAACGCCGTGGCCGTGTTTTCCGGACAGCCCTGATGTCGCCGCATCCGGCACCGCCGTGTTCCGCGCCCAGCAGCGCCAGACACCCTGCCATGCCGGCCAGGTGCGCATTCCTGCCTGGTACAGCCTCAAAGTGCACGAGGAGGTGTTTCTGCCTCACCCCCAGAGGAAAACGCGCTTTCAGCGTCGCCACGGCGGCCCGAGAGTCAGAATGTTTGCGAGGTCAAGCCCCCTGCGGATCAGGTGCGTACTTGTCGCCCACCTGCTCTCGCAAGGGATGCGTGTCGTACACGATCTGCATGTCCTGGATGAGGAGGCTGCCCGGACTGAAGCCGAAGACATCCACGCAGGTGAAGTCGACCAGCCGGCCGTCGTTCAACGTCCAGTCGTAGCGGAAGTAAGCCGCCACGCGAACGAAATCTGTGTCTGCCTGGACCGAAGTGAACAGGTCGATGAGCGTGATCACACTCTTGCTCGAGGCCTTGGCGAGCCTGCCGAAGAAGTCACTGGCCACCATGGTCCCGAGAAAGGGCGAATGCACCAAGCCATCGGGCGCGAAGGTGGCGATCATGCCCGAGGTGTCACTGGCATGCAGATGCCGCAGATAAGCGCGGACGGTGTCGTTGGGCGAGGAGGTCATGGCATGCAGTCTTTCCGATCCCGCACAGGATTGCAAGTAACAATCCCGGCTAACCCATCAACGCCGTTTATGTATTTTCGCCATCTGGACTACCTTCGGCTCGTAATCGCGCATGGCTCGTTCGCCGCTGCCGCCCAAGCTGGAAGCGTGACGCAGTCGGCCATCAGCCATGGCATGAAGCAGTTGCAAGCCGAACTCGGGCACCGGCTGTTCACTCGGGTCGGGCGCCGACTGGTGCCGACCGAGTTCGCGCTGCAGCTTGCCAGGGAGTCGGTCATGCTGGCGGACCGGGTCGACGCGTTGACAGGGACCGTGTCCCGCCCGGTCGATGCCGGGCTGCTGCGCATCGGGCTCACGCCCTCCGCCGCGTTGGTCTGCGGGCTGGCTCTGTACACCCATTGGTGCGGCGACGCGACTGGGCGCAGCTTGCAGTTGCACAGCGCCGACGAAGGCCAACTGCTCGCGAGCCTGTCGAGGCGAGAGGTGGACTTCGTCATTTCGCCCCGCCCGCGTGGCTACCGCGAGGTGCATGTGGCCTGCGAGCCGCTGTATCGACTGCAGCCGATGGTCTGGGCCCGACGTGGCCATGCGCTCGCGACGGCGCACAGCCTGGAGGACCTGCAGCACGCGAACTGGGCCATCGTCGGCCCCAGCGTCCGCGGTCCTGTGAACGTGCTGACCGAAGCCTTCTCGGTGCGAAACATGGAACCACCTCACGTGATGGTGAGCTGCCCCGACTACCCCAGCATGCTCAACCTCGTCGCCCATACCGATCTGCTCGCCGTCGTGCCGCATCCAGCGTTGGTGAGCGGTGAACTGAGTCCACTGATCGCGTCTTTGAAACTGCGCGAGACGCTGCCGCTGTATGAGATGTGGCTCTTCCACGCGGCACCGCTCGGCGTTGCCATGGCAGAGATCGCACAACAACTGCTGCACAGCTTGGCATCGACGACGGGCAGCAGGTCACGCGTTGGGGACGATGAAGATACGGCAGACGGTCGTGCGACCTGAGCCGTGGGGGCGCTTGGCTGGCTCAGGAAAGGTGTCAATCACCGTGAACCCGGCCTTGCGCATCATGCCGGCCGATGCGGCATTTTCTTCGTGCCGGTCGATGTACACCTCGCGCATGCCCCGCGCCTTCAGCACATCGAGCGCCGCTGCCAGCAAGCGAGCGCCCAAGCCTTGGCCAACGGCGTCACGGTGAACGACTGCTTCGCAGATGTAGCCATGAGTCTCCCCGGCCCGGCCCTCCGGCTGGTAGCGTGCGAAGTCTTGCGTCTGGCAGAAGGTCACCACGCCCTGAAGCGCCGAGCCATCCCAAGCGACCACCGCCTCCACTGCGCCTGTTGCGATCTGCCCCACATGCCGCGCCACCTCGTCAGGTGGCAGCCAATTCCACGGGTTGGGTCCGTGCATGAGAATCAGGTCGACGATCTCGGCAATGTTCTCGGGCCTGGCCGCCCGCAATTGGTGGGTTGTCATGCCCCCACTGTAGTTGCAGCCCGAGCAGATCACTCAAGCCGACTTAGGCGGCCCATAGAGCGCATTCTGGAACGACCTAATTCGCTCCCGCCAACAACTGCAAGCCCGATCGCTGCTCGAACTCCTGGTAGCTGATCGGCTGCAGGCTCTGCTTGCCAGCGTTGTTGGCCATCCAGTACGCCCACGCTCGACCGTCTCCGCTGCTGTAGACCACTTTCCAGGTATGGCTCGGCACCCACACTTGACCGGCTCCGATCGTGGTCGGTCGTTGGGCGAACGTCGGACCGGTGAACACGTACACATCCCCGCTTGCGCGGGCGGCGTACTTGCGCGTGGCTTGCTCGACCTGGTTCCAGGCCTTCTGATTGAGCTCTGGCACCTGAGGGACCATGTTGGCCAGCGAGAACGATTGCGCTTTGGACTCCACCGTCGGCATGTCGCCGGCTGGAGCCATGTGGCCACGGTCGTAGCCGCTTCCCGCGTAGTCGGTCAGTTGCGCCCGATCAGCCGCGGGCAATCGTGCTTCGGGGTAAAACCGATCGGACCGCTTGATTTTCTTGGCGGCTTCAACACCGCTTCGCGTCAGCCGCTCGACGGTGTAGACGGGGGTCTTGCTCTCCCCGGAATGAAGCACGGCGAAGGCATCGAAGCACAGTGCACGCTGACGGCCTGGCCACGCGACCGTTGGCACGTGCCCCGGGAAAAGCTGAGGGCACTGCGCGAAGGCGCCGACCTGGCTTGTCTGCGGCGCGGACTGACCGCCGGCGTGGGGTGCAGCAACGTGCGGAGTGACGCTGCAGCCAGGCACCTGCACGGCGCCGACGACCGCGAAGATGAACGCAATACCCAGCCTTCGCAGCGAACTCGTTTTCTTGCCTGCGAGGGTGCGTGCCGGACTTCTATCGGCCCTCCGGTGCGTCACTCTGGGCATCCGTACTCAGCAAAACTGCCGATCGTTTGACTACTCATGGCGGCAGCATAACCCGCAAGCAGTATGGAAAAACAGATGCAGATATAAAGGCCGAGATCACTTCAGAGACGGCGCCTTGGAAGCGAATTCGCACCGTATTTTGGTTAGCGCCCTCTGCTGATCAAGATTGCACTGGCGCTAACAGCGTCGGGGCTGGAGGAGAAAATCGGCTACTTCGCCGCTTTCTTGCTGGCCACTTTGCTCGCGGCGGTCTTCTTGGCTGCGACCTTCGCAGGCACTGCTTTCTTCGCGGCCGCTTTCTTCGCAGGCGCTTTCTTCGCGGGCGCCGGCTTGGCGGTGGGTGGCTGCGTGAATGAAGGATCGTTCTGCGGCCAAAGTTCAGCAACCAGACTCTGTGCCGATGCGATGTTCCGGGAAGCCTGTTGGTACTTGTCGTAGGCGTCAGCGAAGCGCGCGAGCGTCTTCACGATGTTCTGTTTCGAAGTACCCACCCTCTCCATGATGAGCGCGGTACGAAGACCGAGGACGTAATGAGCAAACGCAATTTCTTTCGAGTGCCCTCCGGCACGCGTGATGAAATACGGCATGGTCGCCTCGAAAATCTCGGGCGTCATTAACGTCTCGGTCGTTCTGGTCATTTCTTTGAGATGTTGATCTTGGCTAACGCCTGGTCAACTTCGAACTTTTCCGCTTTGCCCTGCCCCTGCAGGAACGCCACGAGATTGAATAGCTCGACGGGCCCCTTGCCGAATTCGTTGCGAGCGATTCCAGCGATCAGAGCTTGCGCGAGATCCTCCGTTTTGCGGCCACGCTCGAAAAAAGTCGTTCCCTGTTGGACGACGAGGTCGAGATCGGCTTTCGGTACGGTTCCCAGGATCGTAACAATATCCGCGCCCGATGTTTGCGATGAAGCCACCAAACTTCCAATTGCGCGCTCATGCGGCTTGAGCGGGGCGGTCGGGAAAATCGAGCCACCGCTCTGCACCGACGGCGCTCCAGGCGCTTCCACAGAGCGATCACGCGGCGTCGCCGTGGATGGCGTGGCTGCACCAGCCTTGCCTGCTGCGGGTGCAGAACCCGGCTTGGAATGAACCTTCGCCTGCTTCTTCGCTGCGTCGGCCTTGGCGCGCAGATCCTTGCCCCCGGCGCCGGGCTTGGCGGCCGCGGCTTGGTCCACCAGCGCTTTGGCGGCTGCAGGGTTCAGGCGCTCGACCTGCCGGACCGTGTTGATGGCCGTCACATCGGCCGTGATCTTCTCGTCGACCAGACGCTGCGCCTGGGGGGAGAGGTCCAGCAGGTTCAAGCGCTGTGTGATCCATGGTTGCTTCTTCTTCACTTTCTGGGCGAGCGCCTCCCGGTCGCCGTTCAGTGCATTCAGCATCTTCTTGAGCTGCCGCGCTTCCTCCATCTGCGTGAGGTTCTTGCGATGGATGTTCTCGACGAACTGCGCGTCGACAGCTTGCTCATCCGTCAGCGTGCGGATGAGGCACGGAATTTTCTCGAGACCGGCCATCTTGGCAGCGCGCAGGCGCCGCTCGCCGGCGACCAGCTCGTAGCGCCCGGCAGAGCGCGTGCGCAGGTAGATGGGCTGGATGACGCCTTGGGCCTTGATCGTCTCCGCCAGCTCCTGCAGCGTGTTCTCTGCGTCCTCGAATTCGTCGCGGACCTGGTCGGTCACGTCGATGAGCGAAATCAGGACTTCCGTCGGCGCAGCCTGCCTTACGTTTTTGAACATGTCGGTCATGCTCTGACCAAGAGGGTTAGCAGCGGCGTTCATTTCGTGGTTTCCTTCAGGATCATTGCGCAGGCATCCGACCATTCTTTCGCGGCTTTTTCGTGGCTCGAGCCACGCGGGTTCGACCAGACCGGTGTGCGTGCGTTGACGGCCTGACGTACGGCAGCGCGCTCGGGCAGCTCGGCCGACAGAACGTAGTCGCCGTGCTCCTCACGCATCGCCTTGACCATCGCGCGCTCCTTGGCGCTGCGGCCGTTGGTCTTCATGAGCAGGATGCCCAAATTCCGAAGGTCCGAGTTCAGCGCCGCCTGCACACCTTGGATGGTGTTGAAGAGCTTGCTCACGCCGCCCATTTCGTACAGTCCGAGCGTCATCGGCACGATGACGAAATCGGCGCTCGCCAGAGCACCGATCAGCAGCGAGTTACGTTCGGGCGGCGTATCGATGATGCACAGATCGAACTTCGGAGCCAAAGCACGCAGCATGGCACGGGCGCGCAGCAGGACGTCGGTCGTGGCGCCCAAGTATTCGTAGAGTTCTTCATCGCCGGCCGGGATGATGCTCATGTGGTCATCCACGGGCTGCAACGGCTTGTTCACCGGCCTCTCCGAGAACAGGTCGAGCGTGGTGAGATAGGCCGGGTCCGGCACCGCCACGTTGCATCCCAGCGAGAGGCTCGCCTGCGGGTCGAAGTCCACGAGTAGCACACGCATGTTCGCGCCGGCAGCCGCGAAGGCGAGATGCGACGAAAGCGTCGTCTTGCCGACGCCCCCCTTCTGGTTGGCAATTGCGATCGTTTTCATGTTTCCTCGACGGGTTGGAATATGCCCATTGTAAATTTTATGGACAACCTAATAGTCAACCTTGTTTACAACCCAAAAGCAGCCATCCGATTCTTCGCGACATAGAAAAAGCCGCGTCCCTGGCCAAGGGTACGCGGCTCTTCGCATGAGCCGGTCGGCGCGAGCCGACACGCTGATTGTTACTTGCTCGCGAGCAGGTAGTCCAACAGCTCCAACACCGTCGCATCGTCGAGACTCTCCTCGTCGACGATGCTCAGGTCATGGACGCTCATGTGCATCAACACTGCAGTCAGGCGGCGGATGTCCGCATCGGTCGCGCGAGCGTCGTTACCTGCGATCTCCAACGCGTCGTACACCTGAGCGCGGGTGAAGGATTTTAAAGGTTGCGTAGCGCGAAGAGCAGCATTCATGGAAGTCTCGAAGTGATGGCTCGAAGCCGGGAGAGAGAAGCTTGGTGAAGGGCGTTAACTGAATGTAAAAGTTCTCGTGCTACAGGGGAATGTGTAGTTCTGCACATCTGTCCACATTCACGACGCCGCCGAGGTAAGTTTTTTGCGTGCTGTGAAGTCCGGCTTGCCGTCGACATCGCTCGCGCTGGCGTTGCAGCCGGAGCTGCGCCAGGCAGAGCAGCTCCAGAAGTGACCAGTGCCGTCCTTGCGAGGGATGCGCCGCATGTGACCGGGGCACTGCCCATCTGGGCAAGCGATATGTTTCACGAATGGCAGATCGGCCCTTGCCTGCGCAATCAGGGCATCAACGAACCGCACTTGGTCGGAGACGAACTGGTCGATGCTGCGGTCGCCCTTTTCGATTTCGCGCAACTGGCGTTGGAAGTGCGCAGTGAGCGCTGGACTCTTCACCTCGGGCGGGAGCATCGCCAGAACGGCTCGCCCCTCATCCGTGCTCACGAGCCACTTGCCGCGGTTCGTGAGGAAACCACGGCGCTTGAGTTCTTCGATGATGGGGCCGCGCGTTGACGGCGCACCGATGCCATCGCCATCTTTCAGCGTCTTGCGGTCCTCCGGATCGTCGACGTAACGGAAGATGTTTTCCATGGCAGGCGGCAATGTGCCTTCCGTGAATCGCTTGGGCGCCGTCGTCTGCTTGTCGTGGCGCGTCGCTTCGAGCATCCCGATCGGGTCTTCCTCTTGCAGGACGGGCAAGGCCTGGATGTCGTCGTCTGGTTCGAGCGGGGCTTGGAAGAGCTGCTTCCAGCCCGGCTCCGTGACGACCTTGCCCCGCGCGGCAAACGCTTCACCGACTGCACTGGCCTGTACCGTGTTCTCGTCGTATGTATACGCTTGGTAGAACTGAGCGATGTATTGGCGCACGATGAGCTGATACAGGTTCATCTCCCACTCGTTCAGATGCGATAAGTCGGCACGCATGGCCGTGGGAATGATCCCGTGGTGCGCGGTGATCTTCGCGTTGTCCCATGTCCTCGACATGATCGACGCATCGGCGCCGTCGATCCATGGCGCGATCGCTGGCATGTTGTGCCGTAGCGCTTCAAGGATGGCCGGTGCGGCTGCGTGCTGGTTCTCTGGCAGGTACTCGCAATCGGTGCGCGGGTAACTGGCGAGCTTGTGGGTCTCATAGAGGGCTTGGCAGATCTGCAGCGTTTGGGTCGCGCTATAGCCGAACATTTCCGACGCGAGCAAACCGATGCCGGCGAGCGACAGTCCTTTGGGTTGCCTCTCGATTTTCGGAATCGATGCGTAGTTGGTGATCGTGCCGGCCGTACCGGCAAGCCGGACGACCAGATCGTCTGCCACGGTCGTGTCGACAAGTCGCCCTTCCTCATCGAGCCCGACTTGATCTTCGCGTGGCTGCCAGCGCATGCGGAAGTCGCCGGCCGCGTGGCGCACCATGACAGTGACGAAATGGTAGGGCACGGGCCTGAACTTGGCGAACTTGTCGTCTGCGGCCGCGACCATTGCAAGCGTGGGCGTCATCACGCGGCCGACGGGCACGACGCCCCGATTCCCTTGAGCCTGAGCGCGCAGCGTGAAGGCACGGCTTGCATTCATTCCGATCAGCCAATCGGCCCGACCGCGTCCGCCGCGTCGCGCATTCCTGCGAAGTCGCGGTTGTCACGAAGGTTCTCCATCGCCGCATGCAGACTGGCCGGGTCCTGTGCGCTGGACCAGAAGCGCAAAACCTGTCCGCGGAACTTGGCGTGCTCGATGACTTCGTCAACTAGGAGCTGCCCTTCGTTGTCCGGGTCGCCTGCGTTCACGACGACCGATACCTCGCGCATGAGCTGCGTCAGGAGCTTGATGCGATCGCGGGCGTCGTCTTTGGGCAATACCACCCAGGCAGGCGGCACGATCGGCAAGGTGGCGAAGGACCACTCTCTGTACGACGCGTTGTAGTACTCGGGCTTCGGCATCTCGTAGAGGTGCCCGAAGCAAGAGCTGACAAAGTCGTCGCCGCAAACGAAGAAGCCGCGTTCGCGGCGGGTGACACCCAGCAACTGGGCGAGCTCGGTAGCTACGGATGGTTTTTCAGCGATGAAGAGTCGACTCACGAAACCCCCTTTGACCAGGAATACAAACTAAGAAGCCTTAACGACAATCATAAAGACAACCTACCTGTAAACCAATAGGGTCTGTTTGAGGGTTTGCTTGAACTTTCGCATGCGAAATTCGGAGGGCCAGGCAGTGCGCCAGGGGGCGGTGGTGGCGAACGAATCACCCTTGGAGCCGATGTGACCCACATGCAAAAATTGACGACGCCGTCAAAAACATAAATAATGTTTCCTCAAGGCCGTGTTTGAGCTAGCGAGAAATATAGACACGGCGCCGCCTCAACATTCTTGATCAGAGGTCCCACCTGGAGTGGCGATAGCCAAACACCCAAAGTGAATGGCAAAGAGAGTCCTCGCATGCAGCAGCCACCTTCGGGTGGCTGCCGTCTTTTCAGCGCCTGATTTCTCTGCCTTCGTTCTTGGCGTTCAGAAGGATGAGAAAGTTGACCTTCTTCGCATCGTTCATCTTCCTGGTCCACGCCGCCATGGGGTACGCTGACTTCACGCGCAGGATGAAGCGACGCTTGCGTTCCCGGTCTTTATCCAGTGAGAAGAACAGCACGTAGTCGTCCGTCGTCCCATCTGGCTTGGGCACTGCTACCTTGAAGAACGATTCCTTGTGAACTCGTCTTGTCCGGGGGTCTTGCCATGGAGTCATCACCCGCACGTGACCTTTGTCGAAGTTGCGGATAATTTCGGGCAAGGCCGCCGAAAGCTTGTACCGGATTTCGTCAAGGACGCGCTCATCCCCCTCGTCGTCAACCCAGAACTCACCTTCCGGAATGTCAGCTCCGTCTCGGTCGTCGTCACGAAGCTTGTGGGTGAAGCAGTGGCACGAAAAGAAAACGACTACATCGACTTTGACGCCGCTTCCAAGGACTCGGGTCATGGCGAACGGCCGCAGGTGCGTGAAATCCCATCTGTCGCCACGGAATTGGACGCTGGGGAAATACGCGCTGTCGGGAACGATCGCGCCGTGCTCTTCGATGAAAGTCGGATCCAAGGTCGCTTCTTGTTTTAGGCAAAGCCAGCGTGCCCTGGCGATCTGATCTCCATTGTAGGGACGTGCTCGTCCTTGTCGTCGGTCGCATGCAAAGGTGTCGGCTACTCCGGGCTACGGGTCCAGAGAAACGTCGTCACCGCTCACGCGAGTTGATGAGAACAGGCGACGCCTTGGGGCGAGAGGCGTCCCGCAAAACCAGCTCAAGCCCTGTCCGACGCGCCGCATCGCTCATGCTCGCTACAAAGCGGGCGTCGCCGTTGAGCGTCAACGTCCTGCCATAGCGCGCGATGGCAACGCGAATCGCCGCGTCATAGGCGGCTATCTGTGCTTTCAGCACCGTGACGCCCTGGGTCGAGTCGCGCACGATCGCGCTCTCCCCTGCCCAATACGTGACGGCGCCCTTCGCATCCACGCTGTAAGTCGGCAGAGGAAACACCGGCTGGCTACGCGCTCCTGAAATCTTGGCGTCAGGCTCGGGTTGATGTGGCGCCATACGGCGCAGCTCACCCAATGCAGCGGTGTCGCCGTCGCTTGCCAGCTCAACCAGGAACTCACGGTAGTGTGCATTGCGCCTCGGAATTCGCGCAGCAGCTGACGCCTTCGCGCGGTCAACTGCGATGACCTGCTGAGCAACAAACTGGTCGGCGCGCGCACGTGCAACGGCCGCCGCGCGCTCTCGCCCTGGCAGCGGCTGGGCCTCTGCCTTGCGCCGCTTGTATTCCTCTCGTGCGTCGAGCACCCGCGACCGGAACGCAGCGCCGTCGGCGGACCTGCGCGCTGCAACTGTTTCGAACTGCCGCTCGCGCCATTGAGAAAACTGTCGCCATAGCACCTTATCAGGCGGCGGCAAGGCGTCCGAAATGCTTGCGTGATAGCAGTCACGCAACACCGTCTGGGCTTCCGCCCACGGCCGCTGCAGGTGCTTGGTGAGGAAGTCGCCAAGGTTGTACTGCTTGTGCTTGTGGATGATGCGAGGTGCGCCGTCAGAACCTGTGCCGACACTGTAGTCGGCGAGGTCAATACCGTAGAGCTTCTTCGCCGCGGTCAAAACAATGGCCGGATTGGTATCGGTCTTGAGTCGATCGGGGTGCAGCTGCCGAGGCTTGGCCGAAGCAGCAATGGCTTCGATGACGGTCTGCGACTTGCGTCGCTCTGGTCGATCAAGCGTCAGGCTGTGCAGCGCGAGCGATACGGCCTGGCCGAGCGTGCGACGGCTCAGAACGGCTCTGACCGCCTCTGGGTCAATATCGCGGTCGGTCGCGCGGGAAATGGCTTCACGCGCCCGCTCGATGCGATCGGCCGGCGTCAGAGGAGCTTCGTTCGACGGGCGATTCTCGCGAAGTTCGCGGAGAGTGGCTTCAAGAGCTGCGCCAAGATCCCGGCGCTGGAGGAACCTTGCGACTTTGTCAGCATCATCGGCAATTTGTTGGCCGCGCGCGATCGCCTGTGCCGAGCGGCTGAGCGTGATGTCTGTCTTCGACAGATTGGGAGGCCGGTCGAGCGTCAGGCTGTTCAGCGCGACCGATACGGCCTGGCCAAGCGTGCGACGGCTGAGCGCCGCCCTGACAGCCTCTGGGTCAATATCGCGGTCGGTCGCTCGGGAAATAGCTTCGCGTGCGCGCTCGATGCGATCGGCCGGCGTCAGAGGTGCTTCGTTCGACGGGCGATCTTCGCGTAGTCCACGTAGAGTGGCTTCAAGAGTCGCACCAAGACTTCGACGCTGGAGGTACCTGGCGACCTTGTCAGCATCCTCAGCAACTTGTTGGCCGCGCGCGATAGCCGCTGCTGAGCGGCTGAGTAAGCTTTGGCTTGAGCGATCGCCCGTGCGATCTCCTCCGGGGATGGTTGTTTCATGGGTATCCGTGTTCAGGGCGACCGTCCGGGCATGGCACTCGACCAGTATTTCGCGAGCCTCGGCCCAAGGGCGCTGCAGGTGCTTGGTAAAAAAGTCGCCGAGGTTGTACTGCTTGTCGTTGTGGACGATGCGCGGTGCGCCGTCCGACCCGGTGCGGATGAAATAGTCGACGGGATCTATGCCGAAGCGCTTGCGCGCGGCATCGAGAAGCAGCTGAGGGTCTGTGGACGACTTCAGCTCGGCATCGCTCAGATTCCGAGACGCTCCTTGATCTGCTGAGAGCTGTCGACCAGCGGGGCGAGCAACTTCTTCAGCGTCTCGACCAGACCGTCGTCGAACGGCCTTTCCATCTCGGCCAGAATCTTCTCGAACACGAGAGCCATCTGGAGATTTTGCTCGGTCAACGTTTCCATCATCACCGACAACTCGTTCAGGTCTTCCATTTTTGACTTCCTTGATAAGTGAATTAATTCGCTCTGCCAGTCCGACTGAGCGGGGCGTTGGAACGCCCTCCTTCTCGACTTGACGCATAGCTCGCTGAATCGCTTGTGCGGCTGCGTCGACGTGTTGGCGCTCGATCGGCACGTCGTAGGCCTCCAGCCGCGCCTGAGTGGCTTCACGAGCCTGGTTGAGGAACGCAACGCGTTCCGCCGGGCTCATGGCCTTGTAGGCAGCGCGCATCCTGGGGGAACCGTGGGCATAGCGAACCTCGAAGGCGCCCTGCTCTTTCCATTGGGTGGCGAGCTGCTGGAAGTCAGGCGTTGCGACGCCTTGACGCAGGCTCCGGGCTGTTGCGTCGAAGTCGCTGCGCCCCAGATCCTTGAGATTGATCCCACGATCAGCCCAATCGGGCTTGACGTTCAGGTATGCGCCGTCCTTGCCATCGCGCACGGTCGTCACGCCAATCACGCTTGCCGCTTCGACAAGCTGCTCGAAGCTGTCGACATGACCTTGAGCAACCAAGTCCGCCAGATACGCGCGAATCTGTTTAGGGCTCTGCCCTTCGAAGCTGGCAACGTGCCGACCGAGTGGGTGCTGTGGGGCTGCTGGGTCGCGACGAGAGGCAAGCGGGCTCTTGAGACCGAAACGCCGGTTGATGTCTTCCTGAATGGCCTGGGCTGCCCACATCGTCTGCTCGCCATGACCGAAGGGATTGAGATAACGGTCGGATTCGAGGTTGCGCATCGGAATGACGATGTGCACGTGAGGAAGTCGACTCTCGTAGTCCCCGGTACTCGCGTTAAGTTCGTGGGTGACTTTGGGGATGTGTGCCTCGGCGTAGAACAGGTATTCGCTCGGGTCGTATGCCGCCATGAGCGCCTGCCTGTAAGCGTCAACCACCTCGTGCAGCAGTTCAGCATTGATCTGCCCAGGACCGCACTCAGGCGCGGAAGTGAACTGCTCAGAGAAGCCCAGGGTGATGTGCAAGTAACGCGAATCCCCTTCCTGCTTGGTTTGGATCGACTGGATCACGTCGTCCAAGAGTTCAATGTCACCTGCCAGCGGAAGACGCTCGTCGATCAACTCACGGTCGTGCTCCCTGCCCTTCTTCCGCCCGGTTTCGAGGTATTCCTTGATGCCGCCCGCGGCAGCGTTAACGCGGACGAGCACTGGCGACCGCCTCCCTGAACGAGCCTTGAATCTTGGCGAGGAGGTAGAGAGCTTCCTCGCAATGAGCCTCCGAGAGCTTTCCTTGAAGCCTCAAAGCGTTGAAGTGGTGCGCGAGCTGATTGAGGTTGTTGCCGGCTTTGTTCGCCTGGAACAAGAGCGGCTTCAACTCCGGGTGCGGCTTTGCCACAGCAATGATTTCGGTTCGATTTTCAAGGATGGCCTGCTCGAGCCAAACACGGGGAGACAGGCCGGACTCGGCCGCGCGCGACATGAGGGTCTCGTGCGACTCTGCGCTGAGCCGGAACGATGCCACCTCCGTCTTGCGCCGCTTGGACGGGAGGGATTTCGCATGCGAAATCGAGAGGTCTTCAGCGAGCGCCGCATCCGCTGATGGGTCAGCGTCAAGGTTCTGTGTCATGTCCCTGGGCCAATTTCGCATGCGAAATTGAGAGGTGTAGCCGGCCCCCAAATCGGTTTCTAAGGCAGCGCCTTAGGCACAGGTATTTTACAGAGGCGTAGCCGGTTGTAAACATACCCAACGTGCCTAACTAAAGCTGCGCTCGAAAATGGCGTCGGTTGTGTTGGAAATGTCCGTCAGATGCGGAATAAAGTGAGACTCACTGCATCTATGAAGCAGAAGTGCAACCATGTGATATTTAGTGATAATCTCTGCAAATCAGCCGCGGTGGCGAAGAGGTACACACAGGTGCGTATGGATGAGGAAGAGCTGAATGCCAAGGTCAAGGCATTCAAGTCTGCGAATCCCCCGGACGCCAAGGCACGGCTTGAATGGCTGCGGCCAACGATTCTTGGCTTCTATCTCGACGGCTATACGAAGAGGCGTACCTTCGAATTCCTCAGCAGCGAAGGCCTTGTCTCTTGCTCGCTACTCGGTTTCTATCGCTGGATTGCCAAGCACATGGACCTCGAAGCAGAGGCGCGAGCACATTTAGCGGCGATGGCAGGAGGTTCCTCAGACCGTGAGACAACCGCGAAGCCCGTTCGGCAAAACGACACGACCGCGAAGCAGGGAGATGGATCGCCCGGGACGCGCGAAATATCTGTGGATACCGGATTCAAAAAACCAACCTTATCGACAACTCAACAGACACCTGTAAAATCAACCCACGACAAAGCCAAGCCCGACGACGAGGAGCGTCGCAGGATGGTGAAACTCGCAGATGAGGCGCTTGCAGATATGGAGCGCAACAGTCTGGGAGCCACGTCGGATCGGGTTCTTGCCCGGCTCAAACAACGCGACAAGGACAGCGGCGAGAGAGACGGGTAGGGCAGTCATGTGTCCGTTTGGGAGTTAGAAATGAACGCTAGCGCGTGCTTCAAGGTTGCGGTTCTGAATTACTCGGGCAACGTCGGCAAGACGACACTCGCCCGCCATCTCTTGCAGCCGCGAATGGGCAACTGTCCTATTCTGTTTGTCGAGACGATGAACGAGGGCGGCGACGAAACGAACGTCAAAGGCAAGGACTTCGCCTCGGTGATGATCGAGGTACTGGCATCGGACAGCGCCATCGTCGACATCGGCAGCAGCAACATCGAACAGGTGTTCGCGAAAGTAGGGCAGATGGGCGATGTGCTCGACGGCTTCGACTTCATCCTGATTCCTACCGTGGCCAAAGCGAAACAGCAGGCCGACACGTTGAAGGTGTTGCGCGATCTCCTCGACCTGGGGGTTACGCCGGATCGCTTGAAGCTGGTTCTTAACCATGTCGATTCCGATGATGACGTCGAGAAGGTGTTCGACAAGCTGCTGAAATTCGCAGGGTCGTTGGGCATTGCCCATGCTGTGGTCCACGAAAGCGATGGGTTTGCGCATCTGGCCCATCGAACCGTGGCTGAAGTTGCAGCAGCTGGTCGGGATTTCCGAAAGGAGATTGCTGCAGCAGACACCAAAGAGACGAAGAGAGAGCTTGCGACCGCGCAGATCTTCTCTCGCATCGCACAAGGGATCGAGCGCGAACTTGACTCAGTGTTTGTGAAACTCTTCGAACCAGCATGAGCGGGATGAAGACGCTTCTGGATGCTCTGCATGCCGAGCTTCTGACCGATGTTCAGCGCTTGGCGGCAGAAGTTGAGGAGCTGAACCTTAAGCTTCCTGCTATCACAGCCGATATGAGAGGGAGCGCGGGCGCTGTCACAGCGGCCGCGGACAAGACCCTCAGCGATTTCGAGGCCATGGGGCACGCGTTGGTGAAAGTGATTCGGCAGGAGGTTGTCGTGCATCGGGCTGAATCGATCAAAGCCAACGACCAGGCAGCGAATGCGACGAGGGGAGCGCTGGGTCAGTTCACTAAGTATTTCTGGCTTTTGATCGGTCTCTTGGGAGCCAACTCAATCCTCTTGGTAGGGTTGACGGCGGTTGTGGCGTTGCGTAGTTGAGGATTTCGCATGCGAAATCGTGACGGGGTGGAACAGCAGGGGAATTTCGTATGGGAAATTCCCGATCGAAGAGTGATGCATGCAACGAAAGCACATCTGTAAATTAGGCTCAGTGCAACGGATCCAAGTTGCACTTGGTTTCGCATGCGAAACCGTCCGTATCACGCTACAGCCCGGCGTCCGCACCACTGGAGCGAAGCGATGAACGAGGTTCTCATCGTTGAAGATCATCCGTTCGTGGCCGAGGCAACCAAGCGGCTGCTCAGCGCAAATTACCCACTGCTCAACGCCGTCGTACTGACGAACGCCGATGATGCGGTCAAAGCGGTATCCGACCCGCATCGGGCATGGCATCGCATCCTTCTTGATCTTGACGTTCCCGGCGCGCACGGGCTGTCGGTCGCAGCAGAAGTCCAGAAGCAGGGCCTCGCAGGCATCTCGTGCGTCGTGACGGGCAACATGCGGAGCGACTACATCGACGCAATCGAAAAGATGGGCTTTCTGGGCTACATCGGAAAAGGCATCGAAGTTCGTGAGTTCGCCGACTCGCTGGCGTTGATATTCGTCGGCGACCGGAGCTTTCCGAGCGACGACACGTGTCCCTTTACGCGCGCCGACAGCCCAAGGATCACGCTCCGACAACGTGAGGTACTGGATCTCGTGCGATGCGGATGCAACTCAAAGGAAATTGGTCGGCGTCTTCACCTATCGCCGGGCACCGTCAACAATCACATCAACGCATTGATGGCTGCCCTTGAAGTAAACAGCAGAAGCCACGCGGTGGGCCGTGCGATCGAACTGGGCATGCTGTCAATGCACGCGGAAACCCGCAGTGCCTGGTACTGATTCAACAGGCGAGGCCTTCAAGCGCCAACCTCTGGGAGGGATTCAAGCCGTTTGGAGCGAGGAGGCCACGGAACGCCTCATCGTTTTCAAAGCTTGGCTGATCAACCAGCTGGCCTTCATGCTGGCCATTCTTGCGATCTACGTTGTAGAGAGCTGCAAGCCGACGGTGTCGAAAGCAAGCTTCGAACTCTGGATCATCGTCGCCATCATCGGATGGGTCGTCCGCGGCGTGATCTACGTCCGCACGATGGGCGTCAGCGCGACTGAAGGTCGGCGCCTTGTTCTGGTGCTGCCCTACGTGATTTCGGCTCTGTCATTCACACACTGGGCTTGGACTGTGAGCCTGTTTCTGAACTCCGATAAGTTCAGCGCCACAGCGACCGTCATCTACATGGTGTTCACGATGATGAGCATCGCGATGGCCTCCGCTTGGCCCCATGCACCCGTCGCGTCGACTCTCTACGTGGTTGCCTTGTGGACATGCCTGTCGGTCAAATCCCTCTGGATCAACCTTTTGCCAGGCGGTGCAATGGTGGCGATCTGTTTGTGCATGACACTGATGATGGTGATCACGGTCTATTCGGTCATGAAGCTGCGACCGCTTATGACACGCAATGAGGCGGAGGCTCGAACAGTCAGTGAGCTTCGCTCGACGAACGCCACGCTTGAAGCAATGCGCTCGGAGGCCTCGGCCACTCTGAAAGAGCGCTCAGCATTCTTCGCCGGCGCGAGCCACGACTTCAAGCAACGCCTGCACGCCATGAAGCTCATGGCGTATTCGACCATTGCCACCTTGCCTCCTGACAATGATGCGCGATGGGCACTCAGCAGAATGTCAGACGAAGTTGAAGACCTAGAGCGGTATTTCAAGCAGATTCTCGAGTTCGCACGGATCGAAGCCCTCGACATCACTCCGACCCTGGAAAGGATTCCACTGCAGAAGCTGATGCAAAAAGCAGATCTGCACTTTGAAGGAGTCGCCAAGGCACGGAGCGTCAATTTGACGTTTCGGACGACGAAGCTCACCGTCGTAACCGATCCAGTGATGCTCCAGCGAATGCTGGAAAACCTTGTCTCCAATGCGCTGAAGTTCACGCGGCGAAAGGTGGTCGTCGCAGCGCGAACGCGCAACAACGAAGTTGTCATTGAGGTCTGGGATCAGGGGCCCGGCATCGACGAATCGCAGCGCTCCAAGATCTTCCAAGCATTCCATCAATCGCACCGGCCGCCGTCACGTGAGGAACCCGGCGTCGGCCTCGGCCTCGCGCTGGTCAAACGCTTCGCGGACAGGCTGAACTGTCGCGTCACGGTCAGCAGCAAAGCAGGGCAGGGCTCTGTGTTCCGACTGCACATTCCCGCCGCGCCAGAGCAACGCGCGATCTAGCTTCCTTCTCACCTTGCGATCGTTCCACGCGCATGACGCGCCGTGGGGCATCGCCGTGGGCGCAGAAATTCGACGCAACACGCGCAAACACCATCAAGTAGGTTTAAACTTAGGTTGTCTTTTCTGTTGTTTTCAGGGCTGTCGTTTAGGTAGTCATGAGAATTGAAGACAGCCGGGGAGGGCGTGTTGCCCTACCACGCGTTCAAGGCTCTGGGAATGCGAAAAAAGGGGCCGAAGTGATCAGGAACGACTTCGGCGTGTGGTGTGAATTTAACGGTCAGTCAGACCAGGAGTGTGTGTATGAAAGCTCGTCAATCCAACAACCATGGGATCAAGTTGCCAACGTTCAGCCGTGACGCGATTTTCTTGTTGCTCATCGGCGCGATGTGTTCTCCGGCATTCGCGCAGTTCGAAAAGATGAACCAAGGTCTGAGCAAAGTTCAGTACTTCTTGCTAAGCATCGGTGGCGTATGCGTCACGATCGCGATCATGGTCACGGGGTTCCGGATGGCATACCAAGCGGCGCAGTGGAAAGACTGCGCAAGCTGGTTTTGGGGAGGCATGCTGATCGGCAGCGGCAGCGCGATTTCTGCGCTGTTCTTCTGAACATGCGCGACCGCATTTTCAAAGGCGCTACACGCCCCGCAATGATGTGGGGCGTCCCGATCATTCCGTTCATCCTTGTGGCCGGAGCCTACATCCTCGTGGCAGTGTGGACGCTCATCTTCTTTGGACTAGTGGCAAGCCTGTCGGTGGCGGTCATGGCGGTCTTCACCGTCTTCGTTCTTCGCTTCATCACGAGCCAGGATGACCAGCGTCTCAATCAGATGCTGCTGTACATCAAGAGCCGGCCGTTCCGCAGGAACAAAGCTTTCTGGGGTGCGCACAGCATGTCTCCAACCGTCTACAAGCGAAGGGGCGGGCAGTGAGCGCTGCACTTGATTCGACACAACTGAGCGCTCGCGATGACTCGCCCGCGCGCATCATTCCGATGTCGTACGCGCTGACAGAGACAGTCGTGGTGTCACATGCCGGCGACTACATGACGTCGTGGCTCATCGAGGGCTTGCCCTTTGAAGGCCTGAGCGAAAAGCAGGCGCTGGACAAGATGAATGCGCTGAATCAGCTGATCCGCAGCCTTTCAAACGGTCGCTACGCATTCTGGATTCATCGCATTCGCCGCGAGGTCGCCGACGGCCTCGAAGTTCCCCCGGTAGGGTTCGCCCGGGAGACGATGACAAAGTACTACGCGCGAATGGAGCGCGGCGGCTTGATGGCGACGCAGATCTACTTGACGGTGATCTACCGGCCATACCCGCAGAAGTCGCGCGGCGTGGCCGGCAAAGCCGCACGCAATCTCACAGAGTTTGAGCTGGAGAACGATGCTGCACTGGACGCGCTCGACAACGTCGCGCGGCAGGTCGCTAGCACGTTGAGCGAATACCACCCGACGATTCTGGGCGCGTACCAATCGAACGGCATCACCTACAGCGACCAATTGGCCTTGTACGCCTTCCTTGTGAATGGCGTGTGGAAGGAGGTGCCCCTGAAGCGGCTCCCGCTTGCGAGCTACCTTGCGCGCACGCGCATCTTCTTCGGGTCAGAAATGATCGAGACGCGTGACGAACACGGCTCTGTATTTAGCGCGTTCGTCGACATCAAAGACTACGCGGACTTCTCGTCGCCGGGTGTGCTGAACACGATGCTGAGTCTGCCATGTGAGTACGTCGAGACGCAGTCGTTTTCGCCGATGAACACGCGCGACGCAATCGCCGCTCTCAAACGCCAACGCAGGCAGCTGATGAGCGGCGAGGACAACGCGAAATCACAGATCCTTGAAATCGACGAAGCGATCGACGCCGTAAGCAGCGGCAACTTCTCCTTCGGCGAATATCACTACACGATTCAAGTGAAGGGCGAGTCGGTCGAGCGCGTGAAGGCCGCCCGTGCTGCGGCCATCGACGCGCTGCAAGACGTTGGCTTTCTCGGCGTCCCGCTCGACCTGATCCCAGATCACGCCTATGGGGCGCAGCTCCCTGGAAACTGGCGTTCGCGCCCGCGCGTTGCGGCACTCAGTTCGCGCAACTTCACCGGACTGTCGACGCTGCACAACTTCGCCAACGGCAAGCGAGACGGTAACCCATGGGGCGAGGCTGTGACGATCCTTCAATCTCCAGCTGGGCAACCCGTCTACTTCAACTTTCACGACAGCGAGAGGGACGAGAACTCGCTCGGCAAGCCAGCACTGGGCAACACGCAGATCATCGGACAGTCGGGCGGTGGCAAGACCGTGCTCGCACTGTTCCTGCTCATGAACCTGAGCAAGTACGGCACGGAGTCGGTTGTCTTCGACAAGGATCGCGGCGCGGAGATTCTTGTGCGCGCGATCGGCGGCCAGTACCTCGCCCTTGAGCGCGGCAAGCAGACTGGCTTCGCACCTTTCAAGATGGAGCCTACCCCTGAGACACTTCTGTTTTGGGGTGACCTGGTCATGTTCTGCACCGCCATCGGTGAACGCGAGCACACGGCCAAGGAAGAGGCGGACATCCGCCAAGCGGTGATGGCAGTAGGCCAATTGCCGCGTGTGCATCGAAGCTTCGCCGCAGTCTTGCAAAACCTGCAGGACACGGACGAGAACAGCCTCGCAGCGCGCTTGCGGAAATGGTGTCGTACAGCGGAGGGCACGCCCGGGCCGTTGGGCTGGGCATTGGACAGCGACGATGACCTGCTCCAGTTCAAGGACGGCGGCTGCTTCGGCTTCGACTACACAGAGCTGCTTGAAGACGATCGCACATGTCCAGCGGTCATGATGTACCTCATGTACCGCGTCGAGCAGCGCATCGACGGCCGTCGTTTCGCGTTCTTCATGGACGAGTACTGGAAGGCGCTGTCGGTCCGTTATTTCGAGGACTTCGCGGAAAACAAGCAGAAGACCATCCGGAAGCAGAACGGCTTCGGCGTCTTCTTGACGCAGAGCCCATCGGACACGCTGGCCAGCGCGATCGCACGCACGTTGATCGAGCAAACGGCAACGTTCATCTTCCTGCCGAACTCAACGGCAGACCGTGACGACTACGTCAACGGCTTTAAGTTGACGGACGCGGAATTCGAAGTCATCACAAAGCTGACAAAGGGCTCGCGCCTTTTCGCCATCAAACAAGGCGATCGTTTCTCGCTCGCGTCACTGGATCTCAACGGCTTCAGCGACGCCCTCCAAGTCCTCTCCGGCACGACAGCCAACGTCGCACGTCTGGAGACGCTTCGCTCGCGTTTGGGCGATGACCCAGGCGCCTGGCTCCAACCATTTCTCAAGGGGGAATCATGAAGTCGGTCCGTAGAAATTCTGCTCGACTTGCGCTCGCGCTCTCGCTCGTAACGGTCGCGTGGGGCGCGTCTGCGCAAATCCCGACGACGGACGTGCTTGTGCTCACGCAACAGATTCAACAGGTGCAGGCCTGGGCGGCGCAGTACAAGCAAATGATCGATCAGATTCAGACGCAAAAGCAGCAGCTGGAGTCGATGACCGGCAGCAGGGGGATGGCCCACCTCGCACCGAACATGCTGCGCCAAGAGCTCCCGAACGATTTCGTGTCGACGTACGACAAGCTGCGCTCGATGGGCGCCGGAGGCGCATCGAGCGCCGCAAAGGCCATCTACGAGTCAGTCAAGACGTTCGACTGCGTTGAAAAATTTCCTTACGACGTGGCCCAACGCCGGAGCTGCGAAGCGTCAGCCATGGCGGTGCCACAGAACATCGCGCTTTTGAATTCGTCCGTCGATTCGGCTAAACAACGGCAAGCTCAGCTCAAGGGTCTTCAGTCCTCGATTGACTCATCCGATGCGAAGGCGGCGGCAGATTTGAACAATCGCCTGACGCTGGAACTTGCGTATTTGCAGAACGAGAAGATGCTGATGGACATGGCTGTCCAGCAGCAGCAACAGCAGCTCGCGCTCACGCAGCAGCGTGCCAAGGAAGAAGGAACCAAGCGGCTGATGACTGGCGTCGGCGGCGGCTCCAATCCTTTCGGGTTGAACTGATGGCCGACTTCCGCGTCATCGCTCCGCTGGCGTCGAAGATCCTCGACGCGACCAACGCATGGTCAGGCATCGCCGGGAAATTGAGCAGCCTGGTGATGGCTCCCATCCTCACCGCCGTCACCATCCTCATCATGTGGCACGGCTTCAACATCGTGCGCGGTGCCGGCGGCAACAACCACATCCTGGATGTCTTCTCTAAGTTCTTGCGGGCTTTCCTGGTTGTTGGCTTAGCGCTATCAGGTGGCGCATATGCCAGCAACATCTTGGGGTTCTTCCACGACCTTCGCGACGGACTCACGACGATGTTCGTGGCCGGCAGCGCCTCGAGCTACGACGCACTCGATAACGCTGTCAAACAGGCGCTTAGCTCTTGGGACCCGACCTGGGCCTGGGCGAGTGAGCACACGCACCTTTGGAGTGGCGACATATCGGGGTTAGTGGCTGTGGCCTGCTGGTTCTTCATGGCGGGAGCAATGCTGATCCTGGCAATCATTTGCGCGATCAACTTGATCGTCATCGATTTCGCCTTGGCCTTGATCTTCGCCCTCGGTCCGATCTTCATCGCATGTTTCGCATTTCAATCGACTGCGCGCTTCACAGACGCCTGGCTCGGGAGCGTGCTGAAGTACACGTTCACAGCCGTGGTCATTGCAGCCGTAGTAGGCATCGCGACAAACATCCTGCAGACCTACGCAAAGGCGCTCGCATCGAGCGCGGGTGCGTTGGACTTCGTCACCGCCGCCTTCGGCGCTGTGGGTGCGTCATTGATTCTTATTGTGCTCACAGGGCGAATACCGCAGATCGCCGGGGACATCGTCGGGGGCATTGGCATCTCTGCTTTTGGCCCCGCGATTGCGTCGGCCCCACTGGCCGCCATGGCCTCTGCCACCCGCTCCGGCGCGAGCGGCGCCGCCAATGCAGTGGCGTACGGTGCTGGTCGCGCCGCACAAACCGGCGTCGGTCAGGCCATTGGACAAGTCGGTTCATCGATAGCTCAGTCGTCGCTCGGAGCCAAGGTCGCAGGCGCATACAAATCCGCCGCGGCTTCGACACGGGGATTCACAGATGCGGTCCGCGGCCGCGGCACAGACGCAGATGGTCGCGTCACAACCGGGCAAGGGATGGGCAACGCATACGGAATTGGACGAAGCGCCGCGGCGCCGGCCAGCACGGCCGACACGGCTGGCATTGGAACGGTCACAGGCTCTCGGCCTGTTGGGCGTCAGCACACACCTGCTTCCAGCTCAACGCCATAAACGAATCTCAGGGAGTTGAAATGTTGAAAACAGCACCGCTGTACGCGGCAGCTTTGGCCTTGTGCGCCTGCACTTCTGCGCCAACTGTGAAATTTCCGACTGGCAGTACGGCGCGCGTCGCCATCAACACCACCGCCAAGTCCTTGCCACCTGGCTACCCATCTTCATCGCAGGCAACGCCGCTCTCGCTGTCTGCAGTCGAGCAGATAGTCGCAAGCCAGAGCAAGAAACAGATCGTCCCGACAGAGCCGCCGCCCGAGCCTATCCAGCTGAAGGTGTACCTTGTCAATGCTTCAGAGCAAACAGTTCTTTCCGTCCTGCGTCGCTGGTCCCGGCTGTCTCGGATCGACTTCACATGGGACAGCGAGGCCGACTACCCGTTGACGGCGCGCATGCGCGCAATAGACGCGCGCGATCTGGAATCAGCGCTTGAGCAAATGCGCCAAGCGCTCGTCGGTGTGCGTCAGCCACTCCTGCTCACAGTCGGAGCGGGCGGCCTGGTCGTACAGGACGGCGAAATCCTCGCACCAGCCCCGGAACCGAATGTTCCCGTCGTCGCCAATGCTGCGACCCAAGCGCAAGCTGTCGATGCTCTGGCGGCGGCAAAGCCCCCCCGAACTGCAATTACCAGCTGGACTGTGGACGAATCGAAAACGTTGCGCGAGGTAATCAGCACATGGGCGGACCTGGCCAACGTCAAGCTGAACTGGGAAAGCACAAGCGATTACCAGGTCGCCGACACGATGCACAGGCAAACGTTCGATGGCTCACTGCGCGAAGCACTCGCCCAGCTCGCAGGCCAATTCAGCGACATCAAAACCCCGCTCGGCATCAAATTTCTAGAGAACGGGGGCATACGTGTCTACGACATGGCGCCATCGCCATGAGCGAACCAATCAAATACAGGGAGTCAAAAGTGACAGCTCAATCAACGAAAGCGTGCGCGGCAGCGGCATTCGTATTTATATGCGGGATTGCAGTCGCACAAGAGATCAGGATAGACGATCAGCCCGACCTGGTCATCGGAAAGTCACTGCCGAAAACAGAACATCTTCGCCGAGCAGCCACCGCAACCGTCGCAGCGGACGAAACGCCTATAGCTTTGCCAGCCACCATCGGAAGCGAATGGGCAGTTGAAATTCGCGACGTGACTCTGGCAAACACGTTTCAACGTTGGGCTACAGCTGCCGGATGGCGTGTGCGTTGGGATGCCGCAAAAAACGTAATGGTCGAGGCACCAGACGTTTTCAAGGGACGTTTTGAAGACGCAGTGACATCGCAACTCGCGTCCCCAGGAATAGCTTACAGCAACTACCCACTGGAAGTCTGCTTTTACCCAAACACGCCGCCACTTGCCCGTATCACTCGCAAGGGCGATCAAACGAAAGAATGCCAATGAACAAAGAATGGACGACCTTGGCGCTGCTCCTTTGCAGTCTTTCCTTGCTATCCGCATGCGCTCCAGCGAAACGGATCAGCGAGAAGAACAACGAAGTACTCGAACAGGCCTCAGCGACAAGCAAAGGCATTCGTCAAACACCAATGGGGATAGAGCCGACCACACCAGGGGCACCGTATCAAATCGATCTTCAGGCGGCCAATGCCGCAAAACAAGCAGTAGCACGCCACGCGTCCAGGCCTTGGATTGGAGCAAAGATGACAGCAGTCCAAAGCGACGAAATGCTGCCGCCAATTTTCACAGAATCGTTCAAGCTGAATTTCGACGACCGACAAACGAATGGACGAGTCCCAATCGCAGTCATTGCAGAAAGACTTACGCGTCTGACAAACGTCCCAGTTCGGATTAAACAGGACGTATACGGATCGAATAGCACGAATGGCCAATCGTCACAGATCGCCAGTACTCCAGCATTCACAGGGGCGCCGATTCCTGGCGTCATCGTTCCACCGCAGGTACTTCAAACCGGCGGGCCAACCACCGCATTCAACACCAAGGCCGCACTTAGTGACTTAAAACTGCCCATTCCAGATGGTGGCACCGACGATAGCTCTTCTCAGAAGCCCCAATTCCGACAAGCGATTACCGATGTTAGCTCCCTAGAAATGCGCTGGGACGGCTCGCTTTCATCGTTCCTTGACCATGTAACAGGCCGGCTAAATCTGAGCTGGTCATACCGTGACGGCGTGGTGGTCATCGAACGCTTCATCAGCGAAAGTTTCGAACTGTCAGCATTCGTCGGGACACAAGACTACAAGATGAGCTTGAACGGAAGCAACTCGGGGCAGGGCGGCGGGTCCGGTAATACTGGCTCTGCATCCTCGGCGCTAGATGTTACGGAAAGCGGCAAGATTTCAGCATTAGAGTCATTGAGAAAATCCATTGAAACAATGGTAAGCGCCTCGGGTGGAAGCGTCGTACTGAGCGAAGGTTCAGGCCGATTTACCGTAACTGCGACCAAGGATGTGATGGGCCGCGTGCGCGAGGTATTGAGGCACGAAGAGGCTGCAATGACGCGGCAGGCACATATTCAAATTGACGTTTACAGCGTTACCACAAACGACAGCGATGAACGCGGCATTGACTGGAATGTCGTCTATCAAAGCCTTTCTAAGTCGTGGGGCGCCGTCATCAGTTCGCCCGCAGCACTGACGGGTAGCTTAGGCGGGTCTGTCGGATATTCAATCCTCAAAGCAGACGACGCGAACGCATCCAGCCGGGGAACGCAAGCACGGTTTGGCAGCTCATCGGCCATGCTGAATTTGCTGAACGAAATATCCAACACGGCCCAATACCGTCCAATCTCCATGATTGCAATGAATCGCCAATGGGCGAGAAAGACCCATTTGAAGACGGATGGATATTTGTCAGAGACCACACCGGCAACCGCCTCTTCTGTGGGATCTGGAGCGCCAGGACTAAAGACAAGCTCAATTGTAACCGGCGACAAGTTTCTGGTTCAGCCCGCAATTCTAGACAATGGAGTGATCCTTCTGAAGTTTGGTGTATCGCTGACGGAATTGTTAAGCCTATTCGACGTCACAACCGGCTCAGGCGCAACACTGCAAAAGGTCCAAACGCCCGTCACCTCGGGCACTGACGATCAAACGACAGTCCGACTGATGCCTGGTGAAGCAATGGTGGTGACCGGCCTATCTCGGCGGCTTGCATCAGGCGACACCCGCAAGTTGACGGAAAACCTGCCATTGTTTGCAGGAGGTAGTCAACGTGCGGGATACAAAAGGGAGGATTTCCTAATCGTTGTTCGCGCAGTGCAAATGAACTGAGTTGAAATAATGAAGTTCAGAATCATCAGCGCCAAAGACGGGACAAATTTCGTTGGAAATTTAAACTGGCAAATCCTGCAGCTGGAAGGTGCGGCATCGAAACAAATGCGAGTACTCGCAAGCGAGCGAAGCGCCACGCATTGCGTTCTGGTGCAGGGGAGCGAAGGCCATAGATACACAGCAGAAGGTAACGTTAAAACCGCGAAACTTCGAAGCATTGGGTTTCTGGCAAATCCCGAATCGCAAAAAGTCGGGAAGAAAACACACTCTTTGGCGGCGGCATTCGCACTATGGGCGTCCGACCATAGTGCGGCACTATTGCACCTCAAAACGGGGGAGGATTCATATTCGGTGATTGGTGTCGTGAACGGTATCCCCGTTCTAGACAAGCTCGAAAAATCACCATCCGAAGCAATTGAAACAGCAAAGCGATTTCTCAACGGAAACAAGGACGTTTCTGTATTTAGCGACGATGCGGTCAGCTTCAAAGATCGCATTGAAGTCGACGATTTATTCGAGTCAATAGCAAGCAACGCCAACAAGAGAACGCTGCTTAAAAAGCCGCCTGCAAATTATCTTGCATGGGCATTGACTACTGGAGTCGCAACAGCAGCAGCATTTGGCTATTACTCGTATAGCGACCACATCAAAGCTCAGAAGCTCAAAGAGGAAATTCTACGCAAATCAGCGGCGGACCCAAAGCGCCTTTATTTTGATTTGCTCAATTCGGCCAGAGCAACGGCCGGGGTCAGTCGTCAGTCGGTGGTCAGCGCTTATTCGGAAGCGCTGAAACTTAATGTCAGAGTGGGCGGCTGGATCATCAAACGAATTGAGTGCGATATTTCTCAAGGCTGCAGAGCAAGCTATCAAAGAGAAACCGGCACATTCGACAGCCTGAAAACATCAAACCTTGAACTAACCCTGATTCAGACACCTGATTTTCGTCTTAACGACGCGGCGATGAGATGGGCGCAGAAATTGGACTTCGAGCCACTGAATCAAGATAACCAGATGATGTTTGGTGAGTTTGCGCAAGGGTTTTCAGCGTCACAAATGCAGGACTGGATTGATGCGAAACTATCAATTCAAGTGTCACCCCCCGTGCTTTGGCCACAAATCCCAGGCGTCGCGACAAATGCTCGCATCCCGCAATCAATCGGCCAAGGAAAGTTTGAAGTCGACTCAATTCAACTTCCGCAAGCACTGGAAGTAATTACAAAAGCCCCCAAGAACATTATTTGGATCGGCTTCCAGATGGATATCGGCGAGCTAAAGCAAGACGCAATGGCACAAGCGAAGATTAAATTAACTGGAAACTACTATGTTCAAAACCAGTAACACAATTAGAGTGCTTCTTTTGGTGGTCTGCGCCGTTTCTGGCTCTTCGCTCATGGCACAAACAATCGGACAGATTGCAGCCCTGCAACGAGCAAAGCAATTAGCCGAACTGGAAAAAGGCGAGAAAGAGGCTGTCGAAGCTACGAAATCGGCCGACGCGCTGATGGCTCCCATAGTCTCGCTTCCGCCGACAAAGCCTAAACCAACGGCAGCACCCGGCATATTTTTGCACGCCATTTACTCCAAGGAAGGAATGTGGATAGCTGAGGTCAGCCAAGGTCAAATGCTGTCGATAGTTTTTCCTGGCATGTTGATTAACGGCTACCGCGCCTCGGCGATCAATCAACAGGGCGTGGAGGTATCCAAGTTGTGCGCCACACGCAACGGTTCGCCGCAGGCAGATCGTGAATGCGGCAAGCGGGTAATTCATTTGGGTGAGGCATTCTGATGTTCAAGCAGCTCCTTGCACCCTCGTCGGTAAGCCTCAATAGGGCTGAGGACATGCACAGCTCATCGCCCAGGGCGCCCATGCGGGCACCGAAACGGGCACCGATTGCCCGCGATCCAGAATCGACCCATGAAGAGCTGGACATTCCAGTCGTGCGAACGCATTTCATGACATATGGCGATGTGACCGCCTTTGAGTGCATTTTCCATAAGGACGCAAAGAATAATTCGGTAATTCCAAAGGAACTTCTATCGTCGGCAGTTATTTTGCAGATTTCTGCGAAAGAACTGATGCTGATTCATTCGAGTATTGACAGGGCATTGCACCAATCAATCTATGGAAATTTAGTCAGCCAGGGATATCACGTACAAATAGCTACTGCAGAGCCTGCAGTTATTGCGGCGATCTATGACGTTGCCAGTGATTCCACTATCAATGATTCCAATCGCTCCAGCAACAAGTACAGAGAGTCGGCCGTCGAATGGATTACGTATGCGGTTGAGAATCGCGCCACTGACATACATATCGAGACACGCGGAAACAATGGGGTCGTCAGAATCCGTGTAGACGGCCAGATGGAATACCTACGTATTGCCGGAGGCGGCATATATCCAGCCAGTCATATTGTTGGTGCAATGAGCACACTCTTCAACAACGATATTCAGACAAAAACAGCGTCCGATTCACACTTTGATCCCGAAAAATTCCTGTACGGCATCATTCCATTCAACGAGATTCCAAACAAGCGAATCAATCTAAGATATCAGTCATTCAAAGGTCATAAAGGGCCAAAGGTCGTTCTCCGCATTTTATTCGATGAAGCAGACGCGCCGACCTTGTCATTTGAACAATTAGGATACGCATCTAGCCAAATTGATATTTGGCATCGCGCGATGCAGAACGCATATGGTGCAATCCTGATTGCTGGCGTTACCAATTCAGGAAAGTCTACAACACAACAGTCATTTATTGAGCTGCATCCGAAATTGGAGCAAATGGCGATCTACACGGCAGAAGAACCCATTGAGAGAGAAATTCGCGGCGCGCATCAAATACACGTGCAGCGCGATCACACGACATTGGATGAGGGCCAGTCAAAGTACCGCGAAATCAATAGCGCCATTGTTCGCGGCGACTTGGATATGGCAATGATCCAAGAAATTAGAGATTACACCACCTCTACGACGTTTCAGCAGATCGTGCAAACCGGCCACATCGGTCTTTCAACCGTGCACGCAAACAGCATCGCCGGCATTATTCCGCGTTTGACGAATCCTGAAATTGGAATGAATCGGCATACATTGACCGATCCCAATATGCTGACGCTGCTTGTTTATCAAGCTTTAGTCCCCGTCACTTGCCCACGCTGCTCAATCTCTACTGTTGAAGCCATCAAGACTATTCCTGACGCTGCAAGACTTTGCGCCAATTTCGAGGCGATAGGGGCAAGCACAGAGAGAATGAAATGGCGTTTCTACGGCCACGACAATAAATGCGAGGCGTGCAACAGGCGCGGAACAGTCGGGCAAACAGTTGTGGCAGAAATGTTCATGCCGACCGTCGATTGGCTGATGGCCATTCGTGAAGGCGATGATCACAAAGCACTTGATATTTTCGCCAGCAACTCTGACCTAGATGTAAATAGCCCTGCAATGGACGGCAAAACTGTTTTCGAGCACGCCATTTACAAATCAATCATCGGCACTATTGATCCATTTCAATGCTCGCAATTTGAGATTTGGGAACGATATCTGAACAAGAAATCAACGATTTCCAAACTGATTGAACAACCGGCAAATTCGCAATGAACGAACTTTGGTTTCTCTGGTGGCGCATCGTGTGGTCGTTTGAACGGTCCGATTTCTATCGTGATTTGGCTGATGCGATGAAACGGCGAGTTTCGATTCGAGACTTTTTGGAGCGGTCAGTTTCCAACGCAACGTTGTTAAAGAAAAAGGAAACTGCTGCTATCGCTTCCAAATTGCTTGTGAAGTTGTCTGACGGCGAAGGAATGACCATTTCTGGACTTTTCAACGGGGTTGCTCCGAAATCTGATCAAGTGCTATTTCGCGCGGTCGATGGAGCTGGATCAAAAACCGCTGCAGCGCTAGAAATGTGCGCTGATTCTGTTGAGTTCCGTCACAAGTCATTGATGGGCATTGCCGAAAAGTTCGCCGTACCTCTGTTTGCCGTGCCAATCGTCGGCGCTCTCAGCGTGATTACTTCTCAGATCATTGCAGGGATTGCAAAGGATACACCTGCGTCGATCTGGATTGGTTTCAATGGTTTTGTTAGAGACCTTGCTGAATTCATTAATGATTCCGGGATACTTTTAGCACTTGGATTCACCTTGCTCACTGCGTTAACTATTTATCTTCTCCCAAATATGCAGGGAAGAGCACGTATTGCATTAGACAAGAGATTGCCCTTTAGCCTATACCGCGATTACAACGCAGCGATGGTCGTCAGCTCGCTTGCAATCCTTATCCATTCTGGTCGAACGATGAAAGAGGCGCTCGAAGACCTGAGAGGTGCCGCAAGCCCATGGTTACGGTGGCAAATCAACAAAATCATATTGTCAATCGAGGTCGATCCAAGCAATTACATGGCTGCATTCTCACTTGGTTTGATGCCCCTCACTGTGCGAACGCGACTCGCAAGCTTGCTTGACTCGAATAGCTCTTTCGTTGACGCTCTTCAATTACTGGGTGGAAAAGAATCCGCATCCCTTCAAAAGCGAATAGTTCTGTCTGCTACAGCGCTGCGCACCATTTTTCTTGGTTTTCTGCTTTCCATAGCTCTAGTTCTCTCTCTTGGGGTCATGACGATTGGCAGTGCACTGTCAAACGCGACTGACCCGTCCAAATTGTTAGCGAAAGGGAGCAATTAGCAAACTGTAGCGCGACTTTTCTTTTTTACGCTTTAAATAATCAGATCTTAAATTCAAACACATTATGAAAAACCAATACATCAGCAATCGCAAGAAAAACTCGGGAAACGCAATTCTGGGCGTCCTCCTGTCTTTGGTTATCACTGCAATTTTGATTGCAGTCGCCTACAACATGTACACCGACAGCCAGCGCAAAGCGCGGGTTGAGGCGGCGACGGGCGAAATCAGCACCATCATTGCGGGAACGCAGAAGCTTTACGGCAATGCAAATCAATATGCCTCTGTAACAACTGATATTGCAGTTCGCTCAGGAATCATTCCGGCGCGTCTGCGGGTCGCAGGTACAAATACCGCACAAAACCGGTACAACGGCAATATTACTTTCCAGCCGCAAACGATCACCTCCACCAGTGATTCCATGCTTGTTTCGTATACCAATGTTCTTCGTGAGGACTGCCAGGATATCGTTTTGTCTGCCGTCCCGTATTCTCGCCGGATCGCAGTTGACTCGACGACTGTCAAGGCGAATGACGCGAACATTGATATATCTGCATTGGCGGGTGCTTGCGATGCGGCCGACCATGTTGCACTCAACATTGTTTTTGGTCGTGGTCAGTAATTGACCTTAGTTCGATCTTGACCATGAAAACAAAGCAATTTCGTTTGCCTCGCCATTCTCAATCGGGCTTCTCGCTGTTAGCTGTGATGCTCGCTCTCGTCGTTGCGGCGTTGATTGGTCAAGCTCAGATCGAAGCCCAGGCATTGCAGAGGAAAGTCACCGAAGGCCGTTTACAAGGTGATGCGCTGCGCATTATCAAGGACGCGGCCAATAACTACGTGATGGAGGCCTACGCGGCGCTGCAGCAAGGACAGCCAGTGACAGTGCGCGGTGTGACGCTTGCCGCAGGCTCAAATCAGGGCCAAGCAATGGCCCCTACGGTCGCAAATCTCATTGACATGGGGTATTTGACCGCAGGGACCAGCACCGTCTCTCGCATCAACTCGGGAAGTTACCGGGTTATTGCCCAGCGTACCCCGCTGGGCTGCGTTGCCTCGGCGTGTGATATCTCCGGCTTGGTCTACATAGACCGGCCAGTTTTGCAGCCTGGGACGAACGAAATTGCAGGCGTTCAGATCGGCTCTTTTATTGAATCGGTGGGTGGGGATGTAGTTGTTTCGCTACCTGCATCACCCGCGAATGTGATTGGCCTGGATGGGGCAACCCGCCCGAATCCCGTCGGGGGCAATCCGGCTGGTGTCGTCGGCGCCCGTGTCGGATTTGGGTCAAGCGGATTCGGCCGATTCCTTGTCATGAATGACCCGCGAAACCCTAATTTCCAAGGTGATGTAAGCGTTAGAAATAATCTCAATATCGGCGGCGACACATCCATTGCTGGCAATGTCGACGTAAACAATTGCGTGAAGCTGCTTAAAGATGGAAACGCCTTCTTCAATTGCTATCAGCCTGACGACAAGCCTTCTGGCTGGACGGGTGGGGTTCGTGCGTTGGACGGCATGTTCAGCGGGACCATCTTAGCCGCGCGCGATCCAAAGGCGTGGAGCTGGAATTCCACAAATCCATGGATCGCGATGAATGCGGCGGGCTCTGAGGCGTTCTTTGCGACCAATGGTCGAGTGGACGCAAATCGCTTTTTGCCAACTGGTCTCTATGCGCCTGGCACTTCGTGCCCAAGTAGCGGCTCAATTGCTAGATCATCTGATACAGCTTCGGGTGGCGTGCTGGTTGTTTGCAGTCTTGATGCGAAGTGGGTGCAGCTCAGCACGATTTCATATACAGGTGGGAGCTGCCCACTGGCCGGACAAGGCGCATTGGACACGTCAGGACGACAACTGTATTGCTTCAATGGTGTATGGAGCAATATGACCGATTTCATTATTACCGCCAACCCTGGAGGCTCGTGTACAACAAACGGCGCGCTTGGCTATGCCTCTCTGACTCCGGGAAATACCACGTCCGCTTTCGTTTGCAAAGCAAATCCAAGCGGCGGCGGGATGCGCTGGTTTGGTATCCAAGATATCACAACCAACCTTGTTTTCGTAACTGCATATGAGGTAGCACACAACACAGTAGTTTACAAACCTACCTGTTCCGTTGGGCCAAATCAAACGGCAACGCCCATTGCCCAATTAATTCCCAAAGTTGAATCCAGCTCCGATGGAGGTTTTGCGCGCTTCGTTGTTGACAACGGCAATAGCTGGACCGTCCAGTTAACTAACGGATCAGGTGCGGCCTTATCTGCTTCACCCTCAGCAAGCGCAATCATGCAGGTTTATTGCTACTACCCTTGATTTATTTTTTACTTACTCACACTATGAATCCACTTACTCCCTTCGTCCGTTCTACCGCCGTTGCCATTGCTGTATCTGCGTTTGTAGCAACGGCTGCATACGCTCAACTTATTCCGGCGAGTTCCGCAGATTCTGGCCGGCGTGCTGTGATTGCAATTGATCAAGCCAGCATTAACAACAATATTCAAAATGCGACAAACATTGGCAATAATGCGAATGCATACGCTGATTACGCATCCCATCAAGCAAACAATGCCCAAAATAGTGCGAACACGGCGCAAAATGGCGTTAACAACCTGAATAATACCGTCTATGGCAGTGGCGGGATGAAAGGCACTTGGGCTACTACGCCAGGTGTTGACGTCGAAACAAATCAAGGCGGCGTGAAAGGCAAAACTTCTGCCATTTCCAGTAACGCCTCCAATCCAGGTGAGACCGGGGCTCTTGGCGGTTGCCTATGGGGCATGGGTGATAATAATTTGAAAATTGGCTCAAGCTCGGCCACCGTCAAATGCCCATCTGGCAGTGGCTGGGCATCTACCGCCACATGGCAACCGGGACAGGACAAATCGCCGAGCGGCACAGGCGGCGGCGGCGGGAGTGGCGGCGGAAGTAGTTGAATTAAATAAACCGCCCTAGGGCGGTTTATTTACATGGGCGTCAGCATCCAATCATGTTCAGGCCATGGATTAACCCAAACGTTTGATTTAAACCCTCGTCTTTCCACATAGCCACCCGTCCCATCTTTTTTGATTATCATTCTCGTATCGTAGCAAGTGCTATACGTCTTCTCAGGATAAAGAATCAATTCTTTCGGGTCTTCCTCAATCTTCACATTCAACAGACCAGTAAGACACGAATCGATCACTTGCCCGGTAAGCCTCAATGTACCGCTATCGCTTCCGGCCCTTTGAACAACCTTAAGCGTATTGATATTGCTTGAGCCACCGCCCGCGTCCAGCGCCCCTGCGGTCGTAGTTTGGCTGAACTTCCAATAACGTGTCGTTTCTCCTGGCGTTGCACACCCGGTCAATACGAATGTAGCCAGTGCGCCCGCAATGATAAATCCCGTGTTTTTGTAGAGTTTCGTGAAATTTTTCATGATAATTTCCTTGACTTGCCGCGTTGAATGCCAGTCTCAAACAATTGAAACCTACTTCAAATTCTAGGCTAATCAGCCTTCTATTTGTGAATTAGTTGTGAATTCGCTCCAAGTGCGTTTCGCAGCACCTGAAAAAGAATTCTCCTTTTGGCGTCATAAACACATACCAGTCGGCCGACTGTCTCGGTTTTCGTATTAAGGTGTGGTTCATCATGCTTTGTGACTCCTTGAAGACGATTTCCGGTTTTTGCGATATCGCATATGAAGGCGGGTTCGGGTCGAGAGTCTGAGCGCGCCCGGATGCCGCAGCGGAGCGCAGCCGCAGGCGCGCACCGAACGGGAGAGGACGCGGCTGTAAGCCTTGCTCAAGCGATCGACCCGGTTCCGCCTATGCGTTGCGCCAGGCACAAAACCCGGATCGGCATTGGAGGTGCAGCGATTCATGGAAACACCTCGACGACCGGGCCGTAGCGCCTGGTTGTTTTGACAATGATTGCAAAGATGGATGCGTGAACCGTTTGCACGGTGAGCGCCATGCATAGAGCACTTTCGCGAAGCGAACACTTGATCCGCTTCGAATTGCCATCCCGCCCAGGTCTTGGGCGGGGTGCTGAACGCACGATGGTGCTCACGCGCGCAGCCTCTGAACCGGGATGACCGGGCGCCCGTAGATCGCGCGCAGTTCGGCGCGTAGCGGCTCACGTTCTTCCCTGGTTGCCAGCCGCAGGCTACGGCCCAACGTCCTTGGCGCCTCGGTGTGCTGGCCGCCGTGCTGATAGGCGCGAACATGGCCAGCGTTGCGCGAGAGCGTTATGAATACCCCCTTGCAGGCGCAGCCGGTCCCCTGATAGCGCGTAGCAAATTCACCGGAAATGGCGCGACCGAAGGGCGCAGCGCCAAAGGCGCGAAGGCGTCAGCCGACTGAAGGAGGGAACGATGGATGCCCAAAGGGGCGAGCCGCTTTGCGGCTCGATGCGCAGCACGACAGCGCGGCCGGCGAGAGCCGGCGACGCCCTGAACCCAAGGCTTTTGGAACGGGCTCGGCCTGGTCTATGAAACCGCGAGCTGCAGAGCTACCGCGCCACGATGACGGCAGGCGTGCGAGGTGGCCACGCATTTGAAAAAAAGGCCGCTGCGAGCCACGAAACGGGGCCTAGAGCCACTGGAAGGGGGAAGGTGTTGGGGAAGGGCACTTGAAACCGCTGCGGCTGGCTTGCATCGCCATTGCGAGCAATGGTGATGGGCGGCGCCGACGCCGCTCAAGCGCTCGTGCGCGCGCACCCGGACGAGGGTGCGTTTCGGATCACGCCAGATCCTGACGGCATCGCCGGCACTGAGCCGCAGGCGGCGGGTCTGGCCTGACTACGGCCACTTCGCGCAGCGAACTCGTGACAGCTTGCGCCGGCCGAAAGGCCGGCGCGTTTCGGCCCCCGCAAAAGACAGCGCGACGGCCAGCGGGGATTTAGAGGACAGTTCGTGCTCCTGCAGCCAGCGCCGCAACGATGGAGTTTCGAGAAGGTCAGGCGGTTCTGACCTCGTTGAGCAGATCGGGGTGACGATCCAGCAGCTTGAACAACTTGACCAGGGCTAGCGGCGGCTTGGTCTTGCCGTTCTCGTATCGCGAGAAAGCATTGATGCCACCGCCGAAGATTTCGGCGGCTTCGCGCTGGTCAAGATCGAGCTTCTTGCGCACGTCCGTGATGAAGCCAGGATCAACGATGGCCGCGTTCACCTGCTTGGAGAAGGCGCGCATCTCGCGCATGACGCGGTTCGATTCCGCCGCGTCCAAAACCGACTCGGCGCAGGCCGGGCAGAAATCGCCCGTCACCGCTGCAATGACGGTGGTTTCACCTTTGTAGGTATAGGGCAGGTCGCGGGTGTCATGGATCAGTTCAGCCGCGCCGCAAACAGGGCATTTCATAGTCATAGTTCCTTGAAAGACACGATCAGCACGTCATCAATGACCGTCAGCTTCAGGTACACGTCGCCCGCCTGCGTGTTTGGGCGGTACACGTCCTGCCATACCGTGTGATCGGCATGGGTGGTCATGCTCTTGTAGAAATCCGCTGGCGTCAGTGCCATCACCACGTCCAGCATGTCGGAGAAGGCAAAACCCAACTCATTTGCGCCAGTACGCGCCGCGTGCGTGGTGCGCACCTTGCCAGCCTGTACCAAGGCTTTGACGACTGACAGCTTGCAGTGCGGGGCTCGTTTCTCCATAGCTGAATTTTAACCTAGTTGGTTGATTTTGGCAAGTTGGTTAGTGCGAATTTTTCGGCGATTCCGGTTTACGCTCGGTCTGCCGTCAGGAAGACCACGGCCGCGCCTGTGCCGGCAAACTCATTCGCGTAGACCGCTGACCATGTGAGAGACCAACCGGGCAGCACGTCGCGCCCCCGCATTGATCCTGGCAGGATAGCGACGATCCGGCCCGCTGGCTTGACGATCCCTGCAGCGGCCTCCAGATGGAGCAGGGCGCGACCGTTCCGAGAACGGCGGATTCATCAGGATTTTGTCGAACATGCGCAGCGCGCCGCCGTCGACATTCATCCATTCGTCAGGTCGGCGCCGTGCGGCCGAAACCACTGAGGTTGTCGCGTTCCATTTCGGCTCTCTACCTCACTGCTTTCGGCTTGGAGCCGATCCGCAGCTTCCGGGCACAACGCCCCGTCAGCGTCGATGAAGTTCAGAGATTCGGATTCGAACATGTTGGGTCCTTCGATGAGAGTTTGAAGCGGAGCGGATGAATTCAAAAAGGGGACTTCCTCTTGGCGTTGAAACGAAGGCCAGTGCATTCAGCGCTGGCTGGTGCGCAGGCTATGGGTGGCCTGGAAGGGCGACGGCAACGCGGGCGAGTCCGTCAGGACCAAGCGCGGATGCGCGCGCCTGGAATGGACATCCCGGTTCCGCCGTAGCGAAAAGCCCCATATCTTTCTCCCTGACTTCGGGGATTTGAAAACTTGGCTTCTAAGGTAATTGATTCAGGTAGAAGTCAGAATTATCTTGCAAATAACCTCCGCCACATTTGTTACACAATTCAATCAGAGAATGCAACCGTTTGTGACTGCCGAGGGGATTAGTTTTCCCAAAAGATAATCCTCCAACTCTTGCATTAATCGCTAATCTCGTTTTAGAATCAGCCATCTTTTCAATGGATCTATTTCACATGTCCGATCTTTCTGATATCAACGCTCAGCTTCAGAAGCATGAAGAAGCTCTGGCAGCACTGCGCAAGCAAGCCGAAGACATACGCAACCAGGAGAAACAAGGCGTGATCGCGGAAGTGATGGCCAAAATTGCGGAGTACGGGTTAGCCGCGTCGGATCTGGGTCTGGCCACTGGAAGCGGTGTCAAGCGTGGCCCCAAGGCGGCGACTTCGAAGTCGAAAGAGAAGGCGCCTGTGCGCTATCGCAGCCCGTCGGGCGAGACGTGGTCTGGAGGCCGCGGTCGCAAGCCAGGTTGGGTCACCAAGGCACTTGCCGATGGCAAGTCCCTAGATCAATTTGCCGTTCAGTAAACTGTGACGGCGCACTCGTCAGAAAGCCCGCTCACGCGGGCTTTTCTGTTTCTGAGCGCTGAGCGGCATAAGAGGAAAATCAATATCCGAACGCACTAAGCACAACACGCATGAACCTATTCGGCACGGGAGAACGCGCCCGGCAGGACAGGAATCTGATGGCTGAACGCTCTGTTGATAGATATAAACGACGTCCCGCCCAAGCGTGGATCAACAAAAGGCGAGCCTAGCGCAAAGCGCATCGGGGAAATCGGAAAGATTCCGGGGGTCACATTCGCAGTCTGAAGGTCCGGGCAGGGGCGGCACCTCCAGTCACGAGGAGTTCACGGCTTCTCACGATATGTTTCGGCACATGCATATCAAGGAACTGCTTGCCAACGCTGCAGCACCGCGTAGATCTCTGAGGCGTAACGATCGCGGAACGTTGGTGTCTTTGAGTGGTAGTTGCCCACGGCAAGCCAGGTGTTGCCGTACGTGCGCATTTGCTTAGACAGATGCCACGCGGCTACGTAGGCATTGACGCAGCCATTCAGAAGATGGCCCGGTGCAATACCGTGGCGAGCCAACTCGGGGAAGTGGATCGAGTTCATCTGTCCAAGGCCGACATCAATTGAGCCGTTCGCGTTGCGTCCAATCGCGGCCGGATTTCCACGCGACTCGTGATAGATGATGGCACGCAGCAGCATGGCGCTGACGCCATGGAACGCAGCAGCTTCCTCCGCACAGGGGACATCAATCGGCGTAGCTGAAGAAGTTCGCACTGGCTTGTAAGGAGTCCCCGATGCATGTGCCGCGAAACAGGCGCATAACAGAATGACCGGGATCAGTGCGCGGCGACCTGAGCGCCAACCGGATATTCCTGTCGTGGTTCGAAGGTCTCGTTCTTCAGCTTGTCGGGTCATTGGTCGTCCTTGTGCAGTTTCGCATGCGAAACCGTAAAGGCAATTCTACAGACAACCTATAATCCAACCTAATCAGAAACCTATAGCTTGGCGCATTGTGCGATCGGGTGGGTTGTCTTCTGTTAGGCAGCGAGGGAGTAGCTCAATGTTCCGCAAGTCCAAGGCATCAAGTCCACCGGATGCCCCTCGATCAAAAGACGCAAGGCGGTTATCGGACCTCAGCTGGGAGGCGAGCATCGTTCTCAACGAGAGAAAGTCGCGCGTGGTTGCTTGGCGCGTGGCGTCTGGTCTGGGTATCGTGTGCCTCGCACAAGCACTAGCTCTCGCGATGGTCGTGCCACTGCACAGCGTCGTTCCGTACATCGTGATGGTGGACAAACTCACTGGCGAAGGCCAAGTGGTTGCGACGGCCCAGGAGTACGTCGCGAACAGCGCGCTCACTGACAAGCATTGGATCAACAATTTTCTGATTTCTCGTGAGCGCTATGTCTACAAGTTCATCCAACACGACTACGACACGGTTCGACGTCTGGCTGGCAACCAGCCTTGGGCAAGCTACTCGGCTCAGTTCGAAGGAGCGGACTCGACGGACAAGCGGTTCAAAGACGATGTTGAGATTCTTCCCACGGTCCTGAGCATCACCCTGGACGGCAACGGCACTGCAACCGTCCGCTACGAGCTGCGTACACGCGACTATCGAAGCAGCACGCCGCCGGTTGTGACCCGCCGCGTAGCAACCCTTCGCTACGAGTACGCTGTTCGCAACCTGACCCTCGAAAAAGAGGCAATTGCAAACCCGCTGGGCTTCACAGTGACGGCATATCAGACTGATGCCGAAATGGGCGGAGACGCTAAGGCGGAACGTCGATGAAGACGCTCCACGCACTGACTCTATGCACCGCCCTCGCAACATCGGGCGCATTCGCGCAGGCATACAGCGCTAGCTACGACGACATCACGCGCGTGCGTCGTGTTGAATACAAGGACAATCTGGTCCTGCGGGCTGTCGGCTACCCCGACCACCCCATCATGCTTGAGCTCGATCCAACTGAACCCATTGCAGATGCCGCCGGCGGGAAGATCGCCAAGTGGGAGATTTCGAAGCTAGGCTCTCGATTCTTCGCGCGGCCGCTCGACGGTGCGCGAGATGCGACTGTGCTGATTGTCACGAAGTCGCGCTCCTATGTTCTCGATCTGGTACCTGGTAGCGCCAAGGGTGCACCGGCCGATTTCGTTTCCAAGATCGTCATGACGTATCCGGTTGAGAAGACACCGGATCTAGCGTTGGAAGCGCAAGTGATGAAGGACGCTGCGACCCCTCTTTCGGAGGCCCTCAAGGGCGTGCGAAACGAGCAGTATTCCATGGAAGTTGTCAGCGAAACGGTCGACATCAAGCCGCGCGAGGTGTTCGACGATGGTCGATTCACCTACTTCAAGTTTCCACAAAATCTGCCAATCCCGGCGATCTTCAAAAGCACGCCTGGTTCAAATGACGAATGGCTCACTAACAGCCATCGCGACAATGACTACGTCGTAGTTCATGGAGTCGGGGCCGCCTGGAACCTGCGCCTCTCCGGCTCTGTAGTCGGCATCTTCAACGATGCGTTCGATGCAACTGGCAACGCTTCGGTGAATGGCACGACGATCAGAGGGCTCCAGCAGGAGCTTCGCAGATGAGCATGCCTTACGAATCACAGGAGCCACAAGCCTATGAGGCTCAGCCTGTACCCGACAGCCCCATAGAGGCAACGCAGCCGTTTCGTGCCGAAGTCAGAAAGCGCAAGCACACCCGGCAGGTGGTGGGAGGTCTGATCCTTGCTCTGGGCCTGATTGGCATCTTGGCACTTGCGGCCGTCATGGTGAAGCAGTATCGGGCCGAGTTCGCGCAGAACCAAGCAGCCAAGGAAAAAGACGCAAGCCGGGAAGTCACGGTGACGCGGAAATCCCGGGACTTCAATGCACAGGATCCGGCGGAAGCACCGGTTGCGGAAACACCCGCCGCACCCGTTGGAAACACAGCACTTCCATCGCGATTCAATTCGCAGCAAGGCGGCCCGCTTCCGAACAGCATGACACTGCCCAACAACCCGGCGCCGCTGCCCTCCTCATACCCTTCGCAGCAGGGGCTGCCTTCTGGAACCGTGCCCGTCGATGCACCGCGCCGCGTTGAAGCTGCGCCCTCGATGATGATGGGCGGTCCTGCCGATGCAGAGGACGCTGCAGCGAAGGCTGAGGCAATGATCGCCAAGAGTTCGGCTCTCACAGTCGAGCGGACTGTACAGGCGATGTCCAAGACGAAGAGCAACGGTAAGCCTGTCAGCGCTTCCGACCAGGCCTCAGCCGCGCAGCTCGGCGATCGCTCATTCCTGCTGGCACGTGGCAGCTGGATCCCTTGCGTACTTGAGACGCAACTGAATTCTTCGGTACCTGGCAATACGAGCTGCGTGGTGCCCGAGGACGTGTATTCGGACGATGGGAAAGCGCTGCTGGTCGAAAAAGGTTCGCGCGTACAAGGTTCGTACGGAAACAGCCTTAAGGTCGGCGATCAACGCATCGCCGTCCAGTGGGCGCGCATCAAGACGACCCGCGGCATCGTCGTTGACGTTGATTCGCCTGCAACCGATGGCGTCGGCACCGCCGGCGCGGGAGGTTATGTCGACAACCATTGGATGGACCGGATCGGTGCTGCAGTGCTGCTCTCGCTCGTCGACGACGCCTTAGCGTACACGGTCGCTGACGCTCAGAACAAGCAGTCTTCCAATGCACAGGGGTCACAGGGAACCAACGTTTTTCTACCCAACAGTTCGATTGGGTCGACGCGGCGCTTGTCCGAGAAGATCCTCGACTCGACGATCAACATTGCCCCGACGCTGTACAAAAACCGGGGCGATCGAGTCATGATTTTCGTCAACCGCGACCTTTGGTTCGACAGCACATACCGTCTGGTGAAGACACCATGAACTCTATGCATGAAGAACCGGTGGTCGGCCTCGGTCGCGACACCGTAGTTCAGAGTTTCCTGGCGCCGTTCAAGGAACTGATCGACGACGACGACATCACTGAGATTGCCGTCAACAAGCCTGGCACCGTCTGGTATGAGAGTCGTTCGAGCTGGTCGAGCACGGCGCATAAAGTCACCGACGAGAAGATCCAACAGTTGGGAAACGCCGTTGCGGTTTTTTCATCCCAGAAATGGGATAAGGGTCACCCACTGCTCAGCGCGGCGCTGCCTGGCGGCGCACGGATCCAGTTTGTCAGAGACCCGGCCGTTGAACACGGCAACACGTCGTTCACGATGCGCAAGCCAATCAAGCTTGCCCGAAGCCTTGACGACTTTTCTGCGGCTGGGCTTTTCAGAGAAATTCGACCGATGCAGGCAAGCCTAATGCCTCACGAGCAGGAGCTGAAAGACCTTCTCGCCGCTCGCAATTACGAGCAGTTCCTGCGTCGCGCTGTGACCGCACGGATGAATATTGTCGTAGCCGGCGCCACCGGCTCAGGCAAGACAACCTTCATGAAAGGCTTGGTGCAAGAAATTCCCCGGAGCGAACGCCTCATCACCATTGAAGACGTACGCGAGCTGTTCGTGCCGCACGAGAACACGGTGCACCTCTTGTACAGCAAAGGAGGGCAGTCGTCGGCGAAGACTGCGCCGAAGGACCTTCTGGAAAGCTGTCTTCGCATGAAGCCCGACCGAATCTTGCTCGCCGAGGTCCGAGGCGATGAATGCCTCTACTTCGTGCGCAACGCGGCATCTGGCCACCCTGGGAGCATGACGAGCTGTCACGCCGGCTCTCCAGCACTCGCATTTGAACAAATGGCCATCATGATTCAAGACTCACCAGGCGGGTCCAACCTCACGTTCGACGTCATCAGAAGACTGTTGACCCTGACGATCGACATCATCATCCAGTTCCAGAACGTGGCCGGAAGGCGCTTCATCAGCGAGATCTACTACGCTCCCGAAAAAAAGCTCGAGGCGGTCACATGAGCAAAGGAAAAGTCCTCGGCCTTGTAGTGCTCGGCTTCATCAGCCTGGTCACGTGCTTGGCGGCCGCAAACTACTTGGCCGGTGTGATCCTTTTTCTCTCGTTCAAAGAAGATCCGTCGATGGCCGATTTCTCGACGTTGCACCAGGCTTGGTCAACGGCGAGCTCGCAGTATGAGAACACGAAAGTCAAAGCCAGCACCGGTGTTGCGCTACTGATTTGCTTAGGCATCCCCGGTTTGATTTTTCACGGCATGATGCGCGGGAAGCGCTTCGCGTTGCACGGCAAGGCCCGTTTCGCGAACGCGACCGATATTGCCAAGGAGCAGCTTGACGGTCCGACCGGAATCATCCTCGGCAAGCACGATGATGGGCGGCTGTTGCGTCTTCCAGGCTACGAATTCACACTGGTGGCAGCACCCACTCGGACAGGGAAGGGGGTTTCTTTCTGCGTCCCGAACCTGCTCACATTCGAGGGCTCAGCCGTCGTGCTCGATATCAAGGGCGAGAACTACAACCTGACCAGCCAGTTCCGGGCCCAGTACCTCGGAAATAGCGTCTTCTACTTCAACCCATTTTCCGAGACCACCTGCCGTTGGAATCCGTTGTCGTATGTCTCGAAGGATCCGAATTTCAGGGTGAATGACTTGATGGCTCTCGCGGTAATCATCTACCCGACCAATCCGAAGGATCCTTTCTGGCCCAACTCGGCGCGCAACGTCTTCATCGGCTTGGCACTCTTGGTTCTTGAGACGCCTTCCCTACCCAAGACGCTCGGTGAGGTGCTTCGTCAAGGATCAGGAAAGGGGCAAGAAATCTCCGACTATCTGCATCACGTCATGAGTGTCCGTGCTTCGAGTGACATGCCGCTCTCAACGCCCTGTACCGATGCGCTCAATCGCTTTCTGAACAACCCCGACAACACGCTCAAGAACATACTTTCTAGCTTCGTCGCGCCGTTGTCGATGTGGGGAAGCGCAGTCATCGACAAGGCAACATCGGCCGACGACTTCGACCTGCGTGATGTTCGCAAGATGAAGATGTCGATCTACACGCACATCCCAGCAAACGAAATCGTCCAGGCCGGCTTCATCCTCAACCTCTTCTTCTCGCAGCTCATCAATGAGAACACGCGTGAGCTTCCTGAGCACAATCCGGATCTGAAGTACCAGGTTCTGATGCTGATGGACGAATGCACCGCGGCTGGAAAAATCGAAATCCTTGCGAAGGGTGTCGGCTACATGGCCGGCTACAACATGCGCCTGGCCATTGTCATTCAGGATCGTACTCAGCTCGAGTCGGTGTATGGGAAGCCCGATGCCAAGAACATCCTGTCCAACATGGGCGCAAAGGTCTTCTACACGCCCAGCGACATCGCCGATGCAAAGGAGTACTCGGCGTTGATCGGCACCGACACCGTCCAATCAAATTCGACCCAGCGCTCCAACGTCGGAGCATTCACACCTGGCAACACGTCGATGAACGAAACAGAATCCCCACACGCACGCCCCCTCATGCTGCCGCAGGAGGTTCTGGCCATGGACAAGCGGCGCGAGCTGATTGTCAGGTCCGGCATCCCCATCATCAACGCCGAGAAAATCATTTACTACGCCGACCCGTTCTTCTACGAGCGATTCACTGCGGTCCCCATGCAAGAAGTCGTCATCAATGGAGAGAAACGCGCGGTGCCGGTTCCATACAAGTTGCCTCGCAAGAACTGGCGTGTCTTCCACCAGGCGCTCGCACGATCCGACTACTACATGCAGGACGATTTCAGCGACCTCTCTCCCACCCTGATGGAGATGGAAGAAAGCTCGTTGCTCGACCAGATCAACAGCAACGCCTCGACCATGGACGAAGCGCAGCTGGATGCGCTCTGCAGTGCGCTGAGTCAGAGGAAAATTCAAGAGTTCGCAGAGCGATTCAGCCTTGGAAGCTAATTTTTAGGTTGTTGTTTAGGTTGTCTTTAGAGTAGTATTCCCTTCGTCGGCTCGCAATGAGCCGGTATCTGCCCCCAACGGGGGTGTCTATACGAAGGGAGTTTCATGATTGATTCGTCCAAGCAGCCACACGGACCGATGCTGCGCGGTGTCAGAGACGACGCCTCGGATGTACAGCCCCTCAGCACGCTTGATACGCGCGCTGAGGCAATCGCAAGCAGCACCGAAACGGCGGTGCCCGAGGCGGCCTCGGAACGCCCCATCGGCCCGTTCTCGCGCATGGAATCAGTCAGTGACGTCTTCATGCGTGCCAATGGGGCCAACGGCTTCGTTGAGGTCCAGCAAGAGGGCCAGATCATCGCTCTATCAGATCTTGCAGCAATCAATGACTGGTCAGAGCATCACGACGCCAGTCCTCTCGATCGAGAACGATTGGTAGCCCTGGGCATTCAGGCCACGCACACCCTCCACGCATCACATCAACAGGAAAAAACCATGGAAGCAGCATCGCAGAACACCCAAGCCACGGCACGACGTATCGGCGAGAACATGCCCAAGCCGGATTGGCAAATGTCGATCGATCTATTGAAGGCCCGCGCACCTGGCGAGCGCGCCTCGGTCTATATCCCGAAGGCCGGCGCCGAATACGGCGGTCAAGTTCTTCTGGTGACTGACACGCACATTGTTCAGCGTGTCGGCAAATCGACCGCGATTGCACATGACCTGAACGCGCTCGAGAACGGACGGCCGCTGTCGGACGCGATCGACGCTGGCCAGATCAAACCCGGCACGCACATGAAATTCCAGTACGGTGACGATCGCGGCACCGGTACTGCAATCCCATTCAATCAGAAGCGGTCGGAAGAGATCAAGGCTGAGATGACAGCGTGGGCGAAAGAGCACATCACGAACGCCAAGGGCAGGGAAACGTTTTTGAAGCACGTCGACGCTGCCACGAAGAACATGGCTCAGTCTGTGTCGAAAGAACGTCCCCAGGCGCCCCAGGGCGCACCGACTCGCGCACCGCAGCGTGATCGATGAGCAGCGCGTCGCTCGGGCAAATCCACCGCAAAGGTGAAAGGAAGACAAACGCCTCGCTCTCGAGCTGGGCGTGAATAAAACAAAAAAAGCCGGCTGATACCGGCTTTTTCAATTTAGTTGACTGCTGCTTCTTGCACGCCTCGAACACGCCGCGCACGCTGGACGTATTCGGTCAGCGACGCACGGAGCTTTTCCGGCTCACGCATGCCGACAAGGCGAAGCATAGGGTTTGTTGCATCGCGAGTTTCAAGGGTGATAGTGCCTATACCCGCTAGACGTTCCAAAAACGTCTGATTCAAATGCACATTCTGAACCCTGAAAACTTCAAGCGAGCCGCTGCTTCGGCCGAACACGCCATAGGCCCACACAATCCGTTGTCCATCTTCGAAACGATAGGAAAGGCAAGCGTAATCCACCCAGGAATACACACCACGAAGGAGCAGCAATATCAGGGGCAGCACGAGCACCATCCAGTGCAACGCCCATGGCAACGCGAAATAGATCGCTGACCATATAGCGCCCATGAATGCCAACTTGATGAAATTTCCGAGGTTCACAGCCTGCGAAGGCTTCACCTGCGCCAGATGCCCAGTGGTGGTGCAATCAGTCTCTGCGACGGACGGAAAGGTGACGACGGCTCGCATTTCAATACCTTTTCAGACAAGGTAGGTTGTCTATTAGATTTCATTATAGGTTGTTTTGAGTGCTTTGACAACATTTTAGGTTGTCGATAACGTTGTTTGTTGTGTTGATATTCGTATTTGAATACCGCAGATTTGGCAGATTCGCAGAGCCTATGCAACGCAGCCCATCCCGCCCCACCCCGTGTTGCCGCAGGCTGAAATCTGCCTTTGTTCGCTGGCAAAGAAGCGGCTTTCAGAGGCGGATGCCCCTGCGCAGCTCTGAAGACTTGTCGCGTAGTCGGGCATCTGTTGCCGCAAGACCTCGATGGACGCTCGAAGCCCCGCCGGTACGAGGCGGCTGCCTGGGTAGTACAGAAAGAGGCCCGGGATGGACGGGTACCAGTCGGTCAGCGCGTCCACGAGCCGCCCGTCGTCCAGCCATACTTGCGCTTCGCGAACGGGCACGTAGGTAATGCCCAGTCCGTCGGCGGCTGCTTCGACCATCAAGCCCGGGTGATCGAGCGTCAGTGAACCCAGCACGCCGACGACCATCGACCGCCCCGGTGCTCGAATGCCCAGCGGTACAGGTTGCCACTGGGCATGCGCACGCGAATGCGGTCGTGACTGCGCAAATCGTCGGGCACCTTGGAGGGGGATCCACATGTGGTGCAAGATCTGAGCGATTCCGCGCACGTCGTTGCGGTCGGTCTTGTAGTGCATGGCATCCATGCGTGTCCTTGGCGCGTCAAACCTCCAGGCTGATGACCTGGAAGCCTGCGGCTTGCAAACCATAGGCAAGGTATTGGCTCAGCGCGCAGGCCTCGAAGCCGACGGACTTCAGCTACGGACGGAAAGCGCGCGGTATGGACGCCCCGCACAAGTGTGTCCGTCAGAGGGAAGGCGCTGCGTCATGCACCCTGCAAAACCCGTTTTTTCCGGGACGCCGGTCTTAAATTCCCGCATAGATTTCGGCCGCCTATTTCGCCCGAGCGGCGGGCTTCTGCGCTGCGTTGCCCGCTCTTTTTACCGCCGCCGCAGAGTCCTGTCAGTAGTTCCTAAACAGCTTCCCGTCGCAGATTCGGCAAGCTGATGTAAGAAAGCGTTGCAATCTAGCCGCCTAAACCTGTCTTCGTGATACTTCCATGGAGCGCAGTACGCGATTGAGATTGGTCGCGCCAGCGCCGAGGAGCACTACTGTGATCAGTTTTTTCCGATGTAGCTGTTCAGTCGGGCGGCTACGCCGAATCGCACGTTCGCCATGGATGAGGTTTCTCTTTCAAGGACGGTCACTCTATAGGTGCTCATCCTGTGGACGCAAACAGCTTGTACCGGAAAAAGATGTGAAACAGGCCATGACCAAAGCCCAGTGACACGACCGGAATAAAAAGGCCGGCATCTCGCACCCGCAAGCGCATCACCGGCGCGAATCTTCATTCGGAGCTGCGAGCGTCAGCGGCCGAGCCGCCCTGTGTTGCCCGCCTGCGTGGCGGCGCGGCAGGCGCGGTAGGGTGTGCCCTGCTCGATATTGGCCCAGCAACCTACCCATGGAATCGTCAGCAAGGTGCGTCGCTCGGGCGTCGAACTGCTCGACGAAGCACGCCAGCCAGTACCAACTGACACTGCGATGGTGCCCGATCGCATCACCCGGTAGTGAATACGCCCGAGCTGGCCCTGTGCGTCCCGCGCTCGACCCGCGCAGGCACGCAGTCGACATCAACCCAAAAGGTGTTCCTACTCAATGCCGGCTGATGAAGGCACCGTGTCACCGCGTTGGCGAACCGTGCACCTGGCGCTTCCCCAGAGCGAGGCAGCCGACAATGACGACGGCTGCCCACCGCCTAAACGCGGGGGCTACGGGCCCGAGATCGAGAACTCAGCGCTATGAGCAAACTGCCAAAGCCTCAGCCCTTACGTCTTTGCCGTGTCAGCCAGCCTTCGAGCGGCATTCCTCCATTGACCACCTTTCGCCTGACCTCGTCGCGTGGTTGCTCCTGCGCCCACCGCCGAGAAGCGTCGGAGAGGGAATTCTCAGACATGATGATCTTGAGACCCGAGCGAGTGCGGAGATCGCGCGTTATCTCGGACCGCACGGAGGCGATCAGATGCTCCAAGCCTGCGTTGAACGGTAACGCGTTCATTGAACGGTACGCCACCTTGAGCGAGCACTTTGTTTGTGAGCGCAGCCATAGCGCCAACTTGCGCGCGGAGAACCCACCCTCACGGGGGTCAGCCCTCCACGCAGCAAAACGGCGCTCATCAATGTCATCCATCTTGGCTCCTGATTTTGATTTCTTCCGGCCTCGCCGGGACGCACAAATATGCGCGATCGGCCAGTATTGCGATCGATTCTTACTAGCAAATGTCAGGCCAATTTCGCGGTGCTCCACCCTGAAGGGAGGCCTGACCATGCTCACCCCAGCCGAAGCCGCCGCTTTTTTATGGGTCTCTCCCGCGGGCCAGATGGATACAAGTTTGGTCGCACTTGACTCGCTGGTGCAACGGCTGCGGCAGGCAGCCTGCCGAATCCTAACTTTCAACCGGTTCCGCAGCCCATTCCGGCCCGTGTGTGGCCACCGCATAGGCTTCGATCATCTTGCTCAGCAGCAAGCCATTCTTGGGCCAGTCCTGGCTGAAAATCGCCCGTGCAACGGACGGCTGCATGAGACCTGCTGCTTTCAGCAAATCCGATGCCGCCAGCGCGTACGGTTGCCGCTCTTCCTTGGGATGTTGGACGGTGTTGATTTGCGCCGATGACATCGGCGCGATCTGTACGCGCAAAGCGAGCCGCGCTGGAGTGTCTGGAGTGAGGGGAGGGAGAGCACGTCAGCACACGGGGTGATTTCAGTCGTAAAATGCATGGAATTTCAATGAAAATCCAGTCATGACTGCCGCAGTCTCATCTCCAGCCACCTCGTTGCGAGGCGCCGTCGCGCATCTTGCCGATGAGCTGCGGGCCGGCCGTGTCTATCGACGTGAAGATCTCGCGCGCCTGTCCACCGCCGTGGATCGGCATCTGCGTGAGCTAGTGGCGACTGGGAAGCTGAAGAAGCTCGCCCAAGGCCTGTACTACGCACCTAAGCATTCCAGCTTTGGTCCTCTGCCTCCTGCTGATGAGCAAGTGGTTGGTGGGTTCCTGAAAGACAAGGACTTCCTGGTGTTCTCTCCCTCGGCCTACAACGCTGTGGGCCTGGGAACGACCCAGCTCTACAACCGTACGGTGGTCTACAACCACAAGCGCCATGGCGTTTTCAAGCTGGGCAACCGGCAGTTCGATTTCCGGGTGAAGCCGCGCTTTCCCAAGAGGCTGACGCCCGAGTTCCTCTATGTGGACCTGCTCAACAATCTGGACGAGTTGGCGGAAGATCGTGATGCGGTTTTGCGCCAAGCGTGCAGCAAGCGGTCCTCGTTCGACCCCGTCCGTTTGCAGCAGGCGGTAGCCAGCTTTGGCAACCTGGCCACGCGCAAGCGCCTGCAGGAGTGGTCGGGTGGCTGATTTTTTGCATGAGCGTCGGGATTTCGACCAACTGCTCTCGGTCGTGGCTGATGAGCGCGGCCTCGATCCCATGCTGGTCGAGAAAGACTACTGGATCATGCATTGCCTCTGGGGTTTGCAGGCCCAGGGCTTCCAGTTTGAGCTGAAGGGCGGCACGTCCTTGTCGAAGGGGTTCGGCGTCATCCACCGCTTCTCCGAAGACATCGATATCCGCATCGAGCCGCCCCATGGCATGGACGTGAAGACCGGCCGCAACCAGGACAAGCCGACGCACGTTGAATCGCGGCGTGCGTACTACAACGAGCTGGCCGCGCGCATCTCCATTCCGGGCATCGACAGCGTAGAGCGCGACACGCAGTTCGACGACGACAAGATGCGCAGTGCAGGCATTCGCCTGGTCTACACGCCTTGCACCGCGGCGCTTGCTGGGGTCAAGGACGGCATTCTGCTGGAACTGGGGTTCGACGACACGGCGCCGAATCGTCCGGTCACGATCTCGTCCTGGGCCCTGGATGCGGCCATGGCCCGAGGGGTGAAGGTGGTCGACAACCGGGCAACGGCCGTGCCCTGCTATGCCCCGACGCACACCTTCGTGGAAAAGCTGCAGACCCTCTCCACCAAGTACCGCAGGTTGGGCGAGATGCAGGTGTTCCCGGCCAACTTCCTTCGTCACTACTACGACGTCTATTGCCTCCTGGGGCTGCAAGAGGTGCAGGACTTCCTGCGCGCGCCCGCCTATCAAGAGCGTAAAGCGCAAAGGTTTCGTACCAGGGATGAGCAGGTCATTGCCCGGAACCAGGCGTTCGTCCTGGGCGATCCTGGTCAGCGCCAGCGATTCGCTCAGGAGTACCGCAAGACCGCTGCGCTCTACTACCAGGGGCAGCCGGATTTCGAGGCGCTGCTCACTCGCATTCACCAGCACATTGCCGCAATGTGAGCCCAATCGCTCAGCAGGCAGCTGTCCGGAGCGGCATGCTGGTTGCTTAGCGTACCCGACCCTAACTTTCAACCGGTTCAGCAGCCCAGTCCGGCCCGTGCGTGGCCACCGCATAGGCTTCGATCATCTTGCTCAGCAGCAAGCCATTCTTGAGCCAGTCCTGGCTGAAAATCGCCCGTGCAACGGACGGCTGCATGAGACCTGCTGCCTTGAGCAAATCCGATGCCGCCAGCGCGTACGGTTGCTGCTCTTCCTTGCTGAGCTTTGTAAAGTCTGCCTTAATCTCTGCACGCCTTCGATCTTTGTACGAGATTGGTGCGACCGGGGGTGTAACGACGGCAAGACGCTCGACAGGCCCTGGTGTCTCAACCGATGGCGGCACTGGTATGTCTATGGCGACGTATTTTTGCGTCTCCGCGATCACGGTGTTGAGGTACGAAAGTTTCGAGCCGATCGGCTCAAGATCCTCACGAGCCATCCGGCTCTCGAGCTTCAGTAGTGCAATCTTCAGCGGCCCCTCACCAATACCGACCCTGAGGAGCTTGGAGATATCTTGCAGTGCGATGCCGCACTTGAGAGACAATTCCGCGATCGATGTGGACACCACTGGGGTGGTGTCGCCCTGCGACTCCGCCTTCCGCCTGACTCGGAACTGCACAAACGCAATTTTTTTGCCTTCGCGCTCTTCAATCAATTCGATCTCAAGATCTGTGAGTTGGCTGATCTCGGCGATTGCATCTTTGAGCTTGTCGTCCTTGAACTTCACCCAAGGCCTGTACTTTGGCGCCTGCGTAATCGGATCGATGGCGGGTTGTTTGTTTGTAAGCGCCCGCACCCACCACAATGGTTCCGATTTATTGGTGAGGCCATCGAAGTTCGAACGATAGCGCGTGCAAATTTCGTAAAGTGCCACGGCTTCGTAGGAGCCGAGCTTTGCGATTTGCCTGATGTTCACTTGCGCGTAGAGCTCAGGATGCTTGAGTGCGTTGTAGAGCGGTGCCGGAAGTCCCCATTTTGCGACAAGGTGCGAATTCGTTGAGCTTCCTGGATTGCCCTCTTTATCAACGTACTCAAGGCGGGCCGCGCTGAGCAGATGCGAGATGTCCCACACGATGCCGCTTTTCTTCGAGTCCGGGGCTTCCCATTCGATGGTCGTCTGCATCATCTCGCGAAAGTACGTCTTGCCGAGCGCACGCAGGTTTGAAGAACCTTGCTGGATCGGCTCCAAGAGGTCGCTCAACCGGGCGCTGTACATGTGACCACCAAGGTCGACGGCGCCGTTCTTGCTGAGTTCGGCGATCTGCTGCTGACTCGTCTGCAGGATGACATTGAAGAGCTTACGGGCCGTCGTCGTGAGCTTTCCGATTTTGGGAATCATCACTAGCGACTGAACGGGCTTCTTCAGCAGCATCGGATCTGTCGACTTCATCTCCAGCACCTTCTCGAATGTTCCAGAAATTCTACGCGATTTTTGGACGATAGAGCCGTGGACGTGGCAGCTTCGGACTGCGGGGTATAGAAAGCTGGATGATCGGCCTTCCGGTGTTCACGTTGGAAAGATCGAGAGCTTTCTCGAAGTAGCGGTCGCGCCTCGCGCTCGCTTATCAGCCGCTCCATGGACCCTCTCCCACCCACCGTGATCGTGCTCGGAGGTCTGTGGATAACTCACTGCCGCCGGCGATAAATAGCTGGATGTTTGTGGGTAGGAACTTGGATGATTAGGGATAGAAAGCCGGATGTTCAGGGATAGAACCCTGGATACTATGTAATCCTAAGCTGTTGATTTTATTATAAAAAATGAGACGATTCTTCCCACAAACTGTATTTAAGACTTCTCTTAAGACTTAGTCTTGAAGACAGGGGGCTGATGGATAGAAAGCCGGAAAACCGAGTCCCAGGAGGACGTTTTCCGCGGCAAACGCCAGGAAACTCACGCATCGAGTGGGACAGTTTTGCTGAATCAACAGTTTGGCAAGTTTCGAGTATTCGGTCGAATTTTATGTTTCGCGAAAACACAACGATTCGCCTAAAATCGCGCAAACAGGATGTCCCATGGCCCCAAAGATCAAAGCACTTCTTCCACACATCGACATCGCAGCGCTTCAGCAAGTTGCCGAAGTGTCCTCATTGGTGATCCAGCAGGCTCGCACGTCGATGCTTGCACCCGAGTCCCGAAAGTCGCCTCCTACGTTCAACTCTGCTCGCCTGGCTGAGCTTTGCGGGCTTGAAACCACGCAAGTGCAATACCTTGCAAAAAAGGGAGAGTTGCCGTCTGGTGAGCAGCCAGGGTCCCCGCGTCGCGAGTGGACCCTGGCTGAGGCACGTACCTGGGTTCGTTCAGTAAAAGCGGAGAGCCTGCGCGATCCGTCGAAGTCGGCGGCCGCAACGATCACTGTCGCCAACTTCAAGGGTGGTGTCAGCAAGACAACGACGGCGGCAGCGCTTGCGCAGGGTCTCAGCCTGCAAGGGCATCGGGTTCTGGTTATCGATACCGATCCACAGGGCTCGTTGACAACCTTGTTCGGCGTGCTGCCTGACACGGAGGTTGAGGCTGATCAGACAATCTTGGCTCTGTGCAGCGGTGAAGAATCGTCCATTATGCCGGCCGTCAGGTCTACCTACTGGGATGGCATTGATCTGGTAGCCGCTGCGCCGGTGCTGTTTAACGCAGAATTTCTTCTGCCGGCTCGCCAAAAGGCAGAAAAGGATTTTGCGTTTTGGCGCGTGCTCGATGCCGGCCTGGAAGAGGCGCGGCGCACTTATGACGTGATCATTATCGATACGCCGCCGTCACTGAGTTACATCACGATCAACGCGCTCATTGCTGCTGATGGCATCGTCATGCCTCTGCCACCGAATGCATTGGATTTCGCATCATCAACGCAGTTCTGGACGCTCTTCACCGAAGTTTGCAGTCAACTCTTTCGGACTCGCGGCGATAACAAGAAATTCAGCTTTGTCGACATCGTTCTCTCACGAGTCGACCGCGCTGATGCCGTGAGCGTGGACGTGCGCGAATGGATTGTCGCGGCGTATGGATCAAAGGTGCTTTCGATTGAGATACCCAAGACGTCGATTGCTGCGACGGCAAGTGCGGGGTTCGGGACCGTTTATGACATGGACGCAAACAGCGCACAGGCGAAGACGCTCAAACGTGCACGCGATGCCTACGACCAACTCGTGGGTCACGTGTCAATGCAGATCGCGGCGATCTACGAAGGCGATATTGAAGCAAGCAAGGCTCTAGAAAGGAAAGGTTAAGCCATGGCAAAAGTTTTGAGCGTGCGCGAGCGCGCAAGTCTTGCAGCGAAGTCCTTCTCAGTTGCTCCCCCTGAGCCGCAAGCCCCTGCGTTGCGCCCGCCGAGTGGGGTTCGATCGGGACCGGCTCACGCAATTCAAGCGATGCACGCGGACGCCGAGACGGCACGAGAGAACGAGCAATTACGCGAAGAATTGAAGGTGTGGGAGAACGCGACACCTGCACGGAAGCTGGATCCGAAGCGTGTGAAGCCGAGCCGTTGGGCAAACCGACATGACGACAGTTTCACTACTCCTGAGTTTGAGACCCTCAAAAACGACATCGCCAGAGCTGGGGCCAACGTCCAACCTATCAAAGTGCGGCCCGTGGGGGAAAGTGGCGAAGAGTTTGAGATTGTCTATGGCCATCGTCGGCACCGCGCCTGTCTGGAGCTGGGCCTGCAAGTTTTCGCCTTGGTGGAGACGCTTTCAGAAGAGCAATTGTTCGTTGAAATGGATCGCGAGAACCGCGAACGTGCGGATCTCCGGCCTTATGAGCAAGGTGAGATGTACCGTCGTGCTCTCGATGATGGTTTGTACCCATCCCTTCGCAGGCTCGCGGATGCACTTGGCGTGGCACACAGCAATGTGTCGCGTGCACTGGCCATTGCGAGATTGCCGAGAGAAATACTCGATGCATTCCCTTCGCCGCTCGAGATTCAGTATCGTTGGTCTGAACCTTTGGGCGATGCGTTAAAGCGGGATTCGGCGGCTGTTCTTGCGTTGGCTGCGAGTCTGCGCGATGAACGTTCCGCCGGGTCGAGCCTAAGTGCTAAGGCTGTGTACGATCGGTTGATAGACGCAAGAAGCAGCACGTCGCGACGCCAAGTGATGGCGGGTGACGTTAAGGCTTTCACTGTCAAAGAGTCGAAGAATGGCGTAGCCATCGAGCTCAAAGCAGTGTCTCCTGCGAAGCTGAAAGCCATAGAGGAATTCATCGTCAAAACGCTGGCCGGCTAAGCTCGGACTTTTCGTGGCTGAAGGGGTGGTGCACCGTGCACCACCCCTTTTTTTAGCCCACGTCGACAGACCTGGAGAAGGAGGGCGTCATGAGCTTCGGAAATCATGTATCTGTGAACTATTGACGAAACAAACGCCGGTCGAGTGGCTTAGAGGGACGGATCAGCGGCAGTGGTGCACGGTGCACCACTCTTCAACTCGGAGACCCGGAGGGATAGCCGAACCCGTAACAATGGGTCTCCAGGGTCCGGAAAAGCGAAGACCGACGCGATCCTGGTCTCGATAGCAAAGTCTTGGATGCTACGAGAACGCCTTCCCAAGCTCGTCCAGCCGCCTGCGGATTGGTGCCCTGCCGTAGATCCCCGTAGTCATCTGGATACTCGCATGCCCCATCTGAGCCTGGATGACGTCCAGCGGCACCTCGCGCGCGATGGCGCGTGTGCCGAACGTGTGACGCAGCCAGTGGGTGGTCGCCCCTGCCAGCTTGGCTCGCTCCGCCATCGGCAGCGCCGAAGCGGCTACAGCCTTCCTGATCCAGCCGCGAACGTGTTCGTAGAGCGCTTGGTAACCTACGCCCGTCATGGCGTCGGCCGTACTCGAAAGCAAGGGTGCAGCGGGAGGCGCCTCTTGAATACTGGCCAGACCGCGGGTTTGCAAGTAGGCCTGCAAGGCATCGAGGGCCTGCCCTGGGATGGCAGCGATGCGGTTCTTCGAGCCCTTGCCGTGAACCTGGATCACCCAACCTTCGGGTTCGAGGCGAATGTCGCCCAGGGTGGCGCCCAGCAGCTCAGCCGACCGCAGACCCACGGACTCCACGAAACGCAGGATAAAGCGGATGCGCGCGCTGGATGCGGTCATCGGTTGGGCGTCGACGAATCGCAGCACCTCGGCCATCGCCGGCTCTGAAAACGCCTTCGTATCCAACAATTTATCCCCCCTGTCGTCACCAGTTTTCTTGTTCACCAGCTGCCAGGGGTTCGCTGCCACGTATTGTGCCGACTGTAGCCAGGTGAAGAGGGCGCCCACGGTGACGATGGCTTGGCGATGGCTCGCGTGTGAAAGCGGCCCCCTGAAAGGCGCCCAGCCGGGTCGACCTGGTGACGCGCGCTCGCGCGAAATCCAGCGAGCGGGCACGTTCTGCAGAAACGCCATATATGCCGTGCAATCGGCCACATCCATCTGCACAAGGGTCCGGTTCCGCTCGTACTGCAGCCACAGCAGGAGCCGCGTGGCCTCGCGTCGATACGCCTTGGCTGTGGCTGCAGAGCCTGCGCGGGCGTCGATCCAGGCGTGCACTGCTGCGGCGTCGTTCGGTGCATCAAGCAGCCGCCCAGCGACCATGGAGGGTGAAGGATGAGTGGAGGTCGAGGCAATGGGCTGGGGCCTGGCGGTGCCCAGCGGATCGGCAAAGAGCGAGGGTGTAGGGCTCAGCGTGAAGACGGGCCGGGAGGGACGCGGCGCCGCTGGCAGCAGCGTGCTCAGATGCTGGGCGATCCGCTCAGCCTTGGCCCGTCCCACGGCGGGCATTGTCCTAAACCACTGCCCGCCGGCGGCGATGCGCGCATTCAGGTCGCCCAAGGACACCATCCCAGCGGCCGTGAGCTTGTGGGCAGTGCGGTCGTCGAACCAGCCCGAGACCAGGTCACCGGGCTGAGGGCTCTCCGCTGCCATCGCCTCAAGGCGATGGAGCAGCGCGAGCTGCCGATCACGAAGCCGCTGGCTGCGCGCAGTTTTTCGGTCGGCGGGAAACGCCTCCTGGTAGAGCTCGAGTACCTCCGCTTCCGAGAATCCATCGAAGCGCCCGTCCGCGAACTCATCCAGGCTCGGCCGGCTCGCGCCAACCTGCTGGATGGACAGGCCAATCAGCCGCCAGGCCTCGCCCCGACGCCGGGCGATGGCCCTGACCGCGTCGACGGTCTGTCGGTGCGCGGCACGTGCTTCGTTGCCGTGCTCGATGCCCAGGTAGCGTGTTGCACAGGACACCAAGTCCAGACCCTCGGCCACGCCGCGAAGGTGGGCGAAATGGTGGGCCCCAAGGCGTCGAACGAAGCGCCGAGAGGTCGGCTTCTCCTCTGTGGCGCCTGTGCGTGATGATGGTCCTGGCATGAAAGGCATGTTTTGACTGTTGGATTTAGACCTAAGATTATGGGAGTAATCTTAGGCCCATATGACCAAGACCGCTGCCTAGAGGTGGTCCGTGCGAGACGGAACGAATAATTGGCGAGCCCGCCGCCGGCACCGCGCGATTTTCGACAGATGCGAGGCGCTCGCTGATCGATAAGGCATCCGCGATCTGGCCATGGATCGCATTCTTTTGCGTGTCGGACCAAGAGCGTCGCACGCCGCGCGTGTGTCTGGGTTTGAGTCGGTGAGGGAGGTCGTTGCTTCGCACTCAACGTTCTCTGCCGCCGGGCGTCCTTCCTCATCCAAACGACTCGGACCGGCGCTCGTGGCGCCGCTATCGCGAGCGGCCGCCGGCGTGCCAGACACGCCTGACCCTGGAAGCCCAGGTATCGACATAGCGTGCAATAAGCGACTGCAGCGTGCTTATGGGTGTTCCTCGGGTTGGGCTTCTCAGTTGATCGGGTGTTTTGTAGCCTTCCAGGCTCTCAAGCCCAATCTGAATGAACGCCGGAACGACACATGAAAGCTTCAGGGCTAACCCATGTCACGCGCTCAACCCGCAGCGATTTCAGACATCTAATGCTGAAGTGCGCCTACGTGGTAGCCCGGATATTCACTGGCACCTTCGGCCATGAACACCTCTTCGTTTGCGGCTAAGGCAGCTATCAACTCCAAGAGCACCGCCATGCCGACGATTACACGATCCATCCCAGCGCAAAGGAGAATGACATGAGCAATATACCCGTGATAGGTTCCGGCGACGGAACCCGCCCCGCCACCAGTGGCGGTGTGGACAACATGGGAGCGGGCGAAAGCTTCACCGGTAAAAAGAACGCAGCCGGCGAAGATGTTTCAGGCCCCGGTCCAGCCGAACGCATGAAGGACAGGCGTAGGAACGTGGAAGCCACGAAGCAGGACGACTCCGCGCCATTCGGCCTGACCGAGGACCTGACGCCACAGTCCAATCGCGAGCCCGTGGTCGGCGAAGCTGCCCCCCTGGATTCCGCGCCAGACGAAGGTGGGCGCGAGGCAGCAATCCGCCGCGCCGCTTACGAAGCCTACCAGCGGCGTGAGCGCGAGGGCGGCGGCGCCGGCAGCGAAGAACAAGACTGGCTGCAGGCCGAACAGGAAATCGACCGGAAGGGGGACGTGTCCACCGCGACCCAAGGAACCTAATATGGCGACGAGCGCATCGTGGGGGGGTAGCGCCACCTGCAACCCAGGGGAAGCGACGAAGAAAGCATGGGCCCCAGCGATTCGCGTGACAGCGGCACCGATGCGATAGGCACGGGCGAGCAATCGGACACCGAGGGAGATCTTGCACGACGTCTTGGACCAAGTGCAGCTGCGCCGCGCCCAGGCCGATGTGAGCAAGCATAGCCTTATGGCCGGTTCGCCGACATTCGCTGCACTTTGTATTGAGTGGAAGTTCGCCACGAGGTCATGGGTCACGAAAACCGCGCCCGCTATGGACGGATGTACGCCAATACGGTCAAGCCGAGTGAGTCGGAAGCATCGTCCATCGAGGAAGTCGTCGCCATGATTCAGGCGGTAGGCGCCGAGTGAGACGTCGAGCGAAGTTGGCGCGGCAAGCTGGTGCGCAACGAGGGCAAGCCGTACGACAGCGTGATGAAAGGCGGGGCCAGATCGGATTTCGGCCGGGTGCCTGGCGTCTACGCGGCGCAAGTCCGATGAGCTACTTCGCGGCGGGGGTAGCGCTTTACTTTTACTCGAGGGCTTTGTTCAGCGCCTCAAGACTAGGTGGGCGCCAGCCGACAGCTTCTCGAGGCTGTTTTTCTCCGCCTCCAATTTACGCATCTGCCGAGCGACGGGAACATCAATGCGGGCGTACTCGGCGTGCTTGATGAAACTGATGATGTGCTCCTCTTAAATCTGCTATTTCTTATATCCGTCGTTCCCCAAGCTTGCGGCCTTCACGGCCATTGCGCTAGTACGGCCGGTAAGGTGCGGGTCGACAGTGCCTGGGAAAGAGCCGGGGGACAAAGGCGATAACAAGCCAGCCGCCAAGTAAAAGTCCTAGCCACAGCCGTTGGACAGCAGCAAGCACATGCATCTCCCCCGCCCCACGCTCAGAGCATGGTCACCCATGGCTTACTGGAGAACCGCAGATTGGATAGATAATAAATCTCGCATCTAAATCGGCTGGAGAGCAAGTCTGATGAATCTTCACCCTCCCGTCAATGATCCTGGAGGTCCATTGGCGCCCGCTGATTGGATGATAACGGTCGGCTGCGAGAGCGTCGGAGCGGCCGTTCACTACTCTGCTGACGTTCGTCGCAGCGGCGCGCAGGTTTGCCGCCTGTCTATCATCGGAGCCGCGTCGGAAGAGGAGGCACGGAGTCGTCTGGCGCTCAAAGCCCGACTCTGGATTGATGAATTCCTGTCACGCCATCGCTCCGAAGACATGAGCGGTGGCGGCCCGCTGCCGTAGCCCTTTGTGGGTTTGGCGCTCTTGGGCTAGAAGCCGAGCTTTTTCGCCATCAGGCAGAGCGAGGTGTAGCTCGCGATCTCGTTGAGCTCGGCCTTCTGAGCTGAGCCGATGGGCGCGACGATGAGGCTTTTTCGACCTAGTCGATCACCGAGGTGGCCTTGTGCCGCGTGTTCAAACCGATGAATACGACGTCGGATCACTCCGACGGAGGTTCCAGGTTTGAACGACGAACCGTCAGAGGCTCGCCAACCTACAACGCCCGACAACCTCAACCGACGGGGGGCATCAAGTCGGCTCGCTAGCGTGACGCACAACCCAGGAGCCCCCATGATTGGTATCGTCATCCCCGCGCACAACGAAGAAGAATTGATCGAGAACTGTGTGGCGCATGCACGAGCGTGCGTGCACCGCCAGGGCTTGTCCGGCGAGCCGGTCGAAGTGGTCGTCGTTGTCGACGCCTGCACGGATGCCACCGCGGTCCTGGCAGCCAAGGCCGGCGCCCTGACTCTGCTGGTGGATGCGCGCAACGTGGGCGTGGCTCGCGCGGCGGGCGCCGAGTTCATGCTCGCGCGCGGAGCGCGCTGGCTTGCGTTCACGGATGCGGACACGCTGGTGTCGCCTGATTGGCTAACGGATCAGCTGGCGCTCGATGCGGATGCCGTGTGTGGCACAGTCGAAGTCAGCGACTGGTCGCCCCACGCGGAGCACGCGCAGCTCCTGTCGCGCCACTTCGCGGAGACTTACCGTGATGCGGATGATCATCGCCACGTGCACGGCGCTAACCTCGGCATCTCAGCTGTGGCATACCTGCGCGCTGGTGGCTTCCAACCCCTCGCCTGCAGCGAGGACGTGGATTTGATCGCCTCTTTGGAGCGTATCGGCGCGAACATCCGCTGGAGCGCCCGCCCGCGCGTGTGCACGAGCGCCCGACGCGTGGCTCGTGCATCAGGTGGCTTCGCGGATGCGCTACTCCATGCGATCGCGCAGCGCCTGCATGGCTTAGCGTCCACCGCCGCTTGAGCCATGGACTGGTTCGATCTTGTTCAGTGGCCTGCCTTCGCTGCCTCGCTCGCCGCCGCTTACCTCGTGGGCTCCAATGACAAGGGGCGCCGCAATACGGGCTTCTGGATTTTCTTGCTGAGCAATGTGCTGTGGGTCGTCTGGGGCGTCCACACGCAAGCCTGGGCGTTGGTCGCGCTGCAGGTGGGCTTGGCTGCGTTGAACGTGCGGGGCCTGTTCAAGACGGAAACTCCCGCATGAGCGACTTGGCGGCCGCAGCCGATCGTGCTATCTCCCAAAGCGGGGCGAACTGAGTACCGGCCAAGTTACCTTTGAACCCAGCCAGACGGGTAGGCCAGCGCCTGCCCCTCTTTAAGGCCTATGCGTACAGGCAGCTGTCACAGACAGCCACAAGGTCGATCATGTCCTTTCCAATATTCCTTGTCGAAGACAACGCAGCGCTTCGCAAAACCATCGGTGATGCAATCCGCGATATTTGTGACGCTGAGGTGGTAGGGACTGCAGAGACCGAAACTCAAGCAGTGGAGTGGCTCAACGGTCATCATGGCGGGTGGCGATTGGCGGTGCTCGACCTGTTTTTGAAGACCGGCACCGGCTTCGGCGTTTTGGCCAAACTGGAGCCGCAACGGGCTGCGGAGCAAGTCATTGTGTTGACAAACTCCGCTACGCAAGAAAACCGGAACAGGTGCATCGCGCTCGGAGCGCTTGCTGTGTACGACAAGACTCAACAGTTCGATGAGTTCCTAGATCATTGCTTGCGCCACCATCAGCAATTTCAATCTTGAGGTCGGGATTCACTTTGGCATGAACCGATGGATAGCTTCACCAATTCGCGAAGCATTAAGTGGACATTCGAATTTCCGTATATTCATGTGTGAGATGCAAGAGTTGCACGCTGGATTGCGTCGGCGTCCAACGGGAGGCCCTGTGAACTGTGGCAGGAGCAACGGTTCGCGCAACCGGCTCCCCTTGTAAAAGCCCCAAGGACCGATCGGCCAGCGGTCATTGTTTCTAGACCAGCATTTGATCTTGGACTCTGGTTTTGGGGTCGGAGGCATGTTTTCAGGGGTTTTCCGTGAGGTGCGCACGAGGATCTGATCGCTGGTGTTTGCCGACGCGTTTCGATTCAATCACTCCGAGACGCGCTTTCAGCGGTAGTTCCCGACCTACAACACGTGTCGCGCGTACGTGCAAAACTTAATACGTCGGCCGCGCGAACCGCGGACATTCGTCGAAAGAGGGGGCAGACCGCTGTGAAGGTGTTTGATGTTATTCAGTGGACGGCACGGGCAGTGCCCATCACCGGTGCTTCCCGACTTCCGTCGAGTGCGCTGATAACACGCCAGTACTGGTCGGCCGAAGGACCATTTGAGACCGGTTCACGAGCGAGACGGTGCAGTGAGCGCACTTTCCGATGTCTTTGCGAGGGAATTTCCGGTTTGGCACATGGTTGTGCGGGGCACGGCGGTCTATTGGTTTCTGCTGGTGGTGTGTAAGCACGCGGCGAATACATATTGACGAGGGCCGCGCATTGGCGGCGAGCGCGAGCAGGTGGTCAGCTGTGCTGCCAGCGATGCGGCAGCAGTTCGTCGATGCGGCTATGCGGCTGTGTTGGAAGGCGCAAGAACACGTCCTTCAGATAGGCATACGGATCGTGGCCATTGAGCTTGGCTGACTGGATCAAGCTCATGATGGCTGCGGCGCGTTGCCCGGCACGAAGGCTCCCAGCGAACAGCCAGTTGCCTCTGCCCACTGCAATCGGCCGGATCTGGTTCTCCACCCAGTTGTTGTCTGCAGGCAAGTTGCCGTCGTCCAGGTAGCGCGTCAGCGCAGCCCAGCGCTTCAGGCTGTAGTTCAATGCTTTGGCTGTCCCTGAACCTTCCGGGACCTTGAGCCGCTGCGCGATCATCCAGGCATGCAGTGCTTCGGCGATCGGCCGACCCCGCGCTTGGCGGATGCGATGCCGTTCATCTGCGTCGAGATCCTTCACCTCACGCTCGATCTCGTAGAGCCGAGCGAAGTACTGGATGCCTGCCTCTGCGACGTGACTCTTGTTGGCTGTGTGCAACTCGACGAACTTGCGCCGGGCGTGGGCCAGGCATCCAGCTTCGACGACGCCTTTGGCCAGCAGGGCCTTGTAGCCCGAGTAGTCGTCGCAAACCAGCGCGCCGCGCCATTCGCCCAGGAAGTCCTGCGCATGCTGGCCGGCCCGGCTGTCAGCGAAGTCGTAGACCACGCCCTTCATGCCTTCGAGGGCGCCTGGTGTGTAGGCCCACAGGTAAGCGCGGTGCGTCTTGCCGGTGCCAGGCTTGAGCATCGCTACCGGCGTCTCGTCGGCATGCAGTACTCGATGAGCAAGGATGAGCGTCTCGATCGAGCGGTGCTTGGCCTCGAGCAAGCTTTGCTGCTCAGTGAAGTCCTTGATTAGCCGGAGAGTCACCTCGCGCAGTTGTTCTGCGTCGAGGCCCTTCAGTTGTTCGGCATCCACCATGAGCAGGTATGGTGCCGCCCGAGCGTGTGAATGTCATCGGCGTTTGCCGCAATTGCACGGCTGCCGTGCGATCACACCACGGTGATAACACCCGCTGCCCCGACGCGCTGCCAGGGCAATCCGAGCACAAGCGCGTCGAGCTGCTCACGCGTCATCGCCATCTGCGTACCCAGGCTCGCGTTGGCCCAGAGGAACCGGCCCTGGTTCAGCCGACGTGCGCACAGCCAGATGCCGATGCCATCGTGTACGAGGACCTTCATGCGGTTGGCCCGTCGGTTGGCGAACAGGCACGATGCCTGCCAACTCTCAGGCAATCAAGATGACTTCGCCGTGCGCTTACCAATGACCCGCACATCCACGAGCGACAGCGCCGTTTTCAGCGTTTGAGTCAGCATCTCGTCCGCCCGCGATGGCTCGGCACTGCCTGATGGATGGTTGTGCACGAAGATGACTGCCGAGCTGTTGAGCTTCATCGCATCCTTGACCACCTCGCGTGGATATACCGATGTCTGGCTGACCGTGCCCTGGAACATCTCCACGTACTCCACGACCCGGTGCTGAGTGTCCAGGTGCAGGACCGCGAACACCTCATGCTCCAACCCTGCCAAGCGAAGTTGGAGGAAGTCCTTGACCATCTGTGGTGACGACAGCGTATCGGTACCACGCACCCGGCTTGCCAGCAGGCATTGAGCAGCCTTCAGGATTTCATATTCGCCTGCCGGACGGTAGCTGCCGGCGGCATCGCGCACCAGCAGTGCCGAAGTGTCAGCATAGGAAGTGGTGAACGAATCGAGAGATGAGAAGAGGTCGTGTGCCATGGTCGGCTCCGTGAATCAGGCGGAATTGCCCGAGACCGGAAGCAGCACGCCGCAGCGCAGTTGTCAGGGTTCGAAGACGGCCGGCAGGACGCAAGGATGCGCAGCAGCCGCCGACCTTGACAGCGAGAACGACGTGCTACGGTGAGAGGGAACAGCAAGCCCGCCCACCTCCAACGTCACCTGTGTTTTTGAACCGCATCGGGAATTGGTCGCACTCAAGCCAGAATCGCAGAACCTTCCGCGACCAGTTCGGCGATGAGATCCGCCATCAGCCTGACACGCGGCGAGCGACGAACATCAGGATGGACGACGCACCAGATTTCCCGCAGAATAGGTCCGTCCACACCCGGCACCTTGACCAGACCATCGTCGGTATGCACAAGAAAACTGGGAAGCATCGCGAGCCCCATCCCGTCCCGGCAAGCGCGATGTATCGCCGCAAGATCATTGCTTTTTAGGATGAAGGGCCTGTCACCGGCCATACGCGCGAGCAACTGCTGATGAGGCACATCGCTCAATGGATTCCCGTAGCCGAGGAAACACCACTCCGCCTCCGCACGCGCTAACCAGGCCGGCGCTGCAAAGACGTGAAAACTCAGTACGCCCAACTTGCGCGCAGCCAGTCCCGGCTCGCTCGGGCGCATGAAACGAAGGGATAGATCGGCTTCGCGGCGATGAAGGTTGGCAGTGCGGACCTCTCCAACGAGATCCAGGTCGATGCCCTTCCATCGGTCAGTGCGTCTGGCCAGTCGTGGCACGAGGAACTGGCTTGCAAACACCGGCGGTGCTGAGATGCGGACCGTTCCCTGAAGGCTGGTCGCCGATGTGGCCGCGCGGCCGAATGCCAGGCCTTCGTGCTCAAGACGCTCCGCTGGCGCAATCAGCGCCGCCCCCTCGCTCGTCAAGGCCCAACTCCGTGGGAGCCGGTCGAACAAACGAACGCCGAAGCTCGCCTCCAGCGCGCCAACGCGCCGCGCGACGGTGGAATGCTCCACTTGCAGCGTGCGCGCGGCACCGGACAGGCTTCCTTCACGAGCAACGGCAAGGAAGAAACGTACGTCGTCCCATGCTGGCAAGGTCCGTGAAGAGGAGGCAGGCGGCGGATCGGGTGATTTGCGCACAGCAAATGCGAGGGATCGGGGATAGGCACCCAGTCTATCCATTCCTAACATCGACAGATTCACCTACCTACAAGGAATCCAACGTGAACTCGGCCTCAAACATCGTTCAATACGGTCCGCCCCTGTCGCTCAACGTTGCGCGGCGAATTGCCGCCGCCGCAGAAGCCGAGGCCCAGCGCAACGGCTGGCCGATGGTGATCGCCATCATGGACAGCGCCGCCAACCTCGTCCTGCTGCACAAGATGGACCATGCCCAGACCGGAAGCGTTGCGATCGCCCAGGCCAAGGCGGAAAGCACCGTGCGGTTCAAGCGCCCGACCAAGATGTTCGAAGAGGCGCTGGCTGTCGGCGGCATCAACCTAAGACTGCTGGCCACGGATCGTGCATGCCCACTCGAAGGCGGCCTGCCGGTGATGATCGATGGTCGTATCGTCGGTGCGATCGGCGTTTCCGGCATGCAATCCACGCAAGACGCGCTGGTCGCAGCCACCGGGGTCCAGACAATCGCCAACGATTGAGCAGTCTTCGAAATTGGTACATCGTGCCAAGTCAACAGCCGTGTGCCGACGATCGAGACGAATGACTGTAGCGGCGCGTCTCATTGAACTTGGTGGTAGTGATCGCAGCACAATATTGAAAATCGCGCGCCGACCTGGCCATTGCGCCGGGCGTGGTGGATGCCATCGCTGACTTCATTGCCACGTCACCCACGCGCTGAAGCATCGGCAAACGGCTGGGTCTTGGGGTCGTTCGCGTGCTCACCTTAGCATGCATGCCCCGGCATTTCTCAAGTGAGACATCGGGGAAATCGCTTCCCGTCCCACTATCAATGCAGATCAGCCGCCGCGCCGCAGCACTTCTTGAACTTCTTGCCGCTGCCACAGGGGCAAGGCTCATTGCGCCCCACCTTGGGTTGCATGGTTTTCGCCACCTCACGTTGATAAATGGCAAGCCGTAGCGGTAACCAGTGCGCATGCATGTCCAGCACTGCCTGTGGGATTTGAAGTGCCAATTCCGCCCTCATGGCCGGCGTTTCGGTGAGCTGGTCCTGATCCGCCGAGAAGTCGCTTTCACCCAGCAGGGCAATCGGTCTGTACCACGCCAGTCCTTGCGGCGTCGTCAGCAGTGACTGCCAGTCATTCCAGCAAAGCTTCACCCCCTCAATGAAGCCGTAGGCCCATGCCTCAGCGTCGTCATACTCCCGCTCGTCGCCTTCGTAAGTCATGGTCGACCAGCAAGGACTGATTTGCGGCGGCTCATCTTCCAGCCCGACGATGATGGTGTTGAAGTAGCGCATGACCAGTCCCAGCATGTGGTTCAACTGTTCGATGGAATCCATCGGCGGCATCATGTCCTTGGTGCCCCATATCTTGGGAAGCCACTGCTTTGGATGGATGGTGGTGGGGCCAACCGCGATGGCGTGCATGAAGCCGTCGGCCATGTCCAACGTCATGACATCGTCGTTGTCGATCTCGTAGAGCAGGAACTGGTCAAGTTCCTCGAACTCGTCGTCGATCAGCGGGCAAATGGGGTCGTCATTGCGGGAGACCGAGGCGATGGAAAGTGTGGATTTTCGCGCACGCCACGGCACGAAGCCCGCGTGCATTCGGTGCCCAGCCGCGCAACATTGAAAATCTCTTGGCCAGCCTGGACAGGGCGGACACACCGAAGGAAGGCAATTCAGCGAACCGACATGTCCGCTGGTACAAATTTTCGGTCAGCACCCCCGATTCACCGGCAGCAGCTCCATTGCGAACCAAGCATGGCGATTTAACAGGTGACGCAAACTGAGAATTCCGATTTAATGAGACTGTCGGGCTTACGGAGCTGGACGGAAACCATCGAATCGCATGTGCAGCCAGTGCATCGGTTTTTCGTTCCGACAGTGAGTTCAAGGACACTAATGAAATGAAGCGCGACTGGGATTTGCTGAGAGAACAACTTCTTGCCATTGAAGAGGACAAGGATTTCAAGACCGTGATTTTGGGCGAGATCGCCGATGAACCTCGCTGGCTTGACGGCCAGCCTGAGGTGGATTACATCCAAATAATGACGAAATATCAGAAGGCTGAGTCTCGTATTTTCGGACATCTGGAGATGCTGGTCGACAACGGTTATGTCGAAGGTTTGTTTCTCAGCAGAAGCGCTGGTGGCAGCAGCTTTTCCTATGGCCTGGCAGATCCACGACTAACTATGGCCGGCCACGACTTGCTCGACACAATGCGATCCGCGCCGTTGTGGGAGAAGATTAAAACGACCGCGAAAACAAAGGGAGTAGAACTTACGTTCGACACCATCAAGGGCCTAGCGGGCTTTGCTCTGAAGTCGTTGTTGAGCGGATGATGGCCGTTAGGACGCAAGGACGCTAAGCAGCCGCATACCTTGAAAACGAGAGCGGCGTGCTACGGTGAAAGGGAACAGCAAGCCCCCCGTCACCTGTGTTTTGAATCCGTTGAGGGCAGCGCAAGCGTCTGGTGAACTCGTCTTGCATAGCCCGACAACCGCAGACTTGACATCCAAAGTCTTCGATCAGTATCGTGACCTCCATGAAGACGACGAAGCTGGTTGAAGTTGATGGCGCAATGCTGGCGGCTGATGTGGAATCCAACAAAGGCGCGGGAGGGGTGCCGATACTGTTCCTGCATGCCAACGTCGCAGACCGGCGAATGTGGGATGGCCAGTGGCAATACTTGGTCACAAGACACCCCGTGGTGAGCTACGACCGACGAGGCTTCGGAGAATCGCGCACGTTGAGGCCAACCTCGTACTCCAACGTGTCCGACCTCTGGGCGGTGATGGATCGGCTGGAATTGGAGCAGGCCGTTCTTGTCGGATGCTCCATGGGAGGGCGGATCGCCATCGATGCGGCGTTGGCGCGCCCCGACAGAGTGGCGAGCCTGGTTCTCGTTTCTCCGGGGGTCAGTGGTGCGCCTGCGCCCGAACACGGCGAACCCGTGAAGGCGCTGATGGATGCCATCGGCGTCGCAGCAGCGCGGGGTGACCTCGATACGAAGAATGAACTTCAGGCACAACTTTGGTTGGACGGACCGTTGAGCCCGCCATGCCGGGTGCAAGGCGAGGCCCGACGACTCTTTCTCGCGATGAACGGGACGGCCCTGCGGGCGGAGAGTCCCGGTGTGGCATCCGAAGAACCATCCGCATGGGACCGCCTGGAGGCGGTCAAACCACCGACCCTGGTGATGTGGGGGGATCTGGACTTGCCGCATTTGCAGCAGAGGTCCGAGCTTCTCGCGCAACGCATTCCGAAAGCCCAAAGCGTTGTCCTACCGGGCACAGCACATCTGCCCGCACTGGAATCGCCCCAACAGTTCCAGAGGGCTCTTGGGCCTTTTTTGGAGAATGGCAAGTAGCTGTCCTGTCGAGCCCAGTGCCCGGCCAACGGAACCGTCACCGCGCAACATTGAAAATCGCTCGGCCAGCCTGGACAGGTTGGACACACCGAAGGCGCAGCGCGTGCGGGTAGCGAATGTTCATGCTGTGTTCTACACCGGCGCCCCGCCTCGACGAACCAAGCTTCGCGCCCAGACAAACGCCGTCGCCATCACGCCGGCCAACGCGGAAGCGCATGACAACATGTGCGAAGTCCTCCCGTAGCCTGCCCACCCCGCAAGGCCAAAGAAACCAAAGATGATCGCGATAGTGACTGTGGCAAGAGTTCGCTGACGGCTCGGGGAGCCGGAGGCCAGTCGGTCCATCGCCGCCGGCATCGTGCGATGAAATAACCACCACATGGCACCCAGTGTCGGAATGCCGAGCACGACCAGAATGGAACTCGGCGATGCTCCGAGTGCCTGCGCGATATGCCCGATGTCGCCGTGGTCGGCGAACGTTCTGATCGGAACATAGGAAAAGAAATTTCCAACCGACATCACGTTGACAGCGAAGGCGAACAAGGCGAGGCCGTCGTGTCTCCTCGCCGCACTTGAGTTCGCGAAGGCAAGCGATAGGAAGTAGGTGAGTCCATTGCCCAGGGCTGGCCCGGCCAGCGCCACGAGGCCCACAGCCCATCCCGCGCCGTGACTGAACATGTTCTGGTAATCGACATACTCGTCAATTCCGCTGAGGAGCAGCAAATTGAGAAGCCCGGCTCCGCCAAAGTGGAGCTGAAGCGGGTTGGGCTTGTAGCCAAGGGCGAACGCGGTAAAGGAATGCGCGTACTCGTGCACGAACACGGCAAGGTGATGCGCGAGAAGAAAACACACGACCCATGTGATGGCCGAAGCGTCCCTCGTTTCCGGTTGATGGCTTGGCAGGACGCTTGAGTTCATCAGTTCAAGATTGGTTGATGCCGGGACCCACATCGTGGCTAGAGTTCAACATCCTGGTATAGCCGATCTGACGAAACGCACCTGACAGGCGCCACATGCAGCCTGAACGCGCGAAATATCGGCCTGGAGAGCCTGGACGGGTACTGCCGGTGCTGCGACCACGGTACCTCTGGAGCATGTCCAACCTGTCCAGACTGGCCGTGCATTTCCGGACCTTGACGTGACGGCGAGCGAGCCGGTCGCTCAATCATTTCACTAGACTCATGCATCATGAAACCACAATTCAGACGAGCAACGGAGGTGGATGTTGCGGCCGTGGGCTTGCTGGTACGCACCGCATATGCGAAGTGGGTTCCGGTCATCGGGCGCGAGCCACTTCCGATGAAGGCCAACTACGAAGCGGCAGTGAGAGCACACCTAGTCGATCTGCTGGAGGTCGACGGCGCACTCGCAGCGGTGCTTGAAATGATTGCCGAGCCGGAATGGTTGCTCATTGAAAACCTCGCTGTCGCGCCGTCTTTCCAGCGCCAAGGTCTTGCAGGTATTCTCCTAGCGCGGGCGGCAGACACGGCTCAGGCTTTGGGACTCAAGGGGCTTCGGCTTTTCACGAACAAGAAGTTTGAGTCGAATGTCGACTTGTACCTGCGACACGGGTTTACTGTTGATCGCGAGGAGCCGTTCATGGGTGGGTTCACGGTTTATATGAGCAAAGCGCTCGTGACTTGATCTCCGATGAGCCCCTGCCCTGGCTCCGCGCGTGCGCTCGTCCGCTTCCTCCCCCGGTCCCCTTCGATTCGCTCCACGGCTGCGCCACCAGCGAGACCCCATGCTGTTGATCCGGTCGACGAGCGTGAAGAGTGTCGGGGACCCGGCCGCCTCGATGCGTTCGGCCAGCGCCGGCGCCAACCATGCGCCTACGGTATCGCCGGGCTTCGGATCTTGCGCGACCAAGCCTTCAAGCCAGCGCAGGGCGTCTAGCTGGCGATTCACGAGTTGCGTCCGCCGTGACATGCGGCGCGTGTTGCCGCCGTACTCGGCCGCGTAAGCCTCTGCCTGCTCGGCCTCCGAGAAATCTTCCATGCCGCGCTCAAGCACAAACGCCTCCAAGGTTGGCAGCTGCGGCTTTTCGAGCTCGGATGCATCGATCAGGACCAGCCGTGCGGTGCTGGCCTTTGCTTCGCGGCGCGCAGCTGCTGCGAACTCAGCACGCATCCACGCGACTGCACTTTTCGCCTTGCGGGCATCAGTGTTCTCTGACTCAAGCCGCAGGTACCGTGTCCAGGCTTTGAGCGGCTCAAGTCTATGCCGGACGCTTCAGTAGCGACTGAGTGTGAGTGCGGCGGTCGATGGCGAACCCTTACGCACAATGGAAAATAAACTAACGGCATTTCGGATTTGTATAATTCTCCATATATTGCAAACGCATAGTAAGCACGGCTTGCCGTTAGTTTATTTACTGGGGTGGCTGAATCCATATCGAGTTGCGGAGAACTCGTAGCACGAGAGTATTTGGCAATGGTTACAAAACCAGCTGAACAAGCTACTTCACTCCGAGGTGAAGACGGTCCAGTCTGGTTCAGTGGGATCGTGAATCTTCAGGTCGAGCCGCATCGTACGCATCAGGACGGTCGGCTCGCAATGGTCGTCACCGACGGTGTGCAATCACCGGAACCGCGAGCCGTCCGCGATGCGGTCGCTGGCCGCACGATCCGTCCAAGTTTCTTAGTCCCAATGCAGCAGGTCCCCAGTGACGCGTGTCCACGGTAAGCAATGGGATGGATGCCCACCTATAACGGCACCGACGTGCCACAGTGGAAATGTCACCAACCATTTGCACCGAAAGGTGCACTACGGCGTTGCTCAGACAGCAGCTGCCGCACGACCTCGCGGCATACCGCCTGGGCCACTATTTTCCTTATGGCGACCTCGCATTGTCACGTCGACTTCTGTCGATCGAACCAAGTCTGTAGGGATACCCTTGATTCTCAACTGGAACTGGTCCTACTCATCAGAAGTTCCACACTTCTATCTTTGAAGCCGTCGGCATTGCGCCGCGCTTTTCCATTCATAGTCTTCAAGTCATCGCCGAACTCGCGATCACGACAACGCTCAATTCTCAAGGAGAGCAGCATGCCTCAAGGTGATAAATCCTCGTATTCGAACAAGCAGAAGCGTCAAGCCCAGCACATCGAAGAGGGATACGAGAAACGAGGGACTTCCAAGCCCGAAGCCGAGCGGCGCGCCTGGGCCACGGTCAACAAGGAAACCGGTGGCGGTCGCAAGAGCGGCTCGGGTCGCGGACACCCAACCAACACCGCCCCCTCGCGTAAGGGAGGCCATATCGGCGGCGCCGCGTCGGCAGGCAGAACGGCAGCACAGCGCTCCACTTCTGCCAAGAAGGCGGTGGCCATACGCAAGCGCAATGCCGAGCATCGGGCTTCTGCACACTGAGGGCGCCCGCAACGACACTGATGGAGTTTCGTAGAGCAGGACCGCGTCCATCCAGGCGTGGGCCAGCCACCGCAGCTTCGTGCACAAGAACGGCGTCGGCGACGAAGGCGACGATGGCAATGAGGACAACACCTGTGCCACCACCTTCAAGGGCCAGAACCGCAGCAATGACACCCATGAATCCAGCACCGACTTCGATGCGCGGCTGTACCGCCAGGGCAAGGCGGCCAAGATCATGATTCATTGAGGCTTGCGAGGCGGCAGCCGAGGACGCGATCAGCATCACGCTTGGCGCGGACGAGGGCGTCACAACGCACACGGAGCAGAACAACTAGGTCGTTGCTCGGCAGTACCCCGATGTCATCGCAGCCAGCGAGCGCTACGCGCTGTCTCAGCGTAAGCTCATCGAGCAAGGCTTCGGCTGGGCCAGGTGATGGTGCGCGAGGTGCGCGGGCAGAAGCGCGCGTGGACACCTGTCCGTATTGGGGCGTACAACCTGACGCGCATGCGTTAGTTCGGGCAAGTCCGCCCGCAGTCTGCGTGAGGCACGAAAAGAAGCTCGAGAAGCTTCGGCAATCAGCAAAAGCGACTCGAAACACCTTCCCCAGCTAACCATGTAAAAAGCAGCTGGCTGAAGGAACGGGCTCGTCCACGCGGGAGTACTTCAGGACCCTGTCAAGGCTGCGATCTGAAGCTCGAGAAGCTGGCCGATCTCGCCACCAGCTCCACGGTCTTGCGAGCGCAGCCTAAGCCCAAAAGTCGGAGATAGTTCCTGCCAAAGTGCCGGACGACGAGGGCGATCACCCCTGGATTTTCGAAGAAACGCAGGTTGGCAAGATAATAAACCTCACATCTAGAAAACGGCTGGCGAGCAAGTCCGATGAATCTTCACCCTCCCGTGAATGACCCTGGAGGTCCATTGGCGCCCGCCGATTGGACGATAACAGTCAGCGCTGAAATCGTAGGCGCGGTCGTTCACTACTTTGCCGACGTTCGTCGCAGTGGCACGCAGGTCTGCCGCCTGTCGATCATCGGCACCGAGTCAGAAGAGGAGGCCCGGAGTCGGCTGGCGCTCAAAGCCCGGCTCTGGATTGACGACTACCTGTCGCGCTCTCGCTCTGGAAACACAGGGTGCGGCCCCTGACAAGCCTTTTGAGGCTCAGCGCTCTTGGATTAGAAGCAGAGTTCTTTCGTCATCAGGCAGAGCGAGTGCAACTGGCAGTCGCGTGCTCGGTCTTCTGAGCCGAGCCAATGAGTGCAGCGTTAAGAGCGAGGCATTCCTCCATCTGGTCAATCAACTAGGACGCTGCCCGCGCATCGGTTCGACTTCATAAGCGTGAGCGATCCCGACCGCCTCTCGATTGCCATGGCGGGCATGCGAACACCACAAGCTCCCAAGTCGGACCAGCTCGTCAGCGGGAGCATGGGTAAGATGAACAGGAGGTCTTACAGAACTGATGGCCGGACACGATACAGATGCCCAGACTTGCATGTACTAGAGCTTCTCCCAATGGGCTAAGTTGTACCGGGACGGGCTGCGCAGGCGCTCAGCTACCTAAGCCACTACGATCCCGATCAGCAGGCGACCTCCTTGCATGGCCTAAGCAGCCTGCAGCTTCGAGGATACCAACAAACTTCAAACTCCCTCGCCTCATATAAATTCGATACAAACTACAGGGTTTTTATAAAAAATATCATATCCCCCGTTCTTCTTGACGCTACGTTGAGACTTATCCGTTTGCAATCCGCTACATGGTAGCGCGCAAATACGACCGTTGCAGAAGGGTGATTTCTGCGCAAAAATCTGCTGCTCCAGGAAAATCCATAGCGATTTTTCATCGCACGCACCTTGCCGACAGTGATTGCTTTGACATACCACTTGGAACTTGCTGAAAACATCCGGCGTGACATTGAAGCAATCGGCCGCATCAGTGCCGTCCCTGCTATGCTCCAGCTCATCTGCGATCAGACCGGCATGGGGTTCGCTGCCATCGCACGCGTCGACGAGGAGAGCTGGACGGCTTGTGCCGTCTTAGATCGGATCAATTTCGGGCTCAAGCCGGGTGATCAACTTGAGGTCAATTCGACGCTCTGTGTCGAAGTGCGCGGCTCCTGTAAGCCTGCGGCGTTCGATCATGCGAGCCGGCACCCGGTCTACTGCGAGCATCCAACGTCGCGGGTGCTCAATATAGAGAGCTATATCTCTGCGCCAATCGTCAAGCGCGATGGTAGCTACTTTGGTAACCTTTGTGCGATCGATCCCGACCCGCACCAGGTGAACAATACCAAGGTTTTGGCGCTGTTTCAGGGCTTTGCGGATCTGATCGCTCATACGCTCGAACTTGTGGACAGGCAGAGCCTGACTGAGTCGGCGCTGCTTGATGCCGAGGCGACCGCGGAGCTTCGCGACCAGTTCATCGCCGTGTTGGGGCACGATCTGCGCAATCCGCTTGCGACCCTGAGCGCGATTGGAGAGATTTTCTCGAGGAAGTCCAGCGACCCAGAGGTCATGCGCGCTGCCCAACGGATTCGGACGACCACTAGGCGCATGGCTGCACTTATCGAAGACGTGATGGATTTCGCGCGTGGTCGGATGGGAAATGGCCTGGGTCTCACATTCGAAAACATTCCTGATCTCGGCGTCGCGCTTGATGACGTTGTTGCCGAGATTCGGGCTGCCCACCCGCATCGCACAATCATCGAGGACATTCGCGTGCTCAGCCCTGTTCATGGTAGCCGTGGACGGCTTCAACAATTACTATCCAATTTGCTCGGAAATGCCGTTGCCCATGGTGAGCCCGACAGTCCGATCGAGGTTGCCGCCTGGACCAAGGACGGGTGGTTCGTCTTGAGCGTAAGGAATGGTGGCGCACCGCTTCCCTCGTCTGCCCTTGACAAAATATTTCAGCCTTACTGGCGACCGGCAGGAAGCAAGGGTCGAGGTGGTCTCGGACTGGGGTTGCACATCTGCTCGCTGATCGTGAAGTCACATGGAGGATCCATGCAAGTGACGTCGACTCCTGAGCATGGAACAGCATTCATCGCTCGTCTCCCTGCTCAGCTTGGTGCGGCCGTCATAGTCTAAGGATGCGCCGATCAATGACCGGTGCCGAGCATGCAAATACAGACGCAGTACGAAAGCGCGGTGTAGCCAGTGAGTTGATAGCGTTGCGGGTTGCGGAGCACGTTTTCGGGTGCGTTGCGCGCCCTTCCAACGCCGCTCAGCGCGCTCAGCCCCCAGACGCCGGCATCAGGTCCTTCGCCAATGCTGCTGCCCTTCACCCTTGAAGTGGCGCCGCCCGCGCCATGCCCCTCACCAACGCTGGCGACGCCTCGTCAAGCCGCAGGACCATCGAGATTGATGTCGGCGGTGTACGAGTTCGACTGCGCGGTACGGTCGACGAAGCCAGCGTGCGCCATGTCCTGCAGACGCTCAAGGCGCTGGAGGCTAATCCCTTCTGCGGTCACGTGTTCGTCTTCCGCGGCCGGCGCGGCGGCCTGCTCAAGATGCTGTGGTTCGACGGACAGGGATTGCCGCTCCTGGCCAAGCGCCTGGAGCGTGACCGCTTCATCTGGCCGCAGGCGCAAGGGGGCAAGGTCTGGCTCACGCCGGCGCAGCTCTCGATGCTGCTCGAAGGCATCGACTGGCGCATGCCGATGCGCACCCATCAATCCGCGCTCGCGGCTTGATCTGCGCTCAAGCATTCGCGTCCTGAACGCGTGGGCCTCGGTCAATTCCGGGCACGTCCGATGGCATAGTAGAGGGCGTGCCGAACGCCAACCACGCGCCCCACACCGTCGACTCGCTGTTGCGTGTGGTAGAAGCCCGTGATACCGAAGTTGCCCTGCTCAAGCTGCTCGTCGACAAGCTCAAGGTGCAGTTACTGCGTCAGGTGCGAGCCCGCTTCGGCGCCTCCAGCGAACAGCTGGACGACCCGCAGATCGCATTGATCGAAGGCTTGCCAGTCCCTGAGCTTGCACCGGTCGCGAAGACGCCCAAGGCGCCAGCGGCCAACGGCGAAGGCGTCGACCGCGGCCTGCCCGCACACTTGCCTCGAGAGAACCATGTGTACCGGCCCGAGGCGTCGCATGCGCGCCACGACGCCGCCGGCCAGGCCTGCGGCCGCAGCGCTTGCGGCGGCCGGCTGCGCCAGATCGGCCAGGACGTCTCCGAGCAACTGGAGTACACGCTCACGCGCCTGGGGTCGTTGACGCGCTACCGCGACGACGGGAGCATCGAGATCGACAACAACGCTGCGGAGCGCGCGCTGCGCGGGGTGAGCCTGGGCCGCAAGAACTTCATGTTCATGGGCTCGGACGCCGGGGGCGAGCGTGCTGCAGCCATCTACAGCCTGGTGGAGACGGCCAAGCTGAACGGGCTCGACCCCGAGGTTTACCTGCGCGATGTGCTCGGTCGCATTGCCGACCATCCGAGATCAACCGCATCGCCGAGTCGCTGCCGTGGAACATCGGTGGTCCGAATGGCCCGCAGCAGCACGCCGAACAGCGGCTGGCCGCCTGAGGGCCTCGTGCCCGGACGCCTGCAACCGGACAACGCAAAGAGGACGACGCAGTGAACCCGCAAGACACCGACCCGAAGCTGATCGATGCGCTCAACCGGGCGAGCAGTCTGGAGCTGTTCCAGCTGAGCACCATCATCGAACGGATGCTGGCCGATTCCAGACGCATCCTCGCCGTGCGCGCGAACATGAACCTCGGCCAGACGGTGCGCCTCCTCGACTGGCGCGACGGTCAGATGCGTACCGGCAAGGTGGTCGCCATGAAGGACACGCAGGTCACCTTGCACGAGGAAGCCATGCGGCGTGAATGGAAGCTGCCCTACGGCGCCGTCGAACCATCAGGTCCTGCAAGCCCACCTGCAGCGGCATCTGCGCGCACAGCTCCACCACAGAACTTGCCCTCACGAGGCGACTTCCGATGCGGCGAGAAGGTCTCGTTCGACGACAAGTACCTCCAGCGTCAGATGGGCATCGTCGTGCGCATCAACCAGCGCACCGCTACGGTCGACACTGGCAACGGGTATTCATGGCGAGTGCCGTTCCACATGTTGCGACAGGTCTTCGACATCTGAGCGTTCGGCCTTTGTCAAGAGGGCCATGAGCTGACGCTTACATGGAGTCAACCGTATGATCCTTGAATGGGCAAGAAAGTCAGAAGGCAAACCTGAGAGGCCTCAGCGTGCTGCGGCACGCCCGTTCTGCTCGGTGGACTTGAAGACGCTGACGGTATGCGAGAGCACATCCGCCTGCGTCTGCAATGCGACGGCCG
>NZ_JAUSRO010000017.1 GCF_030811835.1 Variovorax ginsengisoli | reverse complement strand
CAGGCAGCATCGCGCTGCCCAACAGCGTCTTGCTCAGATCGAGCAGGCGCTACATTGCGAATAGCCCGTGTCCTGAAATACGGGGGCAAGATCACGGCCACCAACGCACGCCACCCTCAGCGCGGCTCCGTCATCATTACCACCGCGATTGCGATGAGCCTGATCGTGATCTGCTTGATCGGAACCGAGTTGGGCTATCTGTTCTTCATGAAGCGCGAGCTTCAGAAGATGGCAGACCTTGCTGCGCTGGCGGGGGCGCGGAGCATCGCCGGCACGAGTTGCATGAATGCAAAGGCTGCTGCATTGGACAATGCCAACAACACCACAACCGGCAATATGCCGAAAGGTCTGAATGCACTTGCGCCTGGTGAGATTGTCTGCGGCACGTGGACACCGGCAGGTCAGGCAAGCAATTCCGCCAATCGATTCACACCTGCGATCAGCAACATGAACGCCGTGCAGGTGGCGATCAGCAGGAGTCCGGCGTTGTTATTGCCATTTTTTTCCGGCGATCGGACGATTGCCGTTTCCGCAATTGCGGCACAGGCGCTGCCGCAGGCGCAGTTGAATATTCGCAGCACGCTGCTGAGCGTCAATACTGAAGCCTCTGCACTCAACACGGTGCTCGGTGGACTGCTCGGCACCAGTCTGGATCTTTCTGCTGCAGGCTGGCAGGCATTGGTAACTACCAACGTCAACCTGCTCGATTATCTGGTGGCGCTCGGTGCGACTGCGGGCGACTATGAGACGGTGCTTGATACGCCGATCAGCATAGGCCACCTGATTGAGGTGGCGGCGACGGTGCTTGGGCCCGGGGCCACCACCGATTTGGCCATTGCATTGGGTAATGTTACAAACGCGGCAAAAATATCAACCCTTCCAGAGATCAAGCTCGGAGAGCTGCTGAATATTGCTGCTGGAACACCAACCGGCGCACTCAATGCCAGCATCCAGGTTTTTCAGTTGATTCAGGGGAGCATTCAACTGGCCAGCAAAGGCCATGCTGCAACTGCCGCGTTCACAGTCCCCGTATCGGGCGTTGCCAATGTCACGGCTCAAATTCAAGTCATTGAGCCACCAAAAGTTTCAGCGATCGGGAATCCTCAACTTGTTGCAGCTACTTCCGGGCCAACTGATCCAAACAGGATCTACGTTCGGACCGCGCAAGTACGGACGTTGTTCTCATTGCAGTTGGGCAGTCAGAGTGGAACGTCTGCAGTTCTCCAAAATACGCTTGATAGCGTCGCCAATGCTCTTTCTCCCATTGCTAACTTCTTGCAGACGGTTAGCACATTGAATCTCAGCAATATCGTCGGGCAACTCGTTTCTGGACTTGTCATTTGTGCACCTTGTCAGTCCAGCAAGGAGGTGTATGCCGTAATTCTCTCAAGTGCAAAGATCGACGTGAGTCTTGATGCGGCGAGTGGTTCTGCGTATGTGAGCGCTCATAGTTGCACAACCGACACGAACAAGTCTCTTGTGGTACAGGGAGGTACAAGCTTGTCAAAGCTTCGTGTCGGCAAGATAACCAACGCATTTTCCGCTTCGCAGGCCGTCGATGTGGCGCCAGTTTCAATCGTAGAAATCGGCTACCGAGAAACTCGCTACGAACTTTGTTTGATACCACTTCTTGGAACCCTGACTTGCTCCAATCAAACTTGGAAGACATCTTCAGGCAGCTTCGTGGCAGCAAAGGCATCGGCCCAAAAAACTGCTGTTGCCGGACTTGGGCTCAAACTGGACACACCTGTTGGTGGATCCAGCGCAGTTCTCACATACAGTGCGCCCGCACCCGAAGCACTTCCTGACATTGATGCAGCGCCTTATGCAGGCGCAGGCTCTGACCCTTCTTACAAATCGATCACATCCCAGTCCCTGGTCGGCAGTCTTTCTCCCAGCTTGGCCGGTATCACCTTGTCGCCATACAGCAGCCAGTCTGGCGGCGTGCTCGGCTCTCTGTTGGTGGGCACGATCAGCCTGATCAACTCATTACTCTCGACGTTGCAAGGCACAGTGACGTCCTTGCTGTCGCCGCTGCTTGATCCATCCCTCAACATCCTGCTCGACGCGCTGGGCGTGAATCTCGCCAAGACCGACGTCGGCGCGCGACTTTCCTGCAGTCGTGGTGCCGAGTTGGTTTACTGAAGCAAACCATCGATCTTGCCCGTCCCCAAACATCAATGACCCCTCCCCCCACCTTCGACGAACTCGACCTCTACGTCTGGGAAGGCAAGGCCGACATCCTTGAGCGCATTCAGCGCTGCATGTCGAGCTTCGACGTGAACGTGATTCGTGCCGATGGTCTGCCGCTGGAAGAAGACCGGCCGGTCGCGCGTGCGGCGCTCGCCATCATCAGCGTTTCCGTCATGGAAACGAGCGACCAGTCGCTAACCACCGAGCAGTTGCAGGGCATGCCGGTGGTCTGGGTGGCGGCAGCGTCACGCGATCGCGATTCGCGCACCTACCCGCCCGAGTACTTGCACGTCCTGCCCTTCGACTTCACAGGGGCCGAGCTGCGCACGATGGTGGCCAAGCTCGTGAGGCAGTTGCGCGCGCGCGCCGCACAGCCTGAAGAGCCGGGCAAGCTGATCGCGCATTCGCCGGCCATGAAGGCGCTGCTCGCGGAGGTCGCCGCCTTTGCCGATTGCGACCACAACGTGCTGGTGCGCGGGGAAACGGGCGTGGGCAAGGAACGCGTGGCGCAGTTGCTGCATCGCGGTCACCAGGTGTATGGCAAGGGTGCCTTCGTGCCCGTCAATTGCGGCGCCATTCCCGACGGGCTGTTCGAATCGTTGTTCTTCGGCCATGCCAAAGGTTCTTTCACCGGCGCGATGAATGCGCACCGCGGCTATTTCGAGCAGGCATCGGGCGGAACTTTGTTCCTCGACGAAATCGGCGACCTGCCGCGCTATCAACAGGTCAAACTGCTGCGCGTGCTGGAAGACAACTCGGTCACGCGCCTCGGTTCGACCACGCCGATCCGCCTGGACTTCAGGCTGGTGGCGGCGACCAACCGCAACCTGCGCGAGATGGTGGCCAGTGGCGACTTCCGCGCCGACCTGTTCTATCGCCTCGCCGTCATCGAGCTGCACATTCCCGATCTGGAGGAGCGTGGCGTCGACGACAAGATCGCCATCTTCAAGGCCATCCTCTCCGACGTGATGAACGGCGAGCAAGAGGCGCTGGCAGACATGCCGTACTGGCTGACCGACGCGATCTCGGAGATGTACTTTCCGGGCAACGTGCGGCAGTTGCGCAACCTGGCCGAACGCGTGGGGGTGATCGTCGGCCAGCTGGGTGCGTGGGACCAACCGCTGATCCAGCGTGCGCTCGCATTGATGCGCGGCGTGACGCCAGCTGCGACGACCGCGCCCGCCGAGCGCGGCATTGCCCTCGATTCAGGTGAACGCAAGAACTGGAACGGTGCCGAGCGCAACAAGATCATTGCAGCGCTGGAGGCGAATGCGTGGAAGCGGCAGGACACCGCGATGCACTTGGGCATCAGCCGAAAGGTGCTGTGGGAAAAGATGCGCAAGTACCAGATCCTGGATGGCGAGCCAGGGATTCCGGAGGGGGAAGCGCAGAGGTAATCGGCAGGGCACCCAGCCCAAAGCCAAAGTGGTGGCGCAGCACATGCGCCAAGCCAAGTCCCTCACGACCCCGGCAGCCGCTGCGACCGTCGCAGCGCCAGGCCTGACCCCGCCGCGGTCGTCGCGTTACCACCCCCATGACCCTCGTCGCCGCAGGCCCCCGTCCCCGCTACGCAAGGCAGCACAAACAGCCCCTCGTCCGTGAGCGTTGGCCGCGGGCCGGCGACGAACAGGCTGTCGATCCACGTGTTGCTCTCGTCACGCGCCACAAACAGCCGGCCGGTGGTGCGTGCCAGACGGAATTCCGAAATGCGCAGGTCGTACACCGCGTCCACATAGTCGAGGAGCAGCGTGTAGTACTCGACCTGCGCGTCGAGTACCACCGGCAGCGTGGTACGGCCGAACTCCAGCAGCCGCCGGCGGCCGCGAAAGGCCTGGCCCGAATCTGCCACGGCGCTCATCAACTGCTTCTCGCGTTCGCGGCCCGACAGCGACCGGCTCCACGATGCGGAGGTCAGTTCCGACACATTGAGCCGCACGCCTTCGAGCTTGGACTCCTGGTTACCGACCTCCACCAGTGCGGACTTCAGGCGCAGCGACTGCTCGAAGCCGTTGCCGAAGTTCCAGTTCAATTCAAAGGCCGCACGCGTGGGCTCCGACGGCGACACGCCGCGCGGGTCCTTGGTCTTGACCAGCACCGCGTCGAGCGTGGGGTACACGCTCGCCTCTTGTTGGTCGGCGAGGGCGCGGGCGCGCTCCACGCGGCTGCGCGCTTCGGTGATCTCGGTGCTGCGTTCCTCGGCCAGCGCGAGCGCTTCACTTTGCGAGCGCGGCTGCCACTGCATCGGCACCGCGACCACGGGCAGGCGATCGATGTTCGGCGTGAACTTGAAGTAGGTCTGGAACTTGGCAAGCGCCTCGCCGCGCTGGGCTTCGAAGTCGGCCTCGCGCGCGGCAATGCCGGCGCGGCGCGACGTGGCCATCTGCAGATCGTTCTGCCCAGTGGCACCGAGCACCACGCGGCGTTGCTCGGCGCGTGCGAGTTCGTCCAGGATCTGGGTGGACTTGTGTGCAATCTGCTTTTTCAAGTCGAAGCGCTGCACCTGCAGATAGGCCGTCAGTGCATCGAGCACGACCTTCTGCGACGTCGACTTGACCGCCTCGCCGTTGGCGTCGGTCGCGATCTCCGCGGCGCGGGTGCGCGCGCTGATGGCACCCCCATCGATCAAGCTGGTGCGCACCTCCGCCGTCACCAACTGGTAGCTCTGCGACGAACTGTTGTCTGCACCGCTGCTGTAGGTGCCCGATGCGGTGCCGACCTTCAGGCGCGGGTAGCGTGCACGCCGCGCCGCCTCCACCTCGAAGCCACTGGTCTCGGCTGCGGCCTGCGCCGACTGGACTTCGGGATGCTCCTGCGCCACCTGCAGCAACGCCGCCTTCACGCGCGCCGCATAGCTCATGGCCCCCAACGACGGGCTCGACAGGCGGCGCGCAGGCTGCAACGCTGCCGCCCCGGGGTCGGTCATCAGAGCGGGCGGCTCAAGCACCGGCTGGGCGGCGGCGCCTGCCGGCCACACGCCTGCGGCCAGCATGGCACTGAGCACCGCCAGTGCCGCAGGGCGCACGGCTCCCGCCGCCGGAAATCGATGGATGGTGCGTCTCATGGTTCCCTGAAAGCCTCGCGACTGACTTTGAGCACTGGGCGCAGCATGTACCAGATGAAAGGGTCGCGCCCGACCAGCAGGTCGACTTCGGCCTCCATCCCCGCCGTGATGCGGTTCTCCGGACGGCCAACGTTGTTCTGGTCGGTGCTCACCAGCAACCGGTAGTACGGCGATGCGGTGGGCGACGCGGGGTCGCGGTCGGCATCGGCCGCGACCAGCATCACCTTGCCATCGACCGCGCCGTAGCGCAGGAAGTCGTAGGCCGTGATCTTCACACGCACGGCCTGCCCCGCATGCACGAAGCCACGGTCGTTCGGACTGAGCTTGGCCTCGATCATGATCTGGTCCTCGTCGGGCACCACCTCCAGGATCGACTCGCCCGGCTTCACCACCCAACCCGGCCCGGGGTTGCGCAGGCCCTTGACGATACCGTCCGACGGCGCCTTGACCACCGTGCGCGAGCGCTGTGTGCGCGCACGCGACAGGTCTTCGGTCAGGCTGGCCAGCGTGCGCTCGACCGTGGCCAGTTCGTCCGATGCGCGGCGGCGATAGCGGCCCTCGGCCTCTGCCATCTTGGCCTGTGCCTCGGCGATGGCGCCGCTGGCCGACACCAGCATCTGTCGCGCGACGGCCAGGTCGCTGCGCACACCCTCCATCTGCCGGCGCTTCTCCAGCACTTCGACCTGGCCGATCAGCTTCTCGCTGAGCAACTGTTCGGAGATCTCCTGCTCCTTCTGCATCAGCGCCAGCTTGTCCTGCAGACCCTGGATCTTGGCCTGCTGCTCCATCTGCTTGCTGCGCGCCTGCTCCAGTGACGACAGCGCGCCCGCCATCACGCCGCGCTGCTCCAGTGCCCGTGCGGCAAACGCCCCCGATTCACCTTCGAACACCGAAGGGTCGATGTCGCTGCCAAAGGACGTGCGAGTGAGGGCCTGGCCGCGGCTTTCCGCCTGCAGCCGGATGCGCGTGGCCAGCGTGGCCGCATGGCGCGCCGTCAGCTCTTCAAGGTTGAGGCCGCTGCCGCCCAGGTCGATCTCGACCAGCGACTGGCCTTGCTGCACCTTGTCGCCTTCCTTCACGAACACGGCGCTGACGATACCGCCTTCCAGATGCTGGATCGACTTGACGCGGTCCGACGGAATCACGCGGCCGGACGACACCACCACCGTCTCCATGGGGAAGGCCAGCGCCACCACGGCCAGCAACGCCACCGCGCCGCCGATGAGCCATTGCCGGCGGCGCGTGCGCCAAGGAGATGGGGATGGCGAAGAAGTCGGCGCGCCCGCCACGTTGGGGCCGCCGGCGTCGTGCTGGTCCTGCAAGACGCGCGGGAGATCAGAATTCTGGAGAGACCGCATCGTTGCCTCAGGCGATGGAAGAAGGAACAGGCACTGCCGCCATGTCATCGCCCGCTGCGACCGGCACGGCTTTCTTCACGCCGAACAGGCGCGGCACCATGTCGGCCGCACTGCCCTGCAGCACATCGCCGTCGCCGGTGACGTGGTAGACCTGCGTGGCCGACGACACGATGCGCAGCGAGTGGGTGACGACGATCACCGTGCGCACGCGCGCCACGGCGATGAGGGTGGCGAGCAGCGTGCGTTCGCTCTGGAAATCGAGGTCGTTGCTGGGTTCGTCGAGCATCAGCACCGAGGGCTTGCGCAGGAAGCTCAGCGCCAGTGCGAGCTTGCGGCGCTCCCCCACCGACAGTCCGGTGCCGCCTTCGCCGATTTCCGTGCGATAGCCGTTGGGCATGCGCGAGATGAAGTCATGCGCGCCGGCGAGCCGGCAGGCGGCCAGGATCTGGTCGTCGGTCTGACCCGGCGCCGCGCGGCGCAGCGTCTCGACCAGCGGACCGCCGAACCAGTACACCTCCTGCGAGAGATAGCTGATCCAGCGCACGAGCTCTTCGCGGGAGAACTGCGACACGTCGTATTCACCAATGCTCACCGTGCCTCGCGTGGGTGCATACAGGCCCGCGATGAGTTTGACCAGCGTCGACTTGCCCGCACCGTTGCGCCCCACGATCACATGCAGCCCGCCCGGCCCGATGTCGAGGTTGATCTTTTCCATCACCGGCCGCGCGCCCTCGGTGAAGCTGAACGCCACGTCCCGCAGCTGGATGCGTCCCTGCGGCTGCGGCAGATCCACATCGCCCGGCGATTTCTCGATGGGCTCCGACAGCACCTTCTCCAGCCGCGCGGCCGCCTCGGACGCGGTGGCCAGCGCGCGCCAGTTCGACGCCAGTCCAGCGACCGGCTGCAACGCCTTGATCGCCAGCATGTTCGACGCCACCAGGCCACCCACCGTCATCCACTGCTGCATGACCGCGATCGCACCCACGGTGATGACCAGCACCGAGAAAATGGTCAACAGCACCGTGGTGCCGTCGCGCGCGGTTTCGATCTCGCCGTTCTTGCGAAAGCTCTCGGCCAGCCACGCGTTGTACGTCTCGCGCCACATCTGGATGGTGGGCGCATCGTTGGCCTGGGTCTTGAGCGTTTCGCGCGCCTGGCAGATTTCAGAGGTCATGCGCTCCAGGCTGCGGCCACGCTGGATTTCCTCGACCCGGCCGGCGCGCACCTCGTCGGCCCACCACCACGCCAGGAACGAAATGATGCACAGGAAAGCGACCACCACCGGCAGGACCGGCAGTGCCACGACGCCGATGACCACCAGCGCGAAGATCGCCATCGGCAGATCGAAGATCGACGTGGCCAGCCCGCCCGTGACCGTGCCGCGCACCGAGCCGACGTCGCGAAAGAACAGGAACCAGGCCGATGCGGGGCGTGCCTCCAGGGCGCGCAAGGGGCGGTGCAGCATCGACTCAAGCAGGGCGCCCGAAACCCGATGGTCGATGGCCGCGCCCGCATCCCTCAACAGACGTGAGCGGCGCGTGCGCAGCCAGAACTCGATGACCAGAAAGGTCAGGATGCCGCACACCAGCACGTACAGCGTGGAAGTGCCGCTGCGATAGATGACGCGGTCGTAGACCTGCAGCAGAAAGATCGAAGGCAGCAGACCGAACAGGCTGATCGGTATCGACCCCCAGGCCGCACTTCGGATGAGCGGGTAGGCAGCACTGAAGGCCTCGCCCAGCGCACCTGCGTACATGCTGGCACCGGGCTCGGTGGGCGCCTGGGCCACGAGTTGCTTGGGCAGAAGAAATTTGAGCATGGAGTGATCGCTGTTCGATGCCCACCCATGGGGCTATCGCCGCAATTGTCACTTACTTGTTACTTGGAAAAACCCGGTGTTTCATCTATCTCTCTGCGTCTTTTGTAACGGCCTCAGATATCTCAATTAAAAAGTTCTAATGGTCGATTCAATGTTTTCTCCTTCATAGTGTTTACCCTTTGTGAATCGACCCGCTTCGCATCCGAAGAGGGCGCCTCGCGGGCCATCACCAAGGCCAGGTGCGCGCAGACGAGCATCCACGCGATCCATATCAGCATCAGGCGAAAGGCGCCCTGCCACCAACGTCTCGATGCCTCGGTTCTCATGCGGCCACCGCCTTCGAAATCGTCGTCGTCCGAGCTTCACAAGGCGCCGTTGGAGGCTCTGGTTCCGGCATCGTTATCGATTCGCATGCGCTCTGTGCGATACGGGATTTCAGCAGCTTGTGATAGCCAACGAACCCCGACAAATAGTGTTCGACATCGTCAATGCGTACACGAAAGGATTGATGCCTGATGAAAAATGAGTTTTCAATGGACAGCGGGTTCTTGAAATACATGGCCATTTCGGGCCAGAAGAAACCATTGAGAAGATAGTTCGCACGGTGCTCGAGTGCCTGCTCGAATTTCGGCATATCCAGTTCGTCGAGCAGGCCATGCATCGCCGGCATTTGCTGGATGCGAGCGATCATCTGGTTCGCCGCCAGCATCAGCTCAAGCAGCGTCGGAAAAGTCGTCTTGCGTTCGAGCACGAAGTCCAGGTGATCGACAACGTTTTTCAGACCGAAGCGGAAGTACCGTTCTTCGGGCCGCCAGCGCGTGAGCTCGTTGACGCAGTAGCTCAGCCAGTGGTCATGCGCACGCCAGTGCTCGGCGAGTATGAAGTGTCCAAACGCACGTTCGACCGCAGCCAGCCAGCGTGGATTGCGGGTGAGGCCATACAGGCGCATCAGGCCGAAGGCCGCTTCGCCGTCGTAATAGATGATGCGCGAGGCCTGCTTGAGAGAAAGATCCTGCGCATTCAGCACGTGATTGAAGCGGCCTGTGGGCAGATCCTGCATCCAGACGATGCCCTCGGCCAGCTGGTCAAGCAAGGGCAGCCACTGGCGCGTGTCCATGACTTCGCAGTACTTGACCAGCGCGAGCAGGCACACCGCGTTGCCGCCCAGCTTGATCTCGTCGCCGGTGTCCACCAGAAACGCTGCATCGCGCCCACTGGGCAGTTGGTAGATGCGAACCAGGTGGCGGGTGAGTTGCGTGACCGAGCGCTCGATGGCGCTGCGCAGCGCTTGGTCGCGCGTCAGCTCCCAAGCCTCGATCATCGCGTAGAGGGAGCTCGCATGGCGCAGCGTGTTGTAGGTCGGGATCGGCCGATCGAAACAGGGGAAGTGTCCATAGACGAACAGCCCGTCATCCTTCACCTGGCGCGCCAGGTACGAAGCGCTGCGGTCGACCAGGTCGTAGACGGTGTCGGCATCGAGCGACGCCACATCGCGGCGCCCCGCATTCAGGCCGATGCCGCACAGCGGATGCGCAATGCCGTCTTCGCCGCAGAACACCCCGCGCGTGGCCAGCAGGTAGGCCAGACCGCTCGGCGGCAATTGCATCGTGACCTTCGCGCCAAAGCGCAGGCGTGCGTAGGCGCGAAAGTTGTTGGTGTTGACTACAGCATGCTCGGTCTGCGCGCCGCCGTACAACATGGCATTGGCATTGAGTTCCTGCTCCGTGAATGCTTGCTCGAAGCCCTCGTCGAAGGCAATGCCGAAGCGAAAATAGCCGCGCTTGGTCACGGCAAGCTGATCGACCAGGCGGTCCCAGCTGACGGCACGTGCGCCTTCGACCCAGTCGACCCGCAGCCACGTGGCCGGCAATGGCTGGCCGCCCATCCAGCCCTGCAGCTTGTCGACGCCCGTGGCCCAGGCGGTGGCAAGGTCGGGCCCGCTGGCGAACTCGACATGCGCCCTTCGTGTGCCGTCGGTCACCGAGAAGAACAGCGCGTAGGCCGGATAAGGCGCGGGCAGCGCTGCGCATTGCGCACGCAGATGATCGTGGCAGGCACGCAACTGGTCACTCAGGAGCATCAAGCAACCTCCGTCGATGATTGGAAAACGCGGTGAACGATGACGGCATGGTTGGCCTCAGCGGTAAGTGAATTCGACGCGGCGGTTGAGCTGGTAGCCCTGCTCCGTCCTGTCGAGCGAGGCCGGCTTTTCCACGCCCCAGCTGACAGGATCAATCTGGCTGTCGGACACACCCAGCACGGTCAGCGCATTGCGGACCGCCTCGGCACGTCGCTGGCCCAGCGCGAGGTTGTATTCCCGCCCGCCGCGCTCGTCGGTATGGCCCTCGAGCGTGACCTTGGCGCCACGGCGTGCCTTGAGGAAGTTGGCATGCGCCTCGACCACGCCGCGGTATTCCGGCTTGACGACATAGTGGTCGAAGTCGAAATACACGATGCGCGCCACGCCTTGCGGGCCGACCTGGCTGGCCGGGGCCATGGGCACGGGGCGCACGGGCGCGACAGCCGACGCGCCCTTGTTCGAGTAGTAGTAGGTCGCGTTGTCGCTGCCGGCCTTGGGCATGCTGCAGCCTGCGAGCAGGGTTGCGGCGGCAGCCAGCGCGGCGATGAATGATCGGTTCTGCATTCGGGGCTCCTTTCTGCGGAGGCGGACGATGGGCGTCGTCCACCCCCTTCAGTGGTACGTGCGATCAGCCCAGCAGGCCGTGCAGCAGTGAGTTGACCGGCGTGGCCGCCGTGCCGACAGTGCCCGCATCCGCGACGCTCGTGACCGAGCTCAGAATGCCCGAGCCGAGCAGGTCCGTCACTGGCATCAGGATGCTGCCGGCACTTCCCGCGCTGCCGGTCAGGCCGCCGAGCAGATCGGTGACCGGAGCCAGGGCAGTGGCGGCGCCTTCCGCACCGCCGGCTCCACCTGCAACGCCACCGAGAAGGTCGGTGACCGGGGCCAGCAGGTCGCCACCGAGCAGGTCCCCGGCCAAGAGGTCACCTCCCAACAGATCAGTGGCAGGCGCCAGGAGATCACCGGCCAGGAGGTCGCCTCCCAACAAGTCACCGCCCAGAAGATCCGTGACGGGCGCCAGCACATCGCCGCCGAGCAAGTCACCCCCCAAGAGATCGCCTCCCAGCAGGTCACCCGCCAGAAGGTCAGTGACCGTTGCCAGCACATCGCCGCCGAGCAGGTCGCCACCCAAAAGGTCACCGTTGAGCAAGTCGCCACCCAGCACATGGGCCACACCATCGGTCACGAAGTCGACCTGCGTGTCGACCTGCCCCACCAATCCACTCGTTGCACCCGCGCCCAGCAGCTGGTCGACCACCGGGCTCGCCAGGCTGCCCACGCCAGCCGTCACTTCCGACACCACGCTGTCGACTGGATCGAGCATGTTCGGGCTCTGGGTGGTGAAGGTATCGCCGACCAGCGGTGCAAGTGCACCGTCCACCAGATCGGTCACGCCATCCACTGCCGACGTGACCGGCGCCAGCGTGTCGCCCAAACCCAAGTCGCCCAGCACGCCGTGGTCGAGGCCGCTGACGACATCGCCCACGATCGCGTCGGTCGGGTCGAGCAGGGCCGTGCCCGTGCCACCGCCGCTGCCGTCACCGAGCACTCCATCGAGCAGGTTGGTGACCGGGGCCAGCAGGTCGCCACCAAGCAGGTCACCGCCCAAAAGATCCCCGCCCAGCGCGCTGCCATCGAGCAGACCGGCCACACCATCGGTGAGATAGTCCACCTGCGTGGTCACCTGGCCCAGCACGGTGTCCGTGGCGCCCGTGCCCAGCAGGCCATCGACCACAGGCGACAGTGCGTCGCCCAGCGGCGCGGTGACATCACCCACCAGGCTGTCCACCGGGTCGAGCGCGTTCGGGTTGTTCGCAGCGAAGTCGCTGCCGAGCACCGGTGCGAGCACGCCGCCGACCAAATCGGTCACGCCGTCAACCGCTTCGCTCACCGGCGCCAGGCTGCCGCCCAGGCCGAGGTCTGCCAGCACGCCATCGTCCAGACCGCTGACGACCGTGTCGACCACGCCGTCCGCCGGGTCGAGCAATGCGGAGCCGGTGCCGCCACCGCCCCCACCGAGCGCGCTGCCGTCAAGCAGACCGGCTACGCCATCCGTCAGGTAGTCCACCTGGGTCGTGACTTGCCCGATGACTGCGCCCGTCGCACCCGCGCCCAGCAGGCCGTCGACCACAGGCGACAGCACGTCGGTCAGCGGCGCGGCGACATCACCCACCAGGCTGTCCACCGGATCGAGTGCGTTCGGGTTGTTCGCCGCGAAGTCGCTGCCAAGCACCGGTGCGAGCACGCCGTCGAGCAGGTCGGTCACGCCATCCACCGCTTCGCTCACCGGCGCCAGGCTGTCACCCAGGCCAAGGTCTGCCAGCACGCCATCGTTCAGGCCGCTCACGACCGTGTCGACTGCACCGTCCACTGGTGCGAGCAAGCTGTCACCCGTGCCACCTCCCGTGCCGCCGCCGAGCAAGCCTCCCAGCAGATCGCCCAGGCTGCCTTCGAGCAGATTCGACAGGCCGTCGGTCACATAGTCGACCTGGGTTTCCAGCGGATCGATGAGGCCGCTGGTGACGCCTTGGCCCAGCAGACCGTCAATGACCGGCGTCAGCAGGGTGGCCAGGTTGTCGGCCACTGTGGCAACGACATCGTCCGCCGGATCGAGTGCATTCGGATTGTCAGGATTGAATTCGTCGCCGAGCAGCGGTGCCAGCAGGTCTTCGAGCGCGTCGGCCAGCCCATCGACTGCCCCGACGGCCGGAGCAAGCGTGCCGCCGAGGCCAAGGCCGTCAAGCAGTGTGCTGTCGACCGTGCCGATCAGGTTGTTGACGAGTTCCTGGGCGGGGTCGAGCAGGGCATCCGCATCAGCATCAGCGTCAGCGTCAGCGTCAGCGTCAGCGTCAGCGTCGGCATCGGCATCGGCATCGGCATCGGCATCGGCATCGGCATCGGCATCGGCATCGGCATCGGCATCAGCATCAGCATCAGCATCAGCATCAGCATCAGCATCAGCATCAGCGTCAGCGTCAGCGTCCGCATCGGCATCGGCATCGGCATCGGCATCGGCATCGGCATCGGCATCGGCATCGGCATCGGCATCAGCGTCAGCATCAGCATCAGCATCAGCATCGGCATCGGCATCAGCATCAGCATCAGCATCAGCATCAGCATCGGCATCGGCATCGGCATCGGCATCGGCATCGGCATCGGCATCGGCATCGGCATCGGCATCGGCATCGGCATCAGCGTCGGCATCCGCGTCGCCTTCCTCGGGCAAGGTCGGTTTGCTGCCGCTGTTGTTGCTGCTGCTGCCGCCGTCGTTGGAAAGAGCGGCGCCGAGCGCGAGCGCGCCAAGGGCGCCGAGGGCGAATTCGCCCAGACCAATGCCGCCGCCTGCGGCCACTTTCTTCTTGACCGCCAAGGCCGCAGCATCTGCATCGCCATCCGGCGACGTGACCACGAGGTCGCCCGACGCCATGTCGACATCCACCTGTTCCAGGCCACCCGGCAGCTTGGTGGTGGCGATGGTGGCATCGGTGCCACCGGTGAAGGTGCCGGCCAGCGGCGCCTTGTTGCCGGCCGAGCCAGGGAAGGACACACCGGCCTGGCCGCCTTCGGGCACGATGACCCGGTCGCCTGCCATCAGCGTCTGCGTCCCCTCCGCAGGAATGCGAACCCCGTCACGCAGGATGGCCACGCCGGGCGTCGCGTCGGACAAGGTGCCCACTCCGGCGGCGGGCGCTGCGGTTGCCGTGGCTGCGGCGGCAACGGGTGTGACCAGGGCCGACGGTGCACCCGTGTTGGCCTGGGCAAGAACCACAGGCGCGACGCCTGCGGACGGAGCGAGTTCGGAAGCAGATTGGTTTGCGGTCATGGCACCCTCTTGAACAAAAAGATGCATGTGTTGCGCAACATGCGTGCCGCGCGCGCCAACAACTTTTCAACCGTGCTTTTCAGCCCCCTAAGTCATTGATATGAAATAACTTTCAAGCTCTCTTAATTCGAATGAATTACTGCCTGAACGGCTCAACTGTTCCGGTTTTCGAGGCTCCGTTACGTTACGAAACTGCATGAGCGCATGGGAACACAGTGTCGAGGAGAACCAGCGACTGAGCGAGTTGTCTCGTCGCCCGGCAGGAGCAATCCCTCGAACGCTGGCGCCGATCTATAAGCGCAAAGTTCACATATTCACCACAGGCTTCACATATCCACCACATGCCTGAAAGTCGCTTGACATAAAAACGTCGCGGGTTTGTTGCAGTCCTCTATGCGTCGCACCGCGGGCTTTGCCGTTTGCAAACTCACCACTTGCATCATGAAAATATTTGAAAACTTTGGCATTGCCAAGCGGCTGTACGCCGTCCTTGCGGTACTGATCGTGGCACTCGGCGGGCTCGCGCTGATGGCGTGGGTCCAACTGTCGGACGTCAAGGCCGTCACGCTGGCGACGGAAACCGTGCGGGTGCCGCAACTCCAGCGCATCGCGGACGTTGAACTCAACGTGACGCGCATCTCCCTGCAGATTCGCCATGCGATCCTCGTACGGACGCCCGCAGACCTGAAGACCACGCTCGACGACATCACAGCCAAACGCAAGATAGTCGAGGACCAGGCGGAGGCCTATCGCAAGAACGTGACCCTACCCGAGGGGATCGCATCGTTCGATGCGTTTACCAAGCTCACGGCCGAGTTCTGGCCGATCGAGGAGCAAAACATCCGCCTGATACAGGCCGGGCGCAAGGATGAGGCCTTCGACTGGCTGGTGGAAAAAACCATCCCCGCACGCAATCGCATGCTGGAGTGGCTCGACGCCGAGAAAAAGCGGCAGTACGCCTTGCTGTCGAGCGAGTTGGGCAGTGTGCAGAGCAAGGTGGACCGCACGAACATCGAGATCAACGTCATCACCGTGGCGTTCGGCCTCGGCCTTGCAGGTTTCTTCTGGCACATCATCGCCGTGATTCGACGCCGTGTGACCTTGGCCCGCATGTCAGCCGAACGGGTGAGCGAAGGCGACCTGACCCACAGCATCGACGACGACACGCGCGACGAATTCACACCGCTGCTTGCCGCACTGGGGCTGATGCAGGCCAACCTGGTTCGCATCGTGGCGAGCGTGCGCACTGGCACGGACACCATCGCCACCGCATCGAACGAGATCGCCATGGGCAACCAAGACCTGTCTTCACGCACCGAGCAGCAGGCCAGTTCGCTCGAACAGACGGCAGCCTCCATGGAGGAGCTGACCAGCACGGTCAAGCAGAACGCAGACAACGCACGCCAGGCCAACCAGATGGCCGCGTCGGCCTCCGAGGTTGCCTTGCGCGGCGGCGCAGTGGTCACCCAGGTGGTCGACACCATGGCGTCGATCAACACCTCCTCCCGCAAGATCGTCGACATCATCGGCGTGATCGATGGCATCGCGTTCCAGACCAACATTCTGGCGCTCAATGCCGCCGTCGAGGCCGCGCGCGCCGGTGAACAAGGACGCGGCTTTGCAGTCGTCGCTGCCGAGGTGCGAAGCCTCGCGCAGCGCTCGGCAGCGGCCGCCAAGGAGATCAAGGGGCTGATCGACGACTCGGTAGGCAAGGTCGAGGTGGGCAACCGCCTCGTGAGCGACGCAGGCCAGACGATGGAGGAGATCGTCCAGAGCGTCAAGCGCGTGACCGACATCATGGGCGAGATCTCGGCGGCCAGCCAGGAGCAGACCACAGGCATCGAGCAGATCAACCAGGCGATCAACCAGATGGACCAGGTCACCCAGCAGAACTCGGCCCTGGTCGAGGAAGCCGCTGCGGCTGCGGGTTCGATGCAAGAGCAGGCCTCCACGCTGGTCGAGACGGTACGGGTGTTCAAGCTCGCCTGAAGCTGCGGCCGAGGTGGGGTGCATTTCCAAAATGCATCCTCAATCGGCGCGCACAGTCGCCCTTTTTCAAAGGGTATCCCGCATGGCATTCCGTCTGCGCCTGTCCGCCGTGGCGGCTCGAATCGTCTTGGCTGCCGGCACACTGACCTTGGGCGTGGGCGCACAGGCGAGCACGTCCGACATGCGGGGGTTGGAGGTGGCGCACGACGCGCCGTCCTCCTCAGCTGTCGCCGCCGGCCAGCCCTGGTGGCTGGACTTCCGTGACGCCACGCTGAACGGATTGATCGATTGCGCCCAGGCGCAGCAGGCGCGCACAGACGCCAGCAAGCAGGTGCCCATGCATGTCGCCATGGGCGACACGGAAGTCGATCTGCCGCTGGACATGCGGGTGGCCGCTGCCTATGTGCTGGCGAAGACCGATACCTTCGGGTTGATCCTCATCGCCCAGGCGCGCACCGCGATGCTGCAGGAGCAGCATCTTCTACAAACCTCTCCACGCCCGAGCAAAGCCGCCCGCGCAGCCCTGGCGCAGCGCCTGCGAGACGCCGACGCAGCGCGCGACATCCTCGCTGAGCGCCAGAACGCAGGTTTGGCGCTCATTGCCTCGGCCTGCAAGCTCTCGCCCGAAGCGTTGCGGCAGCGGCTCGGCGACACGCTGACCGATGGACAGATTCCGCACTATGCCAAGCCACTGCCGTTGGCGCTGCCCGCGTCGCTTCTCTCGCAACGGGAAGACGTATCGCTCGCCAGCGTTCTGAAAGGCGATCGTGCGAACGTACTCGAGGGATGGATCACCGCCCAGGAAGGCCATGCCCTGCCAATGGAACGCAGCGGCGCGCCCGGCTATCGGGACGCGGTCATCGCCAAGGCTTATATGGAAGTCGCTCAGGAACTGGGCAATCTGCACAAACAGGGCCAACGCACGCTTCAGATTTACGAAGCGATGCAAGCCAGCAGAGAGTCGTTGATGCAACTGCAGGCGCAGCACGCGCAAGGCAAGGTGTCCGAACTGGAGCTGCTGGAGAACTACGAATATCTGCTGCAAACTTCCCAACAGCTCGCCAGTGCCAGCGGCGAACTGGCACTGGCTTGGATCAAGCTGTGGTACCGGCTGGGGGGCACTGGTTCACTCGGCCCCCAAAAGATCCTCACGCTTGAAAAGCCGTCCCCTTCGATGGCGCGGCACGCCGGCGAATGAAAGGCAAAACCCGGTCTTTCTGCGCCCCCCCCCTTCCCCTGGCGATGCTGGCCTTGGCGCTGTTGCATGCGCATGGGGCAGCGGCCCAGAACGCACCAGCGGATACCGCTTGGATCGACGCGCCGCTGACGCTCCAGCGCACCCCGCAGATTCCTGAAACCATCCCACAGGCCGAACACGGCGAGCGGCCCAGCTTCATCGAAGGTGATCGCCTCTCGGGACGGCCCAACCTCGAAACCGTGGTCGAAGGCAATGCCTCGCTGCGCCGTGGCGACACCGCCATCCGCGCCGACCGGCTCGAGTACTACCAACCCGACGACACCGCCAAGGCCACCGGCAACGTGCACGTGAACCAGGCCGGCAATACCTACGACGGGCCCGAGCTGCAGCTCAAGGTCGAGACCTTCGAGGGCTTCTTCAACAACGTGCGCTACGCCTTCCTGGCCGGCGGGCACGGCGACGCCCCGCGCATCGACTTCGTGGACTCGAACGTGTCGGTGGCGCGCAATGCCACCTATACCACCTGCCGCCGCGAGGACTACCCCGGCTGGATGCCGGCCTGGCTGCTGACCGCCGCCACGCTGACGACCGACACCGAGGAAAACGTCGGCGTGGCCACCGACGCACGCCTGAGCTTCATGGGCATCACGACACCGGCCCTGCCGTCGATGAGCTTCCCGTTGAGCAGTGACCGCAAGAGCGGCCTGCTCGCGCCGACCTTCGGGTATGGCAGCACCAATGGCCTTGAGTGGCGACAACCTTATTACTGGAACATCGCGCCCAATCGCGACGCGACCTTCTACGCCAACCTCATGAGCAGCCGCGGAATCGATACGAGCTCGGAATTCCGCTATCTCGAAGACACCTACCATGGCCAAGTGCGCGTGGACTACATGCCCTCCGACACGCTGCGAGACCGCGAGCGCTGGGGCTTCTGGTCGCAGCACAACCAGACCTTCGACCCCAAGCCTTTCGGACTCGATTCGCTCAGCGGCTCGCTCACCATCAACCGCGTGAGCGACAACGACTACTGGCGCGACTTCTCGCAGACACCCTCGCTGACCACGCGTCTGTTGACGAACCAGGCCGCGCTCGATTGGAGCAAGGGCGACTGGAGCGGCGAGGCCCGTGCATTGGCCTACCAGACCCTGCAGTACGCGGCGTCGCCCGTCACACCGCCGTACGACCGCATGCCGCAGCTCACGGCCAACTACAACAAGTACGACTGGAACGGTTTCGACGTGTCCGTCGGGCTTGACTACACGCGTTTTCACATCGACTCTGCCTACGCGCCCACCCTCAACGGCATTGCACAGCCCAACGGGGAGCGAATGGTCGGCAACTTCCAGATCAGCCGGCCATGGGTCACGCCCAGCGCTTACGTTATTCCCAAGCTGCTGTTGCATACCGCTGCGTACCAGCTGGATTCGCCACTGGCCAGCGGTGCGACCAGCATCACCAGCACGGTGCCCACCTTCAGCCTGGACAGCGGCCTCGTCTTCGAACGAGACACCAGCTTTTTCGGCCGCGCCGTACGCCAGACGCTGGAGCCACGCATGTACTACGTGCACACGCCCTATCGCGACCAAAGCCAGTTACCGGTGTACGACACGGCCGCCAACGACTTCAGTTTTGCGACGATCTATACCGAGAATGCGTTCTCGGGCAACGACCGGGTCTCGGACACGAACACGCTCACCACGGGCGTCACTTCACGGCTGATCGACCCCGACACCGGCGTCGAAGCGGCCCGCCTGGGCTTCGCGCAGCGCTTTCGCTTCTCAGACCAGAATGTGACGCTGCCTTCCGGCACGGCGGTGACGGACCGTGTGAGCGATTTTCTGATCGGCGGCCAGGTCAATTGGTCTGCGACCTGGAGCTCGGACGCCCTGGTCCAGTACAACATCGACACCCACACCTCGACGCGCAATGCGCTGAGCCTGCGCTACGCGCCAGCCCCCCAACACGTGCTCAACTTCGCCTATCGCTACAGTGCCGACACCACCACGACCTCGGACGACGGCACGCGTTCGATCGACTTGAGTTGGCAATGGCCGCTCAGCGACCTGTGGGACGGCAACAGCCAGGGCCCGACACCCAAGAAGACGCCCGGGCGCTGGTCTGCCGTTGGCCGCATCAACTACAGCATGCGCGACCATGACCTGGGCGTTGGCGTCGTTGGCTTCGAATACAACGCCTGCTGCTGGATCGGCCGCATTGCGCTGGAACGACAGGTCTCCGGCGTCACGACCCCGACCACGCGGCTGATGTTCCAGATCGAGTTCAACGGCCTGGCCAGCGTGGGCTCGAGCCCCACGAGCAGCTTTGCACAGAATATCCAGGGGTACCAGTCTGTGCATTCGACCACCTCGACCAGCAGCCGCTTCACCAACTACGACTGAAGCGCCACCGTGATGTGACGGGCAATGAAAAAGGGCCACCGAAGTGGCCCTAGTGGCTTGCGTGCATGACATGACGGCGCAACGCCGTCGCGACTGCATCAGGCGGCGGCAGCTGCCTTCAGTGCCGCGTTGAAAGTCGCGCTCGGGCGCATCACGGCTTCGGTCTTGGCAAAGTCGGGCTTGTAGTAGCCGCCGATGTCCACCGGCTGGCCCTGCACCACGCGCAGTTCCTCGACGATCTTCGCCTCGTTCTCGGTCAGCGCCTTGGCCAGCGGCGCGAAGTGCGCCTGGAGTTCCTTGTCTTCGGTCTGCTCGGCCAGGGCCTGGGCCCAGTACATCGCCAGATAGAAGTGGCTGCCGCGGTTGTCGAGTTCGCCGGCACGGGTCGACGGACCCTTGTTGTTGTCCAGCAGCGAACCGGTGGCAGCGTCGAGCGTCTGGGCCAGGATCTTGGCCTTCTTGTTGTCGCTCTTGATGCCCAGGTCTTCCAGCGACACGGCCAGTGCCAGGAACTCGCCCAGCGAGTCCCAGCGCAGGTGGTTTTCCTCGACCAGCTGCTTGACGTGCTTGGGCGCAGAGCCGCCCGCGCCGGTTTCGAACATGGCGCCGCCGGCCATCAGCGGCACGATCGACAGCATCTTCGCGCTGGTGCCCAGTTCCATGATGGGGAACAGGTCGGTCAGGTAGTCGCGCAGGATGTTGCCGGTCACCGAGATGGTGTCCTTGCCGCGAATCACGCGCTCGAGCGTGTAGCGCATGGCACGCACCTGCGACATGATCTGGATATCCAGGCCCTTCGTGTCGTGGTCCTTCAGGTAGGTCTTGACCTTCTTGATGAGTTCGGCTTCGTGCGGGCGGTATTCGTCCAGCCAGAACACGGCGGGCATGCCCGACAGGCGTGCACGGTTCACGGCCAGCTTGACCCAGTCGCGGATCGGCGCGTCCTTGACCTGGCACATGCGCCAGATGTCGCCGGTTTCCACGTTCTGCTCGAGCAGCACTTCACCGGTGGCGAGGTCGACGATGCGGGCCACGCCGTCTTCGGGGATTTCGAAGGTCTTGTCGTGCGAGCCGTATTCCTCGGCCTTCTGGGCCATCAGGCCCACGTTGGGCACCGTACCCATGGTCACCGGGTCAAAGTTGCCATTGGTCTTGCAGAAGTTGATCATCTCCTGGTAGATGCGGGCAAAGGTGCTCTCGGGCATGACAGCCTTGGTGTCCTTGGGCCGGCCGTCGGCGCCCCACATCTTGCCGCCCAGGCGGATCATGGCGGGCATCGATGCGTCGACGATCACGTCGTTGGGCGCGTGCAGGTTGCTGATGCCCTTGGCCGAATCGACCATCGCCAGTTCGGGACGGTGCTCATGGCAGGCGTGCAGGTCCTTGACGATCTGGTCGCGCTGCGAAGTCGGCAGGTCTGCGATCTTGTCGTAGATGCTCGACAGGCCGTTGTTGACGTTGACACCCAGTTCGTCGAACAGCTTGCCGTGCTTGGCGAAGGCGTCCTTGTAGAAGATGCGCACCGCGTGGCCGAACACGATCGGGTGCGACACCTTCATCATGGTCGCCTTGACGTGCAGCGAGAACATGACGCCGGTTTCACGCGCGTCCTCCATCTCGTCTTCGTAGAACTTGCACAGCGCCTTCTTGCTCATGAACATGCTGTCGATGATCTCGCCTTCGAGCAGCGCGACCTTCTTCTTGAGCAACAGGGTCTGGCCGCTCTTGGTGACCAGGTCCATCTTGACGTCGCGCGCGGCAGTGAGCGTCATGCTCTTCTCGCCGGCGTAGAAATCGCCGCCGTGCATGTGCGAGACGTGCGTGCGTGACGCCGGGCTCCACTTGCTCATCGAGTGCGGGTTCTTGCGGGCGTTGCGCTTGACCGCAGCTGGCGCGCGGCGATCGGAATTGCCTTCGCGCAGCACCGGGTTCACGGCGCTGCCGAGCGCCTTGGAATAACGCGTGAGCACGGCCTTGTCTTCGTCGGTCTTCGGATCTTCCGGGAAGTCGGGCAGGTTGTAGCCTTTGGACTGCAGTTCCCGGATGGCCGCCACGAGCTGTGGCACCGACGCACTGATGTTGGGCAACTTGATGATGTTGGTATCGGGAAACTGGGTCAGGCGACCCAGCTCGGCCAGGTTGTCTGGCACCTGCTGCTCGGGCGTCAGCCGGTCGGAGAATTCCGCCAGGATGCGCGCTGCGACCGACACGTCGCTGGTGACGACGTCGATGCCTGCAGGCGCCGCGAAGGTCTGGATGACCGGCAGCAGCGACGCCGTCGCCAGCAGCGGCGCTTCGTCGGTAAGGGTGTAGATGATCTTGGAGGGGGTAGCGGGCATGGGTGAACCTCTGGAACTGACGGGTTGATCTGTCTCGCTCACAGCGCCGGGCGCCGGTGCGTGGGCCATAGCATATCTGTCAAAGCGAGCGCGCCGTCGGCGGCGCTGGCAAAGACGGGGTGCAGCTAGCGATAGAACGCCTCGACCTTGCCCTTGAGCTTGATCAAAAGCGGCTTGCCTTTGCGGTCGAGCGTCTTGCCCGCGGGCACCTTGATCCAGCGCTCGCTCACGCAGTATTCCTCGACGTCGAGCCGCTCCTTGTCGTTGAAGCGGATGCCGATGTCGTGCTCGAATACGGCGGCGTCGTGGTGGGGGCTGCGCGGATCGGCGCAGAGGTGGTCGGGAAGAGGTGGACGGGACGTGGCTTCGGTCATAGGTTTCGGTGGTCGATCCGTGCGATTTTGCCACCCCCGGCGCAGGCGCGCTCAGGGTGCGACGGACGACGCGCCAAGGGCTACACGCCCGCGTCCCCCCGCACGGTGAACACGCTGACCGTGCTCACCAGACTGGCCGCTTGCTCGCGCAACGCTCCTGCCGCAGCGGCGGCCTCCTCCACCAACGCCGCGTTTTGCTGCGTCACCTGGTCCATCTGCGCGATCGCCTGGTTGATCTGCTCGATGCCCGTGGTCTGCTCCTGGCTGGCCGCGGTGATCTCACCCATGATGTCGGTCACGCGCTTGACGCTGCCGACGATCTCTTCCATCGTGCGGCCCGCGTCGGCCACCTGCTGGCTGCCCTCGGTCACCTTGCTCACCGAGTCGTCGATCAGGCCCTTGATCTCCTTGGCCGCCGCGGCCGAGCGCTGAGCGAGGTTGCGCACCTCCGCCGCCACCACCGCGAAGCCTCGGCCCTGTTCGCCTGCGCGTGCGGCCTCCACCGCCGCATTCAGCGCCAGGATGTTCGTCTGGAACGCGATCCCGTCGATCACGCCAATGATGTCCACGATCTTGCGCGAGGACGTGTTGATGGCCCCCATGGTGTGCACCACCTGGTTCACCACGCCCCCGCCGCGCACGGCAACGTCCGACGCCGACACCGCCAGCTGGTTGGCCTGGCGGGCGTTCTCCGCGTTCTGCTTGACCGTGCTGGTGAGCTCTTCCATCGACGCGGCCGTCTCTTCAAGCGAGCTGGCCTGTTGTTCCGTGCGCGACGACAGATCCTGGTTGCCTGCGGCAATCTGGTTGGACGCCGTCGCAATGGTTTCGGTCCCGCCGCGGACTTCGCCGACCACCTTGGCCAGGCTGTCACGCAAGGTGCGGATCGAATGCAGGAGACTGGACGCGTCGCCCTTTCGCAGGTCGATCGCCACCGTCAGGTCGCCCTCGGCGATCTGACGCGTGATGCCGACGGCCTGCAGCGGCTCGCCTCCCAGTTGACGCAGGATGCCCCGGCAAATCAACCAGCCGATCGTCATCAGGACGGCAGCCAGCGCCAGCGCACCGAGCGCGAAGCCCACGCTGCGCTCGACGATGGCGCTGTCGACCGTGTCGATGTAGACACCCGAGCCGATCACCCAGCCCCAGGGCTTGAAGCCTGACACGTACGAGATCTTTGGAACCGGCTTGTCATTGCCCGGCTTGGCCCAAAGATAGGGCACGAAACCAGCGCCGCTTGTCTCGACGGTCTTCACGAATTCCATGAAAAGACGCTTGCCCGTCGGATCCTGATTGCCCGAAAGGTCCTTGTTGTCGAGGGCGGGATTGACTGGGTGCATGACCATGCGCGGCGTCATGTCGTTGATCCACACGTATTCGCTGCCGCTGTAGCGCATTGCCTTGAGCGCCTGCATGGCCTGCTGGCGCGCCTCGACTTCGCTCATTGCGCCCTTGCTGGCAAGGCCGTGGTAATACGTGACCACGCCGTGCGCGACCTCGACCACCTGCCGGACGCTGGCCTGGCGCTCGTCGAGAATCATCTGGCGCTCGGACACGAGGAACACCGCCGTCAGCGCCAGCACGCCCACGATGGCGCTGACCGTGAGGATGCCGAGCTTCTTTGCAATCGACAGAGAACCCGATGTGATTGAAGCAGACATGGTCGACATCCGAAAAATGAAGTGGTTGACCCTTGGACTATCGGCATGCGGGCCGGAACCTGAAGAGGCCGCCCTCCCGAACGTGGGCGGGTTAAGCGAGTTTTAAGTCGCGCATGGTCCAGTCGAGCGCTGCACACCACCCGTGCGCGCTGAAAGGTCCTTCATGTATCCACGTATCGTTCTGCAAATGAGCCTGGTCCTGGCGCTCGCCGCGCCGGTCGCGGTGCTGGCCCAGGGCGGCCCCGCGCCCAAGGTGGGCGAACCGACCATCGATGACATCTACAAGGCTGCGCATGGCGGCCAACTGGCCCAGGCCGACACCATGATCGCGCAGGTGCTCGTCGCGCACCCGCAAAGCGCCAAGGCGCATTTCGTCCATGCCGAACTGCTGGCCAAGGAGGGGCACATCGGCCAGGCGAAAGCCGAGTACACGCGCGCCAACGAACTGGCACCGGGCTTGCCCTTCGCCAAGCCGCAGGCGGTGGCCGGTCTTCTGGAGAAGATCGATGCATCGGCATCGGTGCCGGCGAAAACGCCCGACCGTTCGACGCCCGGCCTGTCCTCCGCCGCGGCCACCACCGCAGACACCGGGGGCATGGGAACGCCAGCCAAGGTCGGACTGGTCGTGCTGCTGCTCGCCGCTGGCGCCTGGATGCTGCGCCGCCTGCGCGGCGGTGGTGCGCCCCTGCCCAGCCAGGCCATGGGCCCGGCTCCCGCGCCGGGCTACGCCATGCCGTCGTATGCCACGGGCCCGCAGGGCTACGCGCCGTCAGCCACAGCCGGCCCGGCCTACGGCGCTGCAGCGCCGTCCTCTGGCTTCGGCGGCGGTCTGGGCGGCGCACTCGTCACGGGCGCTGCCATGGGGCTGGGAGCGGTCGCGGTCGAAGAAGCCGTGCGCCATTTCAGCCATCGCGATGCGCCCGGCAGCGACATCGTTTCGCCACGCAACGAAGCGCCGGCGTTCGCCAACACCCTCGGCCCCGACACCGGCGCCGACCTGGGCGGCAACGACTTCGGCATCATGGACGACAGCACCTGGGACAACAGCGGATCGAGCGGCGGAGGCTCGGACGACAGCGGCAGCGACTGGTGAAGCGGCGCACACGGCAAACAGGCACACACGGCGCCCGCTCGATGCCTCTCAACGGGCAACCAGGCTCGCCAGTGCCTCGTCACGCCAGCCACACACGGCCTGCAGATAACCCTCCCACACGCAGCCGTTGCATCCGCGCCCGCAGCAGGTGGTCGGTGCAGCCGGTGGACGCCGCAGATGGACGATGCCTTCGGCCTCCAGGCGTGCGGTAAGCAAAGCGATCAGCGCGCGGGCGCTGGGGGCATCGATGGCGGCAGGCAGGTTCACAGGGCGATGTTAGGCGACTTTGCACGCCGATCCCTCAATGTTGCCATCGGATGAACGTTGCGGGCCGCTGCAGGCCGCGCCCGTGAGGTTGTCCACCCCTCCTGTGGACAACCTTGTGGACATGCCCCGGCGATTCGTCATGGATCGTTGTGCGGCAGGCGCTGCAACACGGTGCCCACGAAACAGGCACCGCGATGGCAAGGGCGACCGCTGCGGCTATGCTGGCGTGCCCATGCGCCCCCTCCTGCTCTCGCTTTCACGGCTGCACCTTTCGCATCCGGCCCGGCCCCTCCTCCCGTCCCCGGCGCTCGCCTGCGGCCTGCTCGCTGCCGTCGTCGTTGGCGCACATGCCAGCCCGGCGTGCCTCGCCACGGCACAGCGCGCACCGCCGCCCCGCGCGCTGGCCATGGCCGCAGCCGCCGTCACGCAGCAGCAGGCCTTCGGCAACCAGACGCTCGACGCCGAAGGCCGGCTCCTGCAGTCCGGCGATGCCGAAGGCGAAGACACCCGGCGTACTCTCGGCGCGATAGCGCCCTGGCAACGGGTGCTGCAGTACTGGGACGCGGTCGACCGGAAGGACGAACACCTGCCATCGCTGGTGCGTTTCGGTGCCTGGCGCCCCGCCGATCGCAGTTTGCTCCAACAGGCGCTGAACCAGGCCACGTCGGCACGCCTGCAGGGACTGGGCGTGGGCTCCGATGAGGGGCTGAGCTCGGACGAACTGCGAGCGATGTCCACGGCGCTCGACCGCGTCGCGGTCATCGACACGCCGTGGTCGGCCGCCTTCATCAGTTGGGTGGCACGCCAGGCGGGATTGGAAGCCGGAGAATTCGCTTTCTCCCCCGCGCATGCCGACTACGCGGCGGCGGCCTGGCAGACCACGCTGGCTGAAAGCACCGACGCGCCGCCCACGGCCTATGCCATGCGGGCCTGCGACCTGCCGCAGACAACGCCACGCGTGGGCGACCTGGCCTGCCAGGCCCGCGCTTCAGACGCCGGACTCGACAGTTTCGACAAGCTCGGTGAGGCCCTGATGCGGCGACGCAGCGACGGCGGCGCCTTGCGCATGCATTGCGACGTGGTGGTGGCCGTCGACGCCACAGGCTTCGACACGATCGGCGGCAATGTGCTTCAGTCAGTCACGCGGCGCCGGCTGGTCTTCGCGCCCGGCACCTTGCGCCTGGATCCGTCCTACCTGCCGCAGGTCTGTGCCGAGGGCGCCACCGGCTGCGTCGACCGGCACATGAGCCGCCAGCCATGGGCGCTTCTGTTGCAGTGGCGCTGAACGGCGCCCACTTGGCGGCACGGGGATTGCTCCGGTGAAAGAATGACGCCCACCATGCCAGACACCCCCCACGCCGCCGGACTGCCCACCGACCCCTCCATCCACGAGGCGGACATCGTCGCCGCCGCCCATGCACTGCGCGCCGACAGTGTCGCGCTGCTGCGCGAGCTGGTTGCGCATCCGTCCTTGCTCGGCCATGAACAGAGCGCGCAGTCCTGCATGGCACAGGTCTTCGCCGCGCTCGGCCTGGAAGTGGACGAATTCCAGATCGACGAAGACGCGCTGCGCGCCCATCCTGGCTATTCACCCTCGATCGCCTCGTACGAGGGACGCACCAATGTCGTGGGCATCCATCGGCCAGCCGGGCCGCCCCGCGGGCGGTCGCTGATCTTCAACGGCCACATCGACGTGGTGCCCACGGGTGCGCAGGTGCTGTGGACGCACGCGCCGTTCTCCGCCACTGTCGAGGGCGACCGCGTGTACGGCCGCGGTGCTTCGGACATGAAGGCGGGCATCGTGGCTTACACCATGGCCTACAAGGCCCTGCAGTCGCTGGGCCTCGAACCTGCTTCGCCGGTTTACTTCCAGTCGGTCATCGAGGAGGAATGCACCGGCAACGGCGCCCTGGCCTGCCTGGTGCGAGGCTACCGCGCCGATGCGGCCGTGATCCCCGAGCCGATTTCGGAGAACGGTGTCATGACCTGCCAGCTCGGCGTGCTGTGGCTGGCCATCGAGGTGCTGGGCAAACCCGTGCATGCCTCAGTCGCACAGACGGGCGTCGGTGCCATCGACTTCACGATGTATCTCTATGGTGCGCTGAAAAAGCTCGAGGAGAAGTGGAACGCCCCGAGCGCACGCTACCGCAGTTTTGCGCACCACAAGCACCCGGTGAACTTCAACCTGGGCAAGATCCATGGCGGCGAATGGGCGTCTTCGGTGCCTTCGGCCTGCCGGGCCGACGTGCGCATCGGCTTTTATCCGGACATGAAGGTCGGCAAGGTCAAGCAAGAGGTCGAGGCCCTGCTGGCGGCCGCCTACGAAGCGCATCCGGCACACGCTGCGCTGCAGTACCGCATCGTCTACGAAGGCTTTCAGGCCGACGGCTGCCATGTGCCCGACGATGCCCCCATCGTCACCGCCATCTCGCAGTGCCATGCGGACGTGGTGGGCAAGCCGGCGCTTCCGACCTCGTTCACGGGCACCACCGATGCGAAATTCTTCAATCTCTACGGTCAGACACCCGCGATCTGCTACGGCCCTTCGGGCGGCGCCAACATCCACGGCATCGACGAATGGGCATCGATCGACAGCATGATGCAAACGACCGCGGTGCTTGCCGTGTTCATGGCGCGGTGGTGCGGGGTGCAGCGCACTGCCTGACGCCTAGGTGTCAGCATGCCGCCTGCGGCGTCGCTTGAGCGACCGCGCGGCCGGCAGTGCGGGTGCTTCAATTCCGGTCCATCGGGCGTTGTGCCCGCGAACCCACAAGGACCTCGATGTTTGCCGAACCCTCTGCCAAGACCCGCGACCTCGTCGATCGCCTCCAGACCTTCTTCGACCAGCACATCTATCCCAACGAAGCGCGCCACCACGCGGAGATGGACGCGTTCCGCCGTCAGGGCAATCCGTGGCAGGTGTCGCCGCTGGTCGAGGAACTCAAGCCGCTGGCGCGCGACGCCGGGCTGTGGAACATGTTCCTGCCGCACGCGCACCGTGGCGTGCCCGGCATCTCGAACCTGGACTATGCGCCGCTGTGCGAGGTGATGGGCCGCGTCTCGTGGTCGAGCGAAGTATTCAACTGCTCGGCACCCGACACGGGCAACATGGAAACCATCGAGCGCTACGGTACCCCCGCACAGCAAGACCAGTGGCTGCAGCCGCTCCTGGCCGGCGAGATCCGATCGGGCTTCCTGATGACCGAGCCGGCGGTGGCGTCATCGGACGCAACCAACATCCAGTGCACGATCCGCCGCGAAGGCGACGACTACGTGATCAACGGCCGCAAGTGGTTCTCGTCAGGCGCGGGCAACCCACGCTGCAAGATCTTCATCGTGATGGGCAAGACAGACCCTGACGCGCCGCGCCACGCGCAGCAGTCGATGGTGCTGGTGCCGCGCGACACGGCAGGCGTCACGGTGCTGCGGCACCTGTCCGTGTTCGGCTACGACGACGCGCCGCACGGCCACATGGAGGTGCTGCTCGAAGACGTGCGCGTGCCGGTCAGCAACATCCTGCTGGGCGAAGGCCGCGGCTTCGAGATTGCCCAGGGTAGGCTGGGCCCGGGACGCATCCACCATTGCATGCGTTCCATCGGCGCAGCCGAACGCGCCCTCGAACTGATGTGCGACCGGTTGCGCTCGCGCGTGGCCTTCGGCCGGCCGCTGGCCGAGCAGTCGATCTGGCACGAGCGCATCGCCGAGTCGCGCTGCATGATCGACCAGGCCCGCCTGCTCACGCTCAACGCTGCCCACAAGATGGACACCGTGGGCAACAAGGAGGCGCGTGCCGAAATCGCGATGATCAAGGTGGTCGCTCCGAACATGTCGTGCAAGGTGGTCGACTGGGCCATCCAGGCCCACGGCGCGGCAGGCGTCAGCCAGGACTTCTGGCTGGCCGAAGCCTACGCCCACCAGCGCACCGTGCGCATCGTCGACGGCCCGGACGAAGTGCACCGCAACGCCATTGCCAAGCTCGAGCTGGCCAGGAAGGCCCGGACCGCACCGGTTGCAGCGACAGCCCACTGAGGCCAGGCCCGCTTGCCATAATCAGGGGATCGAAGCGATCCCTTGCAAGCGACCATGACCATCGAGATCTCCCGCGAAGCGCGCCAGCAGGCCATCACCTCCATCGAACGCTACTTCGCCGAACACATGGAAGAACGCATCGGCAACGTGGCGGCCGGCGCGCTGCTGGGCTTTTTCCTGGAAGAGATCGGCCCGGTGGTCTACAACCGCGCAGTGGCCGACGTGCAGGAACGCATCCAGGCTCGCGTGTCGGAAGTGGACATCGAAGTGCACGAAGAGGCCTTCGGCTATTGGGCTCGATACGACGCCCAGCGCAAGAAGCGATGAGGCGGGTGGTACACGAAGGGGCACGTTCGGCTGGCCGTGCGTTGCGGCGCCTTGCTCGCGCCAGCAGCCTCTGTGCCGGCCTGTTCGCACTGTGGGCCGTGAGCCATGTTCCCGCGGCGGCGGCGCAGTCCCTCAGCTGCAACGGCTTCCTGGTCAGCATCGGCGAGTCACGCTTTTCCTTGCTGCAGAAATGCGGCGAGCCTGCGTTCAAGGACATTGTCTGCGTGCCACGGCTGCAAGCCGACTGGTACCTGTCACCCTATCGCGGCACCCCGCCCCAGGCGCTGCTGTCGCAGTCTTGTATTCCGATGGAGGAGTGGACCTTTCACCGGGGCTCAGGCAATTTCCTGGCGATCGTGCGTTTCAACCAGGGCATGGTCGAGTCGGTGCGCGACGGCGAGCGCATGCGCTGAGTGTGGCCACGGCGGCCGACCCGTGCGCTGCGCTGTCACAACGACATCGGCTTGAGCGCGCTGATGGGTCCCGGCTTGCCAAAGAGCCAGCCCTGCGCATAGCGCACCCCGTTGGCCAGCAGGAAGTCGGCCTGTTCCTGGGTTTCGACCCCTTCGGCCACCATGTCCAGGCCGAGCGACTTGCCCAGCGCGATGATCGCCATCACCACCTCGCGGCCCGCGCAGCCATCCACGATGGTGGCGACGAACTGCTTGTCGATCTTGAGCATGTCGGGGCGGATGTTGTCGAGTATCGCCAGGCTGGAATAGCCCGTTCCGAAATCATCGACCGCCACACGAATGCCCATGCCGCGGATCTGGGCGATCACCTTGGCCGCTTCGCTGGCCTCGAGCACGCCCGTTTCGGTGGCCTCAACCCAGAAGTTGGACGCCGGCAGGCCCGTGACCCTGAGCAGGTCCTGCAGCAATTCGACGGCATGCCCCACGCACAGGTCCTGCGCCGAAAGATTGATGCTGATGTGGAAATCCGGATACAGCCGCAACAATTCGGACGCATCGCGGGCGACCAGCGAGATCGCGCGGCGCGTGACCCGGTTGATCACCCCGGCACGCTCGGCCGCGACGATGAAGCGGTCGGGCGGTATGAACTGCTCGTTGCGCTGCCATCGCATCAACGCCTCCGCGCCGATGCACCGTAAAGTGCGCAGATCGACGATCGGCTGGTAGTGCATGAAGACGCGCTCGGTCGGCAATGCACGGCACAGCGCTGCCGCCATCGACGTCATGCGTTGCAGAAACAGGAACAAGCAGATCGCCGAGACCGTGCCGATGAACACACCCAGCGGCACCATCACGCGCTGCTCGTTGCGTACGGCCGCATCCACCCGTTCGGCGGGGAAGGCAACAAAGGACACATAGTCGGTGTGTTTCGACGGTGAGATGGCGACCAGTACTGCACCGTCGAAGGAGCTGTTCATGCCGGAGCGCAGCAATGACCGGGCCCACTCGGGATCGAAACGTCCGCGGTGGAAAACCATCGGCCCGCCACTGCGCGAGAACGCACCCAATGCAGTGTCCGCCGAGGTCGCGAGGATGCTGGTGACCACGTCGTTGAGCACGAACACCGCCACATCGTCACGCACCATGACGATGAAATCGGCGTTCGACAGCCATGGCGGGCGCACATGCTGGTACCAGGTGATGCCGCCCGGATTGACGAAGTCGGCCATGCCCAGGTCGAATCCGCGTGCCGCAGCGCCCATGGTCGAACACTGCATGCGGCCATCGGCCTCGGACACCCGTGCCACCGCCCCGATGTAGGCCGAGCGCACCTGCGACCGGTGCATGAGCGCCATGTCGGCGTCGCCACAACGCGGCAGATCGGCACCCATCGTGGCCATGTCTTCGAACACGCCGTCCACCTGGCCCGCGATGCGCTCTACCGATGTCAGCACGCTGACGGACATTTCGGCGGCACTGTCACGCGACGCCTCCAGCCCGCGAGACTCCGCGAGCTTGCAGGAAACGAGCACGCATGCCACCCAAACGCTCGCACACGCGAGCATCGTCAGGGCCAGGGTCATGGTGCGGGAAAACAGCATGGCATTCACGCGCCGACACGCCAGCGCCAGAATGCGTGCCACGGCATGCCCCGGACGTGGGTCCGCCGGCGCGCCTGCAGCAGCCTCGGCCGCACGCTTGGCCTGCAACCGCGAGAGCAGAATCTCCTTGGGCACTCTGCCTTGCGACATGATCATGTCCCGCCACTCGTCCATGGGCGAGCTTGCACACACGTTCCTGTAGCGAACGCAAGTAGCCGGCTCAAGTGCATGGTCGCCTTTCGTGATGAGGTGAATGAAACGTCGGGCGTCGGATCTTTGTCGGCACTGCGCATTGGAACTTGAAGACCCAGGACGTCAATCAGCACAAATTCACCTCGCTCAGGCCCGCCAGCCGCCATCGCGAGCCGGCCCGCGAGCTCGACAGGCCATCTATTGGACAGGCAGTCCCGCACGCATGTGTCATGAAGTCGTAAACTGACCGCCGCCGGTCAGATCGGGCGGCGTCACACACAACGCGCACAACGTGCGATTGCGCCGGCCCTTGAACACGTTCTTGCAATGGTCGCAGATGTTGCGGCTCATCTCCACGAAGAAGTCCTGCGGAAAATCGCGTGGCAGCGCTGCGGCAATGCGCTCGTCGATGTCGAGATCAGCGTTCATGAGAGTCCTCTCTTCCTTTCACGGTTTCGCGGCTCGTGCGGCGACCAGCGTTGCAGGTGGCGCCGCCGTCAGCCCATGAAGCCCAGGTCGCGCGGGTAGTCCGCCGAATTAAAGTTCTTCAGGTTCGGCAGGATGGCCGACAGGTTGGCATCGCCCACGCCGAACCATTTGGCCAGCGTGCCCGCGTACTGGTCCACCGAGGTGCCTGGAATCAACCGGCCCTGGCCGACATGGCCCTCGTAGCCGGGCAATGACGGGTTGTTGTTGATGCTCATCACCGGAGCCTTGCCGTAGAAGCGGTCGCGCCCGCGCACCGCGCCGCCCACCACGAAGTGGTGGCTGCCCCAGCCGTGGTCCGAACCGTCACCGTTGCTCGCCAGCGTGCGACCGAAGTCCGAGGCGGTGAAGCTGGTCACGCTGTTGCCCAGGCCCTGAGCGACCATCTCGCGATGGAAGGCGGTCATGGCATCGCTCAGACGGGCCAGCAGGACCGGATGATCGGCAATGAGGTTGTCGTGCATGTCGAAGCCGCCCATCGAGACGAAGAACACCTGGCGGCGCGCGCCGAGCGTGTTGCGCCCTCGGATGAGCTGCGCCACCATGGCAAGCTGCGAGGCCAGCGTGTTGGACGTGTAGCTGCCGCCTGGGTAGCTGATCGCGGCGGGCGAGCCGAGCGGGAAGGCGCCGCCCACCCCGGGCTGCCCGTTCGCATAGGCCGCACCCTTGGCGGCGTTGATCTGCGTTTCGGTGGCCACCGAGCGCGCCACCACACGGTTGTATTCGTTTTCCATTGGATGCGAGCGGGTCTGCTGGATGAGCTGGGTCATCGCCGCACGCACCGAGGACGAGCCGAAGACGTCGCTCTTGACGCCATTGATCGGGATCGCCCCCGTGGTGCTGACCTGGTAGGCCAGCGCCGTGTCCCCCGACAGGAACACCGCGTTGCCCGAGGTCGAGATGCAGGTGAAGAGGGAATTGGCGTTCTGCCCCATCATCAGGTCGCCGATGTGGCCACCCCAGCCCACGGTGGCACCTTCGGGCGAAGCCGACTGCCAGAACGAAGCCTGGTCGTTGTGCGAGAACAGTTTGGGCGGCAGCGGGTACTTGGTGCGGTCTGGGTTGTTGTACTGCGCACGCGTCAGCGGCACCACCAGCGGACCGACGTTCAGCTGCACGGCCACGGCACCCTCGGCGTTGTACAGGTTGGCCAATTGCGACATGGCCGGATGCAACGCGTACCGGCGGCCGTCGGCCAGCGGCGTGGTCGGATTGAGCACCGTGCCCGCCAGCGCCGATTGCGCGAGCGCGATGCCGCCAGCGGTGCGACCGGCACCCCCGGCGCGGATGGCGCTGTACGCGTCGTAAGTGGCGTTGTCATAGCCCACCACGGTGTTGGCATAGTCGTTGCCGCCGTTGAGATAGACGCACACCAGCGCCTTGTAGTCGGAGGCCGACTGCGCGGCGGCTTCACCCATTGCGGCCAGATTCATCGCGAAGGGCATGGCGGTGCCGGCGATGGCCAGATGGCCGCTGCGGCGCAGGAAAGCACGGCGCGACGCGCCATGAGGATCGATGACATGCATGAAGATGCTCCTTACTTCTGAACGATGTACTCGGCCGATGCCATCACCAGCAGGATCGCGGCGTACACACGGTTGTTCTTGGCGGCATCAGAGCTCGCCGTGGTGAGCGCGGGAGTGCCCAGCGCCGTGGCGATCAGGTCGCAGGTCGATGCGGAAAGCTGGTTGGCCGTCAGCAGCAGGTTCAACCGTGCCACCAGCGCCACCGGGTCGAGCACCAGGGCGAGTTCCGGCGTGTAGTCGGCCACGACATCCCGGTTGTTGAAACCGGTGCCGATCGCCCGCTGAATGAAGTTCAGATAGCCGCTCACGCTGGACTCGTTGACCAGCTGGAACTCCGGCGCAACCTGACCCGTCCCCGCCATGGCCGTCGATGGCGGCACGTAGCCGGGCCGGAAGAAGTTGAAGACCGAGGGCGAACGCAAGGGGCTCTGGCCGAGACTGGTGTCGTTGGCGGTGCTGCCGATCTTCCACGTGCCCAGCTTGGAATCGACGCGAAAGGTGCGGCCCCATTGCACGAAACGCAGCATGGGTTCGCGCAGCTTTCCGAACTTCGGGTCCGCCAGGCCCTCGGTGCCACGCGCCTCCGGGTCGAGCAGCACGGCCATCACCACGCTGGGCATGTCGCCGCGCACGCCGGCGCTGTTGCTGGCGAAAGCACGGGCGACACGCGCGATGTAGGCCGGGCTGGGGTTGCTGGTGACCAGCCGCTGGATCAGTTGCCTGCCGATGAATGGGCCGACGTTGGGATGGTTGAACAGTGCGTCGAGCGCCATGCCCAGGGCCGCTTTTCCTTCCGTGTTGGCGGGCACCGTCGTACCGAGGAAGGTGGCGGCCAGCATGGAGTGGTTGGAGGCGGTCAATGCCATCGGGCGCCGCGTCCAGGCGTTGCTCTCGATCATGGTCGACGAGCCAGGGATGTTGAATGTGCCGCGCTCCGACGCGAGGATGTCGACGTTGTACCCCGTGAAGACGCGCGCCAGGTTGACCACATCGTCCTGCGTGTAGGTGTAGAGCGGAAGGCCGTCGGCGCCCTTCTTCACGCTGCCGTCCTGCTCGAGCTGATAGAGCCCGATGGTCATCAGCTGCATCACCTCGCGGGCGTAGTTCTCGTCGGGCATGCGGCCCGCTGCATTCTCTTTCTGGCTGCCCGCGGAATTGAGGTAGTAGCCCATGGCCGGACTCAGGGTCACGTTCTCCAGGAGCGTGCGGAAGTTGCCCGATGCGCCGGCATTCAGGATGTCCCAATAGGCGGCATACATCAGATCAGGCCAGTAGGTGATCACCGTGGCGGAGACGACGAAGATCTCGCTCAGCGCCAGGGCCACGCGCTTTCGCACGGCGTCCGAGGACGACATGAGCTGATTCCAGAGCATGTCGTCGATGGTCAGGGCGCCGCGGGGTCGGCCGTTGATCCAGTCCCATCCGGCGGTCGTCGCTGGCGCAGCGAACTGGGCCGCGAGCCACCCCGCCTCGCCTTGGGATCGGACCGCGGCAATGTCACTGTCCGATGCAGAGAACTGGGCTCGCAAAAGGAATCGTGCCGCAGCCGCCGTGGCCGCGGCTTCGGCCACGGCGACCGGATCCGATGGCGTGCTGGCGGCGCCACCCACGGTGGTCGTGCCGGAGCCGGCGCCACTCGCCGTCGTCGTGCCGGAGCCGCCACCGCCCCCACCGCAGGCCGCCAGCACGGCCGAAGCCAGGGACGTCCCGACGAAGGCGGCACGACGGATGAAGGGACGGCGGTCCGCGCGCTCGGGCGCGGCGCGCATCACGCCCGGATGTGCATCGGCTTCGACAGGATTCGAATCGAAGGACGGGGATGGAAGAGGTTTCATCATGAATCCGAAAGATGGGTCTGGTCCCTCTATCGGCACAGCAGCCCTGCCTTTGAGCGTCTGTTCGGCACACAGGGCGAGACTTCACTTTTTGTTCACGAATCCGTGACTTTCATGTCGGTCCTGTGCCCCATTCCATTGCATGGGCTGGGGCGATCCATCGGCGGTCACCTTCAGTTTTCTCCCTGAATGCCGACAAAGGAACGTGCGCGCATGCCCAACGACTCCGAGGACCTTGATGAAATCACTCGCCCCCACGTTCCTGGCTGCCCTGATGGGCGCCGGGTCTTCAGCGCAGGCGGCCGAACGCGAAGACACGGACGTGCAATGGCGACTGGTGGGTTCAGGCCTGTCGCGGCATTCAAGCCGCGCAGATGGGCGCATCGAGGTGCCGGCGTACGGCGTGCAGCAATGCAGCGAGGACGCGGGCGGCACTCAGTGCACGCGGCGGATCGTGCCGGCGCGTCGCGGCTATGAGAGCCGCAACTTCGGCATGGGCATACAGCGCCTGCAGTCCGGTGCTGATGCACCCGCTCGCCGGGACATCCTCTTTGCCACGGCGTTGCGCGACAGCTATGACCAACCGGGCTTGATGGTCGGCTGGGGCCGCACCTGGCCGCTGGCCAGCTGGGGGAGTTTCTCGCTCGACGCGGGCGTGGCCGCGGGCCTGTGGTATCGGACCACGATCAAGGGCGAGGCGCCTGCCGGCCGCGTCACCTACTGTCCTTCCGGCTACCGACCCAATGCGGCAAGCTGCCCGGCGAGCCCGAACGAGCTGTATCTGGAAACCGTGCTTCAACGCAAGATCGTGCCCTTCGTGCTGCCGCTCGCATCGATCACGGAACGGCGCACCCGTCTCGGGCTCGACATCAGTTTCCTGCCACGCTACCGCATGGATGGGCGCACCGCACCTTCCACGCTCATGGTGCAACTGAGCTACCAGTTGTCTTTCTGAGTTGGCGTGAGGGGCGATCTGACACGTTCGCCAGAGACCGCTTCAAGGCCGCAGCCGCGCCCGCAGGCGGCTGATCGCCTGGGCGTGGAGCTGGCACACGCGACTCTGACTCACCTCCAGAATGGCCCCGATCTCGCGCAGGTTCAGCTCCTGCTCGTAGTACAGGCTCATGAGCAACTGGTCGCGCTCGGGCAACGCCTTGATTGCAGCGACCAGCTGCTGGCGCAGATCGCTTTCGAGCAGTTGCTCCTCGGGATCGGAGCCGCCATAGCGGTCCATCCGCGCTTCCTTGGCGAACAGGTCGAGAAAGGCATTCTCGGAATCGTCCTTGGAAAAGTCCTCGACGTAGAGCAACTGGCAACCACGGATCTCCTGCAGCAGACTGCGGTAGGACTCGAGGTCGAGCGCCAGTTCCTGTGCGATCTCCGCCTCGGAGGGTGCACGTCCGTGACGGTGTTCCAGCGCCTGGACCGCCTTTTCCACGCGCCGCGCCGATTGCCGCAGGCCGCGCGAACCCCAGTCGTTGGCGCGCAGTTCGTCGAGCATCGCTCCGCGAATGCGCTGGCCCGCGAAGGTCTCGAACTTCGCGCCACGGTTGTCCTCGTAGCGATTGGAGGCATCGAGCAGGCCGAGCATGCCGGCCTGGATCAGATCGTCGAGCTCCACGCTCGCCGGTAGCCTGGACATCATCTGCAATGCAATGCGCCGCACCATCGGCTGGTGCTGCTTGAGGAGATGGGATTTCTCGATGTTTCCCTGAGCTGTGTACATAAGCACCTTGATTCGATTCGATACGCCTGGCTCAGCGAGCCGCCGCATGCAGCGCCGGACGCAGGCCCGAGGCCAATGACGCACTGCGCGAGCTGCTCTGCCCGCTGCCGGCACGTGGGGAGATGGCGGCGGGCACGTCGGTCCAGCGCCAGATACCGTCGGCCACGCGCCGGAAGTCCTCCGCGGCCTCGCTGCCTGGAAAGGAATCCACCACGTTCTCGCCCAGCAGACGTGCATCGACCACATGCGGGTCGAAGCGGATCCAGCCGGCCGGCCGCAGCGCCACCGTGAGGTAGCGGCTTCCCGCCTGGTCCAGGTTGCGCATGATCTGGCGCGCCTGGTCGACGCCCGTGACGCCGTTGACGAGCACGCGCAACTGCCGCAACGCGTGCGCCTGATGCAGTCGCTTGATGCCCGAGAACGTCGACGTGATGGAAGGCGCAGTCGGCTTGAGCACCAGCATCACCTCGTCGGCCGCGCAGCCCAGCGGCGACAGCCCACCCGCCGCATCCAGGGCGGCGTCGATCAGCACCACGTCGCAGCGCGCCTGGCTGCACAACGCCGCCACGGCGCCCGTGTCGACCGCGCTGGCCGACCGCAGGGTCAGGCTGCCGGGATGGCCCGCGCCGTTGCCCGTGACGACCGCTGCGAGCGCTTCGGGAGGCATCGTGCCTTCGGCATATTCCGTCAGGATCGTCACGTCCTTGCCCTGTCGCACCATCGCTGCGCCCAGGTTGCGCACCGCCGTGCTCGAGCCAGCCTGCCAGCCGGTGTTGGCCACTGCGACCACACGCGTGGGTGTTCTCACCAGCAGCCGGCGCAATCCTTCGGCCTGATCGGCGATCCAAGGGCTCATGCAGCCGGCCTCACTCAACATGGCCCACCGCCGCGACTTGCATGGCCTGTGCGGGCTCGCTGCCCAGCGCATCGAGCAGCAGGAACAGCTTGCCCATGCCCGCGAAGGCGATGCTCCCGGGGAGCGGGCGGTCGCCCCGCGTGATCCGGCCAGTCAACCGCACCAGCAAGGCACGGCTGCGTGCAGCCCATGCCGCTTGCGTCTGGAGCAACCGCCACACCGTGGTGCACACCTGCCCCATGGCCATCAGCCGCTTCATGAGTTCGGGGTCGCCGAGCTCGCCCAGGCCGCCGAGCGCCGCTGCGCCGTGCCGCAGCAGGCGGAAGCACCCTTCGGCCTCCAGGCCCCAGGCGTTCCAGCGCGCCAATTGTTCGGCGCTCACCTCGCTTGCCAGATTCGACAGCATGAAACACTGGCTCAGCAGCTTGTGGGTGCGTGGGTCGAGGAGTTGCACGGCCACGCAGCGCAGCAGGGGCGCGTCGGCCGCTTGCGCCACCGCGATGCCCGGGCGCAGCATCACGTCGACCTGCGCTTCGCGCTGCAACACGACCTTGCCGCGAAAGCTCACGGGCCGCGCGGCGCCAAAGCTGAAGTCCAGGCGCGAGAGCACGCGCGACATGCCGGTGCGATGGTCGGTGACCACGGTCGATGCCGCGGCGCGGGCGAGCCAGCGCACACCGTTCAGATGCCATTGCAGCGCCATGTCCATGCTGGGCGCCTTGGTCAGCAGATGGACCATCGGCAGCGGTGTGGGCTGCTGGCTGGCCCAGAGCACCTGCCGCGCACCTTGATGGCGTTGCGGGTCCTTGGGATCGCGCACCGATGCGGTGGCCAGCCACTGGTTGGGCATGGCGAAAGGCAGTCCGTTGCGGTCCGACAGCAACAGCGAGGCATGGCAGACGAAAGCCTCATCGCCTGCGCGCAGCGATGCCTGGCCCGTGAGCGCCAGCACATGGCGGTCGCATTGCCCGGTGGCCGCGGTCAGGCGGCCCGTGCCGAGCTTTTGCACCACGTCACCATGGGCCACGCCCGCATCGCCGGCAAAACGCCACAGATCGCGCGCCTCCACGAAGCCCAGCGGGGCCTCCTCCAGCGACTGGGCAATGGCGCCAAGCTCCTCGGCGTCGTGCGCCATGGCCTGGATCAGCTTCTGGTAGCGATGGCGCAGGCGCTCCGACTCGGCCTGCTCGTTCGCCATCAACGCCACGGTCTCGGCGGCCGGCTCGGCGCGGTCCTGCAGATCGGCCTCGCCCGGCACGAACAGCGCACTGCGGCTGTGCGCCTGGAACACGCTGTCGATGAGCGACTCGCGGTCGGCCAGCATCAGGTTCTCGGGAACCTTCTGGCCGCTGGAGACGTAATGCACCGGCAGGCGATGGCGGATGACCGTGTCGATGAGCGCGCCCGGGTGCGTGGCTTCGTCGACCTTGGTGAAGATGCAGCCCGACAGCTCGGCGCCGCCCGCCGCATGGCGGTACGCGTGCACGACTTCGTTGAGCGTGTCGCCGTGGCTGGTCGCGTTGAGCAGCAGCAGGCGCTTGACGGGCCGGTGGCCGCTGTTGAGCATGGCGATCTGCTCGGGCACGGCGCGGTCGCGCTGGCTCATGCCCACGGTGTCGATGAGCACCATGTGCTTGTCGCGCAGATCGTGCAGCACCAGCTGCAGGTCGGCCGCGTCCTTGACCGCGTGCACGGGCACGTCGAGGATCTTGCCGTAGATGCGCAGCTGTTCGTAGGCGCCGATGCGGTAGCCGTCGGTGGTCACCAGCGCCAGCTTGTCGGCACCGAAGCGCATCACGCAGCGCGCCGCCAGTTTGGCCGTGGTGGTGGTCTTGCCCACGCCCGTCGGACCCATGAGTGCGTACACGCCGCCCTGCGCGAGCAGCGCGTCTTCGTCCGCCTGCACAGGCACCGCGCGGATGAGCTCCGAGCGGATGAAGGCCATGCCCTGGGCGAGCGTCTGGCCGGTCGGGAACTTCTCCAGCATCGCCTTGGACAACCGGGCGCTGAAGCCCGCGCCCAGCAACGTGCGCAGCAAGCGGCCACGCAGCGGATCGCGGCGCTGCTTGTCGTTCCAGACCACGCTGGCGAGCTGCTCTTCGATCATCCCGCGCATCGAGTGCAGCTCGGTCAGCAGGGCGTCATTGCCGGTCGTGGCCTCGGCGGCGACTGCAGGCGCCGGGACGATTGCAGGTGCCGCAGGAGGCACGGCCGGGCGCGGCGGTACGGCCGCAGCGACGGGTACGAACGCTGGGGCAGGCGGCGTGCGGTCGACCACCTCGGAGAGATCGTCGGGCGCCATCGCCACGATCTCGATGCCGTCGGCGAGCAGCCGGCTGTTGAGCACCATCGCTTCGGGGCCCAAGGCTTCGCGCGCCAGGCGCAGCGCCTCGCGGGCGGTGGGTGCAACGAACTTGCGCGTTGCGTTCTTGTCGAGAGACTGGGTCAAACTCGTCCTCCAATGGTGGCGGTAATCTTGATGATTCGGGAATCAGGAATCTCGGCCTGCGACAGCACCTTGAGCCGAGGCAGGCTGCGTCGCAGAAAGCGCGAGAGCAGCACACGCAGCGAGTGCTGGACCACCAGGACGGGCGGCAGGCCCTTTTCTTCCTGGCGGGCCATGGCGACCGAGGCCTGCTTGATCAGCACCTCGGCCAGGCCGGGCTCGATGCCGCTGCTGTTGTTCATCGCCTGGTTCAGCACGCCGTCGAGCGCGCTGTCCAGGCCGATGACCTGCAGCTCGCCGTCGCCAGGGAACAGCTGCTGGGTGATTGCACGGCCCAGCGCCAGGCGCACCAGCGAAGTCAGCTCGATGGCCTCCTTCACGGTCGGCGCATGCTCGGCCAGGATGTCGAGGATCGTGCGCATGTCGCGGATCGGCACCTCCTCGTCGAGCAGGTTCTGCAGCACCTTGTGCAGCACGCTGAGCGTGAGCACCTTGGGCACCAGGTCTTCGGTCAGCTTGGGTGCCGTCTTGGCGATCTGGTCGAGCAGCTGCTGGACTTCCTGGCGGCCCAGCAACGAAGCCGCATGGGTCTGGATCAGGTGGTTCAGGTGCGTGGCCATCACGGTGCACGCATCGACCACCGTGTAACCGAGCACCTGCGCCTGCTGGCGCAGGTTGGCCTCGATCCACACGGCAGGCAGGCCGAAGGCGGGGTCCTGGGTCGGCGTGCCGGCCAGTGTGCCCTTCACGTTGCCCGGGTCGATGGCCATGAACTGCGTGGGGAACGCCTCGCCGCGGCCGATCTCCACGCCCTTGAGCTTGATCACATAGGCGTTCGGCTTGATTTCCAGGTTGTCGCGGATGTGGACGACCGGCACCAGAAAACCGAGCTCCTGCGCGATCTTCTTGCGGATGCTCTTGATGCGTCCGAGCAGTTCGCCGTTCTGCGCCTGGTCGACCAGCGGGATGAGCCGGTAGCCGACCTCCATGCCCAGCGGCTCGACCAGCGCCACGTCGTCCCAGGTCGCTTCGGCCGACTCGGGCGCGGCCACGGCAGAGGCCGCTGCCTGGCTGGCCTGCTGTTGCTGCTCGGCCGTCGGCTCGGGCTTGCGCAGCATCACCTTGCGCCCCAGCCAGGCGAGACCGCCTGCGATGAGCAGGAAAGAGACGTTCGGCATGCCGGGAATCAACCCCATCAAGCCGATGATGGCCGCCGTCAGGAACAACACCTGCGGGTTGGAGAAGAGCTGCCCGGTGAGCTGGCGGCCCACGTCCTCGTCGGTCGTCACCCGCGAGACGATCACGCCGGCGGCCGTCGAGATCACGAGCGCCGGGATCTGCGCCACCAGGCCGTCGCCAATGGCCAGCAGCGTGTAGGTCTCCACGGCCGTCGAGAAGTTCAGGTCGTGCTGCAGCATGCCCACGATCAGGCCGCCGATGATGTTGATCACCATGATGAGCAGGCCCGCCACCGCGTCGCCGCGCACGAACTTGCTGGCACCGTCCATCGAGCCGTAGAAGTCGGCCTCCTGCGCCACTTCCTTGCGGCGCTTGCGGGCCACGTCCTCGCCGATCAGGCCGGCATTGAGGTCGGCGTCGATCGCCATCTGCTTGCCGGGCATCGCGTCGAGCATGAAGCGTGCGCCGACTTCGGCAATGCGGCCCGCGCCCTTGGTGATCACCATGAAGTTGATCAGCACCAGGATGATGAACACCATCACGCCCACGGCGAAGTTGCCGCCCACCAGGAAGTGGCCGAAAGCCTCGATCACCTTGCCGGCCGCGTCCGGGCCGGTGTGGCCGTGCATCAGCACGACGCGGGTAGACGCCACATTCAGAGACAGGCGCAGCAAGGTGGAGAAAAGGAGCACGGCCGGGAAGGCCGCGAAGTCGAGCGCCTTCATGGTGTACATGCTGACCAGCAGCACCATGATCGACAGCGCGATGTTGAAGGTGAAGAACAGGTCGAGCAGGACGGGCGGCAGCGGCAGCACCATCATGCTCAGGATCATCACGATCAGGAGCGGGCCCGTCAGCCCCTTCATGTAGTTGCCCTGCAGCAGCTTGGACGGCGAGCGCATCATGTCGGCCAGCGCGTTCATGCAGCCACCGCCGGGATCTCGAGTTCAGCGGGCACCGGCAGGTTCGACGGCGTACGGGGTGCCTCGCCACCCTCCTCTTTCCAGCGGCGCAGCTGGTAGACCCACGCCAGCACCTCGGCCACGGCCGTGTACAAGCCGGCCGGAATCTCGCTGCCCAGCAGGGTGTGCTTGTAGAGTGACCGCGTGAGCGAAGGCGCCTCCAGGATCGGCACGCCGTTTTCCGCGGCGATCTCCCGAATGCGCAGCGCCACCAGGTCGGTGCCCTTGGCCACGACACGTGGCGCGCGCATGTCGCTGTCGATGTAGCGCAGGGCAACGGCAAAGTGGGTCGGGTTGGTGACCACGATATCGGCCTTGGGCACCTCGCCCATCATGCGGCGCTTGGCGGCCTGCTGCTGCAGGCGCTTGATCTGCGACTTGATGTGCGGATCGCCTTCGCTTTCCTTGTGCTCCTGGCGCAGCTCTTCGCGCGACATGCGCAGCTTGCGGAAATGCGTCCAGAGCTGCCACGGCACGTCGATCAACGCGACCACCAGCAGCGCACCGGCAGTCAGCGCGCAGCTGCGGGCGACCAGCCAGACGGCATCGCGCAGTGCCACCGAAGCGGGCTGCGTCATCAACGCCAGCACGCTGTCGAAGTTGTCCTTGATCACCCAATAGCCGACGCCACCCACCAGCAAGGTCTTGGCCAGCGCCTTGACGAGCTCGACGAGGGTGTGGGAGGAGACCATCCGGACCAGGCCGGAGAAAGGGTTGAGCTTGCTGAACTTAGGCGCCACGGCCTTGGCCGAAAGCAGCCAGCCGCCCAGCAGCATCGGGCCGACCACCGCCATCAGGACCAGCATGCCGAACAGCGGCAGCATGGCCAGCAGGGCATGGAATACAGAGCCTGCGAATTGCACCGCCATCTGGCTGGGCTCGAAGGCCGCGCGCCGGTCGAACTGCAGCGAATTGCGCAGCCCTAAGTCCAGCGCCTGGACCACCGGCCCCGATGTGAACCACAGACCGGCGAAGGCCGTGCCGAGCATCAGGAAGGTCGACAGCTCGCGCGACCGGACGACAGTGCCTTCTTCGCGCGCCTTGTCCAGGCGCTGCTGTGAGGCTGGCTCCGTCTTTTCGAGATCGCTTTCTTCTGCCATTCATGCTCCATGCAAGCCGTGGCGGTTTCGCCAGCTGATGAGCAATTATTGGTGGCCCCCCTGCAGGCCAATGAAGCGATCAGACGTGCAAACGAAGCATTCCTCGCAGGATCGGACGCTCAGAATCCGAGGCTCGCGAGCAGGTCGTCGACCTGCCCCTGGTCGGCCACGGCATCGGGATTGCCGGCCTTGACCTGCGGGCCGTTCTGCAGACCCAGAGGCTCATTGCGCTTCTCGACCATGGGTGAGTTGTCGATCAGCACCTGCAGGAGCTGGGTCTCGACCTCGTTGACCACCTCCATCATCTTCTTGATCACCTGACCCGTCAGATCCTGGAAGTCCTGCGCCATCATGATCTCCATCAACTGGGCGTTGATGGCGCTGGTCTTGGCGGGCACACCCTGCAGGTAACCACGCGTGTCGAGCACCAGTTCGCGCGCCTGGTCGAGCTCGACCGGGCTTTCGAACCAGCCGTCCCAGCGCTTGGTCAATGCCTTGGCGTCGGCCGCCAGCGACTCCTGCAGCGGCTGGGCGATCTCGATCGCGTTGAGCGACCGGTCCGCTGCGCGTTCGGTCATGCTCGCGACGTACTTCAGGCGGTCACGCGCATCGGGAATGGCATCGGCGACCTTGCTGACCTGCTTGTCCAACCCAAGTTCGCGAAGTCCTTCGCGCAACTGGCGGGTCAGCATGCCAATGCGATTGAGCAGTTGCTCGGCGGTGTTTCCGGGATCTCCCGGCATTTCGGCTGGTAGCGACATGTCAGGCGGCCTCTTTGTTGATCTTCTCGAAGATCTTGGTGATCTTTTCTTCGAGCGTGGCCGCAGTGAAGGGTTTGACCACGTAGCCGTTGGCGCCCGCCTGCGCGGCCGCAATGATGTTTTCCTTCTTGGCCTCCGCAGTGACCATCAGGACGGGCAGCTTGCAGAGTTCCGGATCGGCCCGAATGGCTTGCAGCATGCTCAGACCATCCATGTTGGGCATGTTCCAGTCGGACACGACGAAGCCGAAGTTGCCGCCACGCAGCTTCTCCAGGCCGGCCGCGCCATCCTCCGCCTCGTCCACGTTCAGGAACTCGAGTTCCTTGAGCAAGTTTCGAACGATGCGCCGCATGGTCGGGAAGTCGTCCACGACCAAGATCTTGGTACTTTTTTGAATCACTCTGTTTTCCTCATGTCGTATCAAACCCGGTTGGTGCGCGCGCCGAACGTGCGAAGGCGCGCCAGCACACGCCGGCTCATTTCACCCAACGGCGATATCTCATCCGCCGCACCCAAAGCGATCGCCTCCCTCGGCATGCCGAACACCACGCAGCTGGCCTCGTCCTGCGCCAGCGTGTAGGCGCCGGCCTGTCGCATGCGCAGCAGCCCTTCCGCGCCGTCCTTGCCCATGCCGGTGAGCAGCACGCCAATGGCGTTCTTGCCGGCATGGCGCGCGGCCGAGTCGAACAGCACATCGATCGATGGGCGGTGGCGATTGACCGGCGGCTCCTGGTCCAGGCGGACCACGTAGTTCGCGCCACTGCGGCTGAGCGACATGTGAAAGCCGCCAGGTGCCAGATAGGCATAGCCCGGAAGCACGCGCTCGCCGTCGATGGCCTCCTTGACCGTGATGCTGCACAACCCGTCCAGACGTTGCGCGAACGACTTGGTGAATCCGCCAGGCATGTGCTGCGCGATGAGCACCCCGGGGCTGTCGGCAGGCAGCGGCTGCAGCACTTCCTTGATGGCTTCAGTGCCACCCGTGGAGGCACCGATGATGATGAGCTTTTCAGTGCTCAGCAGCGGGCTGCCGATCGGCGCCTCGGTTGCCACGCTCGCGCCTTTGGCCAGTGCGCCCAGGCGTGGCGCGGGCAGCTTGGCCATGGAAGCCGCGCGGATCTTGGTGGCGATGAGCTCCGTGTAATTGATGAGCCCGTCGCGCACGCCCAGTTTGGGCTTGGTCACGAAGTCGATGGCGCCGAGTTCCAGCGCACGCAGCGCAATTTCCGAGCCGCGTTCGGTCAGCGAAGACACCATGAGCACCGGCGTGGGCCGCAGGCGCATGAGCTTCTCGAGGAACTCCAGGCCATCCATGCGCGGCATTTCCACGTCGAGCGTCACGACGTCCGGGTTCAGCGACTTGATGAGGTCGCGCGCGAGCAACGGGTCGGCAGCCGTTCCCACCACGGTCATGTCCGGCTGGCTGTTGATGATCTCGGTCATCACATTGCGGATCAGCGCCGAGTCGTCGACGCATAGCACCTTGATCTGTTTCACGGCTCGGTGCTCCTGGGGCGTTCTGTAAGAAATGAATAGACAGGCGGCGGCCGCGAACTTGCGGTCGCAGTCGCCGCCAAGGGGATCGCCGCCTTGCGCAGCAATTCGCCCTCCACCGCCTGCACGGCGCTGACGTCGCTCTGCGCGCGGAGTTTCTTGACGACCGCACGCCCCGTCGCGCCGAAGAAGCAGACCCGTCGTGCACTGGGGCCGCGCAGGTCCTGCGCAGAGAGGGTGATGCCCTCGGCGCGCAGGTACCGCAGCGCAAAGTCGGCATTGCGATCGCCGATGTTCAGCGTCGTCATGTTGGCGAGCACCGCGCCACCGCCAAAGATCTTGGCCTGCAGCTTGGCGCGGCGCGCTCCGCGTTGCATCATTTCGCGCACCAGCACGTCCATGGCGTAGCCGCCGTAGCGCATCGCCTCGGCATGGGTGTGGGCACCGGGGTCGGCATCAGGCAGCATGAAGTGGTTCATGCCCGAGACACCGGCTTCGGCGTCGAGCAGGCAGGCGGCCACGCAGGAACCGAGCACGGTGGTCATCACCGTGCCGGTGGTGGAGACGAAATACTCCGACGGCAGCAGCCGCACGGCCATGCTCGCGCAGTCACGGTCGTAGTAATGGTGGCTGGCGATCGCGTCGGGACCCGCAAAGGTCATCGCACACCCGCCTTGCGTGGCAACTGGTAGACCGTCGGCCCGACCGATTTGAAGTTCGGGTCAACCAGCGAGGCGTTCTCCGAATGGCCCGCGAACAGCAGACCGCCAGGCTTGAGCAGCGTCTCGAAGCGTTCAAGGATCTTGCGCTGCGTCGGCTTGTCGAAATAGATCATCACGTTGCGGCAGAAGATCGCGTCGACCGGCTCCTTGACCGACCACGACGGGTCCAGCAGGTTGAGCCGACTGAACTTGACCAGCCCGGCGACCTCGGCGCGCACGCGCACCTTGCCTTCGTTGGCGCCCGTGCCCTTGTGGAAGAACTTGCGCAGCCGCTCGGGCGACATGCCCTTGACCTGTTCGGTCGTGAAGGTCGCCGTCGCCGCCTTGGCCAGCACAGCCGTGTCGATGTCCGTGGAAATGACACGGGCCGAGGCCGCCTTGGCCCCCAGCGCTTCGGTCAGCGTGATGGCCAGCGAATAGGGTTCCTCACCCGTCGACGCCGCAGCGCACCAGACGGTCACCGGCTCGGTGCACTTCTTCACATGGTCGGCCAGCACGGGAAAGTGATGCGCTTCGCGAAAGAAGGACGTGAGGTTGGTCGTCAGCGAATTGATGAACGACTGCCACTCCGCCGAGTTCGGGTCCGCTTCGAGCGAACGCAGGTAAGACGCAAAATCGGTCATCTGCAGCTCGCGCAGTCGGCGCGACAGCCGGCTGTAGACCATCTGCGCCTTCTGCTCGCCCAGCGAAATCCCGGCCTTGCCATGGATCAGGCTGCGCACTTTGGCAAAGTCGCTGTCGGTGAAAGTAAATTCGGAGTTCACGTGGGTCTCGGGGCGCAAGCGTCCAATGTAAGGAATGAACGATCTGCGCGATGGCAGGATCAACGGTAGGAACTGCGCCTACTTCGCGACGGTGACTTGGTTCATGCCACCTGCAGTGCGGGCGGCGGCAGCACCGCCGAGCGCGCGGGCTGCGCGTTCTGGATCTTCAGCATCGCGCCCACGTCGATGATGAAAGCGACGTCGCCGTCGCCCAGGATGGTGGCCGCCGAAATGCCCGGCACCTTGCGGTAGTTGGTCTCCAGGTTCTTGACCACCACCTGGTGCTGGCCCAGCAGTTCATCGACCAGCAGCGCGAAGCGCGCGTCGTCGGACTGCACGATCACCACGATGGCCTGCGTCGGGTTGGTCTGCGCACCCGCCACGTCGAACACACGGTGCAGCTCGACCAGCGGCAGGTACTCGCCACGCACCTTGATGACCAGGCCATCGTTGGTGATGGAGTGCAGGTTTTCCTGAAGCGGCTGCAGTGACTCGATCACGTAGCTCAACGGCAGGATGTAGGCCTCATTGCCCACCTTCACCGACATGCCGTTGAGGATGGCCAGCGTCAGCGGCAGCACGATGCGCGTGGTGGTGCCGCGGCCGGCCCGTGAGCTGATCTCCACATGGCCACCCATCTCCTGGATGTTGCGCTTGACCACGTCCATGCCCACGCCGCGTCCGGAGATCGACGTGATGGTCTCGGCGGTCGAGAAGCCCGGCGCGAAGATCAACTGCCAGACTTCGTCGTCGGGCATCGATTCGCTCACATCCATGCCCTGTTCCATCGCCTTGGCGAGGATGCGCGTGCGGTTGAGCCCGCCACCGTCGTCGCTCACCTCGATGACGATGTTTCCACCGTGGTGCTGCGCCGACAGCAGCAGCTGGCCGGTGGCTTCCTTGCCAGCGGCAAGGCGCTTGTCGGGCGTCTCGATGCCGTGGTCCAGGCTGTTGCGCACCAGGTGGGTCAGTGGGTCGATGATGCGTTCGATCAGGCCCTTGTCCAGCTCCGTTTCCTTGCCATAGGTGTCCAGGCGCACCTGCTTGCCGAGCTTGGCGCTCACGTCGCGGATCACGCGGGGGAAGCGGCTGAAGACATAGTCCATCGGCATCATCCGAATGGACATGACCGATTCCTGCAGGTCGCGCGCATTGCGCTCGAGATGGCCCAGGCCGCTGAGGAAGCGTTCGTAGACCACAGGGTCCAGCATGATGGCCGCCTGTGTGAGCATCGACTGCGTGATGACCAGTTCACCGACCAGGTTGATGAGTTGGTCGACCTTTTCCACGTCGACGCGGATCGAGCTGGATTCCTTGCCGCCAGCCGGAGCGGCGGCCGTGCTCGCCGGTGGCGCTGCGCTCTTGGCAGCCGCGGGCGCCACGGCGCTTTCCGGTGCAGCCGGCGCAGGAGCCTGGGCCACTGGAATGGCGATTTCCTCGTGCAGCACCTCTTCGTCGCCCGCCGCCACCTCGGGGTGCGTCGAGATCTTGATCTGCGACTCGTCGATCAAGAAGCAGCAGACGGCCACAATGTCGTCGGGGCCGCAGGTCGTGTCCAGAACCACCGTGAGCGCGTCGCCGCGGCGCGTTTGCGAGACCACCGTGCCAAGGTTGCCCAACTCGTCGGACAACAGGCGGAATTCGTCCTCCGACAATCGTGCGAGCGTGATGTACAACGCACCGGGCTTGGCCGCCACTGGAGCAGCTACAGGTGCAGGCGCAGGCGCAGGTGCAGGCGCCGGAGCGACCGCAGGTGCCGCGGACACGTTCGATGCAGCGGCAGCAGCAGCGTCGCTGCTCTCAAGGGCCAATTGCTGGAGGATCGCGCAGATGTGGGCGACCATGTCGGGTTCGGGCACTGAGCCGGCCTCGTAAGCGGTGAGTTGTTCTTGCAAAGCGTCCTTCGTTTCCAAAAAGGCGTCGATCATGGGCCGGCTCAACTGCAGTTGACCGTGACGCGCGCGGTCCAGCAGGTTCTCGAGCAAGTGCGTCGTATCAGTCAGCGAAGCAAATCCGAAGGTCGCAGCGCCGCCCTTGATGGAGTGCGCCGCACGAAAGATGGCGTTGAGCTGCTCACTGTCGGGCGTGTCGACGTCGATCTCCAGGAGCAGGCGCTCCATCTGGATCAGCAGTTCATTCGCCTCGAGGAAGAATGCTTGTGTGAATTGACTTAGATCCATCTCATTGCTCAGTGACCGGCTTCGCTCTGCCGGAGGTGGGTGGGGGGACTTCCTGAACCGGGGTCTGCACAGCGACCTTCATGACGCCGCCAGCCGGCGGCACCTTCGAAGGCTGGTCTCTGCGACCCGATGCACCGACACTGTTCTCGCGCTCGATGCGTTCTTGCGTGGCTCGGTTCAACAAGATGATGCTGATTCGCCGGTTGAGAGGGCCACGGGGGTGCTCCTGGTCCAGGTGCATGCTGTCGGCCAATCCCATGACGCGCAGAACCTTGCGCTCGCTCATGCCGCCGCCGACGAGTTCGCGGCGCGATGCGTTGGCGCGGTCAGCCGAAAGCTCCCAGTTTCCGTAGGCGGTATCGCCGTTGGTGTAGACGGTCGAATCGGTGTGGCCTGACAAGGTGATCTTGTTGGGCATCTCGTTGATGGTCGGGCCCAACTCGCGAAGAATCGAGCGCATGTAGGGCAGCACCTTGGAACTCGCCAGGTCGAACATCGGCCGGTTCTCGCTGTCCACGATCTGCAAGCGCAGACCCTCGGTCGTGATGTCGATCAGGAGTTGCGAGCGGTACTGCTTGAGCAGCGCGCTCTTGTCGATGAGTTCCTCGAGCCGCTCCTTCATTTCGTTGATGCGGTCCGCGTCGGACGGCTCTGCCGATGTGTCTTCGGGGGATGGCGGCTCGACCACGGGCGTCGATGGATCTTCGCCGCCGCCCGGGATGATGGTCGCGCTGTTGCTGTTCTTAGGCCCACCGATGGCCATCGACAGGGGCGTGCGAAAGTGTTCGGCGATGCCTGCGCGCTGCTTGGGTGTGGCGATCGACAAAAGCCACATGACCAGAAAAAACGCCATCATGGCCGTCATGAAGTCGGCGTAGGCGATCTTCCATCCACCGCCGTGATGGCCGCCGCCGCCCTCATCATGAGCGCGCTTGATAATGATCTTGACTTTTTCAGCGCTCATAAATCTGCTCGATGCGCTCAGCCAGCCTTGACTTCACGGACGTGGCTGTCGAGTTCGGTGAACGAAGGACGCTCCGTCGAGAACAGCACCTTGCGGCCAAACTCCACGGCCAGCTGCGGTGCGCAGCCGTGCAGGCTGGCCAGCAAGGTGACCTTGGAGCATTCGTACATCTTCATCGACTCGGCCACCTTCTGGCTCACCAGCGACGCCAGCGGTGCCACGAAGCCATAGGCCAGCAGCACACCCAGGAAAGTGCCCACCATGGCCTGGGCGATGAGTTCGCCCATTTCCGAGGGAGGCAGGTTGGCCGAGCCGAGCGCGTGCACCACCCCCAGCACGGCGGCCACGATGCCCAGCGCCGGCAGGCCGTCGCTGATGCCCGCCAGGCTGTGCGCGGGCATCTCTGCCTCGTGCTTGACGGTATGCATCTCGTGGTCCATCAGGGCTTCGATCTCGTGGGGATCGGTGTTGCCGCTGATGGCCAGGCGAAGGTAGTCGCACACGAATTCCAGGATGCCCTGCTCGGCCATGATGCGTGGGTAGCGCGTGAAGATCTCGCTGGCGCCCGGATTGTCGACATCGGTCTCCAGCTTCATGAGACCTTCCTTGCGTGCCTTGGCCAGCAGTTGGTAGAGCAACGCCAGAAGATCCATGTAGAGCTCCTGGTTGTGCTTGGAGCTGCGCAGCAGACGTGGCAGCTCCTTGAGCGTCGCCTTGATGGTCTTGCCGTTGTTGCCTGCAATAAAGGCCCCTGCGGAAGCTCCCGCAATCATGAGGAATTCAAGCGGCTGGAACAACACGCCGAAGTGGCCGCCCGCCATTGCATAGCCGCCGAAGACGCTGCCGAGCACCACTAAGTAACCAACGAGAATGAGCACGAGCGCCCCCTTCGGACAAGAGAAAATGGATCATTGGACTGCGGCGATGCAGGGCCTAATGCAACCCGTGCGAATCGGCAACCGGATCCAGCAGATAGGTGGCCGACGCCGGGTACATGGATTGACTATCGGACGCTTCAGCGCTTTTATTGAGCTTTGCTTTGCCTGCACGTGAAGGTGGTCGGCAAAGCACGCAGACATAGTCCTGCTTGGTGTCGTAGGCATGGGTGACGAAACGGCCCGCGCAGCGTGTGCAAGTGCATTGATGCAGCAGGTCACTGTCGAAGAAACGCACCAGCATCTGAGCGCGCGTGAAGTCGAGCACCGCCTCTCCGCCCTGCGATTCCACCTGCTCCAGGTACAACCGGTAGCTCTTGATGAGCACGTGAATTTGCTCTTCGTCCGAATGCTTGCTCATGAACTGGTACATGCCGTAGAACATCGAGGAATGGATGTTGGCCAGCCAGGTCATGTACCAATCGGTCGAGTACGGCAGCAGCCCCTTGGGCGGCGACACGCCGCGCAGCTCCTTGTAGAGGCGGATGAGTCTTTCGCGGCTGAGGCCGACGTTGGCTTCCATGAACTGGAGGCGAGCGCCCAGTTCGATCAGGTTCACGGCAAGCTGCACTTCACGTGCGTCGCTCAGGACACTCTTGGTACTCATGGGCTTTATCTCTGGGGGCTGGTTAGGGCGGCTCTCGATGGCCCGGCTCAGGCGAGCGCGGCTTCCTGCATCTGGCGGCCACCCATGAGGATCGACATGTGGGCCTGCTGCAGCGACTTGTCCTTCTCAGCGCCGACGACGGCCGACATGGACATGTGATCGCCGAGGCGAAAGCGGCAGATCAGCGTGTTCGAGGCGGCCAGCTTGACCACCTGCGCGAGCGACATGGCGCCCAGCATGTCGGCCAGTTCACGGCTGATGCCCAGGCGGAACATTGCCATGGCGCGGTCTTCCTTGATCATCCGCTGCGCCAGCAACAGGTACGCGAGGTTGATGTCGGTGATCTCTTTCGAGTTGTCGGCTTGGCCGATATTCAGGTCTTTGAAGGTAGTCATGAGGCGCTCCGTCATCAGTTGATCGAGTCGACGCTCCGACTCGAACCGGCAAGCGGTTGGATGGCAGGGCGCCGTTTCAGGCGGTGCCTGGGGAGCACCACCGCGTGTTTCGAGCTGTGATAGTCACACGCAGAGGGCAACCAAATGTTTCAAACGTGGAGACTTGTTGTCACGTGTTTGTGAACTCGTCCTCGAGGGCAAATGCCCACGACAGAACTTCTGCTACAGCCAGGTAGAGCGTCGGCGGAATCTGCTGGTCCAGGTGCACCCGCATCAGAAGATTGACCAGTTCGGGCGAACCGTGCACGTACAGCCCGTGCGCCTTGGCCTCCCTGACGATGGCCTCCGCCGTGGCACCGTAGCCGCGTGCGGTGACCACCGGTGCAGCGTCGCCCTCGCGATACACGAGGGACACGGCAGCGCTGCGCCTGTGCGGCGGCATCGCGTCGTCCGGGGGTCGTACGGGCGCATTCATGGTTCGCCCGCCTCGATCTGCAACGAATGTACGTGGAAGCCCGCGGCCGCCAGGCGGCGTTGCAGCCCGTCGACGCCATCGCGGCAGTGGCCGACCGATGCGGCGTCGTGCACCCGGACGGTCGCGTGCAGGCCCTGCCCCGCGAGCGCCAGCCGCACATCGACCATGCCCATCGCGGGCAGCGTCAGCGACACCTGGGTCGACCAGCGGCGCGCGTCCTGCGGCGTATGTTCCTGCGCCGGCGTGCGAGGGTCGTCCTCCGGTTGGATCGACCAGTCCATCTGCACGCCAGGCCATGCCTGTCCGTTCCACCGGAAGACCTGCGTGGCCAGCAGATCGAGCTGTTGATTGACCAGCGTCACCGCCTGGGGATGGACGATCGGCGCGGCGGCCTCCGCAGGCGGACTCGACGCCACGACGCGTTCGGACGCAGGTGCCGCACGCGCAGCACCCAGTGCGGCCGCGGGGGCATCGACGACCGGCGCCGACGATGGGCCGTACATGGCGCGCAGACGCACGACTTCGGGTGCGGGTGCGGGACCGGGTGACAGCGGGCGCTCGACTGCGGCCTGGGTGGTTGTCTGCGTCGCCGCCGCGGTTTCGGCTGTGGTCGCCGTTGTCGTTGTGTGGACGACTGCTTCGACGGCTGTGTTCGGGGTAGCGCCTGGCAGCGAGGGCACAGGTGTCGTTGCCGCCGTCACCTCCTGCATCGACACCGGCATCGAAGCCTGTGCAGGCAAGGCGGGCGTGCCTGGCGGCCCCGGTGACAGGCGGGCCTGGGGCTCCAGCCTCAATTCGGCCACGCTGCGCACGGCCAGGGCCAGATCGCTCAGGTGCGATTCATAGAAGAGCCCACTGACAGCGACCGTCTGCGCCAGCGTGGCCGCCAGTTGCGGCACCACCGGCGCGCGTGGCCCCGTCCACAGCGGCGTGCTGCCTTGCACCGGCGCCGGGTCGCCGCCGGCCTGTGTCAGCAAGGCCGTGATCACCCGGGCTGTTGCCGACCACTGGGCCTGTGGCGCGCCAGGTGCCGGCGACTCGGGCGTTTGCGCCGGCGGCAATCCGGCGCGGCCCACCGAGCCGGTCAGCAGCGCGTTGTCCGCCACCCGGCGCGTCGCTGGCACGGCCTCCAATGGATTCAGGTCGCCGCCCGATGCCGGCGCAATGAGCTCGGCCAGCATTCCCACCCGTGCGGCGGCCAGTGTCTCCGGCAGGCGGGTGATCCCTGTCATGTCCGAGTGGTCGCGATCAGGCCGACAGGCCGTAGGCCCGGTTCAGATCGGTGCTGCGCTGCATCTGCGCCATGCGCGTCATCAGGAATTCCAGCTGCACTTTCACCAGCCTGCACACTTCGTCCTGGTCTTTGCGGATGCCCTCGACGAGCGCGCGCACCAGCTCCAGCTCGTGGGCCTCAAGTTGATCTGCCGCCGTCATGGCCTTCAATTCATTGACCGTGGCGGCGCAGCTGGCCTCCAGTTCAGGCAGTTGTCCCCATTGACGTGCGCGCGCGAGTTCGGCCATGTGTGCCACGCGTGACGCGAGCTTGCCGTAACTTGCAACGACTTCGTTGTTCTTTGTCATGCTGGTCCTGAAAGGTATACCCGACGCACTCAGGCGTTTGCGGTTTGTCCGATGGAACGCCAGGCAGAAGCCACGTTCTCCAGAAGTTCCTCGGCCTGATCCAGCCACTGCGGGTCATTTCGCAGGTTGGCATACAGCAGTCGCTGAACGACACAGTCGTAGAGTTCGGTGAGATTGGCCACCAGCGCCGCGCCCTCGGGGCCCGCAGCCTCGGCGTCCAGGCTGGCCTTGAGGCCATCCTCGACGATGCCGATGGCCTTGGAGATGGCTTTGGACTTGGCCGGGATATCGCCCACGGCCATATAGTGGCGCGCCAGTCCGATGGCCGTGGCGGCGCCCTCGAACAGCATCGTGATGAGCTGGTGAGGCGACGCACTCATCACGGTGGTCTCGATGCCCAGGCGCGCATAGGCGCCCGCGCCGGTGCGATGGGAAAGGGGTGAATACATGATGCGCCTTGTGGAAATTAGTTCTTGCTGGAACTGCTGGAACTGCTGGAACTGCTGGTGCCGTTCATCGCATCGAACTGGGTCGTCAGGTACGACAAGGTGTTGTTCATGCTGCTGACGGCCGTATCAAGGGCTGAGAACTGCGCCTTGTAGGTTGCCACGCGTGCGTCGACGCGTGCCTGCATGTTGGTGTATTCGTTGTCAATCTTCTTGATCGTGGCATTCATGCCGTCCTGTGCCGCCTTGAGCGTGCCACCCACAGCGGTGAAGCCGTCGATCATCGAGGAGAGTTGCTTGCCGTAGCCATCAGTGCTTGTGCCGGCGCTCGAGAACAGGCTCGCGACACCCGCAGGGTTGGTCGACAGCGCGGTATTGAGCTTGGTCGAATCCACCGACAGGGTTCCATCCTTCTGGAAGGAAATTCCGATCGCGGAAAGCGTCTGCAGCGAACTGGATGCACCGGGCGGCGGCGAGCTCAGCAGCGAGCGGATACGACTTTGCATCGTGCGCAGTGACGAATCACCCAGCAACGCAGCTGCCTTTTGGGTGCTCTTATCGTAGTTCGTCAGGGATGCGGCGGTACTTTGCAGCCCGTTGTAGGCCGACACCAAGGCATTGACCGCAGAGACGACCGGCGAAGAGTCCTGCTGCACGTTCACGCTGGACGAGCCCGTGGCAAGCAATGTGAGGGAGGTCCCCTGAATGGCTTCGCTCACCGTGTTCGACCCGCTGGTCACGGCGATGCCGCCGACCGTGAGCTCGGCATTCTGCGCCACCGCGGTCTGCTTGAGATTCTGCGTGCCCGCCGGATCATTGGCCAGCAGGCTCTGCAGTGCCGTGTCGCCCGTCACGGCCACGCGCATGCTCGATGCCTTGCCGGTCTGCGTGGATGTGAGTACCAACCGGTACGGCGTTCCGCTGCCATCGTTGACGATACTCGCCGTCACCCCGGCACCGGACTTGTTGATGGCGTCGCGCACACCCTGGAGCGTGTTGTTGGTCGAATCGATGGTGACCGATACCGCCTTGCGGCTGCTGTCCGCGGTGAAGGACGCCCCGCTGTAGGTGCCCGATGTCGAATCCAGCGTGCCATTGGTGATGGTGCCGAAATCGAATGTGACGACTCCACTGCCGATGGCCGTGGTCGCAGTGGTCTGGCCTTGCGTGATCAGCGTCTGCGACTGTGCGAGCTGCGTCACATTGACCGCATAGTTGCCGGCAACGGAAGTGGCCGAGGGCGCTGCACTGAGCACGCTGGCGTTGCCGACGCTGGCCTTGGAGGCCTGGAAAAGCGTCGGGTCTGCGAGAACCTTCGCCGCAGTCTGCAAGGTACTGAGCGAGTTCTGTACCACGCCGTATGCCGAGAGCTTGGCCACGAAGCTCGTCTGTCGGCTTTGCAAGGCCACCAACGGCTGGCTCTCGGCAGTCGTGAGGTTGGAGAGCAAGGTGGTCAGGTCGAGGCCGGAGCCGATGCCGAGACTGCTGATGGATGCCATGGTGTTCCTGCGAGGTCCAGTGGTGGAGGTGCGAATGGAAAAGTGCTGCGGGACGGCGCGTATCGCCTCAACCGTGCCGCTGGAAGAGCGCCACGGGCGCCGGGTTCAGGAGCATCGACAGGCGCAGCGCCTCTTCCGACGGAATCTGGCGAATAAGGACCCCGCTGTCGCGGTCAACCACCCTCACCACCAACTGGTTCGTGTCTTGCTGAACCTGAAACTGCACGCCGATGCTGCGGATGTGCATGGCGTTGTTGATCCCATGCACGGCCAGTTCGAGCCGCTTCGCATCCAGCGCGTCGGCTGGTGCCGCTGCGACAGCCGCACCACCCCACTGCGTCACGTCGCGTCGTTCGACTGTCGAAGCATCACCCGACGCGTGGAACGCGCTGTTGGCGGCAACGCCAGGTCGCGCGGTGATCATTGGGACGGAAACGGCATGAGGGGACATGGCTCGGCACCTGTTGAATAAAGCTTGTCTGCCGCCAAAAGAGGCCACAGACTTCGAAATAAAGAATGGGCGGACTGCGGAGTTTCCCGAGCCCGCCCTGGTCGAAACCAACGCCGTCGCTCTGTGCCCGAGGCTCAGGCGACGGCGGCGCTGCGATTACTGCAGCAGCGACAGCACGCCCTGGGTGCTCTGGTTGGCCTGTGCCAGCACCGAGGTACCGGCCTTTTGCAGGATCTGGGCGCGCGACATGTTCGAGACTTCCGTCGCGTAGTCAGCATCTTCGATGCGCGAGCGCGAGGAAGACAGGTTGGTCACCGTGGTACCCAGATTGGCGATCACCGAGTCGAAGCGGTTCTGCACCGCGCCCAGCGCGCCACGCAGGGAGTCGACTTTGGCGATGGCCGCATCGACAGCTGCAAGCGGGTTGACCGTGGCAGTTGCATTGCTGACGCTCTTGTCCGTCACTTGGCCAGCCTTGGCAGAATCGACATACACCAGGGCGCCATTGGCACTGGTGACATTGCCATTGGCCTGCAGGCTGACAGATTCCGCTGCCGTCGTGGTCAGGCCGTTGACGCCCATGTAAGCACCGGTAGCCACGCCGCCAGCGGCGATGGCTTGGGTTGCCGTGGCGCCAGCGCCGTCGATGTCGACCGAGCCGCCAGCCGAGATGACCTTGGCCTGGACCGTTGCGGCCGAGGCGGTTTCACCCGTGACGTCGAACGTGGCCGCAGTGCCTGCACCAGCGGTATTCAGGGTGTACTTTGCACCCGTGGCACCGATCTTGATGAAGTCGCCGGCGGTCTTGATACCGTTGGTGTTATCGACCAGGCTCGACAGCGTGGCGGCCACCGTGGTGCCCGTGCCCGTCTTGGTCAGGTTGTTACCCGAATCCAGGAACAGTGCCGAGCCGTCGGCAGCGTCGGTGAGGTTGCCGCTGCTGTCGATCTTGACGTCCGTCGTCCTGCTGCCGAGCTTGACCGTGGCCGTCACGCTGCCGCCCGACGGCGGCTGGATCGCCGCGATCGTGTTGGTGGCGCTGCGCGCGGTTTCCGCGCCGGTGTAGCTCTGCGTCGAAGCGCTGTAGGTGTACACCGCACCGCCGGTGACGGTGGCGGTGCCGGTGTCCTGCATCTTGGCGAACACGTCAGCGGCGACTGCGCCGTTGCTGGTTGCGTTCAGCGTGCGGCTGTACGTGGTCACACCGGCAGTCGTCGTGCCCTTGGCATAACCAGCGACCAACAGGTCCGTCGCGCCGGCAGCCGTGTTGGCGGTGCCCGTGCCGTCGATGTTGAAGCCCGTCAGGCCCAGGGTCTTGGAGCTGATCTCGGTCAGGCCGATGCTGATGCTTTGGCCGTCGTTCGCACCAACTTGGACGCTCAGCGGCTTGGCCGACGAGGACAGCACCTTCACGCCGTTGAAGTCGGTCTGTGCCGAGGTACGGTCGATTTCGCTCAGGCGCTGGGTAATTTCAGCCTGGATCGAAGCCTTGTCGGCAGCGGAGTTCGTGCCGTTCGAAGCTTGCACCGTCAACTCACGGACGCGTTGCAGGTTGTTGTTGACTTCGGTCAGTGCACCTTCCGTCGTTTGCGCCAGCGAGATGCCGTCGTTGGCATTGCGCTGGGCTTGCGTCAGGCCCTTGATGTTGGCGGAGAAGCGGTTGGCGATCGCCTGGCCGGCGGCATCGTCCTTGGCGCTGTTGATGCGCAGGCCCGACGACAGGCGCTGGATGGCGGTGTTCAGCGCCGACTGCGACTTGGTCAGGTTGTTCTGCGTGAGGAGCGAAAGCGAATTGGTGTTGATGACTGAAGCCATGATGATGTTCCTGTTTACTGCTAGGGTTGTGGACTCCGGCTCTCGCCGTAGCGCTGGATCCTTTCCCCACCCTGGGGAGCCAAGCCATCGCTATGAAGGTTATCGGCGAGGCCCCCGAAACCTTGAGGGCCATGCTGCAAAAAGTTGAGCCGCCCTCTGGAACACACGCCCTCAGGCCTGCAGGTTCATCACTTCCTGATAAGCAGTCACGAGCCGATTGCGCACCTGCAAGCCGGTCTGGAACGCAATGCTGGCCTTTTGCATGTCCACCATCACATCGTTGAGCGCCACGCCGGGTTTTCCAAGTTCGAAGGCCTCGGCCTGGCCGTAGGCATGGTTTTGCACGGCGCTGATGTCGTTGATGGAGCGTTTGAGCTCCGCGGCAAAGCCGCCCTGGGCGCCCTGCGCAGCGCTGGCGCTCGACGGCATGGCGGTCTGCAGGGCGGTGGTACGCATCTGCTGCAGGACGGATTCGATGGCGGAAATCGACATGGGGAAGGCCTCGTGTGAGTACGGTGGTGTGCTTGGGATGGCAGGCAGCGTAGCAGCGCACCCCCCGTTCGGATACCCGCAACTGACGCACAAAGCCCCGGCTGCTCGGGCAATGAAAAGGCGGGGTGCTGCCGACAATGACTGCCAGACCCAAAGCCGGTGGACCCTGCATTGCAGATGCCCGCCGAACCTCAGGCCCCTCCCCTTTTTCAGAACAAGATGACCTTGGACCGCTGCGCCCCCCACCGCTCACAGAGGGCTTACCGATGAGCACGGCTGCCACGGCGGACGCGCTCCACGTCGAAGCTCCTGCCAATGCGATGCTGGCCAAGCTGCGCGCCCAGCCCAAGCTGCCGATGATCATCGGCGCGGCCACGCTGGTGGCGGCCGCGGCGGCCTTCATGCTCTGGAACCGTGGCCCTGAATACAAGGTGCTGTATTCGAACGTGGCCGAACGCGACGGCGGCGCCATCATCGCGTCGCTCCAGCAGATGAACGTGCCCTACAAGTTCTCCGAAGGCGGGGGCGCCATCCTGGTGGCGGGCGACAAAGTGCCGGAGCTGCGCCTCAAGCTGGCAGCCCAGGGCTTGCCCAAGGGCGCGGGTGTGGGCTTCGAACTGATGGACAACCAGAAGTTCGGCACCAGCCAGTTTGCAGAGCAGGTGAATTACCAACGTGCGCTCGAGGGGGAGCTTGCGCGTTCGGTGGAATCCATCGGCACGGTCGAATCGGCCCGTGTGCACCTGGCACTGCCCAAGCCATCGCTCTTCGTGCGCGAGCAGAAGAAGCCCTCGGCCTCCGTGGTCGTGACGCTGTATCGCGGCCGCTCGATCGATGAGGGCCAGGTCAGCGCCATCGTGCACATGCTGTCGAGCAGCGTGCCCGACCTGGACCCCAAGAGCGTCACGGTGATCGACCAGCGCGGCAACCTGCTGTCGGCGGCCAACAGCGCCACGCGCGGCCTGGATCTCGGGCAGGTGAAATACACGCAGGAGGTCGAGCAGACTTACATCCGCCGCATCGAAGCCATCCTGCAGCCGATGCTCGGCACGGCCAATGTGCGGGCGCAGGTGGTGGCCGACATCGACTTCTCAGTGGTCGAGAACACCGAAGAAAAATACCGTCCCAACCAGACGCCCGGCGCAGCGGCGGTGCGCAGTCAGCTCTCCAGCGAGTCGGCCCAGCTGGGCGCCACGCCGCCGGGTGGCGTACCCGGCGCACTGTCGAACCAGCCTCCGGCCAATCCGACCGCACCGATTACCACAGCGGCCAAGCCGGGAGCGCCCAACACCCTGACGACGGCACCACAGGCTGCGGCCGCCCCGTCCGGCCCCAGCAACACACGCAAGGACGTGACGACCAACTACGAGGTCGACCGCACGATCCGCCACAGCCAGCAAGGCGCCGGTGGTGTGCGCCGACTCTCCGTGGCGGTGGTGGTGAACCATGTCGGCACGGCCGACAACACCGGCAAGCCGACCCAACGCGAACTCACGCCGGTGGAGATCGAGCAGATTACCAACCTGACCAAGGAAGCCATGGGCTTCAGCAAGGAGCGCGGCGACTCGCTCAATGTGGTCAACAGCCTGTTCGCCAAGGAGCCCGCCGAAGAAGCCGCCGCACCGGTCGTCTATTGGAAGGATCCGCAGAACATCGCGATGGCCCGTAGCGCGCTGCCCTACCTGCTGCTGACGCTGTTCGCCCTGTTCGCCTGGTTTGCCGTGCTGCGACCGCTGCTGCGCAAACACCTCGCACCGCCACCCGCAACAGCCGCCGGCGAAATCTTGGAGACCTCCACGCCGCCGACGGCCGAGGAACTCGCCGCAGTCACGGCGGCCGAGGCCGCGGCGATGCAGCAACGCGCCGCCGAGCGCCAGCAATCGGACCTGGACTATGCCCATCAGGTGGCAGACAAGGACCCGCGCCTGGTCGCCATGATGATCGACAACTGGATGACCCGCGATGAATGAAATCGGAACCCGCAAGAGCGCCATCCTGTTGATGTCGATGGGTGAAGACCGTGCTGCTGCGGCGCTCGGGCAACTGTCCACCCAGCAGGTCCAGGCCGTCGGCCTGGCCATGGCCAAGCTCAGTCACGTGACCAAGGATGAACTCGCGTCGATCCTCGCGGAGTTTCGCCTGGAGACCGAACAGCTTTCCGCGCTGCATCTGGGTTCCGGTGGCTACGTGCGTGCCGTGCTCAAGAAGGCACTGGGCGACGACCGGGCCAGCAACCTGCTCGAAGACATCCTGCAGCCCGACCGTCCGAACGGCGGCATCGAGCGCCTGAACGACCTGGAAGCCGGTGAAGTGGTCGAACTGATCCGCGACGAACATCCGCAGATCCTGGCCACGCTGCTCATCCACCTGAGCCGCAAGAAGGCCTCGGAGGTGCTGGAGAAGCTGCCCGCACGACTTCGCCACGACATCATCATGCGCGTGGCCACGTTCGGCGGCGTGCAGCCTGCCGCACTGGCCGAACTGACCGAGGTGCTGACCGACATGCTCTCGGGCGAAGGCTTGAAGCGCAGCCGCCTGGGCGGTGTGCGCACAGCGGCGGAGATCGTCAACCTGATGAACACCACGCAGGAAGAAGAGGCGATCGCCCATGTCCGCGAACACGACGAGATCCTGGCCGCACGCATCGTCGACGAGATGTTCGTCTTCGAGAACCTGCTGACCCTGGAAGACCGCAGCATCCAGCGCCTGCTCAAGGATGTCGAGTCGGAGGCGCTCATCATCGCGCTCAAGGGCTCCGCCCAGAACGTTCGCGACAAGTTTCTTCTCAACATGTCCGCCCGCGCCGCCGAGACCTTGCGCGAGGACATCGAGACGCGCGGCCCTGTGCGCGTGTCCCAGGTCGAGATGCACCAGAAGGCCATCCTCCAGATCGTTCGCCGTCTGGCGGATGCGGGCGACATCGTGATTTCGACAGGCACCGATGACTTCGTTTGATACCTCTGCGGGCAGCAGCCCGCGCGGCCGCCTTGCGGCCGCCTACACGTCCAGCTCCGCCGCTTCGGCAACGCCGGGCCGATCCCAGGGCACGCGCCCTTGGCAGCTCTGGGAGATGGCCAACCTCGGCACCAGCCTCGACAATCAGCGCACCCGCACCATCGGCCCGACGACACCGGCGCACGCGATGCAACCGCTGCCGGTGCAGGAATACGTGCCTTCGGCCGCCGACCTGGAACGGCTGCGCGCCCTGCAGGAAAGCACGGCCGCCGCCCAGGTGCAGGGCCGCCTCGACGGCTGGACGCAAGGCCACGCGGAGGGCTACACCGAAGGCATCGCCGCCGGCCTGGCGGGCGCCAGTGCGCATGCCCAGCAGTTGCTGCGACTGGCCGAATCGCTGCCCGCTGCGCTCAAGCTCGCGGAAGCCGATGTGTCCGATGCCATCGTCGCGCTGGCCCTGAACATCGCCCGCCGCGTGGTGCACCGCACCCTCGAGGCCGATCCCGAGTGGGTGCTGCCCTGGGTGCGTGAAGCACTGCGCAGCGAACCGGCACTCACCGGCGAACCCCGCCTGATGCTGCATCCGGAGGACATCGCCCTGGTGACCAACAGCCTGGGCAGCGAACTGCAGGTGGCCGGCTGGCATTTGTGCGCGGACGCGTCCATCGCGCGTGGCGGTTGTCGCGTCGTCACGAGCAGCGGGGAGCGCGATGCCACGCTGGAAACCCGCTGGCACCGCGTGGCGACTGCCGTGCTGGCCACGACCCAGCGCGCGGGCAGCTGACATCCCATGGCCACCGTCGCCAACCCCCACGTGCAATCCTGGCGCACCGCGCTGGCGCAGGCCGGCGAGGCCAGCGCGCATTGCACGCCTTCGACCGAATCCGGCCGCCTCACCCGTGCCGTCGGTCTGGTGCTCGAAGCCGTCGGCCTGCAACTGCCCGTGGGCAGCGACTGCCTGATCGAGCTGCCTGCAGGCCATCCACAGCGCCACGCCGAGGCCGAGGTGGTCGGCTTCGCCGACAACCGCCTGTTCCTGATGCCGCAGACCGAGGTCTCCGGCCTGCTGCCGGGTGCGCGCGTGTTTGCGCGTCCCGACACCGACCCGGGCGACGCCACCGAAGCAGGCTTTCGCGCCAAGCGCCTGCCCGTGGGCGAGGGGATGCTCGGCCGCGTCGTCGATGCCGCCGGCCGGCCGCTCGACGGCCTGGGCCCGCTGAAGATCAGCCGACGTGTGCCGCTGAGTTCGCCGCCCATCAATCCGCTGTCGCGCGCGGCCATCGATTCGGTGCTCGACACCGGCGTGCGCGCCATCAACGCGCTGCTGACCGTCGGCCGTGGCCAGCGCATGGGCCTCTTCGCCGGTTCGGGTGTCGGCAAGAGCGTGCTGCTGGGCATGATGGCGCGCTACACCAGCGCCGACGTCATCGTGGTCGGCCTGATCGGCGAGCGGGGCCGTGAAGTCAAGGACTTCATCGAACACACACTGGGCGCCGAAGGCCTGGCCCGCGCCGTGGTGGTGGCCGCACCGGCAGACAACTCACCGCTCATGCGCCTGCAGGGCGCTGCCTACGCGACCTGCCTGGCGGAGTACTTCCGCGACCAGGGCCAGGACGTGCTGCTGATCATGGACTCGCTCACGCGCTACGCCATGGCCCAGCGCGAGATCGCGCTGGCCGTGGGAGAACCGCCCGCCACCAAGGGCTATCCGCCTTCGGTCTTCGCCAAGCTGCCAGCGCTGGTGGAACGTGCAGGCAACGGTGCGCGCGATGCCGACGGCAACGGCGGCTCGATCACCGCCTTCTACACAGTGCTGTCAGAAGGCGACGACCAGCAGGACCCGATTGCGGATTCGGCGCGCGCCATTCTCGATGGCCACGTCGTGCTGTCGCGCTCGCTGGCCGAGGCCGGGCACTACCCGGCCATCGACATCGAGGCGTCGATCAGCCGTGCCATGACCTCGCTCATCACACCCGAGCAATTCGACAGCGTGCGCACCTTCAAGCAGATGCTGTCGCGCTACCAGCGCAACCGCGACCTGATCAGCGTAGGCGCCTATGCGCCCGGTCACGACCTGCAGCTTGACCGCGCCATTGCGCTGTACCCGCGCATGGAGCACTTCCTGCAACAGGCCATGCACGAACGCTCGGACTACGCAAGCTGCGTTTCCCAGATGCGCAGCCTGTTCACACCCGCCTGAATCCCCTGGAGCCTCTCATGTCACGCAAGCTTCCGCTCGACACCCTGATCAGTCTGGCCACCACGCGCACCGATGATGCGGCGCGAAGGCTGGGCGTGCTGCAGACCGCGCATACCAGCACCCATCAGCGCCTGACGATGCTGCTGGAATACAGGCAGGGCTACTATGACCAGTTGCAGCTGCTCATGGACAGTGGCATGCCCTCCGCGCAGTGGAGCAACTACCAGCGCTTCCTGCAGACGCTCGACCGCGCCATCGAGCAGCAGCGCGCCATCGCCAACCACTCGACCAGCCAGCTCGACGGCGGCCGCGTCGACTGGCAGCAGCAGCGCCGGAAACTGAATTCATTCGACACGCTCGCCGAACGCGCCGCAACACAACTGCGTCTCGCGCAAGGCAAGCAGGAGCAGCGCGAAAGCGACGAACGCTCCGGTCGCGCTTTCGCACAGCGCGGTTCGCGGTCATTCGGCTGAACGGGGACCTACCATGACCACTGCACTCACGCTCTCTTCTCCTGTCGCCCCGCAGCCCCATGCCGCCGCGACCGACGCCAGACCCACCCGCGCCGCATCGACCACGACCGGCGCGGGCGGAAAAAGTCAAGGGTCCCCCCAGGACATCGACAGAACCGGCGCAGCAGAAGGCGCCGATGTGGCGACGTCTGCCTGGCACGGCAACCGGACAGGCACCCAAGGCAGCTTCGGTGCGGCGCTGGAGCAATCGCGTGCCAGAACGGCCACACGCCTGGAAGCAACGGACAGCAGCAAGACGCCGGCCACCGGTACGCCCGCTGCCACATCCAAGGCCCACGCTGACGAAGACATGCCGACCGATGACCTGCTGCTGACCGCATGGATGGGCCCATCGCTCGAGGCGGCCAGGCTGGCAAGCAGCCTGGCACCGCCGGCCTCCGGCACGCAGGCATCAGCGACCATCGCTGCAGCCTCGGCTGCCGATGCAGCGGCGCGCCGCTCGGCGCTCGAACGGGACGGCACGTCGGCCGCAGCGGTGACCTCCGAAACCGCGACCGCGGCGACCGATACGGCCGTGACCCAAACCCTTGCCGCACTTGCCGCACTCGATAGCCAAGCAGACCAGCAGCTTCGCAACGCCGCTGGCGGTGGCCCTGACAAGGGGGTCGCCCCGGCCAGGTTGGAGGGAAAGGACGCGGCCTTGCTGCAGCACACGCCCGCCGCGGGCGATACGCCGCGGCCCGCCCTTGCCGCACGTCAGCTCAAGGGCGAGCCCTCTGCTGCGCAGGCCACCGACGATGCGCAGACCGCTTCAACCCCGGTGGCCACTGCAAGCATCGCCACAACCCCACTGCCAGTGTCTGCCGTTACCGCGCGCGCCTCCAAGGGCGAGAGCGCTGGCGACATGGACGCAGATGCAGCCACGGCGCCGCCAGTGGCCCCCGGCGGCGCCGCATCCACAGCGCAGGCCAGCAACGCGGGCGCCGGCATGGAGACCGTGGTGCGCGCGGCCATTGCGGCGCCCGTGGGCAGCGACGCCTGGGCTCCAGCGCTGGGCCAGCACATGATCCGTATCGCCGCCAAGGGCGACCACGTCGCAGAACTCGATCTCAACCCTATCGGTCTCGGCCCGTTGAAAGTGCGCCTGTCCGTGACCGACAACCAGGCACAGGCGATGTTCATGTCCGGCCACGAAAGTGTGCGCCAAGCGGTGGAGGCGGCCATGCCGCAGCTGCGAACCACACTCGCCTCGCAGGGCATCAGCCTGGGCCAGACCTCGGTGGGCGCCGATCCGGGACAGGCCTTCTTCGCCGGCACGGGCAGTGGCGAGCAGCGCAATCCGACGCCGCCTTCGCGCACGTCGGCGCTGGATTCGACCAACGCCACGACGCAAGCGCCCCTCATCGAAGCGCCTCCCGTCATGCAAGTCCTTCGCAACGGGGCCGGCTTTACCACGTTCGCTTGAATGAAGCTGCGCCGCATGGGCAGATCTGCAGGACTTTCACCCCTCTCATCGGCACTTGTTCGGCGTCAGCCTCCGTAAGAATCAACGTTATTCGATACCGACATACGCCATGGCTACCACCAAACCTCCTGCAGATAATCCAAGCCCTCCACGCAGCAAGAAGCTGCTCGTGATCGTGGTGGCCGTCGTCCTCGCGCTGGGAGGTGCAGCGGGCGCCTACTTCTACTTCGGACGCGCAGCAGGCCCGGCCAAGCATGCCGAGCCCGTGGTGGAAAAGCCGATCTTCGTGCCAATGGAACCGATCACGGTCAACGTGCAATCCGAAGGACGTGCGCGCTTCCTGCATGTCGGGCTGACCCTCAAGGTCTATTCGGAGCCGACCAAGGCCAAGCTGGTCGAGCAGATGCCCGAACTGCGAAGCCGCGTGCTGCTGCTGCTGTCCAACCGCGCCGCCGATACGTTGATCACCGCGGAAGACCGCACCAAGCTCGCCGACGAGATCCTGAAGGAACTCAACAAGGCGTCCGACGCCAACGAAGCCGCGATCAAGGTCGCCGGCGTCTCGTTCAACTCGTTCGTGGTGCAATGAGCGCGCAGAGTCAGGCTACCCATGTCCTATGATCAGGTTCTCTCGCAGGACGAGGTCGATGCGCTGCTGCAAGGCGTCACGGGCGGTGAGGTCGACCAGACTTCCAAGCCCAACACGGCCACCAGTGGACTGCCGGTCTACGACCTCGGCGCACCCGACCGTGTGGTGCGCGGGCGGATGCACACGCTGGAGGTCATCAACGAGCGCTTTGCACGCAACATGCGTGGTTCGCTGCTGAGCTTCATGCGCCGCAGCGCCGACATTTCGGTGGGCCCGATCAACATCCAGCAGTATGGCGAGTTCGTACGGCACCTGCCGGTGCCCACCAACATCAACATGCTGCACATGAAGCCGCTGCGCGGCACGGCCCTGTTCGTGTTCGACCCGAAGCTCGTCTTCCTGGTGGTCGACAACCTGTTTGGAAGCGATGGCCGCTACCACGTGCGCGTGGAAGGCCGCGACTTCACCCGCACCGAGCAACGCATCATCCGCCGCATGCTCGACCTCGCGCTGACGTGCTATGCCGAAGCATGGCGTCCGGTGTTCCCGATCGAATTCGACTACATCCGCGCCGAGATGCACGGCAAGCTGGCCAACATCGTCGCGCCCAACGAGGTGGTGATCAACACCACGCTGCAGATCGAGTTCGGTCCCGTGGGCGGTTTCCTGCACGTGTGCATCCCCTATTCGATGGTGGAGCCGATCCGCGACCTGCTCTCCAAACCGATGCAGGACGAGGTCGAAGTCGACAAGCGCTGGGTGCAACAGATGTCGCGGCAAATGCAAAGTGCCGACGTGCAGCTCACGGCCGACTTCGCCACGCTGCATTCGACGGTCGGCGAGCTGATGAAGCTGCGCGTGGGCGACGTGCTGCCCATCGAGCTTCCCGACACGGTTCTCGCGCGCGTGGACGGCGTGCCGATCATGAAGTGCGGCTACGGCGTGTCCAACGACCACTATGCATTGAGCGTCCAGCAGATGATCAACCATCAAGACGAGATTTCAGAGAAAAGATCATGACCGACTCCAATTCCACCGACGAAGGGCTCGACGATTGGGCCAGCGCACTGGCCGAACAGACGGCCGCCTCAGCGCCACCGCCTGCACCCACACCAGCACCCGCGCCAGCTCCCGCTCCAGTCGAGCAGGCCGTGTTCCAGCAACTGCCCGAAGGCCACGCCAGGAATTCGAATTCGGTGGACATCGAGCGTGTGCTCGACGTGCCGGTTCAGCTGACCACCGAGATCGGCCGTACCCGGCTGACCATCAAGAACTTGCTGCAGCTGTCGCAGGGCTCGGTCGTCGAGCTCGACGGCCTGGCCGGCCAGCCGCTGGACGTGCTCATCAACGGCTACCTGATCGCGCAGGGCGAGGTGGTGGTGGTGAACGACAAATACGGCATCCGGCTGACCGAGATCATCACGCCCTCGGAACGCATCCAGAAGCTCAGCCGCACATGAACACGATCCGACTTCGCACATTGCTTGCCGGCGCGCTGGCGAGCGCCTGCGCCATGGCCGCGCACGCCGCGCTGCCGCTGGTGCCGTCGCCCGCCCTCGAAGCCGGCACGTCCTCTGGCGGATCAAGCATGCTGCAGGCCGTCCTCGGCACACTGGTCGTGGTGGGCGCGATTTTCCTGTGCGCCTGGCTCGGGCGCCGCTTTGGCGTGCACCGCATGGGCGGTAACGGCCTGGTCAAGGTGGTGTCGACGTCGATGGTCGGCCAGCGCGAGCGCGTGGTCGTGGTTGAGGTGGCCGGCACCTGGCTGGTGCTCGGCGTGACCGCCCAGAACGTGCAGACCCTGCACACCCTGCCGGCGCAGGCGAGCCACGACGCCGCGCCCGCGCAGCCGCTGCCTTCGCTTGCGCCCTTCGCGCTGCGTCTGCGCGACAGCCTCTCCGCCCGGCTGCGCCCTACCCCATGACCCGCATTCCCAACCGCGCGCGCCTGTGGGCGCTCGGCGCAGCCGTGCTCGTCGGCCTGATGTCGACCCATGCCGCCGCACAGGGCCTGCCCGGACTCACCAGCACACCCGGCCCCGGCGGCAGCCAGAACTGGTCGCTGAGCGTGCAGACACTGGTGCTGCTGACCTCGCTTTCGCTGCTGCCGGCGCTGCTGCTGAGCATGACCGGCTTCACCCGCATCCTGATCGTGCTCGGCCTTCTTCGCACGGCCATCGGCACCCAGTCGTCTCCACCCAACCAGGTGCTGGTGGGACTCTCGCTGTTTCTCACCTTTTTCGTCATGGCACCCGTCTTCGACAAGATCTACGACGACGCCTACGTGCCGTTCTCGGCCAGCAAGATCAGCGCGGAACAAGCGCTCGAGCGTGGCGTTGCGCCACTGAAGACCTTCATGCTCAAGCAAACCCGCGAGTCGGACCTGGCGCTGTTCGCCCGCCTGGCCAAGGCACCGGACATGCAGGGCCCTGAAGACGTGCCGCTGCGCATCCTGCTGCCGGCCTATGTCATCAGCGAACTGAAGACGGCTTTCCAGATCGGCTTCACCATCTTCATTCCGTTCCTGATCATTGACCTCGTGGTGGCCAGCGTCCTGATGTCCATGGGCATGATGATGGTGCCGCCAGCCACCATCGCCCTGCCCTTCAAGCTCATGCTCTTCGTGCTGGCCGATGGCTGGCAACTGCTCATCGGCGCGCTCGCCAAGAGCTTCTATCTCTGACACGGAGCATTCGCCATGACCCCCGAATCCGTCATGTCCGTCGGCACGCAGGCCATCGAGGTCTCGCTGTTGCTCGGCGCGCCGATGCTGCTCGTCGCGCTGGTTGTCGGCCTGGTCGTCAGCATCTTCCAGGCAGCCACGCAGATCAATGAAGCCACACTGTCCTTCATCCCGAAACTGCTCGCCGTGTTCGCCGTCATGGTGCTTGCCGGCCCCTGGATGCTCGCGCAAATGGTCGACTACATGACCCGGCTGTTCTCCAGCATCCCCCAGCTGCTGGGCTGATGCAGTCGATCCTGTCGGTGTCCTCGGGCCAGCTCGAGCTCTGGACCACCACCTTCCTCTGGCCTTTCGTGCGCATGCTGGCGCTGTTCAGCACCGCACCGGTCTTCGGCGAATCCTGGGTGCCGCGCCAGGTCAAGGTCGGCTGCGCAGCGATGTTCGCGCTGTTGCTCGGCCCCACGTTGCAGATTCCTTCTGTGCCCATCGTGTCCGTCGGAGGTCTGTGGATCATTGCCCAGCAGGTGATCATCGGCGCGGCCATGGGCTGGACGATGCGTATGGTCTTTGCCGCCGTGCAGGCCGCCGGCGAGTACATCGGCCTGCAGATGGGACTGTCCTTCGCTTCCTTCTACGATCCGATGAGCAGAGGCACCACCGTGGTCGTGGCACGTCTGCTCAACATGCTGGCCATGCTCATCTTCCTGGCGCTCGACGGGCACCTTCTGTTGATCCAGGCACTGTCCGACAGCTTTCGCACACTGCCCATCGCGGATGCACCGTTGGCGGCCAACGGTTGGATGGTGCTGGCACTTGCCGGCGCGCGCATCTTCGAACATGGACTGCTGCTCGCATTGCCACTGGTCACCGCGCTCCTGATTCTGAACATGGCCATGGGCATTCTCAATCGGTCGGCGCCGCAGTTCAGCGTTTTCTCGATCGGCTTTCCGCTCACGCTGCTCTTCGGCATCGGCATGCTTGAACTGCTGGTGCCTCGGCTGTCGGCTTTTCTGGAGCCCCGCATCGCGCAAGGCATCGAGTTGCTCATGCAGTTCACGGCAGCGCTGCATTCCTGAGCGCCGCCGATTCTCTTGACCGTTACTTGACGTAGTTGAACAGTGCGATGTCCTGAAGCGCCGCAAAGGTCTTCTGCGTTGCCGTCAGCGCCGTCTTTCGCTCAACGACGTCCGACAGGGCCGACGCCAAATCCAGGTCCTGCAACTGCGACAGATAGGTCTGGTCCAGCAACTTGCGCGACGAACCGGCAGTGTCGAGGGCCTCGATTTCATTGAGTCGCGATCCCACCGACGAGCTCACCGTCGCCACATTGTCGTAGCTGTTCTTCATCTTCACGTTGGCCGTGCTCAACGCATTGAGAAGCTGCGCCTGCGCGCCCGGGCCTCCTCCCGCAATCGGCTTGCGCAGCGCGGCGACCAGATCGGAGATCGCGCCAAACATGTCGGTGCCCGCATTCTTCGCGGTCGAGACATCGATCTTGTCGCCATCGGCCGGCGTGCCCGAAACGGAGACCTGCAACCCACCGAACGCGATCGGATTGCCGTCCTGGTAGGCGCCCGTCGCCACGGTCACAGACGGTGTCGCCTTGGTGGTCACGGTGTAGTTTCCACCCGTGAAGCTGATCGAGAAGTCACTGCCATAGTTGGCCGCCGTGGCATCCACCGTACTGATCGAACTGAAGACGGCCGAACCGGTGTTGGCACTGCCGCTGGAAGCCACGTAGCCCGACCCACCCTGGACCGACTGGAATACGCTTCTGCCATCGTCCGAACTCGCCATCTGGCGCGAAGTGTCGATCTGCATAAGGCGCTGCCCCTGGTCGCCGATGTACTGATAGCTGCCGTCGGCCTGCTTGACGAAAGGCTCCGATCCGCTGCGGTGGCCGCCGAACATGTATTGGCCATTGCCATCGCCCGTATTGGCCAGCCCGACGAGCTGGTCCAGACTGCTCTGGAGCGTGGTGGCAAGGGTGGTGCGATCCGCGTCGGACAGCGTGCCGTTACCTGCCTGGACGATGGTGGACCTGACGTTCTGCAGGATGGATGTGACGCTGTCGAGCGCACTGCTCTCGTTGGACAACGCCAGCGTTGCACGGTCACGGGTGGTCTTGTACTGGTCGGACTTGGCCAGCGTCTCGCTCACGCCGAGCGCACGTGCAGCGCCGACCGGATCGTCCGAGGCGGTGATGATCCGCGTGTTGGCCGAAATCTGCTGCTGCACGCGAAATACGCGCTGCTGCTGATATGCCATTCCGGCGACGCCTTGCTGGTAGAAGGATTGGGTGCTGATACGCATGATGAACTTCCGAAAAGATGGGGACGCACGCTGGCGTTCAGGTCCTGATGCCCAGAATGGCGTTGAACATGTCCGAGGCGGCCTGGATCACCTTCGCATTGGCCTGGTACATCTGCTGGTACATCAACAGGTTGGCGGTCTCCTCGTCCTGGTTGACACCTGAGATCGATTGCTGGCTGGCTTGGATCTGGCTCTTCACGCTGGTCTGCGTGGTCTCAGCGATCTGCACTTCGAGCGAGCGACTGCCCACCTCGCTGACCAGTTGCGAATAGGCGGTGTTGAACGTGCTTGTGCCGTTACCGATGGTGTTGGTGGTCTGGAGCTTGCCCAGCAGCAGCATGTTGGTGCCGTCCGTCACGGCGCCTGCGTTGCTGGCGATGGTAAAGGTGTCGCCCGTTGCGGGCTTGCCCGTCGGCTTGATCGACACTCCGCCAAAGCTGATGGTTGCTCCCGCCGTGTAGGGAATGGCAGCGCCCGCCGCGTAGCTCGCCGAACTGCCATCGGTTGGCGTGACGGTAAAGGCGGGGAGCGCAGGCGATGCGGTGAAACTCTGGCTGGCGGCGTCGAACGTCAACTTGATGGGTGCTGTCAACGGCGAGCCAGGATAGGCCGCATCGACCAGGGCAGCGCCGATCACGCCATTGCCCTGGTTGGTCGGCGTATTGCTCGTCGCGACGGCGGCGGCCGCCGCAACTTTCGCAGGATCGTTCACCAGAACATCCAGATCGCGTGCCCCGGTACGCGTCGGCTGTACCAGGAACGAGTCGCCCGGTTTGGCCGTACCGCTGGCTTGTGCCACGGTCACGCCGTCGAAGGTCACCGGAAAGTCCGTCCCCACAAAGGAGCCCACGGCCTTCTGGTCGGAAAGTCGCGTGACTGAATAGGTCAGCGTCGGCACGCCGCTGACCATCTTCTGGCCCACTGCGACCGAATAATCACTGGTGGTCAGCGCGGAGACGTTCGAGACGCTGGCACTGAGCGTCAGGTCGCCCGAATTTCGCGCGTTGGAAAACACACCCGGTGTGGCGGTCGTCAGAAGGTCCTTGCCCAACGCGCCGCTGAGGTCGATGCCCAGCTTCTGCTGCGCGTTTACCGTGTCAGACAGCGTCATGGCCAGCCGGCCGATCGCGTTCTGCGCGGGCGTCAGGGTCTGCTCGCGAAAGGACATCAGCCCGCCGAGCGAGCCGCCGCTGATCACGCCGTCGCGCACCTCGTTGGTCTTGCCGGCAAAGTCCACCAGTGCAATGGCCTTGCGCGTGGGGTCGGCCGCCGAGTTCACCGACGAGACTTCAGACGAATGAGTGCCCAGCACCAGCGACTGACCCGATCCGATGAACACGTTGTACTGCCCATTGTCCTGCTCCAGCACCTTGACGTTCACGAGCTTGCTCAGCGAATTGACCAGCTGGTCTCGCTGATCGAGCAGGTCGTTGGGCGGCTGCCCCCCTGCTACGGCGCTGAGCTGGCCGATCTGCTTATTCAGAGTCGCGATCTGCTTCGCATAGCCATTGATCTGGGTGGCACTGCTGTCGATCTGCTGATTGATCGCTTCATTGAGGTCGCTCAGGTACTTGTCCGTGGAGCGGAACTTGTTGGACAACGTAGAGGCCGCGCTGATGAGCTGCTGGCGCGCTGCAGTGTCGGCAGGCGCGTTGGCCACGGCCTGCACGCCGGTGAAGAAGCCTTGCAGCAAGGTTGGCAGGCCCGCATTGGTGTCCATCAACATCGTATCGACCTGGCTGATCTGAGAGCCGTAGGTGCTCAACGCCTCGGTGGCCGACTGCGCCGCACTCAGTTGCGTCGTGAGGAATTTGTCGTAGCTGCGGGCCACGGTGGTCACTTGTGCGCCCGTTCCGATAAAGCCGGAAGTGGTACCTAGGGCATCGGACGTCTTGATGATCGCGGTCTGGCGGCTGTAGCCCTCCGTGTTGACGTTCGCTGTGTTGTGGGAGGTGACCAACAGTGCAGTTCTTGCGATGTTGAGGCCACTCAACCCGGTGGAAAACATGCTTCCGGACATTGCTTTTTACCTTGTTGATTTAGGGCAGTCGTTGTGATTGCTGCCTACTGTGATTTATCGGCGGCGACCAGAAGAAATGCAGGCCGCAAAGGGGCGAGAAGGCACCAACTTGCGGCTCTTTTCAAGACCTGGGAGCGCCCGACTCGCAGACTTGGGCTGCTGGGTCGACCTCGGTCGCTTCCATCCAGCGCCACAGCGCAAAGGCGAGGACATAGAACAAGGCCGCCAGGCCGATCACGCCGCCGATGAGCCAACGCGGCACGATGTACAGGCTCTCCTCGCGTGTCAACGAAGCCACATGGGCCTGCTGATGTCTGAACGCCTTCTTCACTTCGGAGAAGTAGTCGAGTTGTGCGGGCCGCAGATCGCCCAGGAAGAGGTCGCGCGCATCGTCGATACGGGCTTCACGCACCAGCCGCTCAAAGCTTCTCTGAAGCGGCTGATAACGCGCACCTGCGTCACGCACATTCGCCATCAAACGCAACCCCTGGCTGTCACGAACCGTGGCACCGAGACGCTTGAGCGCCGCATGGGTGTATTGGCGGGCTTGCCCGATGCGGGCAAGTTCCTGTTCGATGTCTGGCGAACTGCGCAAGCTGAGGACCTCGCGGGAGGCCTGGTCAATGAGCTTGATCTGTCGCACGACGTCCTCCAGCGCGACGTCGGCCGCGTCCGCCGACTGCATGACGCGCTCATCCGGCGCTGCGACCGGTCCGAATGACATGACCACGACCATCACCGTCAGCACAGTCCGCATGAGCGCGCGTGCTGCTGCAATACGCCACCAGCGTGGGTACATGCCTGCTCGCAGGGACTGGGGCGCGGTGATCATCGTGTGCCTTCACGGTTCACGCGGCTGTTGTGAGGCGCAGCGGTGAGGACTCCGAGAGCCGGAACACACGTACGACCTGCGAAAGTCCTCCCGCCTGTTCCTGCAAGGACGAAGCCGCAGCAGCAGCCTCCTCGACCAGGGCCGCATTCTGCTGCGTGACCTGGTCCATCTGCGTGATCGCCTGGTTGATCTGTTCGATTCCAGTGGTCTGTTCCTGGCTCGCGAGCGTGATCTCACCCATGATGTCCGTCACGCGTTGAACACTCTGCACGATCTCCTCCATCGTGCGGCCAGCCTCTGCCACCTGGTGACTTCCGATGGCGACCTTGGACACCGAGTCGTCGATCAGGCTCTTGATCTCCTTGGCCGCCGACGCCGAGCGCTGCGCCAGATTGCGCACCTCCGAGGCGACCACGGCAAAGCCCCTGCCCTGCTCGCCGGCGCGCGCGGCCTCCACGGCAGCGTTCAATGCCAGGATGTTGGTCTGGAATGCAATGCCGTCGATCACGCCGATGATGTCGACGATCTTGCGGGATGAGGTATTGATCGCATCCATGGTGTCCACCACCTGATTGACCACTGTTCCACCACGCACGGCCACAGCCGATGCCGATGCCGCAAGTTGATTGGCTTGATGCGCGTTCTCTGCATTTTGCTTGACGGTAGAGGTCAGTTCTTCCATCGATGCGGCCGTCTCTTCGAGCGAACTGGCCTGCTGCTCCGTGCGCGATGACAGATCCTGGTTGCCCACTGCGATCTGACTCGATGCGGTGGCGATGGTGTCCGTCCCCTCCCGCACTTGTGCGACCACCTTGACCAGCGATTCGTTCATCTCGCGCAGCGAGGCCATCAATTGACCCGTTTCATCTCGTGCCGACTCCTGAAAGTGCGTCGTCAGGTCGCCGGAAGCAACAGATTGGGCGACATCGACCGCCTCCTTGAGCGGCCGCGTGATGCTGCGCGAGATCAGCACCGCGCATGCGCCGCCCACCACGAGCATCAGCAGGGTCATGGACACACCGCGATAGAAGTTCTGTTCACCCGCGGCCTCGATGTCGTCCTTCATGTCGTCGATGGCCTTTCGCTCCAAGGTGAGCAGCGCAAGCACCTGCGCCTCGTACTTCTTCGCGGCAGGCAAGAAGACTTCGGAGAAGGCACGTTCGGCCTCTTGCACGTTCTTGCTTGCATTGGCCTTCATCACTACCTCCTTGCCTGCCTGATAGCGCGCACGCAGTTCAAGGATCGACGCATAGACAGCTTTCTCCTCGTCGGTCACCAGCATGGGCTTGACCTTATTGATGATTTCGGAGCCACGCTTGACGCTGTCGCTGATGACGTCGGCAAATGCAATCGTCAGGTTCTCATCGGTGCTTTTGGCGATCATCGCCGTGCGCGCGATGGCCGAATAGGTGAGCACGTACCAGTCCGAGATAAGGCGCTCCTTGATCAGCGGCTGCTGCATCATCACGCGCGTTGCCTCGGCACTGCTCCTCGCGTTGCCCAGCATGAAAGCCGCGGAGATCACAGCCAAAGAGAGCACGGTCAAGAAGCCGATGGCCAAACGCGGGCCTATGCGCAGTGAAGAGAGGATTTTCATTTTCGAGCCTTTGGAGGTAGGGGAGCAAGGTAGGTCGTGTGATGTCAGTGCATCACTGGCGGCGCAATAGCCGGGTTCGATGCGCAGCATGTCGGTTCACGGCAGCTCTCACACCTGGTTGGGGATGGGAAGATGGATGCGCATCGTTCAGTCGATGACAAGGTGGGTGTTGTGCAGGACTAAAAGGTCTCCCACGCATCGCTGGCTGGCGCCGACGACGCTGCCGTTGCAATGACGTGTGGCGCAGCAGATGCAGATGAAGGTCGCAATGGCGCCGTGGCAACGCTTGAGCGTGCCGGCATGCCCGATTCGTGCGCAGGGTCGAGCTTGAAGATGCCGACGGTCTTCGCCAGTTTGCGGGCCTGCCCCTGCAACGAGGCGGCCGCTGCCGCAGCTTCTTCCACCAGCGCCGCGTTCTGCTGCGTCACCTGGTCCATCTGCGTGATCGCCTGGTTGATCTGCTCGATGCCCGTCGTCTGCTCCTGGCTGGCCGACGAGATCTCCCCCATGATGTCCGTCACACGCTGCACGCTCTGCACGATCTCCTGCATCGTGCGGCCCGCCTCGGCAACCTGGTGGCTACCAATGTCCACCTTGTGCACCGAGTCGTCGATCAACCCCTTGATCTCCTTGGCCGCAGACGCCGAGCGCTGCGCCAGATTGCGCACCTCCGAGGCCACCACCGCGAAGCCGCGCCCCTGCTCGCCCGCACGTGCGGCTTCCACTGCCGCGTTCAGCGCCAGGATGTTCGTCTGGAACGCAATCCCATCGATCACCCCGATGATGTCCACGATCTTGCGCGACGACGTGTTGATCGCCCCCATCGTGTCCACCACCTGGTTGACCACGGCGCCTCCGCGCACGGCCACCGCCGATGCAGACGACGCCAGCTCGTTGGCCTGGCGGGCGTTCTCCGCGTTCTGCTTGACCGTGCTGGTGAGCTCTTCCATCGAGGCGGCCGTCTCCTCCAGCGAGCTCGCCTGCTCCTCCGTGCGCGACGACAGGTCCTGGTTGCCAGCCGCAATCTGGCTGGATGCGACGGTGATCGTCTGGGTGCCGGTACGGACCTCCCCCACCACGCGATGCAGGTTCTGGTTCATGGCATCGAGCGCACCCAGCAGCCTGCCCAGTTCGTCGCCCGAACGAATTTCCATATGTTGGCTGAGGTCGCCGGCTGCCACGGTCTGCGCCAAGCGCAAGGCATCGTTCAGCGGCCGTGTGATGCCGCGCGTCAGCGACCACGAAATCGCAATGCCCAGCGTCAGCGCAAACACGGCCAGGACAATGAGCAGCATGCGTGCCGTGCGGTAATGCGCCTCGATGTTGTTGGCGGTTTCATCGATCGACGTCTGCTGGTGTGTCAGCATGGCCGATATGCTGGCCTCGTAGGCAGTGAGCGCCGGCACGAGCTGCTGGTCGGTCAGCGACTTTGCGTCGGCGAGCCGGTTGTCGGCCTTGAGTTTCAGGACCGCGTTACGCAAATCCATATAGGTGGTTCGCCGCGCCTTGATGTCGTCGCTGATGGCTTGCTCTTTGGGAGAGTCCAGCAAGGCCTCGATCTGCTTCTGGGTCTCGGAGATGGCCTTGCTGGTGACGCTCATCTCTTTCTGCAGCACCGTCTGCAATCGGACGTCGTCGGTGGCCACCAGACTGAATGTGCGCACACTGTTCTTGCCTGTGTCCTTGAGCCACAGCGCTGCCAGGCGTTCCTTGGCGAATGCACGGCCGGTCATCGCCTTGACCGACGTTTCCAACTGCTGAAGAGCTCCCACACCCAGCACCGCCATGCTGGCCGCCAGCAATAACACCACGGCAAAGCCCAGGCCCAGGCGCGTTCCAATCTTCCAGTTTGTCATTTTTGTCTCCGATGGTGCCGTTCGGCTTCAGTTGGCGATCTTCTCGATCAGCCCCAGTTCCTCGGAAGACATCAGTCGATCGACGTCCACCAGGATCAGCATGCGTTCGCCCAGCGTGCCCAGGCCGATCAGGTAGTCGGTGTCGAGGGCAGCGCCCATTTCAGGTGCGGGCTTGATCTGCTCGCTCACCAGCGTGATCACGTCGGACACGCTATCGACCACCATGCCCACGATGCGACCGGCCACGTTGATCACGACCACGACGGTGAACTCGTTGTAGGTCGGTTCGCCCAGGTCGAACTTGATGCGCATGTCGATGATCGGCACGATGATGCCGCGCAGGTTCACCACGCCCTTGATGTGCTCGGGCGCGTTGGCGATGCGCGTCACGGCGTCGTAGCCGCGCAGTTCCTGCACCTTCTGGATGTCGATGCCGTACTCCTCGGCACCCAGCTTGAAGGCGACGATCTCCAGTGAGCCATTGCGTATTGCAAGGGTGGGGGCGATGTCTGTCATAGGGGGTGGTCTGGGCTCAAGTGAATTTCTGCATGATCCGCACGAGCTTGTTGCCGTACTGTGGGTCGGTGGCATAGCCAGCGCGCTGGAGCCCATGCGCGGCGGCGGCGGGGTCTTCGGTGGCGATCACCGTCGCGTAGCGTGGGTTGCGCGTCATGAACTTCGCGTAGTCGGCGAAGGCTTCGTCGTAGGAACCATAGGCACGGAACTTGGCGCTCACCCTCTGCGCCTCGCCGTCGACGTACTCGGTGGTCACGACTTCGACCACCGGGCCCTTCCAATTGCGGTCGGCCTTGATGCCGAACAGGTTGAAGCTCTGCGTGCCGTCGGCGCCGCGGATCTCGCGCTGGCCCCAACCCGATTCGAGCGCGGCCTGCGCCAGGATCAACGGTGCAGGTACGCCGCTCGCGTTGCTGGCCGCCTGCGCCGATGCGCCCATGCGGCCAACAAAGCCGTCGACCTTGCCTTGCAGGCTGGTCTTGGCCGGGCTGCCCTCACCGCCGGCGAAGGCGCTGTAGACGCGCAGGTCCACGGCAGCGCCTGCTGCGCGCGGCGCGGTGGCGTCGGAAGACGCCGACCCAGAAGGTGTCAGCGCCATGGGTGCCGCGCGACGAAGGGGAAATCCCGGTGGCGGGGCCAGCGACATCGGCAGGCCGTCGGTTGGTGCCGCCGTGCTGCCGTTTGCCGTGCGCGCGAGCTGCGCCTGCATGGCCTCGGCAAGCCCCAGACCACGCCCCGACAGGCTCTGCGAGAGCTGCTGGTCGAGCATCGACATGTAGACCTTCTGGCTCTGGCTGTCGAGCAGGCCGCTCGACGGCGTGGCCTCGCGCATGCTCTTGATCACCATGTTCATGAACATGGCCTCGACCTGCCGGGAGACCTGCTTGAGCCCCTCGTCGGGGGTGCTGCGTACCGTGCGGCGCAGGGCGTCCACGCCCTGCACGTCGAGCGAGAAACGCTGGTCGAGTGCCCCGCTGCGCTGGGTGGCGTCGTAGCCGCTGGCTGCGGTGGCCGATGAAATCGTCATGATGCAGCCACCCTCAGATGATTTCGAGCTCGGCGCGCAACGCACCGGCAGCCTTCATGGCCTGGAGGATGGAGACCAGGTCCTGCGGGTTCGCGCCCAGGCTGTTGAGGCCCTTGACCACATCGGAGAGCGACGCCCCGCCATTGACCATCTGCAGTGCACCGCCGCCTTGGCTCAACGAAATCTGCGAGCTTTGCGTCGCAACGGTACTGCCACCGGACAGCGCACCGGGCTGGCTCACCGCAGGCGTGGTGCTGATGACGACAGACAGCGCGCCATGTGCCACCGCGCAGTCCTGCACGCGCACGGCCTGGTTCATGACCACCGAGCCGGTGCGCGCATTGACGACCACGCGCGCTGCGGCCTGCGGCGGCGTGACCTGCACGCCTTCGAGCCGCGCGAGAAAGGCCACGCGAGCCTGCGGCGACTCCGGCGCATTCACCACGACGCGGCGCGCGTCGATGGCATCGGCCGTGCCCGCACCGAACTGCGCATTGATCGCTTCGGCGGTGCGTTGTGCGGTGCTGAAATCGGACTGGTTGAGTTCGATGTTGAGCACACCCGCGTCGCCCACCTGCGCGTCGACGGCCTGCTCGACCAGCGCGCCCGCCGGAATGCGGCCCGAGCTCAGCTGGTTGATCTGCACCTTGCTGCCGTTGGCCGAGGCGCCCGCGCCGCCCACCACCATGTTGCCCTGGGCAATCGCATAAACCTGGCCGTCGGCGCCCTTGAGCGGCGTCATCAACAACGTGCCGCCTCGCAGGCTCTTGGCATTGCCCATCGAAGACACTGTCACGTCGAGGGTCTGGCCGGCGCGCGCGAACGCGGGCAGGTTGGCCGTCACCATGACGGCGGCGACGTTCTTGAGCTGCATCCGAGAGCCGGCCGGCACGGTCACGCCCAGCTGCGCGAGCATGTTGTTCAGGCTCTGCGTGGTGAAGGGCGTCTGCGTGGTCTGGTCGCCTGTGCCGTCAAGGCCCACCATCAGGCCATAGCCGATGAGCGGGTTGTCCCGTACGCCCTGCACGGTGGCGATCTCCTTGATGCGCTCGGCGTGGGCCGGGACGACGGACATCGCGCACATCGAGAGAAAGACCACGCCAGCGAGGCGCAAGAACGGCGGGCAGAGGCTGCCTTTGGAAAAGAGGTTCATGTTCAAAACGGCAACACGTTCAGGAAAGCGCGCTGGAGCCAGCCCATGGTCTGCGCCTCGTTGATGTAGCCCTTGGCGCTGTACTCGATGCGCGCATCGGCCACCAGGGTCGAAGACACCGTGTTGTCGCCCGTGACCGTGCGCGGGTTCACCACGCCAGAGAAGCGGATGAATTCGGTGCCCTGGTTGATCAGCATCTGCTTTTCGCCGCTCACCAGCAGGTTGCCGTTGTTCAGCACGTCGACCACCGTGACGGTGATCACGCCGCTGAAGGTGTTGGCCGCATTGGCTCCGCCCTTGGAGGTCAGGCTGTTCGCGCCCGTGAGCGCGGTGTCCTGTCCGGTGAAGAGACCGCCAAGCACCTTGGGAATGCCGGTGAAGGCGGCGCTGATGCTGTCGCTGCGGCTGGCAGTCGCCGCCGAGTTCTTGCTCGCATTGATCCGCTCGCTCACAAGGATGGTCAGAATGTCCCCGGTACGACGAGGACGGCGGTCCTCGAACAAAGCGTTGCCGCGACCGCCTTCCTGATAGATGGCACCGGACAGGTTGCGCGCGCGCGCCACGGGCTGCGGGTCGCCGCGGGTGGTCATCGGCTGGTGCACCAGCGGCTCCTGCGGAATCTGCGCACACCCGCCGGCGAACAGCGCGGCCGCGACGAGCACGGCGCGGCGCACAGCCTCATGGAGGCCAAAGCCCGTCATAGCTGCGCGAGCCGCTGCAGCATCTGGTCGGACGTCTGCACCGCCTTGCTGTTGATCTCGTAGGCACGCTGTGTGGCGATCATGTTGACCAACTCCTCGACCACATTGACGTTGGATGCCTCGACATAGCCCTGGCTCAGCACGCCGGCGCCATCGACACCCGGGTTCACCTGGTTGGGTGCGCCGGAGGCGTCGGTTTCCGCATAGAGGTTCTCGCCCTTGCTCTCCAGGCCTGCCGCATTGACGAAGGTTGCCAGCTGGAGCTGGCCGACCTGCACGGTGTTGGTGGTACCTGCCTGAGCCACGGAGACGATACCGTCGCGGCCGATGGTGATGCTCGTCGCGTTCTGTGGAATCGTGACTGCGGGCTGGATCGGGTAGCCGCTGGAAGTGACCAGTTGGCCTTCGCTGTTGGACTGGAAGGATCCATCGCGGGTGTAAGCGGTGCTCCCATCGGGCATCAGCACCTGGAAGAAGCCGCCGCCGTTGATGGCCACGTCTTTCGGGTTGTCGGTCTTGGTCAGATTGCCCTGCGAATGCAGGCGTTCGGTGCTGACCACGCGCACACCGGTGCCCACTTGCAGGCCCGAAGGCATGCGGGTCTGGTCCGAGGTTTGACCGCCTGCCTGGCGCAGGTTCTGATACATCAAGTCTTCAAAGACGGCGCGGCTTCGCTTGAAGCCCGTGGTGCCGACGTTGGCCAGATTGTTGGAGACCACGTCCAGCTGGGTCTGCTGGGCTTCAAGGCCGGTCTTGGCGACGTAGAGGGAGCGAATCATGAGGAGGTTCTTTCGGGTACTTGGACAGGTGCGACGTGGACGGTTCAGAGTCAACCGTAGGCCAGCAACTTGTTGGCAGACTGCGCGTTCTCGTTGGCGGTCTGGATCGACTTCATCTGCAATTCAAAACTGCGCGCGTTGGCGATCATGGCGACCATGGCCTCCACGGGATTGACGTTGCTCTGCTCGATGACACCGCTGGTCACGGTGAGCGTTCGGTCCGCATCCGCCGCTGGCAGGCCTTCGCGCATGCGAAACAGGCCATCGTCGCCACGCACCAGATCGCCCGTCTTCGGATTGACCAGCTTGAGGCGTCCGACTTCGACCGTCACGGCATTGGGATCACCCACGGCGCGTGCCGAGACCATGCCGTCGGCACCGATGCCCAACGCCTGGCCGGGCGGCGCGACGATGCCGCCGCCATCTCCGACGACCGGGTAATTGCCCATCGCCAGGATCTGGCCGTCGGAGCCCACACGCAGATTGCCGGCGCGCGTGTAGGCCTCCTGGCCATTGGCGTCGGTCACTGCGAGCCAGCCGTCACCGCGAATGGCGATGTCGAGCGGATTGCCCGTGTCCTGCACAGGACCCTGATTGAAGTTGGCCGACGGCGTCGTCGCCACGACGAAAGCGCGCGTTCCTATTTCCTCGCCCGTCACGGGCACCGCGCGGAATTCGTTGATCTGTGCGCGAAATCCTGGCGTCGAGGTGTTCGCCATGTTGTTGGCGGTCGAAGCCTGCTGCTCCATGGCCTGCTTGGCTCCACTCATCGCGACATACAGCATGCGGTCCATGGGCTACGCTTTCAATTTGGTGGGAATGGGTGCATTGCAGGTAGCGATCAACGGATGTTGATCAGCGTCTGCACGACCTGGTCTTGCGTTTTGACCGTCTGCGCGTTGGCCTGGTAGCTGCGTTGCGCAACGATCAGGTTGACCAACTCTGCGGTCAGATCGACATTGGATGTCTCCAGGGCGCCGGAGGCGATGCTGCCCTGCGGCGTGCCTACACCCGGTGCACTCGTCAGTGCCTGGCCCGAGGCACGCGTCTCGCGCCAAACGTTATCGCCACTGGGCTCGAGGCCGTTTGGATTGGCGAAGGTCGACAACACGATCTGGCCCAACAGCTGGGTCTGCTCGTTGGAATACTTGCCCGTGAGCGTGCCGTCTCCGTTGATGGAGAACGATGTCAGTGCACCCGAGCTATAGCCGTCCTGGGTCAGCTTGCTCACGGCGTTGTCGTTGCCGAACTGGGTCGTTCCGCGCAGGTTAACGGCCATGTTGAGCGGTGCCGAGCCGTTGGCAAAGGTCAGGCCGGCAATGTTCATCGTGCCACCCGCTGGCGTGGCCAACGCACCGTTGGCATCGAAGGTCAGGCCCGAGATCGGGGCGCCGCCGTTGACGGCATTGCCATCGGCCGTGGCGTAGGCATTCCAGGCGTTGGAGCCCGTTTTGACGAAGAAGACCGACAACTCGTGCGAATTGCCTAGCGAGTCGTAGATCGGACCCAGTGCATTCGAGTAGTTGTAGGTGGTCGAATCCGTCGCGCTGAAGGGTGTGGCCGTCGGCACGGCGCCGCGCGCATCCAGATTGAATTCAGACGCGATCGTGGTGGTCGCCTTGGGTGTCATGGAAGTCGACGGAATCTTCAACGCCGAAGGCGTGCCGCCGGCGAGCGATCCATTGGCTGCGACGCCAAAGCCATCCAGACGCAGGCCGCCAGAGTTGACGACATAACCGTCCTTGTCGACCGTGAATTGGCCATTGCGGGAATAGGAGATCTCACCACTGTCACTGCTCACGCGAAAGAAGCCGCTGCCGTTGGTGATGGCCAGATCCAGGGGACGGCTGCTCGACTGCACCGTACCTTGGCTGAAATTCTGAACCACGCCGGCGACGGCAGCACCCAAACCGATGCGTGTGCCGGCATAGAGATCCTTGAACGTGGCCGTCGCCGCCTTGAAACCGAACGTGTTGGAGTTGGCGACGTTGTTGCCGATCACGTCGAGGTTCGACGCTGCGGCATTCAAGCCGCTGATACCTTGGGAAAAGCTCATGAGAGAGTCCTGTCTGGATGTTGGAAGAGGTAGAGATCGCTCAAAGGATGTTGCGCACGTCGCTCAACGACGCTGTGCGGCCGCCGCCGAGATCCAGCGACACGCCTGTGGCGCCCTGCTTCACGCTGTTGACCTGGCCCACAGTCAAGGCTGTCGAAGCAACCCCCGCGGAGCCGTTGGCGGCTGTAACCTGAACTTGGTAGTTGCCGGCGGCCACTGCGGCGCCGCTGTCGTCCTTGCCATCCCACGTCAGGCCGTGGACGCCTTGGGCCATGGCGCCCGCATCATAGGTACGCACGGCCGTGCCGGCCGCGTCGGTGATGGTCACCTTGACCTGAGCCGCAGCCGCAGCCAGATCGACGGCGAAGGGCGCGGTGCCGGAACCTGCGGTCAGCGTATTGCCTGGGGCCAGAACATTGGTACCGATCAGCGATGCCGCCTGCAGCACCTGGCTGGCACTGCCCTGGCTCATCAGTCCGGACAGCGTGGTGTTCATCTTCTCGATGCCGCTGACCGTGCTCATCTGCGCGAGCTGCGAGGTGAGTTCTGCGTTCTGCATCGGATTGAGCGGATCCTGGTTGTTGAGCTGCGTGACTAACAATTTCAGAAAGCGCTGCTCACTGTCCGCGTTGGACGTCGACGATGTACCCGCTGTTGCGGACGCGGTCGACGACGTGGTGTTGAGCGCTGCGCTGGAGGCCAGGCTCGCAAGATTGGTAGTGGTGGTCATGACTGGAATGGGGAAAGGGAGAGAGGATTGACGCGGCGCTCAGTCAGATCACTGACCGAGCGTCAACGTCTTGACCATGAGCGTCTTGGCCGTGTTGAGCACTTCGACGTTCGCTTGATAGCTGCGCGACGCGGAGATCATGTTGGTCATCTCCTCCACGACATTGACGTTGGACATCGACACGTAGCCCTGCGCATCGGCGTGCGGACTCTTCGGGTCGTACACGAGCTTCATGGGTGACTGGTCTTCAACGACCGAGGCCACACGCACGCCGCCGATCTGCTGCCCACTGCCGCCAGCGACCTCGAAGACGACCTGCTTGGCGCGATAGGGTTGACCATCAGGGCCTGCCACGCTCTCGGCGTTGGCAAGATTGCTGGCGGTGACGTTCATGCGCTGCGACTGGGCTGCCAGTGCGGAGCCCGCCACGCTGAAGATGCTCATCGAGCTGCCGGGGAATGCCAAGGGGTCCATGGTGTTTACTGCTGGACAGCCGACATCAACGTCTTGATCTTGGCGCTCATCACCGTCAGGTTCGACTCGTAGCGCAGCGCGTTGTCGGCGAAGTTGACGCGCTCGGTGTCCATCTCGACGGTGTTGCCGTCGATGCTCGACTGCGCCGGGATGCGGTACATCAGATCCTGCTCGGAACTCGAAGGGGCCTGTGCCGCGATGTGGCGCGACGATGTCGTGGTCATTCCCAGCGAGTCCGCGGCGCGCCCGCGCGAAACGACTTCGGTCAGCTTGCTGGCGAAGTCGAAGTCGCGTGCCTTGTAGTTCGGCGTATCGGCGTTCGCGATATTGGCCGACAATACTTCCTGGCGTTGTGCTCGGAGGTTGAGCGCTTCCCTGTTGAAGCGCAACGCATTGTCCAATTTGTCCATCATGCGAATGCATCCTGTGGTGGTGACGTACCTCGACGTGCTCGTCGGTTCGTGGTGGAAAGTCTATGCATGCGTGCATTGGATGAAGGCTTGAACAAAGCAGCCTTTGCCTTGCAGTTCCGGGTTCTGCTGCATGTCCGCGACCGATAACATCTCGCGCAGACCTCCGCTCCAGGTTCGCCCACCTCATGTCACCCCTCCAAAGTCCTTCAGCCCTGCAACGCCGCCGCGGCACCGCGCGCGTGCTGGTGGTGTTCAGCGCCTTGCTGCTGAGCACTTGCCTATGTCTTGCAGACGACGGCGCGCCCGCAGACAGCGCGGTGCGCACGCTCATCGAAGAGTTCATGACGGCGCAGACGCTCTCGCTTCCAGGCAAGGTTTCTCTGGACATCGAGCTCAAGCCCTCGCATCCGTTGCCGCCCTGCAAGGCGATGCAGCCGTTCCTGCCGCTCGGCTCTGCCGCCATGGGACGCATTTCGGTGGGATTGCGCTGCAGCGGGGCGGCGCCCTGGACGCGCTTCGTCAGTACCTATGTGAGTGTCGAAGGACGCTACCTCGCTGCTGCCCATGCGATCGAAGCAGGCCGAGCGATCGAGGCCGCCGACGTGCAGGAAAAGACCGGCGACCTGTCGCGGATGCCGCGTTCAGTGCTGCTCGCAGGTGCCTCCGTCGCAGGCACTGTCGCCGTGACGCGTATTGGAGCGGGCGTTCCATTGCGCAAGGAAATGGTGCGCGGCACACTGGTCGTTCGGCAAGGCCAGACAGTGAACCTGGTTGCCCAGGGTGCCGGCTTTACCATCCGCACCGAAGGTGTCGCCATGACTGCAGGCGAAGCAGGCGCACTGGTGCGCGCAAGGTCCAGCGACAACCGCATGGTCAGCGGTATTGCCGACAAGGATGGGAGCGTGCTGCTCAGCAGCACACCGCCCGTGACGAATCGGGCCACGCCCACACCCTAAAGTTCCACCGGGGACTGCCGATACAACGTACAGATATTGAGGAACTACCGTGAAAATCGATCCACCCGCTGCTCCCGCGATACCACTGTCCCGCTCAGCGAAGACCCCTTCGGCTGCGTCCTCCGGCATCGTTGCCAATGCGGCCGAAGCCACGCCGGCGCCGTCCGGTCAGGTGCACCAGCTGCAAGCCGTGCTCGGCGGGGACTTCGATGCTGCCCGTGTGGCAGCAATCCGCGAAGACATCCGTGCCGGGCGCTACGAGGTGCGCCCGGAGCGCATCGCCGACGGTTTGCTGGCGAGTGTCCACGAACTGCTCAATCCACCCAAGGGCGAGTAAATCATGCTCAAGGTACTGCTTGCGGAAAGTGCTGCGATCGCTGAGTTGCTCTCGGTGCTCGACCAAGAAGTGCTCGCCATGAAGACCTGTTTGTTCGCCGAGCTGGAACCTTTGGCCGAGCGCAAGAGTAGCCTGCTCGCGACCATCGAGATGCTCGATCGCCAGCGCATGCAGGCTGCCACCGCCTTCAACCAACGCAGCGACCCAGAAGGCGCGGCGCTCGCCGCGGCACAGATGGGCAAGGAAACGGCGCACGCATGGGACAATCTCCTGGTGCTGGCAAAAAGGGCGAAAGCCTGCAACACGCGCAACGCCGCCATCGTCTACGCGCAACTCGAATTCACGCAGAGTGCACTTGACGTCCTGCTGGAGAGTCCCCATCCGTTCTATGCAGCCAACGGTGCGCGCATGTCTGCAGGCAGCAATCGCGGCGGGCTCCGACTCTCAGCGGGTTGATCCGCCCGCGGGCGAGCCGGGCATGATCGCTCGGGCGTTGTCCGCCTTTGCCTCGGGCAACCGCCGCCCCAGGCACCCCTGCGCTTTCGTCTGCCCCCTGTGTATATGAACACGGTATGCGGCATGCAGCGCATGGGCTTTGTTCCGCCTCGGCCAGCCTTCACAAGCCCATCACAACTGAGGCTTCAAATCTTTCCCGATATGTCCGATAGACACATACGCCCGCTGGGTGGCGACACACATCGGACAGGCCTCAATCGGAAAGATCTCAATGCCAGCGCTCATCCACATCATTTATGCCAGTCGAGCGACCAGCCCGTTCGATACGGCAGCGCTGCATGAGCTTGCACGCAAAGCCAGCCGGTCCAATGAGCGCGCCGGACTAACCGGCCTGCTCCTGCACGAGGAAGGTAACTTCCTGCAGGTGCTCGAAGGTCCGCCCGCAGCGGTGGAAGCGAAGTACGCCAAGATCCTCCAGGACCAGCGCCACCACGCCGGGGTACGAATCGTGCGGGAAGCGGTGGACAAACGGACCTTCAGCGAATGGTCGATGGCATTCACCGAGATGACGCGCAGCGAGCTCTGCGCGATCGACGGCGTCGGCGATTTTTTCGCGCGCGGTGCCGGCTTCACCCAGCTCGACCGCGAACGCGCACTGCGCGTGATGCACGCGTTTGCCAACGGACGCTGGCGCCAGAAGATCGTCGAGCGGGCGGCGCGCTCGAGTCAGCGCGGCCCGCATGCGTCGACGGGCGGCGGCGAGGGGGTGCTGCCGGCACCACCGCTGCGGCACGTCTCGCCCATGGGCGTCAGCTATGCCTTCCAGCCGATTGTGGACAGTTTCGCCTGCGAAGTGGTTTCCTACGAGGCGCTGATACGAGGTGCACGCGGAGAGTCGGCCTTTCAGGTGCTCAGCGCCGTGCCACCGGCAGAGCTCTACCGCTTCGACGCCGAAGGGCGCGTCGCGGCCATCGAAATGGCCTCGCGGCTGGGCATCCGCTGCGACCTCAACCTCAACTTCCTGCCGCAAAGCGCCTTCGTGTCGCAAGCCATGATCGAGAGCACCGTCGAGGCCGCGCTTCGGTTCAACATCTCGCTGGACCGCATCGTCATCGAAGTGACAGAGAGCGAAGCCATCCAGGATCATCGACGTTTCGCCGACCTGATCAGCACCTACCGGCGCCAGGGCGTGAAGGTGGCGATCGACGATTTCGGCGCCGGCCATTCAGGCTTGAACCTGCTGGCCGACTTCCAGCCCGACCAGATCAAGGTGGACATCGCGCTGGTGCGGCGCATCGAAGCCGATGCCCCCCGGCAGTCCATCGTTCGCGCCATCGTGGGGCTGTGCCACGAACTGCGCATCGACGTCATCGCCGAGGGCATCGAGTCGCTGGAAGAATTGCGCTGGCTGGAGGGCGAAGGACTGTGCCTGTTCCAGGGCTACCTGTTCGCCAAGCCAGGTTTCGAACACCTGCCGACCGCTGTCTTCCCCGAAAGACCGCTGCCGCGCAACCTGCTGCTCAACGCCTATTCCAAGTATGCGCAGGCCATGAACCTGTGGCCCGGCACCGCTGCGTAAATCTGGGCTGCGTCAGAGCAGCCAGGGAAAGCCTAGCTTTCTGCGGTGTTGTCGGTACGATCGAATCGATAGCCGTAGCCGTGCACGGAAGACAGCGTCCAGCCGGTGGCGGTTCCAAGTCGCAGCTTCTTGCGCAGGCGGCTGACATGGGTATCGACCGTGCGGGTATCGATGTCCGCATTCAGGCCCCAGATCTTGTCGAGCAAATGGTCACGCGAAAAAAGCTTGCCCGGGTTCTGGAAGAAATAGACCGACAGGTCGAATTCCTTCTGGGTCATGGCCACGGGCAAACGGTCGACGAAAAGACGGTGCTGCGCAATATCAATTTCATAGGCACCGACGCGCAGTACGGGAATGCCGGCCGGCTGTACGCGGCGAACCACCGCTTCGATGCGGGCGAGCAGTTCCATGGGTTTGGCAGGCTTGACGACATAGTCGTCGGCGCCAGCCTTGAGTGCCGACACGACGGTGGCCTCGTCTTCGCGGGCGGTGACCACGATCACCGGCAGGGCCCATCCGAGATGATGGCGCGTCCATTGCAGCACATCGGCACCGGTGCCGTCGGGCAGCAGCCAGTCGAGAATGAGAACATCGAAACGGCCAACCGCCAGCGCTTGTGTGAGCGCTGCGGCGGTTCCGAACGATTCAACGGTGTGCTTGCCGCTGGTGACCCAGAGTTCCAGCAAGTCTCTTTGTTCTACGTCGTCTTCGACCAAAGCGATGTGCATGCCTGAGTGTAGTGTGCAAAATGGGATTTTGCCGTCAAATCAGATCCAATCCGATCTGCTTGGCTCGTTCGGAACGCAGATTCAAGGTGAGTCTCGTTGTGTTGACGCCGGCACGATGCGTATATTGAACATCGTCGCACGTCTTGCGAATGATGGTGAGTCCGAATCCTCCTTCGGGCAATTGATCGAAACTCGTCAAAGGCAGTTCTTCGGGCGGCACGAACGCCTCGCCGATATAGACGAGCTCGAGTTCGAGCTGATTGACTGATCGGTAAACGAATACCTCGATCGGCGCGCCCTCGACCAAGCCCACCGCATGGCGCACCACGTTGGTGAAAGCTTCGGTGGCGGCCACCGCGAACAGCACACCTGCCGATTCGTCGAGTTCAGACGCTCTCGCCTCCTGCTCGACCAGGCCGCGCAGCATCGGAATGGCAGACGCCTTGGGCTGCAGCTCCAGCCGGCGGCTGTGCGTATTGACGTTGCAGATGCGCGCCACCAGGATGGTCGTGTCGTCGGTGAGCGTGGTCGAGTGCAGCAGCTCGTCGCGCAATTGATGCAACATCGCGCCGGGCGCGCGATGGACATTGGCCAGCCGAATGAAGGTCTGTTGAACCAGTGCGGAGCCCACGCGCTGACCGTTGGGCAACAGCGCGTCCGACAAACCGTCCGAGTGCATCAGCAGCGTGTCGTCCTCGCCAGCGGCCAGTGTGTTTTGCAGAAAATCCCCATGCTCGAGCACGCCCAGCGGCGGCTGCTGGTTGTGCAGCAGCACCGAACTGCCGTCGGCCTTGCACAGGAGTGCCTCCTCGTGGCCGCATCCGACCCAGGTCAACGTACCGGCTGCACGATCGATCCGCACATAGCTCAGCGTGACGAATGCGTCGAGTGCCTGCAGATGCGGCGTCATCGCATCGTGCACGGCCTTGAGAATGTCTGCCGGTGTCGGCAGCGCGGCTGAGTTCGGCGCGCCGGCCGTCATCAGCTCGACCAGCGAGCGGCCGAACTGCATCTTGACCGCGGCGCCCATCAAAGCCGCATTGATGCCCTTGCCCATCACGTCGCCAGCGATCAGGTCGATGCAGTGCAACCCGGGCTGGATGACCTCGAAGAAATCGCCGTCGATGTCCTGCGATGCGTGATTGAAGCTGCTGAGCCAGACGCCTGGCAGCACGGAGCGAGGCGGCGTGACCAGCAGCGACTGCTGCACCCGAGCGCCGAACTGGACTTCGCGCTTGCGCGCCGCGTCGAGTTCGTGCTGTGCATTCTTCGGGCCCTCGATGTCCTCGACCACGCCGATCATGTAAAGCGCCTGGCCTTCTTCGTCGCGCGCGATCGATGCGGTCAGGCGCACCCACACATACATGCCGTCCTTGCGACGGAGTCGCTTTTCCTGCGCAAAGGTGGCAAGTTCGCCTGCAAACAGCCGATCGAAGGCTTGCGAGCCTGCTGCCACGTCATCCGGATGGATAAGTTCGTCCTCCGAGAGCGCGAGGAACTCCTGGCGCGAGTATTGAAGCAGCCGGCACAGCGTCTGATTGACGCGGATGAACCTGCGTTCGGCCGTCTGCTGCAGCACGCCGACAGCCGCCTGCTCGAAGGTCTCCAGCGCCCGCGCCTCGCTTTCGTAGAGTGCGCGCTCGACCCGCTTGCGCTCGGAGATGTCGCGCATGGTGGCGGTGAACCACTGCTTGCCATCGGCGCTGACCGCCACGATGGTCAGCTCGATCGGGAAAATGGTGCCGTCGGCACGCATCGCTTCGGATTCGACCCGGTGATTGACGATCGGCGAGTCGCCCGCCACGCCGTAGTGGCGCAGTTGCTGCAGGAACGTGCGTCGCTGGCCGGGCGGCAGCAGCAACTCGTGCATCGGCCGGTAGAGCACGTCCTGGCAACGGCGCTCGAAAATGGTTTCCGCAGCGGCATTGAAATCGACGATGCAGCAGTCACCATCGATGGTGACGATCGCGTCGAGCGAACTCTGCAGCACCGCCTGGCGCCGCGCCTGACTGGCAGCCAGCGCGGTCTCGGCGGCTCGCTGCTCGGAAATGTCGGTGAGCGTGCCTGTCATGCGCACCGGTCTGCCTGCGGCATCGCGCTGCGGCGTCACCATGCCGCGCACCAGCACCAGGCGCCAGCTGCCGTCCTTGCAGCGCATGCGCATTTCCTCGTGCAGCACGGGGCTGCGGCCCTCGACATGCGCCCGGCGTGCGGCAGAGACTCGCGGCAGGTCGGCGGTGTGGATGATCTTCCTCCAGTCGCGATTGTGAACACCGGCCTCGTAGCCCTGGTAGCCGAGCATGGTGGCGACGCGCGCCGAATGCTGCATGACGTTCGTCACCAGATCCCAGTCCCAGACGCCGTCGCCAGCGCCTTCGAGGGCGAACTTCCAGCGTTCCTCGGTTTGCGCCACCTGCGCATGAAGCGATGCGAGTTGCAACTGTGCGGCCCGCTCCTTGATCAAGCCCTTTCTAAAAAGAGACAGCGCCAGGCCGATGCCAATGATGCAAAACAGCGCGGTGGCGACCATCCAGCGCGCTTCGCTCCACAGCTGCGCCCAGATGTCGTCATAGGGCTGTTCCGCCACGATCACGAACGGCCAGGTGCGCAGGCTGCGGAACGCGCCGACCGCGGGCCGGCCGTCCATGCCCTGATCGTCGATGTAGCTCGCATGCTCGACGGCCGGAAGAAAGCGCTTGAACGCGACCAACCCATGGGGCCTGCTGCCGGGCTCGAGCGTCACGTCGCCACCGATCACCAGCAGTTGCCCGTCGAACGTCAGCAGTGCGGTACGCGAAGCGGCATCGCCGACCAGGATGCGTTGCTGCGAGGCGAAGAGATCGGGGTTGAGTACGGCCAGCAGCAGCAAGGCGGGCTGCGAAGGCCGCTTGACCAGCAGCATCAACGGCAAGCCGATCACGCCTGTGGGCTGCTGCATGCCGCGCGACAGCTGCGTGAGATCGCGGGCCATGAAAGCCGGGCCGAACTGCTCGAACCCATCGCGCGGCACCCCGCCGAGCACGCTCAACGCCACCTTGGCGTCGACGTTCTCCATGGTCGTGCTGGCGAGCACACGCCCTTCCAGATCCAGCACCGAGAGGCTCCGCACTGCCGCCTGGCCCTGAATCTGGTCGGCGAGGAACCGTCCACTGAGCACGGGGTCCAGATCAGACATCCAGGAGGCCAGGATGTCCCCCGTGCTGCGCAGGTTGGAGGCGACCACGTCCAACGTTCCGCTGAGCTGCCCCTCGAGCACGCGGGCGTAGAGCGCCTGGCTCTCAATGGCCGTCGTTTCGGTTTCCCTCCATTCGACCAGCATCTCCATGGACGCAACCACCAGCACCAGGCAAAAGAGAAACACACCGATCCAACCCAACTGGCGCACGCGCGCTCTGAAGATTCGATCGACGGAGGCCTGAGCCGTTTTCATTCGCGGGCGACGGCAAGGGTCAAGCTGTTTTTATCGATTGTCTTGTCCAATGACCCGTCCTGCTTGATGCGCGCAACGAAGTCGTTGATCCAATGAAACCACTCGTCATCGCCGGGCCGCAACACGTAGGCATAGACCACCGGCACAAACGGCTGGGGGGGCGAGACAAGCTTTGTCCATTCGGCATGGTCAAGCAGGCGCCGCGCGTACGGGTAGTCGACGATCAGCACATCGACACGGCCTGCCTCGAGTTCGTCTTCAGCGGACCCTGAGGCGGCGCTCACCACCGTGAGCTTCGCGTGCTTGAGGCTCGATTCCATGGCGCCCACCATCACCGTGCCGGCGAACACAGCCACCTTCACCCCAGGCTGATCGATGTTCTCCCACCTGTGCATCAGCAGCCTGGTGCGTGTGGTCACGCCGTAGAGCGAGCTGCGCAGGTAGGGCTCGGTCAGACGCAGGCGCTGCTGCTGCACGGGCGTGATGCCCACGCCCTGCATGGCGACATCGCATTGCAGGGCTTCGAGCTGATCAATCACCTTGTCGAGGGAAGATTCGACGTACGCGACCTTCACGCCAAGCCGACTCGCCAGCGTTGCCGACAGATCGATGTCGATGCCCTGGAGCTCGCCTGTGCGCGGGTCGCGAAACGTCAGACCGCGGTAGGCCGGCCAAATGCACATCTTCACGACACCGGTCAACCGGATGGCGTCGAGCACCGGGCCGGCATGCGCCACACTGCCGATCAGGGCCATGGCGGCTGCAACTGCGGCTGCGCGGCCAGCGCGCACGCATCGCCCCGTAGCATCGAAGTTCATGGGACCGGGCGCGGTGATGGGCTAGAACGCAACCGCATCCGCGCGGCTGTCGTAGATACGGAAGACACGATTGAGCCGCATCAGTTCGAACAGCGCAATCACCGTGCCCGAAAGATTGCACAGCCTGACTTCGCCGCGCTGCTGCGCCACCTGGCGCATGCAAGAGAGCAATGCACCGATGCCCGAGCTGTCGATGAAACGCACGCCCTCGAGGTCGAGCACGACCCGGGCTTGGTCCTTGAGCAGCTGCTGCACCGCTTCCTTGAAAGCGAGCACGTTGCTTGCGTCGAGGTTTTCCTCATGCATGTCGACAACGAAGACGTTGTCACCCTCCAGGGTGCCCAAGAGCTTCACGGCGTTTCCTTGTGTGGGGGCGATTGCAAAAATGCAGAGGATCGTACCAAGCCGTCAATCATGGCGCACAGCGTTTCAAGCGCCTGCGCGTTCCGGCCGCCGGCCGCCATCGCCGCCTCTGCGGCGGCTTCCGCCCGCCGGGCAACCACGCTCAGTTCGTCGAAGCCAAAGCTGCCTGCGGCGCCACTCATGCGGTGCAGCAGGAACTGGCGCTGTGCGTCGCTTTCGGCGGCCACGATCTCTGCCCAGCGTGCGGCGAGTCCGGCAACGAAACGCTGGCGCATGCGAGCATACGCCAGCGCCGTGCCTTCGGGCAACGCATCAAATTGCCTTACGGGCACGGCCATGCTCCCAGTAGATGCGAATGTCGCGCGGCAGCCGTACCGAATCGAAGGGCTTGACGATCACACCGGTGGCACCGCACTCCAGCAGATCCTCCAACTGTCCAGGCAAGGCCTTGGCAGTGAGGAAGACGCTCGGCACACCCGCGATCTCCGGCAGCTTGCGAAGCTCGCTGAGGGTTTCAGGGCCGCTCAGGCCGGGCATCATCACGTCCAGCAGGATCAGGTCGGGGCGAAACACCTGGGCGGCGAACACCGCCTCATGTCCGCTGGCACACATGCAAACCTCGTAGCCACCGACGGTGGCCAGGCTGAATTCGAGGATGAGCCGGATGTCCGGGTCGTCCTCGACGCACATCACACGGCGCAGCTCGTCACTCACGTCGACGCTCCAGAAGACTCGCCCGCCCCGCGCGGCGCCAGCGCCTGCATGCCGCAATCGGCCCCACGCGCCACGCCGACCACCGGAGGGAGCCACACATTGAACGTGGCGCCGCCGTGCAAAGGGGTGCCAACCTCGATGGAGCCGCCCATGCGCTCGACCAGAAGCCGCGCAATATAGAGGCCCAGGCCCGCACCGCCGAGCGAACGCCGGTCGCTCGAATCCTCCTGCGAGAATTTCTCGAACAACTGGGGCAGGAATTCGGGCGCAATGCCAGGACCGTTGTCGGACACACTGACGCGAAAGCCGCCATTGACCTTGCTCAGTTGAACAACCACGGTCTCGCCGCGTGGCGAATGCTTGATGGCGTTGGACAGCAGATTGCCAAACACCTGCTGCATGCGGTCGGAATCGACGCAAACAAGTGCCTCAACCAGCGAGGGCGGTTCCATTTCTGCGCGCAGGTACACACCCAGCCCGCTGGCATAGCCCTGGTTGGCCGCAATCGACTCTTGGATCACACGTGCGAGCGGCTGGCAGCGCATGTGCAGCATCATGCGGTCGCCTTCGAGCTTCGTGAGGTCGAGGATGTCGTCGATCAGCTTGCTCAACCGTACGCCGTTGCGTTGCGCCACCGCCGCCAGCGACATGGCCTGCGGCGGCAGTGCACCGGCCGCACCCGCCGCAAGAAGCCCCACGGCGCCCAAGACCGAAGTCAACGGCGTCCGAAGTTCGTGACTGACCGTGGCCAGGAATTCATCGCGCATGCGCTCGACCCTCAATTGTTCGGTGATGTCGCGAACGACGAGCGTGGTGCGGACCTGTTGGCCCTCTTTCCACTGGCTGGAAGATATCTCAGCCTGGAAACGGGTGCCATCGATGCGTTGCAGTTCGAGGCGCCCCCCCAGAAGCAGGGTCGCATGGCCGTTGTCGGTGCGACCGAGCAGGTTGGCGGCCATCAGCCGCTCCCCGGTGGCCGCGCCGAAGGTCAGGCGCGCCGCCAGATTGGTTTCGACCGCGCGGCCGCTTTCGTCGAACGTCAGGACGGCGTGGAGGATGTTGTCGTGGATGTCGCGCTGGCGCTGGATGATGGCCTGCGCGTCGCGCTGGCTGACAAGGATCTCCTGGTAACGCGCAAGCTTGGCCGCGAGCAGCCCCAATCCATCGGGCAAGGTGATCTGGTCATCCATGCCTCGCTCGAGCGCCTCGGTCAGCAGCTTGTGGGCATCTTCCGGTGGTCCGGTCGCGTCGCCGGTGCTCAGGCAGACGATCGGCATCCAGCCTGCGTTGCCCATGGTGCGAAGGCGGGCGATCAACGCTGCGTCCGGTTGCCCGGCGCCCTCTGAGTGCAGCATCAGCACATCGGGCGGTGTCTGCTGCAGCCGCGCGACGCCCATCGCGATGTGATCGACCACTTCGACGACGTGGCCCAAACCCAGCAACATGGCGCCCAGCGCCTCGCCGGCCGCATCGGCGCGGTGAATGACAAGAATTCGCAAAGGGGGGCGGGCAAGCGGCTTCATGGATCGAGGCATCGATCGTAGCGCCCCTCAGTCGCCAAGGCGATGGAGCGTCTCGAAATGTTCACAAAGGCATCACATGTGGCAAGAGCAGGACACATGTAATGCATGCGTCAGCCGCTCCTCGCAGGAGCCGTTTCGAACTACCTAGGAGTACTTCATGAGCTTCGCCGAATTCGGACATGTCAGTCCTTACTTCAACCGTGCTCAGAGCCTGCTCAAGCAGGTCCTGCAGCACGCGCTCAGACGTTTTGGATTGGCACAGGAAAGCCAGGAAGCCCTGTCCGCCAGGCGCCTGCAGGCACGGCAGTATGCCCGTACGCTCGCCGAAATCGACCGTCGCCGCGCCACCGGCGCTGCAACCTTCCAGTGGACGGCAGAGGTCGAGGACTATGCCGAGCAATTTTTCCTGATGCACCGCGGCGATCCGAAGGCGCGCCTGGAGGTGATCCGGTTGGCGGGCGAACTGCGCCAAGCCGAAGCAGAGACGCACCGGCTGACCGAAAAACTCAACGGACTTCGCCAGAAAGCCGCGGCACGCACCTGAAACGGTAGCTGCAAGGCGATGAGAGGCCTTCAACGGCCGCGCCGGACGGGAGAGAAAAAGGGAAATCCCGATGCCAGGCATCGGGATCAAAGCATTCGTTTCGACGGACTCACCGATCACAGCGCGCGTCGCGCAGTGTTTCGGGTACCCGCGCAGCCCTCGCGCGGGCTGCGTCCGGTCAATGGGCTTTTTCTTCGATCAGGCCCATTTCGCTGCTGGCCATCAACTGTTCGATGTCCACCAGGATCAGCATGCGTTCGTCCAGTGTGCCCAGGCCGATCAGGTAGTCGGTGTCGAGGGCAGCACCCATTTCAGGTGCGGGCTTGATCTGCTCGCTCACCAGCGTGATCACGTCGGACACGCTATCGACCACCATGCCCACGATGCGACCGGCCACGTTGAGCACGATCACCACGGTGAACTGGTCGTAGGTCGGTTCGCCCAGGTCGAACTTGATGCGCATGTCGATGATCGGCACGATGATGCCGCGCAGGTTCACCACGCCCTTGATGTGCTCGGGCGCGTTGGCGATGCGCGTCACGGCGTCGTAGCCGCGCAGTTCCTGCACCTTCTGGATGTCGATGCCGTACTCCTCGGCGCCCAGCTTGAAGGCCAGGAATTCCGACGGAGCCTGACGAACGGCAGCGCCAGGAGCGCCCGCCTTGGAGAGTGTGTCGTGAGAAGCGGTTGCGGCGTCCATGATGTGGGTCCTCGGGTTGAATTGAATGGCGACTGAGGAGGACGCCCACACGCAGACATGGGGTCAATTCGGCGGCGCCACGGCGCCAGCCTGGTCGTCGTAACCCGTCGAACGCCTGCGAGTCGTTCTTCTTCAGCGCACCGATTGGGCGTGAAAGCGGCTTGGCAGTCGTGATCGATATGTGAATTGCAGCGCCGGGGCAGGACCGAGCGCAACAGCGCCTCAGCGCCGGCTGTGGTGCCGCAGCGTCCAGCGACGGCGCGCGAGGGCAACGAACTCGAAGGCACCCCACAGCAACGCGCAACCGATGCCGCGGGCACGCTGGGACGTCGATGCAAAAGTGAGTGGGGCCATGCATGCACCCTAGGCCAGGCATATGACACCCTGGTGACGACGCACCCCGCTATGCTGGCGCACCTCACTCTTCCCTCTGCGTGTGACTTCTACGGAATTGCCTGAATTGCTGGCGCTGCAGGCGCTCACCGACCTGGCCGGTCCCTTCATGGAACGGCGGCTGCTGTGCGAAGTCGACGCAGGTGACAGGCGCCTGCCGGTTCATGCCTATTTGCTGGGGAGTGCGCGGCGGGATGTACCGGCCGTTGGTTTTTTCGGCGGCGTGCATGGCCTCGAGCGCATTGGCGCCGAGGTGACGATCGCCTACCTGCGCAGCCTGGTGATGCGGCTCCAATGGGACGAGACGCTGCACCGTCAGTTGGAAACGGTCCGCCTGGTGTTCATGCCACTGGTCAACCCCGGCGGTTTGTGGCTCGGCACGCGCGCCAATCCGAACGGGGTCGACCTGATGCGCAATGCGCCGGTGGACTGCCACGCGCGGGTCCCCTACCTGATCGGTGGCCAGCGCATCAGTGCCTCCTTGCCCTGGTACCGCGGCGTCGAAGGCGCACCGATGGAACGCGAAAGCGCAGCGCTTTGCGCGATCGTCGAATCGGAACTGCTGGGGCGCGACTTCAGCGTGGCAGTGGACTGCCATTCCGGATTCGGCCTGACAGACCGCATCTGGTTTCCTTATGCCCACACCTCCACCCCCATTGCCCACCTGCCGGAGATGCATGCGCTGTGCGAGATCATCGATCAGACGCTGCTGCACCATCGCTATGTGCTGGAGCCGCAGAGCCAGCAGTACCTCACGCATGGCGATCTCTGGGACCATCTTTATCTCGATGCCTGCAAACGCCCGGGAAGCGTGTTTCTGCCACTGACTTTGGAGATGGGGTCATGGCTATGGATCAAGAAGAATCCGCGGCAGATTTTCTCGCGCCACGGCATCTTCAATCCGATGATCGCTCATCGCCAGCAGCGCGTGCTGCGCACCCACATCGGCTGGCTCGACTTCATCACCCGCGCCGTGGGCAGCCATGCGCGCTGGCTGCCGACCGGCGCGCAGCGCACGCATCAACGTGCACTCGCCCAGGCGCGCTGGTATGGCGCAGGGCGCGCATGAGCGCGGCGGCGAAGCCGGGCCGAAGCCACGGTGCCGCCTGCCCCGATGGCGCCGGACCCACCTGGGTGCTGCTGCGCGGGCTCACGCGCGAGCGTGGCCACTGGGGCGCCCTGCCCGCCCTGCTGCAGCAAGGACTCGACCTGGGATGCGGCGGCGCCCATGGCCGCATCGTCGCCATCGACCTGCCGGGAAACGGCACCTTGCACACGCTGCGAAGCCCGACGCAGATCGGCACGACGATGCAAGCCTGCCGCGCGCAACTGGAAGCGGCGGGACTGCAACCGCCCTTTCATGTGCTGGCCATGTCGATGGGCGCGATGGTGACCGTCGAATGGGCGGCGCAGCATCCCGCAGAGCTGGCCGCCTGCGTGCTCATCAATACCAGCATGCGCCCTTTCAGTCCATGGCACCAGCGCTTGCGACCGGCCAACTATGGCGCGCTGCTCAGGCTGGCCCTGTGGCCGCAACCGGCGCATCAGCGCGAACAGGCCGTGCTCGCGCTGACCACCCGGCACGCGCCCGACGCGCAGGCGGTGTTGCAGGCATGGACGCAGATTCGGCAGGTCCATCCCGTGTCGGCTATGAACGCGTTGCGGCAGTTGCTGGCGGCCGCACGCTATCGCGCACCGCCGACCCCACCGCGCGTGCCTTTTCTGGTTCTGGCAAGCCTGCAGGATGGCCTCGTGGATGTGGCGTGCTCGCGACGGCTGGCGCGACACTGGCAGGCCCCGATCCGCGAGCACGCGAGCGCCGGCCACGACCTGCCGCTCGACGATGGCCGATGGGTGGTCGCGCAGGTGCGCGACTGGGTCCGCGGACTTTCACAGGGTGTCCCAGAACGCGCGGGTGGCCAGGATATCGGAGGTGTCGGTGGGCCCGCCAAGGTAGGCGGAGGTCGTGGCGATTGATGCGTGGCCGAGGTTGTGCTGCACGCGTTGCAATGTCAGACCCGCCCTGCCTTCGCGCCCTTGCAATGCGTGCTTGCCATGCGTGTGGCGCAGCCAGTGGGTGCTCGCGCGCCGCAGCTGTGCAGCGTCTTCATCCTTCAGGTTGCGCGCGACCTGCGCCATGAAGGCCTTGATCGTCTTGTAGATGGCGGAGGTCGACCACGGCACGCACTGCCCCGTGGCAACATCCAAGCGCATTAGCAGGGGCGTTTGCCGGCATGCCGGGTCGGCGATGCCGCCCACCATACCGCAACGCACCAGCTCTTCATGCAGCGAGGTGACCAGCGACGTCGGCACCAGCACCTGCCGAGGCGATCCGGCGGGACCGGCGACCCGCAACGTCCAGCCTGGGTGGGACGCTGCCCCGCCCTCCGACGGGGCAGCGCCTGCCAGATCACCGCAGGTCGCCTGCGCGAGCTCCGTGAGGCGAAGCCCCGTCGCATACAGCCATTGCACGACCCTGCGCAGGCGTCGGCCCGGCTCGTCAACAGCCTGCCTGGCCAAGGCGGTGCGTAGATGGTCCCATTGGGCGAACGTGAACGATCGGCCTGCGCCCAATGGCGGGATCCGAGCGCTCGGCAAGGCTTGCGCAGCGGTCAGCGGGCTCGCTGCAAGATAGCCTTGGGCGACGAGAAAGCCGAACAGGCTGCGCAGGATCGCGAAGGCGTGGCGCCGGGCCGCTGGCGAGAGCGGGCCTTCGAGGGGTCGCCACAGAGGTGACCAGCGCTGATGGTGACGCGGCCCACACCAGTGGCGAGGTGGCCCGGCGAGAAAGGCGTCGTAGGCCGTCATGTCCGCCGCAGCCAGCGATGACAACGCCTCGCCCCGCTCCAGAACGGCCCACAGCAGGAGCCGTTCGGCCTCCTTTCGGTACGCACGCTGGGTCGCCGAGAGGCCCGGCTTGGAGGACGCAGTGCCTTTGGCGGCGAGCCAGGCGTCGATCGCCTGCAGGTCGTTCGATGCCGCCAGCCGGCATCCTGCGGGATCGGCGCGTTGGCGACCTTCACGGCCGTCCAGACCGGCTGGAACCCTTAGTTTCTCTAGCGGCAGCACGCCGGTGCCCGCCGGGACGACAGCAGCCAGCGTGGCAGGCATCAGCGCGCGGCGTGGCACACGGACGTGGGGACCCACACCAGCACCAAGCACATCCTCGTGCGCGGCCAGCCAGTCGAGGACACGCATGGCCTTGCGCTCGCCGACTCCAGGAACGTGCAGCCACCATCGCGCACCGACCCCGTTGATGTGCGTGACGAGGCGATCCAGCGTCGACAGGCCGGCGCGAACGAGCCGCTGAGCGAGCGCCGGATGAAACCACGCGTCAACCCGGTCGTCCAGCCGGGGATCCTGAACGACCAGATCTTCCAACCAGCGCAAGGCGGCGAGTTGCCGTTCGATCAACCGCTGCCGTCGCGCCGCCCGAGGGTCGGCCCTGCGAGCCGGGTTGCTCCGCCGTCCCGCCCCTGCGGACGTCGACGGATAGGCTGCTGCATAGGCCTCGATCTGCTCCTCCTGCGAAAAGTCCTCCAGCCCGGCGGCCTCCGCGAACGCTTGCAGCGTCGGCGGTGCAACCGACAGAGGCGCCGATGCCGCGATCGGGTCGCGAAGGGGCTCCAGCAGGATCAGCCGCGCGGTCCCCGGCTTGGCCTCGCGGCGCGCTGCAGCGGCGAACGCGTCACGGATCCAGGCAATGGTCCTTCTGACCGTACGCAAATCTGTGTGCTCGCCTTCCACGCGTAAATAGCGGTCCCAACTGGTGCGCTCGTCTACCCCTTGGGCCAGTGCCCGCATGAATGCGAAATGAGCACGATCGAGCTTGCGCAGCGCTGGGACGGGCATCGTGGTCAATGGGGTGGTGGCGGGCAAGACACTTTCGGCTGGATTCGTTTGAATGATAACGTTAATTATCATCCGTGTTCATTTGAACGATCAGTTTCCGAGAATAGAGACGAGTTGGCGTTTTTTCTTTGTGCGACAGACACTTAGGCGCAAGTGTGTGTGTCGCGCACTTTGCAACGCCTGGTGTGTGGAGCGGTGAAGCTGCTCAGTACCCGTGGGACGAGATGCAACGAATTGCGTGAAGCGGCGTTCACGCAGCCGTGCCCAGGGCACGCATCACCTTGCCAACTTTGGGTAAGAAAGGAGATCGCATCGACGCGTCATCGGACCTAACGACGCGGATGAATCCCTGGCGGTATGGCGCACATAAGTTGAACCTGCATGGCGGCCAGAAAGGCAAACTTGGTCCATTTCAAACGGACGGAGAGTTCCAGCACGCGTCGTGCTTTACTGCTTCGATGACGATGTTGGTGACGCCGCTATCGACACTCATGCATCCGCGCCAGTCCATAGCGGTGCCGTTTTGGGGTAAAAAAAGGGGGTGGTACGGTACCACCCCCCTTTCATCCATTCGCTGCTGTCAACGCTCGTTGAGAAACTGATCCAGCAACTTCAATAAGTCTTGTTGTCTTTTGGTACCAAGCGATGTCTCCACGCGGATCGCCGCACGTCCACGGTTGTCGAATTTGACTGTGGCGAGCACTTTGCCGTCAGCGTCCGTCAGCTGCGTACCAGGGAGTGGTACGGTACCACCCCCCTCCTGTGGCTTGGCGATCAAGGCTTCGAAGATCTGCTTTGCCGTCATGGTGCCGCGATGTGCGGCAATGGCAGCGGCACGCGTCTTGACGCCCTCACTGTCCTGCTCAAGGACCTGATTCAACGAAGGTACCCAGCGAAACTGCAGATCCAGCGGGGATGCGAATGCAGCGATAACCACCTCCGGTAAACGTGCCAGAGCGATGGCTTTTCCCAAGTTGCTCGGGTCCACACCGATGGCTGAAGAGAGCTGGCGTGCCGAAGGAAAAAGCCCGGCATCGAGTGCTCTGGCGTACATGACGCCCTGCTCCCACGCCGACAGATCACTGCGCTCCCTGTTTTCACGGTCCATCTCAACGAACAATGCGCGATCATCCAAGTTGTCGACCACGGCCAGAACAGGCAGCCCCAGTTGCAGACATGCTTCGTGCCGGCGGTGACCGAACACGATCTCGTACTTGGGCCCATCGCCCGGACTGGTCAGTGCGCGCACCTTGATCGGTTGCACATTGCCGCCTGCTTCTTCGATTTCCCGCTTGAGCTGATCAAAATCCGCACTGAGGAAGCTGGCCTCATGGCGATTGGCGTAATTGCTGCGGATGATCTGCTTGGGGTCGAAAAGCCGTGTTGGCTTCGCACCATCCCATTCGCGAATCTCTTCAACCGCCTCGTCGAGTTTGGCCCGAAGTGCTTCAGCCTGGCCGGCCTGTCCGCGAAGAAGCTCGTTCTCACGCAGCAACTCGGAGCGTTGATCATTGGCGAATGCCATCATCGCGCCCGGCGCCGTCTTGGGTTGTTTGACTTCTGGCGCCTGAGGTGCGGGTGCCACCAGAGAACCAAAATCAATCTTTGATGCCTTGTCTCTCAATCCCATGTCAAACTCCTGCTTCCAACAGCTGGCGTTCCGCAATCTGCCGCGCCCAGACTGCTTCGATCTGCTGCTCGACGAGCTCGCACATGCGGTCATAAGCGTCACGTGCGCGTGCAAACGTTTTTGAATTTACCGAGCCGCGCGGCAAGTCATACACCGTCCCGAATTCTGCGCTCGCTGTCGCAGCCACTGCTGTTTTGGGTATTTCGATGGGCAGCACCTTGTCGCCGTACCCCTCGAGCACCCATTGCCGGACGACGGAACTGGCAGTGTCGGAAGCCTCGACACGAGATAGAAGAACGTCGATGAATTCAAAGCTCTTGTTCTTTCCTCGGCTGCGAACCAACTGGTTGCACAAATCCGAAAAAAGATCCCAAAACTGCGCCGAACTCGCAAAGTCGAGCGCAGAGGGTGGCAAAGGCATGATGACACCGTCCGCTGCCATGAGCGCATTGATGGTCACATAGCTCAAAGACGGCGGGGTGTCGATCACGATCACATCGTATTGCTCACGCGTCAGATCCAGCCCTCGATCCAGCACGCGCCAGAACTCGAAACCGGGGTCCTTCGCCTGCCGGGCAGGGAGAGCAAACTCGGCGCCGTAGAGCAGCGGCGCTGCGCAAACCAGATCGATGTTGGGCCAGTAGGTCGGCCGGATCGCGTACTGCAGGTTGTCCTCGTCTCCAGCGAAGAGGAGCATGGCGGTGTGTTCCGTATCGACCTCGGCGTCTGGAAGCACACCGAAGAGCGTGGTTGCCGAACCTTGGGGGTCAAGGTCCAGCAACAGCACCCGGTGGCCACGCATGGAGAGTCCTTGCGCCAAGGTGACCGCCGAAGTCGTCTTGGCCACCCCGCCTTTGAAGTTGGCAACAGTCAGGGTGATCCCTGCGGCGCCATCGGGTCTCAAGTGGTGGGCTCGTAACTCCCTGGCCCAGGTCTGCGCCTCGGCCATCGTCCATTCCCTGCGGTTACCGTGCATCGTGCCCGAAGGCAGGCCGCCACGTGTCAGGCGATAGGCGATCTTTGCCTTGTCGACTGCGCACAAATCGGCAAGTTGTGCAGCGCTCATAGCAGGCGCAGACTTGGTGGCTGTCGGTGCAAGCATGGCAGCACGGATTCGATCCATCATGCCTGCAATCTTTTGCGCTTGCAGTTCAATGTCTTCGAGCGTCTGTCGTTTGATCGTTTGTTTGATGTCCACGCGATGTGCCTTCAAAGTTTCAGTGTGCCGCGATTATGCACAGCACCCTTGAAAAAACGAAGGAAAGTCAGGGCAATGCACTGCCCAGCGGCTGTGGGGGCCCTCTCTCACCTCAAATCGAGACGCTATCCTCTCGAGATTAAGAGAAATCTTCAAATACTTAGAGATATTAGAGAACCCGGAAATTCTCCATAAATCGTTTAATAACAACAACTTAGGAGCTATTTTTTCCGTAAAGCGTCCGTGATCTACTCGCTTCTGTCCGTGCTTTGCTCGATTGCGTCCGTGATCTACGCGGCAAGTGTCCGTGATCTACGTGGCACCCGCATACAGTTATCCACAGCCTGTTTGGACGGCTTTTGGGACCTTCCAAACGCGAAAATCGGCTTCCGTCCGTGACTTACGCGTCCATCGGACGACCACGTAGGGGGCTTCCAACCCCAAACGTCCGTGATTTAACCGCGCTCTTGTTCCCCCTCGAGGTCGATATGTCCGCGATTTACTCGGCCGATTCAGCATGCAAGCGCGGTGTGTTGCGTCCAAGCTTGTGTGGACATATGATTGCCCATGAGCAAAGCAACCGGTGATCATGCGTTTGGGCCTGCGGAGAGCGCGGCCGAGGCGGTGGAGTTGCGCAAGCCGCATGAGATGGTGGTCATGGTCCCGCGTTCTGCACGTGTGACACTGACTGCCCGTCGCATTTACACCGTGCTGCTCCAGGTATCGCAGGCGCGTCTCGATGCGATGGAGGCCATGCCGCCTGCCGACTTTCTGTTCGAGGCGCCGCTGGCCGCCATTCTCCGGACCACGGGTTCGGCCGGCAATGACCGGACCGCGGCCAAGCGGTATCTGAGCGAGATGCGCAGCCTTGAAGTGGATTGGGAGTCCACCGCGCCGGGTGATGGCATCAAGTGGCGCGGCTTCTCGATGCTGTCGGAAGTGGTTCTCGAAGTCCGCCGCGGCGAGAACTGGGTGAGCTGGTCGTTCCCTCCGTCCATCATGGCTGTATTGCGCGACCCGTCGCGCTGGGCGCGCATTGATCTGGAAGTGCTGGCCAAGCTGGGCACTTACGCCGGCATTGCGCTTTACGAGATCTGCGTGCGTTACCGCGACAACCCCGGCGGTGTGACCAGCCGCAAGCCGATTTCATGGTGGACGGATGCGCTGAGCAACATGCCCGGCGGCGATCGCCGTGAATGGCGCAAGTTCAAGAACGAGCGCATCAAGGAGGCCGTGGCAGAGATCAACGAGGAAACCGATCTCGAGATCGAGCTCATTGAGCACAAGCAGGGCAGGGTGGTCAACGAAGTCCAGTTTGCCGTACGCAAGAAGATCAAGGCGCCGACGCGCAGTGGCGACAAGGAGCCGGTCGACGCGAACCTCGCGCTGCGGGCCGAGACGCTGGGCATCCGGGAAATCAAGCTCGACGCCTTGCTCAAGGAGTTCGGTGACGCGCTGGTCCGTGAAAAGCTCGATGCGCTGGAGCGTCGCGCTGCCAATGGCAACCTGCGCCGGGTCGACAATGCCTATTCGTACCTGCGCTCCTTGTTGCGCAACGACGATGGTCTCGACGGGCCGCCGTCCGCGCTGCCCGCAGTCGACCGGGAGGTGGTTGTATCCGCACCGGCACCCCATGCCCAACGACCCCTCTCCACCCAGGCAGACGATGGCTGGATGGGCAAGCGGATCCGCGCCATCCGCGCTGAGGTGGAGTTGCTCAGTCCGCCGCACCGGCAGGTTTGGGTCGACCGGGCCTTGCAGGACCTGGCAAGCAAAGGTCTGCTCAGTCCGGTGATCAGTCGGCGCGCGGCGCAGGGCGACGTGCTCCATGGGCTGCTCGGCTCCAAGGTGGTGCAGGCTTATGCCGAGGCGACTTACGGCCCGGACTGGAACGTCGAGGTGGCTCAGCCGCTGTTGGACTGAAGCGCCTTGTGCGTGAAGCGGGCGCTTACGAACTGCGGCGATGTTCGAGGAAGAATCGCAGCATCTCGGCGCTGGCATCCACGCCCAGCGGGTCCGTGAAGCTGCCTTGCGGACTGCCGCCTGCCCACGCGTGGCCGGCACCATGCAGTTGCCAAAGCTCTACCGCGGTCACCCCATCCACCCGGCGGTGAATTTCACGGGTGAAGCGTTGTCCCCGGGGCGAAATGCCTGTCTGCGCATTCTCCGTGACGTGCTGCACCGCCGGCTGTTGTAGAACGGCTTGAACCAATGCGGTACCGTTGACGGGACTGACTGTGGCGTCGGCGTCGCCATGGAACACGATCAACGGTGGGCTGGTGCCAGGATCACCCGCAACGGGCGCACCGCCGCCACGCATGGCGGCCAGGGCCGACATCAGATCGTTCGCTGCGCCGCGTGGCAGCCCCGAGTGCACGCCGACAGCGGCGAACAGGTCCGGATAGCAACGCCCCATGATGTCTGCCATGGCGCCACCCGCCGACAGGCCGGCAACATAGACCCTGGACGGGTCGACGTTGTGTCGAGCCACGACAGATTGCGTCAGCGCTGCCAGCAGGGCAGGTTCACCTCGACCGCGCTGCTGGTGCTGCGGCTTGAACCAGTTCCAGCATTTCTGGGAGTGGGCATGCGCCGTCTGCTCCGGGTAAAGCACCATCACGCCATGGGTTCGTGCCAATGCATTCATCTGGGTGCCCGCTGCGAAATCAGCAGCGTCCTGGGTGCAGCCATGGAGCATCAGTACCAGTGCCTTGGGTGAGGCGGGTGCGCCGCTGGGATCGGCAACGGGGGGTGGTTCGTAGAGCCGGAAGGCCAGGGTGCGGCCTTGGTGGCTGAATTGACCAGGCGCCCAGCGTTCGGCTTGCTCAGCGGGGGCTTCCTCGCGGGCGCCACGTGCGACCACCGAAGCTTGCTCCGACGCGCGCCGGGCCTTGCCGTCGTCGATCACGCGTGCATCCACATCGATCACCGATGCGTTCGCCGGGTTAGGCGTCACGGTCGGGTCGCCGTGCGCCGTCGCCTGCCATACAGCCTTGCGCAGACCTTGCTGGATTCGCTCTGTGGCGCTGAGGAGTGCGCTTGTTCGATCGTGCAACGCCGACTTTTGCATCAGGCTTTGGAGAAGCGGGTTCATGGAGGGTCCTGAGGAAGAGTTCAACGAATGCGCGATGCCAATGCGCTTCTTACCGCCGCGCTGGCCTGCAAGGCGCCGAGCACCGTGATCGAATCAATGGTTTGCGTCGCTAAGTCAGCACTTACATCGGAATCAATGATTGCCAGGCCGAGAACCCGAATCTGGAGCTTGTGTCCCGCCTGGCGCGCGGCCTCCAAGTCCGAAACCCCGAAGCGTTGCAGTCCTAGCACCAGCATCTTGCGCGCGACGACTTGCCGCAGCACATCGGTGTGGGTCGCCAAGTGGTTGCGGATGGCCGTACGAATGAAGTCCGTACGGTTCGAATAGAAGCCTTCCATGACCAACAGATCGACTTGGCCGAGATCGACATAGCCAAGATTGATGGTGATCTTCTCGGAATCAGGCGGCTTGAGGCGGTCAGGCGCACGGGTGGAAGCTGAGGTCATGACGCATTATAAACATCCATATGGATGGTATATGGATGTTTTTTTTAAAGAAATGCACCGCGCTACCATCGCCTGCGGTTCAAAGAAAAACGCAACGACCGAGGTCCAACCCCAACTTCATTCACAGGAAGCCCATTGAATTCAACATCCTCTCGCCCGCGCATCTACCTGGCGGGCCCCGACGTTTTCCACACCGATGCCGCAGCGATCTATCGCCGGCTGAAGGCCCAGTGCGATTTGCTGGGCATGGAGGGTGTGGCGCCGACGGATAACGAAGTGGATGCCAACCTGCAAGACGCCGGATTGATCGCGCAGCGCATCTATGAAGGGAATGTGGCGCTGATCCGCAGCGCGGACGCCGTCATTGCCAACCTGCAGGACTTTCGCGGACTGGAACCCGATTCAGGGACGGTGTTCGAGGTCGGCTATGCGGTCGCGCTCGGCAAGCCGGTGGTGGCGTATGGGGTGCGGCCCGGGAGCTACGCCGACCGGGTTGCTGCAGCCATCCCTTGCATGCGTGCCGACGACGGCGAATGGCGCGAAGTTGACGGCGGGGTCATGGTCGAGGGTCTTGGCCAGCGCCTGAACCTGATGATCGCGCGGTCCACGACCATTGTCGATTCCGCTCAGGCGGCGCTTGACCATCTGGCGCGCAAGTGGGGCAAGGCCCGTCGGTAACCCGTGTGATCGCGGGCCCACCTTCCTACAGGGCGCGGCGCTAACGGCCGACCGGGTGGGGCGGCCAACGGGCTAGCATCTCCAGCGCCATGAGACATTCCATGGGTTCACGTTGATCGGGTCTGCACATGACATATCGCCTTCTGTATCGATCTTTGCTACCCCTCACACTGGCCGCGATGGCCGTGGCCGCCCAGGCCAAGCCGCCGTCCACGACCAGCGAGTCCGCCCAATTGGCCCAGGCGGCCGTGGCCGCAGGCGACAACAAGGGAAACGCGTTCGCAGTGATCGATAAAACCCGCGCACGCGTCTCTGTATATGACGCCAACGGTCGGCTCATGGGCTCTTCTGCGGTGCTGCTGGGCCTGGCGCGTGGCGATGATTCCGTCCCGGGCATCGGCGAGCGCAAGATGGCCGATATCCGGCCCGAGGAACGAACCACCCCGGCAGGGCGCTTCGACTCCGAACCTGGGCGCAACCTGCAAGGCGAAGACATCGTGTGGGTTGACTATGACGCAGCCATCTCGATGCACCGGGTCCGCACGGCGAACAAGGCAGACCGGCGGTTGGAACGACTGGCGACGCCGAGCGTTGCCGACAATCGGATCTCGTACGGTTGCATCAACGTGCCAGCCACCTTTTACGACCGCTACATCAAGCCTGCTCTGGGCGACACGCGAGGGGTGGTGTATGTATTGCCGGAGACCATGCCAGCGGCACGGCGCTTCGGCTTCCTGAACGAAGCCAAGGCAACGCACTGACGCACGCTGCAGGTTTTTTTCGCGAATAAGAATCATTGCTATTTGCTGCTATACTTCAGGCATCGAGACGTTGTTTCAATGCTTGAAGGAAGACGCCCATGCAGACCTTGACACTCAACCCTTCGCTCTCCGGCACCCGTTTTCGTCGTGCGCCCAGTGCCGCATCCGCGAAGCCCGGTCCAGCGAACGCCCCAGCGCAAGCAACGACATCGGCCGTGGGCGTCGACGTCGGCAGCCTCGACAGCGCCGCGCTTCTACAGGGCCGTCCTGCAGTTGAAATTGCGCACAATGGATTTGTCTATCGCCTGCAGGCCACCCGTCTGGGCAAGCTGATCCTCACCAAATAGTTTTCATCGTGGGGCGACTTCGGCGCAGACTGCGCTGGGGTCGTTTTTTGCTAGCCAGTGGTTCGCCGGCCAGCCATGCATTTTTTCCCGCGCTCCCTTCTGACCTTTCATGCTTGCCAATTCCGCAGACCTCGCCCAGAGCGGTTTGAAGGCCACCTTGCCGCGGCTGAAAATCCTGGATCTGTTCCGACAGAGCACGCAACGGCACCTGGCGGCCGAGGATGTGTATCGACTGCTCGTCGCGGAGCAGGCCGATTTCGGACTGGCCACGGTGTATCGGGTGCTCTCGCAGTTCGAACAAACCGGTGTATTGAAGAAGAGCCAGCTCGGCAATGGCCGCGCTGTCTTCGAGCTCAACGATGGTCAACAGCACCATGGCCATCTGGTGTGCACGGTCACGGGCGAAGTCCATGAGTTCTTCGACCCGGAGATCGAAGCGCGCTTGCGCGCCATTGCGGCCGAGCGCGGCCTCCTGCTCGCCGACTATGTGGTCACGGCGTTCGGTGCGCCCGGATAGTCGGCACTGTCTCACGCCGCAGCCGTTTGGCAACGTCACATAATCCCTGCTCCACAGCCGGGAGGGGCGTGATGAAGTTTCTGGAAGGCGGTGGCGACACCGGAAGGCTGCTGCGACAGCTGGATTGGTCGAATTCTCCGCTGGGGCCGCCGTCGTCGTGGCCAGCGCAGTTGCGCACCCTCGTGGGGCTGATGCTCGAAGTCAAGCAAGGCGTATTGATCGTGTGGGGGCCTTCCCAGGTCACGCTCTACAACGACCACTATGCCGAGATGCTCGGCGCGCGCCATCCTTCGGCCATGGGGCAGCCCTTCTGTAAGGTCTGGTACGAAATATGGGACCGGGTCGAGCCGATCATCTCAGCCGCCTATGCCGGCCGCAGCACGCAGATGGACGACATCGCGTTCGAGATGCTGCGCAATGGCTACCCGGAGGAGACGCACTTTTCCTTTTCGTACACGCCCGTGCGCGACGACGACGGCGCTGTGCTCGGCATGTTCTGCGCCTGCAGCGAAATCACGCAGCGCGTCATCTCCGAACGCGCGGTGGCAGCGCAGGCTCGGCAGCTGGAATCGCTGTTCGATGCCAGCCCCAGCTTCATGGCCTTTCTCGAAGGCCCCGAGCACCGCTTCTCGCTGACCAACGCGTCCTACCGCGCGCTGATCGGTCACCGCGATCCGATCGGCAAGACCGTGCGCGAAGCCCTGCCGGAGGTTGAGGGTCAAGGCTTCTTCGAAATGCTCGATGAGGCGTATCACAGTGGCCGTGCCGTTGTCGGCAGCGGTACGGAGATCCAGTTCCGGCGGACCCCGGACGCGCCGCCCGAACGCCGCTTCGTGAATTTCATCTATCAGCCGCTGCAGGCGGCTGGCAAGGCGGTCAACGGCATCCTCGTGGTGGGGGCCGACGTGACCGACCAACTGGCCATTTCCGATCGGCTGACCCGGGACAATGCCAGCCTGGCACAACGCGCCGCGGACACCGAGGAGCAGTTGCGCCAGGCCCAGAAGATGGAAGCCGTGGGCCAACTCACTGGCGGCATCGCACACGACTTCAACAACATGCTGCAGGGCATCGTGCTGCCGCTGCAGGTGATCCGCAAACGGCTTGCAAGCAACGGTGACGACACGCTCGATCGCTACATCGACGCCGGCATCGCCTCGGCGCGCCGGGCCTCCGCACTCACGCAGCGACTGCTGGCGTTCTCTCGGCGCCAGGCGCTCGACGAGCGCGTGATCGAGGTCGCCGATTCGATCTATGCGATCGAGCCGTTGCTGCGCAGTACCTGCGGCGAGAACATCGCGTTGTCGGTGCGGCTGGCCGACAACCTCTGGCCGGTCAAAACCGACGTTCACCAGTTCGAAAGCGCGTTGCTCAACCTGGCCATCAACGCGCGCGATGCGATGCCCGGTGGCGGCACGCTGAGCCTGGAGGCGGAAAACGTCGTGCTGTCGGGTGACGAACTCGCGGGCACCGACCTGGCGGCTGGCGAATTCGTCCAGGTCTGCGTGATCGACACGGGCGTGGGCATGCCACCCAGCGTGCTGTCACGCGCCTTCGATCCGTTCTATACGACCAAGCCGCTCGGCCAGGGAACCGGGCTCGGGCTGTCGATGGTCTACGGCTACCTGCGCCAGACCGGCGGCTATGCATCGATCGACAGCATCGAGGGCAAGGGCACCTGTGTGCGGCTGTGCCTGCCGCGTTCGCTGGAGACCGGTGACGCCGGCGACTTGCAGCAGGCTGCGGTCTCGCCGCCGGAGCAGCGTGGCCAGTCGGTGCTGATTGCCGAAGACGACGCGGTGGTCCGCATGGTACTGGTCGATCTGCTGCGAGAGCGCGGCTGGCGCGTGACGGAGGCGACCGACGGCACCCAGGCCATGGCGCTGCTCGCGGGCACCACCCGTTTCGATCTTCTGTTGTCCGACGTCGGACTGCCCGGCCCGAACGGTCGCCAGGTGGCCGACTATGCCCGCAGCCGTTGGCCCCGGATCAGGATCCTGCTGATGACCGGCTATGCGGCCGAGGTGGCCACCAAGGGCAGTTTTCTGGAGTTCGACATGGCGCTCATCGTCAAGCCCTTCGACCACGACGCATTGTTGGTGAAGGTCGAGGAAGTCATGCAGGCCGCCGGCTAAGGGCAGCAGGCGGCAGCGGGATCACATCACCTCGCCGCCCGACACCGAGATCGACTGGCCGGTGATGGCTGCTGCACCATCCGCGCACAGCCAGGCGACGGTGTCGGCCACTTCGTCGGGCGACACCAGGCGTCCCTGGGGGTTGCTTTTGACGAACTCGGCGCGTGCATCGTCGGCCGAACGCCCTGTCTTGCCCACGATGCGCTCGATGCCCTCGCGCACGATGTCGGTGTCGGTATAGCCTGGGCACACGGCATTCACCGTGACGCCGCGTGCCGCCACTTCGAGCGCGAGTGCCCGTGTGAGGCCGATCACGCCGTGCTTGGCCGCCGTGTAGGCGGCCACATAGGCGTAGCCGCGCAGGCCCGCCGTGCTTGCGATGTTGACGATGCGGCCGGCGCGCGCGGCCAGCATGTCGGGCAAAGCGGCCTGGCTACAGACGAACGTGCCGGTCAGGTTCACGGCCAGCATCTGGTGCCAGTCGTCCAGCGTGGTCTTGCCGAACGCGGCGCTGTGCGCCTGGCCGGCGTTGTTCACCAGCATGGCCAGCGGACCGAAACCGGCGCGCGCCTGGGCGAATACCGCGGCCACCGCGTCGGGCTGCGAGATGTCGCAGGCAAGGACCTGGACCTCGGCGCCCGCCGGCAAGCGGTCGGCCGTGCGTTGCAGGGTGTCGGCATGGCGACCGACCAACGTCAACCGCGCCCCATCGCGCGCCAGCCGCAGGGCGATGGCTGCGCCGATGCCACGGCCCGCGCCGGTGATCAGCGCATGGCGGCCCCGCAGGGCAGGCGTTGCAGGGCTTATGGAATCGGATGGCATCGATCGACCTCGCAGGATTTACAGATGCGAATAGTTTAGACCTAAACTAAATGGGTGCTGCTGCCGTCGTCAGCGCATGTCGAACAACGCGGCTGCGTTGCCCCACGCGATGCGCCGCGCCACATCCGGCGGCAGGCCACCCAACCAGGCGCGGTACCCCTGCATGATGTCGTCGTAGGCGCTCCAGCGCTGGTTCACCCAGGTGTCGGAGCCCACCAGGAAGCGATCGGGGTACTTGAGAATCAGCGCCCGCCAGTCCGCGCAAAGCATGCCGCCGTCGCAGGTCAGTCCGGGTCGGTAAGAGAGCTCGCCCATCAGCAACGGATAGCGTTCCAGCAAGGCTTCGACCCGCTCGATCGGTGTCCCGCCGATGCCGGTGTGCGCCCAGATCAGGCGCAGCTCGCGGCCCTTGGAGGGTGCGTTGGCCATCAGCAGGTCGATCGCCACATCGTCGACATGCGCGAGCACCACAAGCTTTTCGCGTTCGGCCAACGCCACCAGTTGTTTCGCCACGGGGCCATTGGCATTGGCGCTGTCGTAGAGGTGGAACTCGCCCAGGCCTCGGTAGGGGCCGCTGGCGGTGCCACGGGCAAGTTCTGTCTGCACCATCTCGTACACGGTCGGATCGCGAAACCAGTTGCCGTAATCCTCGCGGTTGCGATAGAGCCGTACGAAGGGCACGACGGTCACCCCTGCGGCGCGTGTCTCGCGGGAAGCGGCCAGCGTCTGTGTGCCGGCGTTGGGCCGCGAGTTTGCGACGATTGCTGTCACCCCGTTGCGCCGCATGCGCGCCAGGGCCTCCGTGGGCGGGTAGGGCCCGGTGCTGCCGTCCCACGCCTCCTGGTTGTAGTGAAGGTGCGTATCGAACAGCGGGCCGTCATAGGGCGTGTGCTGCGCTGCGGTCTGCGGCCGTGGCTCTCGGGAGCCCTCGGCATAGGCCGGCGACATGACTGTAGCAAAGACCGCGGCCAGAAGCACGACAGTGGCGGACGCAAGAGGACGCATGGGGTACCTCGGGATGGAAGGTGGTCGATTATCCCGAGCCTTGCGATTTGTTGCCCACATTCGCAGGTCGAACTGCATGGCGAACGCCCTGCCGAAGAGGACGCCAGGCTATGACGCCTTCTGTGCGCGCTCGCACTGCCGGGTCGGCCAAACAGGTAGAGACCGCTTCATAACCAGGTGTGCCTGGGTAGGGGGCCACCCGCGTCGGCGGGCTGTGATTGGCGGGGCACAGAATGATGGACGCGTCCGCGCCCAACGTCGGCAGATCCAGAATGACGGACGATCGTGTGAGCAGAAAGAGCGGCCGGGCATCGCTTCGGCGGCGACGCAGGTGAGCGGCCACGGCTTGCTGGGTGGCCAAATCCAGTCCCTGTTCGACCAGGTCGACCACCAGCGCTGCCCAATCTTGGGCTTCCAGCCCGACCAGCAAGGCGACCAGGGCCGCGGACGCGTTGGCACCATGGCCGACGAGATCAGCCATCGTCTGCTGAACGCGCAGGCGCAAATCGGGATCGGCGCCCAGCCGTGCGGTCACGCCATTGCTGATTCGGGCGCGCTCCAGGCTCAGAAACGACGCGGCCGGCAGCACCTCCGCCAGGCGCAGGGCCAACCGCGTCTTGCCGCTGCCCAGCGGGCCAACGATGTAATTCAGCGGCCGGATGTCGTCCAACTTGAAAAGCTCTCCCCCCCAGGGCCATGGGAGCTCGAACTCGACACCGGCTCCGGCACCCGCGTCCTGCACGTGGGCCTGCTTCTCCGCTGTGGGTGCTCGAGCGTGGTCGAGGCGGGCACGCAGGCCTTTGACCTTCTCGATGGTCACCGCAAGTTGTCGGGCACGTGATTCGAGCACGCCTTGGTGCGCGGCCAGTGCAGGTTGCAGGGTTGTGGGCTCGTCTCGCAGTACACCTGCGACCTGTGCCAGGCTGAGACCGAGCGAGCGCAGCGCCACGATGTCGCCGCCACGCTGCATGTCGTCAGGACCGTATGTACGCCATCCCACCGTGTTGCGCGTGGGTGTCACCATGCCATGTTGCTCGTAAAGACGCAGTGCCTTGGCAGAGACGCCGAGCTGGCGTGCGGCCTGCGCCGGACTCAGGAATCGAACAGAAGCGTTCACGCATCACCTCATCATGTCGGGACTGAAGGCTGCTTTGTAAACGTGGCCGCAAGGGCCGGGTCAAGTGGGCCATGCCGCGTCTTTGGCCGGCGAGGCACCCCAGCGCGGGGACCTCAATCGCCCAAGGCGGACAGGTTCAGCACGTGCGATCTTCCAAGCCAGAGCGCGCAGTCCCGGTGATCACGCAAGCTGTCGCCGGTGTTCGGATGAATCAAGACATCCAGCGCGCCGTGGTTGAGTGTCAGCCAGCCCAGCACAGGCGGGAAGTCGATCGCCGTGATGGCCAACTGGTAGCTCCACATCGGATGAGGGCCGACGGGTTTCTCATGAAAGCGGCCCAGGGTCATGCGACCTGCCAGCTCGGATTCGATCGCTTCGCGCAGCGCCCACGCATCCGGTCGGCTCGATGCGTCGAAATACACATGGGCATGCCAGTCAAGGATGAGGTCTGGAGTGCGCAGGTTCATGACGGGCGAATTCTAGAACTGCGCCGTTCTGCTGCTGCCCGATCGCTGTGAGGGGGGAGTTCAAACCGGGACGACCCCGCTCTGTGCCAGCTGCGCGTTGCTGTAGCGAAAGTCATGGCTGACTTCCTTGCCCAGCCAGGCGGGCGTGGGCGAGGCAATGTCTTCCGACGGCAACTCGACCTCGGCTGTCACCAGGCCTGCGAGCGTGCCTTCGAATACGTCGACCTCGAAGACGAAGCCTTCCACCGGAACCAGGTACCGAACCTTCTCCAACTTTCCCAGACCACAATGGTCTGCCAGCAGCGCGCTCGCGTCGGCCAGGGGAATCGGGTATTCGAATTCCGCGCGTGAGAGGCCGACCGACTTGCCCTTGAGCGTGAGAAAGGCCAGATCGCCAGCAATTCGAACGCGCACCCACATGCCGTTGTCCGCCACATAACCTTGCGCCATGCGCGTGCCCGTGAGGCCTCGCACCACGGACCGGTCTTTCACCAGATATTTTCTTTCGATCTCAACGCCCATGGATCCCTTCCGGATGGCGCCTGCGGCGAAGCAGGCCCGACCCTCAAAGGTTCCAATGCTAGCGCGCCGTGGCCGTGGTGGCACGCCGCAACCGGCTCAAGACGACGGCCAGTGCTATGCGCGTGAAGATCGACAGAGCCGCAACCAGCACACCGATCCGCAGCAGCTCGCGTTCCCTTCGATGCGAGATGTTCTGGCGTTCGACCAGCAAGGCGTCGGCCGCACGGCCGATCTCGGCCGTCTCCCGGCGCACCTCGTCCATCAGCAGCTTGCCTCGGCCTTCCACGATGGAGTGCGATGCACTCTGAAATCCCCGGGTGCGGCGCAGCACGATCACCGCGCCGAGTTCATCGAGCTTGTCGCGGATCAATCCCTCGAGTGTCGTCAGGCGCGTCGCTTGCGCCGGACTGTCGTCGAGCAGGTGACGCAAGGTGGCGAAGCTGGCGGGCATTTCCTCTACGGCAGCGGAGTAGGGCGCCAGGTAGCTGTCGTCGCCGGTGATGATGAAGCCGCGTTGCCCGGTTTCAGCATCCTCCAGCGAAATGAATAGCTTGTGGAGCGCGGCCAGCACCTGGTGCGTGTGATCGACCTGGCGCCTGCTTTCGACCAGCAGGCTGTGCCCGTGGTAGGACAGGTAGGCACCCAGCGCGATGATCAGCGCCATGGGCACGGCTGAGATCACCGACCAAGTGACGACCCGCTTGGGCGGCAGGCCCCAGCGACGGCATCGTGCCCACCATCGGCGCAACCCATCGGGGCGGCGCACTGCGGGGATGGGCAAGGTGGTGTTCATCACCAGAGCATGGCATGGAGGGGATGCGCCGGCCGGTGCGACGCCGTGCTTCGTGTCTGTAGGGCGCTGCGCACAGTACGGCCTCCGGGGTTTAGAGTAGGGCATTCCAGCCATTCCGACCTGCGCATCATGTCCAACCTCGTCGTTCACGGCGGCACGCCACTGCGGGGGCGCATCACGCCCTCGGCCAACAAGAACGCGGTGCTGCCCGTGCTCTGTGCCACGCTGCTCACCAACGAAGCGCTGCGCTTGCACGGCGTGCCCGACATCACCGACGTGCGAAAGATCCTCGAGATCTTCCGCACCCTCGGCAGCGAGGTCGCCATGGACCACGCCACCGGCACGCTCGAGCTGCATCACCGCGAGACGACCTTCGATGCCGCGCTCCACCGGCTGCCTGAAGAAATGCGCTCGTCGATCATGCTGGTGCCGCCGTTGCTCGCGCGCTTCGGCGTTGCACGGCTGGAGGACAACGTCAAAGGCTGCACGCTGGGCATGCGCGAAATCGATCCGCACGTCGACGTGTTCCGCCGCTTCGGAGGTGTGGTGGAGCGCGCCGAGGGCTCGCTGCTGGTGCGCTGCGAGGGCAGGCTCACGCCCAACGATCATTGGCTGGACTACGCCTCGGTCACCACCACCGAGAACTTCGTGCTGTGCGCGGCGAGCGCGGACGGCACCTCGGTGCTGACCAATGCCGCGTCGGAGCCGCATGTGCAGGAGTTCTGCCGCTTCATGGTGATGCTCGGCGCGCGCATCGAAGGCGTCGGCACCTCGCGCCTGACGGTGCACGGCGGCCTGCCGCTGGGCGGTGGCGAATTCCGATTCGACGAGGACTTCCACGAGATCACGACCTTTCTCGCGCTGGGCGCCATCACTGGCGGCGACGTGGTGGTACGCAACAGCGCACCCGCGAACTTCCCGTTGATCGACCGCACCTTCGCCAAGTTCGGCGTCCAGATCACGCACGAGGACGGCTGGTCGCGCGCGCATTGTCCGGGCGCGCTGCGTGTGCAGACGCCTTTCACGAGCAACGTGCTGACCAAGGTCGAAGCCGCGCCCTGGCCGTACTTTCCGGTCGACCTGCTGCCCATCTTCATTGCCCTGGGCGTGCGGGCGCAGGGCAATGCAATGTTCTGGAACAAGGTCTATGACGGCGCGCTCGGCTGGTCGGGCGAGCTGTCGAAGTTCGGTGCGCACGTGTTCCAGTCCGATCCGCACCGCCTGGTCACCTTCGGCGGCCAGGCGCTCACGCCGGCGGTGGTCGAGAGCCCCTACATCATTCGCGTGGCGATCGCGCTCTTCATGGTGGCGGCCAGCATCGAGGGGCGCTCGGAGATCCGTAACGCCACGCCCATTCGCCGCGCGCATCCGCGCTTCGTCGAGAACCTGCGCAGCCTGGGCGTGCAGGTGGAGTGGACCAGCGAGGAATAGCTCCCCGCCAGTCGCGCCACCTGTTCAGGGGCGTGCGTCGAGCGCTGTCAGTGCCGCACCAGGGAAATGTGCAAAGGCCTGCGCCATGCGCAGCGCACCGCCCGCGACCGTCAGCACTTCGCCGGTCAGCAGATTCTGGAAGCGCGCACCGTCGGCCCAGCCGGGCAAGGCGACCCGGGTGTCGCCCCAGACGGATTCACCCAGCGGCAGCCAGTGCGTGTCCGCTGCATCGAAGGCCTGCGCCTCGGCTTCGGTGGCCAGTCCGACGAACAGCCGTCCTGCGATCACCACCAGCGTCTGCGCCTCGTGCGTGCGGGTGAAGGCGACCGCGTGCGCGGCCTGGGTGCCCGTGACGTCCAGTGCGGTGTAGCTGCCGTCGCGAAACAGCGCCGGCTGGTCGCGCCGCAGCGCAAGGAGCCGCCAGGTGGCCCAGAGCTTGGCGCCGCCGTCGTGCGGCGCGGCCGCGAGCGCGCCGACATCGCGCGCCATGTCGTCCTGATGGGCGATGGTCTCCAGCCGGTCGAGCCAGCCGCCGCGTGCGGCATAGTCGACCGGGCGGCGGTTGTCCGGGTCGACCAGGCTCAGGTCCATCAGCTCGTTGCCCTGGTAGAGGTCCGGCACGCCGGCCGAGCCGTACTTGATCAGGATCATCGACAGGCTGTTGAGCGCGCCGAACCAGGCCAGCGTGGCGCCGAAGGCCTTCAGGTCATCGAGGAAGGCGTTGTCGTCCACGCGGCCCAGGATGCGCGCGATGAAGCCGGTCAGCGCGTCTTCGTAGGCGTTGTTGGGGTTGACCCAACTGGTGTGCGCCTTCGATTCCCGCGCCGCCTTGAGCATGTAGCGCTGGATGCGTTCGACATAGTCCTGCCGGCCTGCCGCATCGAGCCCGCCGGCGGGCAGGGTGCCCAGCAGCGTCTGGTACAGCAGGTACTGGTCGGCGGGAGAGGGCGCCTGCGCGGCCGCGGCCTGTGCGGCGTCAGCCGGCGCCGCGTCGTGTTGCGCCGGCCCGTTCATCGCACGCCATCGGCGCAGCGCGAGGCGCCACGTGGCGGGCATTTCGGAGAGCACGTTGATGCGGTTGCGCACGTCTTCGGACCGCTTGTTGTCGTGGGTCGACGTGGCCAGCATGGTGTGGGGCCAGCGGCGAGCGCGGTCGGTGCTCGCGGCATGGAAGTCGGCGACGGTCATGCCGAAATGCGCGGGTTCGCCGCCCACCTCGTTGAGCGAACTCAACGGGAAGTAGCGGTAGAAGGCCGTGTCTTCCACGCCCTTGGCCGTCACCGGTGCGCTGAACTGCTGGAAGCGGATCGCCAGGCGCAGCACGCGTGCGCGCAGCGCTTCGGTCGAACCCGGCATGGCTTGGCCCCGCAACGCCAGCCGCACGAAGTCGAACACCGTGCCGTCGGCGTCCAGGCTGCGCTCGCGTGCCAGGTCGACGGCCTGGTCGATGTAGTGCCGGTCCTGGTCGGAGGGGGCTTCGATGATGTAGCTGCGATACACCGCCATGCACGCCGCCACCTCGGCCAGTGCGCGGCGCAGGGTGTTGAGCGTGTAGTCGCGCGTGTGGCGGTTGGCGCGCGCAATGCGCAGCAGTTCGGTCGACAGCACCGTGAGTTCGGATGCCAGCGCATTGCGCATGATCGCGCGCTTGCCCTGGTAGCCCAGTTCCTCGAACGATTCGTGTACGCCGGTGAAGCTGCGCCAGATGCGCGAAAAGCGCTCTGCCGTGCGGTGGTCGAGCAGCACGCCGTTGACCACCGTCGCAAAGCGGTAGCCAGTGGTGCCGTGGATGTGCCAGGACACGGGGACCTCTTCGTGCGAAGCGGCGATCTTCTCGGCCACGACGTACAGCGGCCGCGCCGGGCGGCCGTCGGCGTCGGCGCTCGGCAGCACGAGGCCGGCGCGGCGCGCGAAGCCTTCCTGCAGGCGTTCGAAGTACTGGGCCGGATCGTAGAGGCCGTCGGGATGGTCGATGCGCAAGCCGTCGACCACGCCAGCGGCGGCGAGGTCGAGCGCCATGCGGTGCGTTGCCTCGAACACCGGCTCACGCTCGATGCGCAGCGCGGCCAGCTCGTTGATGTCGAAGAAGCGCCGGTAGTTGATCTCGTCGGCCGCCACGCGCCAATAGGCCAGCCGGTACGCCTGTCGCTCGAGAAGGTCGTGCAGCGCATCGCGTTCGCCGGGCTGGTTGAAGTCGGCCACGGCCGCGGCGATGGCCTGCGCGACGGGCACCTGGCGTGACACCAGCCGGGCGAGCCGACCTTTGAGCACTTCCTTGTCGCGCGCGCGTTCGGCTACCGCCTCGGGCTGCGGCGTCTCGCGCGTGGGCAGGTGGCCGAAGGCCGATGCGATGCTGGCGAGTCCGTCGAGCATCTCGGCGTCGTTCAGGCGCGATTCCGCGCGCTGCAGCACCCGGGGGTAGCTCTCGGGTGCGAGCGGAAAGCGGTGGTCGTGGTAGTCGAGCGACAGGCTGCCGTGCTCGGGGTCGAAGGCGAGCTTGAGTTCGCCGCGTTCCAGCACATCGCCGTAATGGTCGCCGAGCACCGGCAGCAGCACCTTGCCGTGCAGCTCAACATTGAGCGGCTGCCAGTCGATGTCGAAATGCTGGGCATAGAGCGAAGCCTCGCCGTTTTCCAGCACGTCGTTCCACCACGCGTTGTCGCCGCCGAGCACGCCCATGTGGTTGGGCACCAGGTCCAGCAACTGGCCCATGCCGTGCGTGCGCAGCGCGGCGCTGAAGCGCTCGAAACCTTCGCGGCCGCCGAGCTCCGGGTTGATCTCGTCGTGCGCGACCACGTCGTAGCCGTGCATGCTGCCCGGACGTGCCCGCTGGATCGGCGAGCAGTACACATGGCTCACGCCCAGCCGGGCGAGGTAGGGCAGGATCTTTACCGCATCGTCGAAGTTGAAGTCCTTGTGGAACTGCAGGCGGTAGGTGGCGCGCGGAATCAGCGTGTCGACGCCTCGGCGCGCCGAGGCCTGGGGCGCGGGATGTGGTCGGATGGCCGCAAGCGTCTCGCACAGCTGCAGCGTGGCGCTGTCGACGGCAAGCTCCTGCAGGTCGAGGGTGAGCTTGCGGCACCAGTTCGGATGGGTGTCCACGGTGCCGGGCATGTTCGCCTGATCGACCATGCCGATGGCATCTTCCAACTGGACCATCATCACCTGCGACGGTGTGCTGGCGGCGAAGGCGTGGATCGCTGCGACCACGGCGGCTGGCAGGGTCTGCGCGCCCGTCGCCTGCGCCACGGCATCGGCCGACAGCAGGCCTGCGCGCTGCACGGCCAGCAGCAGGCGCACGCGCTCCTGCGCGCGGTCGAACAGCTGTTTTTCGAAGATCGATTGGTTCGGGAAGAGGCCGAGCGCCAGGCGCTGGCGCAGATCGTGGCCCGTCCACCAGCCGTTGAGCGTGGCGAGATCGTGCGTGCTGATGGCGACCAGCGCATTGCGCGGATAGCTGTCGGGTGACTTGAATTCGCCGTCGGCATTGCGTTCGAAGTACACCAACCGGTACGACAGCACTTCGAAGCGCGAGAGCGCGCCGCGCATCTCGTCGGCCACTGTGCCCAGATCTTCACCGATGACCATGCACTGCTGCCGCTGGCTTTCGATGGCGACGATGGCAAGCATCTCGTCGAGCGCGTAATGCACGTAAGCGCCCTGGTGCGGCGTGCCGCCCGGTGGAATCCAGAACAGGCGCATGAGGCCCATCACATGGTCGATGCGCAGGGCGCCGCCCTGCATGTTGGCGCGCAGGGTCTCGATGAAGAAGCGGTAGCCGCTGGTGCGCAGGCGGTCCGGCCGCAATGGCGGCAGGCCCCAACCCTGGCCATTCGGGTTGAATTCGTCGGGCGGTGCACCGACGCTCGCGCCGTCGACAAAGGCCTGCTGCTCGGTCCAGGCGTCGGAGCCGGCGCGGTCGACCGACACCGCCAGATCGAGGTACAGGCCCACGGCCATGCCGGCCGCATCGCACTGCGCGCTGGCGCGGGCGAGTTGCCGCGTGGCCTGCCACTGCAGGTACTCGTAGTAGCCGATGCGCTCCGCATGGCTATCGACAAAGCGGGCGACTTCGGGTGAGGTCGGATCGCGGTAGTCGGCGGGCCACACCGGCCATCCCCACACGGACGCATCGGCCGCGTGAAAATGGGCCTGCAGCGCTTCGAAGAGCGCGTGCTGGCGCAAGGCGTTGCCGCGGGAGGCACGGAACACTTCGAAAGCGTCGGCCGCGGGGCTGAGCGGCTGACCTTCGGCACGGTTGAGGTGTTCGTTCAGGAAGTGGGCGTAGAGAAGTTCCAGCACCTCGAACTTGGCGGCAGCCACACCGGGATAGTCGACCAGGGGCACGTCGCGCAGCGCAGCCAGGCGGGACTGGAAGTCCGGCGACTGCACCAGGCGCTGGGCGGCATCGCAGTCGCGGAATTCATCGATCGCCTCGACGTCGATATAGAGCACGTCGAGCGCGAGCCGCGACGACGGGCTGTAGGGGCTGGTGTGCGCCGGGTTGTGCGGAAACATCGCATGCAGCGGATTCAGGCCGACGATGCCCGCTCCGCGCTTTGCCGCCTGCTGGGCCAACTGGCCGAGGTCGGTGAAGTCGCCGATACCCCAGTTGCGCTTGGAGCGCAGCGCGTACAGCTGCACCGCCGGGCCCCACACGCGGCCGTCGTCGGCCAGTGCGGGCGGTCGATAGCAGTGCGCCGGTGCCGAGATCAGCAGTGTCTCGCCGGTCAGGCCCTCGACACTCAGGCGGTGGTAACCCACGGGGAGCGCCATCTGCAGGGCGATGCGGCGCTCGCAGTACGCCACGCCGTCGATGTCGGTGCGCGATCGCTCGGGCAGCGCATGCAGCGACAGTTGTCCGTTGCGGCGGGTGCCGTCTTCTTCCAGCAGTGTCCAGTGCGCTTCGGCCAGCGCCGCGGGAACGCGCAGCGTGAGTGACCAGTGGCTCTCGCCCGCATGGATGGCGAGTGCCGGCGGCAGGGCGCGGCGCCATCCGTCGTGCTCCACCTGCCGCAGGCTGTCCTGCAACGGGGTGGCGGAGTCGATGCCGAAACCGGCCAGCAGCGCAACCAGATGCTCGTCGGCGATCACATGGCGATGGCCGAAGATGTCGTGGTAGTCCGGTGCAATGCCGAAGTGCGCGCACAGGCGCATCAGCGCGTCGTGTTGCGAGAGGAAGGCATCATCCACGATCGTTCTCCGCAAGGGTCAGGCAGACCGCACCGGGCGCAAGCCGCAGCAGGCCGTCGGCATCGGTTTCGACACCGTTTGAATACACCGCAGTGCCCCCCAACGGCGCAATGCCGTTGGCCGGCACCTGGCCGAAGTGAGCCAGGAGGCGCAGCTGGGCGCCTGCCGGTTGTCCGTTCGCACCACCGACCGCCCACTCGACGGCCAGCGCTTCGCCGTCGCGCCAGTAGCGGCCGCCGCCGCGCTGGCCATGCAGCCGGGGGACCAGCACTTCGCGGCGCAGCGCGAGCAGGGCGCGGATGTGCGCCAGAAACTCCCGGTGCGGGCTCTGAAGGCGTTCGCTCCAGTCCAGCTTCGAGGCCAGGAAGCTGGACGCTGCATTGGGGTCGGGAATGCGCGCACGGGCCGAGGCGCTGCCAAAGGCCGCGAACTTGCCGAACTCGGCGCGACGGCCTTCGGATACGGCCGTTGCCAGTTCCGGACCGAAGTCGCAGAAGTAGAGGAACGGCGTGGAGGCCGCGTACTCCTCGCCCATGAAGAGCATGGGTGCATGGGGCGACAACAGGAGGCAGGCATAGGCTGCCTGCACCAGCACGGGCGCGCCCAGGCTCCCGATGCGGTCGCCGAAGGCCCGGTTGCCGACCTGGTCATGGGTCTGCAGGAAGGAAACGAAGGCCGCCAGGGGCAGGTGCCCGCTGGGCTCGCCGCGCAACTCGCCATCGCGAAAGGCCGAAGGCTGGCCCTGGTAGATGAAGCCCTGCGCCAGCGCGGTGCCGAATTGGGCGACGGGGTCTTCGGCGTAGTCGATGTAGTAGCCGTCGGTGTCTCCGGTGGTCAACACGTGCGCGGCATGGTGCAGGTCGTCGTTCCACTGCGCGGTGGCAACGACCGGGGTCGCGCCGTCCGTACCGCGTTCGAGATAGTGCGCGCCGTTGGCGTCGTTCTCCAGCACGATGTGGATCTGCCGCCGGCGGCCGGGGCCGTCGCGCAGCGCCGTGCAGATCTCCTGCACGATGTCGGGGGTGGAGTCATCGCGAATCGCATGCACGGCGTCCATGCGCAGGCCGTCGAAGCGGAATTCCTCGATCCAGTAGAGCGCGTTGTGTACGAAGAAGTCGCGCACCGTGCGCGCCTTGTCGCCGTCGTAGTTGATGGCGGCGCCCCAGGGGGTCTGGTGCGCCGGATTGAAGAACTCGGGGCTGCCGGCATGCAGGTAGTTGCCCTCCGGTCCGAAGTGGTTGTAGACCACGTCGAGCAGCACGCACAGGCCCAGGCCGTGGGCCGCATCGACCAGCGCCTTGAGTTCGTCCGGCGTGCCGTAGGCTGCATCGGGCGCGAAGAGCAGCACACCGTCGTAGCCCCAGCCACGCTGCCCGGGGAAGTCGGCCACCGGCATGATTTCCACCACGGTGATGCCCAGCGCCACCAGGTCGCCCAGCCGTGCCTGCGCTGCGGCGAAGGTGCCTTCGGTCGTGAAAGTCCCGATGTGCAGTTCGTAGATCACCGCTTCGGCCCACGGCCGGCCTTGCCAGGCGTCGTCGTGCCAATCGAAGGCGCGCGGGTCGACCACTTCGCTGGCTTCGTGCACGTCCTGCGGATTGCGGCGCGACGCCGGGTCGGGCACCTGGGTACCGTCGGGCAGACGAAAACGGTAGCTGTCGCCGGCGCGCGCGTCCGCAACGGTCAGGCGGTGCCAGCCATCGGCCTCGGAGAGCAGCCGAAGCGGCGGCGCATTGCCGCGACACAGTTCCACATGGGTGAGGCCGGGTGCCCAGAGTTGAAAGCAGACGCCGCCTGCATCAAGCAGGTGGGCGCCGAAAGGCATGGCGTGGGAATATTTCATGAGGTTCGGGAAGATCTGGCAAGAAGTACCAGGGATCGGCAATGCAGGGTGCGCAGCGCACCGACGTCGGCCGACGCCGCATCGTCGTCGGGCAGCCAGCCGGTCTGCGTGTCGATGAGCACCCGCCACGGGCCACCGTCGTCCGCCGGCAGGCGGAAGTCCAGGTGCTCGTGGTGAGCGTTGAGAAGGAGAAAGAAGTCGTCGTCGACCAGCGCTTCACCGCGCGTGCCGACGTCGGCGATACCGCGGCCCGACATGAACATGCCGACGCAGCGCGCGTTGACGTCGCTCCAGTCCGCGGGGTTCATTTCGATGCCGTCCGGCCGGTACCAGATCAGGTCCTTGACCTGGCCGCCCGGCAGCGGCGCGCCGCGAAAGAAACTGCGGCGCCCGAGCGAAGGATGCTTGCGCCGCAGTTGGACCAGGTGCCTGACGAAGGCGAGCAGCGTCTCGCGCTCGGTGTCGAGCGTCCAGTCGATCCAGCCCAACGGGTTGTCCTGGCAATAGACGTTGTTGTTGCCGTTTTGCGTATGGCCCGATTCGTCCCCGGCCAGCAGCATGGGCACGCCCTGCGACAGCATCAGCGTCGCGAGCAGGTTGCGTTTCTGGCGCTCTCGCAGTGAACGCACCTCGGGGTCGTCGGTCTGGCCTTCGATGCCGCAATTCCACGACAGGTTGTTGTTGCTGCCATCGCGGTTGTCTTCGCCATTGGCCTCGTTGTGCTTGTCGTTGTACGACACCAGGTCGTGCAGCGTGAAGCCGTCGTGCGCCGTCACGAAATTGATGCTGGCGTGCGGCTGCTTGCCTGACCAGCCGTACAGGTCCTGCGAGCCGGTCAGGCGATGCGCCACTTCACCGAGCATGCCGCTGTCGCCCTTCCAGTAGCTGCGCATGCCGTCGCGGTAGCGGTCGTTCCACTCGGCCCAACCCAGCGGGAAGTTGCCCACCTGGTAGCCACCCTGGCCCAGGTCCCATGGCTCGGCAATCAGCTTGACGCGGTTGAGCACCGGGTCCTGGCGGATCGCATCGAAGAAGCCGCCCAGGTTTTCCACCTTGCCCGACTCGCGTGCCAGCGCAGAGGCCAGGTCGAAGCGAAAGCCATCGACATGCATCTCCTCGACCCAGTAGCGCAGCGAGTCCATGACCAGCTGCAGCGCACGCGGATGCTCGAGATTGACGGTGTTGCCGCAGCCGGTGAAGTCGTCGTAGTAACGGCGGTTGTCGGCGTTGACGATGTAGTAGGAGGCGTTGTCCACGCCGCGCAGCGACAGCGTCGGGCCCAGCTGGTTGCCTTCGCAGGTGTGGTTGTAGACCACGTCCAGAATGACCTCGATGCCCGCGGAGTGCAGCGTCTTCACCATGGTCTTGAATTCCTTGACCTTGCGTGCGGCGCTGTAACGCATCTCGGGGGCAAAGAAACCGAGCGTGTTGTAGCCCCAGAAATTCTGAAGCCCCTGATCGGCCAGATGGCGATCGTTGAGGAAACTGTGCACAGGCAGCAGCTCGACGGTGGTCACGCCCAATTGCTGAAGGTAGTCGATGACTGGCGCGGTCGCCAGCGCGGCGTAGGTGCCGCGCAGCGCTGGCGGCACCGCCGGATGCTGCATGGTGAAGCCACGAACGTGCAGCTCGTAGATCACCATGTCCTGGCGCGCGATGTCTGGCCGTCGATCGTCGCCCCAGGTGAAGGCGGTTTCGAGCACGCGGCCCTTGGGCACCAGCGAGGCGCTGTCGCGGCGGTCGAAAGACAGATCTTCTCGCTTGCTGCCGATGGTGTAGCCATAGAGCGCATCGCCCCAGCGCAGCTTGCCCACCAGGTCTTTGGCGTAGGGGTCGATCAGCAGCTTATGGGGGTTGAAGCGGTGGCCTTCGTCGGGCTTGTAGGGACCATGCACCCGGTAGCCATAGGCCATGCCGGGCCGGGCCTCGGGCAGGTAGCAGTGCCACACGTGGTCGGTGCGCTCGCGCACTTCGATGCGTTGGCGCTCATGGCGCCCGGTGTCGTCGAACAGGCACAGCTCCACGCGCTCGGCATGCTGCGAGAACAGGGCAAAGTTCACGCCTTCGCCGTCCCAGTTCGCGCCGGGCGGGTAGGCCCGCCCGGGCCAGACCACCGTGATCGTTGGCTCGGAGGGCATCGATCAGATGCGCTTGTCGTTGCTGGGTGGTTTGGCGCTTGGGTCGAGCAGGTCCTTGGGGTCCTTGCTGCGACGCGGCCACCAGTGCTCGATGCGCTCCTGCGCCCAGTCCTTGCCACCGAGGCCAAAGGCCAGTGCCACGCCGAACACCAGGCCGCCCAGAATGATCAGGAAGCTCTCGCGCACGATGTCGCCGCCCACCTTGATCTGGTCGAGCGCGATCAGCACGACGAACGCCAGGATGGCGTACTGCGCCAGGCGACCCAGCAGCGCTGCATCCTGCAGCTTCACGTTGCGGCAGTAGGTGTGCACGGTGTCGCGGATGAAGCGGGCGAAATAGGAACCGAAGGCCAGCACCAGCAGCGCCACGAACACGTTGGGCACGAACCAGACCACACGGCCCAGCAGGTCGGTGATGTAGGTCAGGCCCAGGCCGTTGAAGGCGATCAGCAAGGCGGCCAGTATCACCAGCCAGTAGGCGAGTACGCCGAAGATGGTGGTCGTGTCGCCTTGCATGCCGCCCTGGCGCAGGAAGTTGTCGAGACCCGAGCGCTCGGTGAGCACCGGGAAGTTGATGGCACGCAATGCTTTGGTGAGTGCGAAGCGGGCGACCTTGGCGAGCAGCCAGCCCGCCACGATGACGACAATGGCGATCAGCAAGCGGGGCAGGAAGGCGCCGATCTGATAAAGAATGGCGCCGACGGGAGCCAGGTGGATGCCTAAATTGTCCATGGTGACTTTCTCCGATGCATGGGAAGCGTGAAACGCCAGGGAAGGATGCGAGCGCCGTGGCGCTCAGGGCGTGTCGACCAGGGCCAGGATGCCCTGCAGCGGTACCTGGACCCAGTCTGCACGGTTGTTGAGTTCGTAGCGCAGTTCGTACATCGCCTTCTCCATCTCGAACAGGGCGAAAAGACCGCAGTTGGAGTCCAGCCGGTGCTGCACCCCGCCTTGCGCCATCCGCGCCGTGTAGGCGTTGAGGAATGCCTCGCGCGTCTTGGCTTCCCAGTCGCGCGCCAGGGGCTCGAGCTTGGCGAGTTCGTCGGCACTCTGGGCGACGCGACGAAGCGCCGTCCAGCGTGCATAGTTGAACGACCGCACCATGCCGGCAACATCGCGCAGCGGTGAACTGGGGGCACGCCGCTCTTCGAAACTGCGGGCGGGTTCACCTTCGAAGTCGATGATGAGAAAGTCGTTTCGCGACACCAGAACCTGCCCCAGGTGGTAATCGCCATGGAAGCGCGTCTTGGTACCGGCCTGCCCCTCCGAGCCGCAGGCCAGGATGCGCGACGGCACCGAGGACGCGCGTGCCAGCAGGCGCTTGGCCTCCTCTTGCGTCGACGCGGGCAGTTGCGTCAGGCGCTCTGCCAGAAGATCGAGCGACACGCGCGCTTCCGCGGCGGCGCGCTCGCGCCACGCCGTCACGTCGGCCTCGGTCATCGGCTGTGGGTCGAAGGCCGCATCGCCGGTGCGCTGGCCCAAGGCCAAGTGCAGCTCGGCGGTGCGCTCGCCCAGCGTGTGGATGAGCGCCAAAAAGCCGCCATGCACATCGTCGGGTTGGGTCGCATCGAGCGTGCGCAGGCCTTCGAGGTACCGCTCCAGATAGCCCAGCGTGTAGTCCCAGCCGTCGCCTTGGTTGGGTACGAAGGCCTGCACCATGGCCAGGGTGAAGGTGGTGCCGTCGTTGCCGACGTATTCGACCGCACCGGCCACTGGCACGCAGTTCGGGTACTTGGCAACTTCGGTGAGGAAACGGCCGACTTCCAGCTCGGGGTTGATGCCGGCACGCAGGCGGCGGTAGCCCTTGAGGAAGAGCTGCTCGCCCAGCGTGACCACGGTGTTGCTGCTCTGTGCACTCGGCGGCGTGACCGGCAGGGTGTCGAGGTCGGTCCCCGCGCCGACCAGCGCCTGGAAGGCTGCCGTCGGCCGGAACAGCAGGCGTCCCTTGGCCGTCGGCAGGGTCTTGCTCTCGCCGATGGCGCGCACGATGGCACGGCAGAAGGTTTCGTCGAAGAAGGCGTCTGCCATCACGCCGACGTTGGCCTGCTGGCGCACCTTGGCCACGGCGCCGGCCGAGACGGCGCTCAGGCGTGCCTCCTCGCCCTCTTCCCATGCCAGCGCGAGCGGCGCGAAATAGTTCGACGTTTCCGCAGGGCCGTCGAGTTCGATCAGCGGCAGCATCCAGCTCAAGCTGTCCTGGTCCCAGACCGCGTGATCGATCAGGCGCGCGCGCTGAACCGTAGTGCCCTTGGACGCGTACCAGCGCTGCGTCTCGACGTAGCGTGGCAAGGTGTCGGTCTCGAACTGCACGCGCATGCGCTCGGCCATGCCGATGCGCCAGGGCATGACGCGGTCGCGAAAGAAGCTGGTCCAGCCGTCGAACAGCACCAGCACCGGCCGGTCCTGCAGCGGCATCGCGTCGTGGTGCCACACCGGGGTGGCCACGTCGGTCGAAAGCCGGAACCAGTAGAAGCCGTGCGAGGGCAGCGTCAGCAGATAGGGCAGGTCGCCGATGGGCGGAAAGGCCACGCGGCCCAGCATTTCGACCGGCACGCGGCCCTTGAAGGCCGACAGGTCCAGTTCGACCGGTTGCGCCGACTGCGAGAGGTTGAACACCGAGAGGATCGCGTCGTCATCGTGCTCGCTCAGGTAGGCGAGGATCTTGCGGTTGCCTGGCTTGAGGAAGGTGCGGCGTCCGCGGCCGAAGGCGCGGCTGGTCTTGCGCGTGGCGAGCATGCGCTTGGTCCAGTTCAGCAGCGAGCTGGCTTCGCGCGATTGCGTCTCGACGTTCAGCGCCTCGTAGCCGTACATGGGGTCCATGATCGGCTGCAGGTACAGGCTCTGCGGATCGGCGCGGGAGAAGCCGGCGTTGCGGTCGGGGCTCCACTGCATGGGCGTGCGCACACCATTGCGATCGCCCACGAACACGTTGTCGCCCATGCCGATCTCGTCGCCGTAGTAGATGATCGGCGAGCCGGGCATCGACAGCAGCATGCTGTTCATCAGCTTGATGCGGTCGGTGTCGTTTTCCATCAGCGGCGCGAGGCGGCGGCGGATGCCCAGGTTGATGCGCGCGCGCGGGTCGGCGGCGTACATGCGGTACATGTAGTCGCGCTCCTTGCTGGTCACCATCTCGAGCGTGAGTTCGTCGTGGTTGCGCAGGAAGATGGCCCACTGGCAGCCTTCGGGGATGTCCGGCGTCTGCTGCATGATCTCGACGATCGGATCCCGGTCTTCCTGTGCAATCGCCATGTACATGCGTGGCATCAGCGGGAAGTGGTACGCCATGTGGCATTCGTCGCCGTCGCCGAAGTACTCACGCACGTCTTCCGGCCACATGTTGGCTTCGGCCAGCAGGAAGCGGTTCTTGTATTCCGCGTCGATGGTCGCACGCAGCTGCTTGATGACCGCATGCGTCTCGGGCAGGTTTTCGTTGCTGGTGCCGTCGCGCTCGACCAGGTAGGGAATCGCATCAAGCCGAAAGCCGTCGACTCCCATGTCCAGCCAGAAGCGCATGGTCTTCAGGATCGCTTCCATCACCGCCGGATTGTCGAAATTCAAGTCCGGCTGATGGCTGAAGAAGCGGTGCCAGAAGTACTGCTTGGCAACCGGGTCCCAGGTCCAGTTCGACGTCTCGGTGTCGGTGAAGATGATCCGGGTGCCTTGGTAGATCTGGTCGGTGTCGCTCCAGACGTAGAAGTTGCGTTCGGGCGAGCCGGGTGGGGCAATGCGTGCTGCCTTGAACCACGGGTGTTCGTTGGAGGTGTGGTTGATCACCAGCTCGGTGATCACGCGAAGCCCGCGCTGGTGCGCGGCGTCGAGCATTTCCTTGAAGTCGGCGATGGTCCCGTACTGTGGATTGACGTCCTCGTATTCCGAGATGTCATAGCCATCGTCGCGCAGCGGCGAAGGATAGAAGGGCATCAGCCAGATCGTGTTGACGCCCAGCTCCTTGACGTAGTCGAGCTTGGCCGTCACGCCCTTGAAGTCGCCGACACCATCGTTGTTGGTGTCGAAGAAGGCCTTGACGTTGAGCTGGTAGATGACGGCGTCGCGGTACCACTGCGCGTCGTCCGTGCTGTCGATCGCAGGGGTTTCGAGGGCCAGGGCGGGGAGCGGGGCGTTCATGACGAAATGGCCTTGGAGTGTTTATTCAAAATCGTTCTCGTCGCGCGCACGGCGCAGGACCTGGAAGACATGGGCGGGCGCCTGCTGCGGGTCGAGCAACACGTAGTGCCAGTCGCCCTCCCATTGAAAGCGCTGGTCGCTCAGCAGGTCGTGCATCTGGAACTGCTGGCCGGGTTCGACGCCGATGGAAGTCGACGCCAGGTTGATCCAACCCGACTGTGCCTGGTTGGGGTCGAGATTGACGACGGTGACGATCACGTTCCGGCCGTCGGCCGACTGTTTGCTGTAGGCCAGCAGTTGGTCGTTCTCCACGCTCAGGAAGCGCAGGCTCGTGTTGTCATGCAGTGCCGGATTGGCACGACGCGCCTTGTTGATGCGCGTAATGAAGGGGGCCAGGCTGTAAGGCGCGTCATGGTTCCATGTCCGCAATTGGTACTTCTCGGAGTCGAGGTATTCCTCGCTCCCCGCATGGCGCGGCAGGTGTTCGAGCAGTTCGTACGCAGGCCCGTAGATGCCGTAGTTCGCTGCGAGCGTGGCAGCCAGCACCAGCCGCAGCCGAAACATCGAAGCCTGGCCCTGCTGGAGTTGCTCGTGCAGGATGTCGGGCGTGTTGGGCCAAACGTTGGGACGGAAGTACTCATGCCCCGGCCCCTGAGAGAGTTCAGTGAAGTACTCGATCAGTTCGGCCTTGGTGTTGCGCCACGTGAAATACGTGTACGACTGCGAATAGCCCAGCTTGGCCAGCCGGTGCATCACCTTCGGGCGGGTGAAGGCTTCCGCCAGGAAGATCACCGTCGGGTGTTCGCGCTTGATCTCGCCGATCACCCATTCCCAGAAGGGGAAGGCCTTGGTGTGTGGGTTGTCCACGCGGAACACCGTGACGCCTTCGCCGATCCAGTGGTCGAACACGCTCTTGAGTTCCAGCCAGAGGCCTTGCCAGTCGTCGCACTCGAAATTGAACGGGTAGATGTCCTGGTACTTCTTCGGCGGGTTTTCCGCGTACTGCACCGAACCGTCGGGCCGCCAGCGGAACCAGCCAGGGTGCGCTTTGACATAGGGGTGGTCCGGCGCGCACTGGAACGCGATGTCCAGCGCCACTTCAAGCCCCGCGTCGCGTGCTGCCGTCACCAGATGGCGGAAGTCATCGGCCGTGCCGAGCGCCGGCAGGATGGACTTGTGCCCGCCCTCGTCGGACCCAATGGCCCACGGGCTGCCCACGTCGTCGGCTTCGGCCACCAGCGCATTGTTCTTGCCCTTGCGCTGGATGCGACCGACAGGATGGATGGGCGGAAAGTACAGCACGTCGAAGCCCATGGCGGCAATCGCCGGCAGGCGCGCCTCGACGTCCCGGAAGGTGCCGTGCACGCCCGGCTCGGTGCCCGCCGAGCGGGGAAAGAGCTCATACCAGCTGCTGAAACGAGCCAGCGCCCGGTCGGCGACCAGTGGCAGCTCGACGGGGTAGCGCGCTTCGAAGCGGCGATCGGGGTAACGCGATGCCAGTGCCTCCAGCACTTCGTCGAGCGCCATCGCCTTCAGGCCGATGCCTTCGATGGCCGGGTCGGCCGCGTTGCGCTCGAGTTCCCGTGCGAGACGGTTGAGTTCGGCGCGGTCGGCGCCTTCGGCGCGCGACGCTGCTGCGGCTATTTCGAGCGCGCCGACACGCGCCGCGATGCGGATGTCCTCGTCGTCGATACGGCGTGTGAGTTCATGGCGCCATGACGCAAAGCCGTCGACCCACGCCACCACGGTGTAGCCGTATCGGCCTGGCACCGGTGGCACGAAAGACGCCTGCCAGATGTCGTTGTTCAGCAGTGCCATGGGAACTTCATGCACCTCTGACGCGCCCTCGGCGCGCCATTGCAGCAGCACGCGCAGCACGTCATGCCCGTCGGCGAAGCAATGGGCGGTGATGTCTACGCGCTCTCCGGCCACGCGTTTGACGGCAAAGTGGCCACCATCCACGATGGGGAGCACGGCATCGACCACGGCACGCACCTGCCCCTGGCCAGGCATCACGGTGGCCGCGCCCGCACTTGCCGGGGCGGGTGCGAGCGGGGGTGTCGTGGTCTTGGTGGCGGGCTTGGAAGCGGATTTGGACTTAGACATGGGCATCGGGCTTCAGAATCAGGGTGGACAGGGGAGGCAGCGTCAGATTCAGCGACTGGGCGTGGCCATGTGCAGGCAACGGGTCGGTACCGACTTGGCCCAGGTTCCCCCATCCTGCGCCGCCGTAGTCGGCCGCGTCGCTGTTGAGCAGTTCGCGCCAGACGCCCGCGCGGGGGACACCGACCTTGTAGTCGGTGCGGGGCTGCGGCGTCAGGTTGCAGACCACCAGCACAGGCGCACCGCCGGCCAGGGGTTTGCGCAGGAAGGCAATCACGCTGGCATCGGCATCGTCGGCACCGACCCATTCGAAACCGTCGGTTGCGAAGTCGAGTTCGTACAAAGCAGGTTCATGGCGGTAGACGTGGTTGAGCTGCCTGACGAAGCGCTGCAGGCCGGCATGCTCGGGCAGGTCGGTCGCCCACCATTGCAGTTCGCCGTCGTGCGTCCATTCGCGGCGCTGGCCGAACTCGCATCCCATGAAGAGCAGCTTCTTGCCCGGATGCGCCCACATCAGCCCGAACAGGGCGCGCAGGTTGGCGAACTTCTGCCAGTCGTCGCCCGGCATCTTGGTGATGAGCGAGCCCTTGCCATGCACCACCTCGTCATGCGAAAGCGGCAGCACGAAGTTCTCATCGAAGGCATAGACCAGCGAGAAGGTGAGCTGTCCCTGGTGGTACTTGCGGTACAGCGGGTCCTGCGCGAAGTAGGCAAGGGTGTCGTGCATCCATCCCATGTTCCACTTCATGCCAAAACCCAGACCGCCCATGTCGGTCGGGCGCGAGACCATCGGCCAGGCGGTCGACTCCTCGGCGATGGTGACCGTGTCCGGGTGCGCACGGTACATGGCGCGGTTGAGGTCACGCAGGAACTGGATGGCCTCCAGGTTTTCCCGTCCGCCATGGACGTTGGGAATCCATTCGCCCTGCTTGCGCGCGTAGTCCAGATACAGCATCGACGCCACGGCATCCACGCGCAGTCCGTCGAGGTGGTAGCGCTCCATCCAGAACTCGGCCGACGAGATCAGGAAACTGCGGACCTCGTTGCGACCGTAGTTGAAGATGCTTGAATTCCATTCCGGGTGAAAGCCCTGACGCGGGTCTTCATGTTCGAACAGGTGCGTGCCGTCGAAGAAGCCCAGGCCGTGCTGGTCGGTCGGGAAATGCGAAGGCACCCAATCGAGCAACACGCCGATGCCGTTCTGGTGCATATGGTCGACGAAGGCCATGAAGTCCTGCGGCGTGCCGTACCGCGATGTCGGCGCAAAGTAGCCCGTGGTCTGGTAGCCCCAGGAACCATAGAACGGATGCTCGGTGACGGGCATCAGTTCGACGTGGGTGAAGCCCATGTGCTTGACGTAGGCGGCCAGCCGGGTCGCCAGTTCGCGCCAACCCAGCATCTCGCCGTCCTGGCGTTGCCACGAGCCCGGATGCACCTCGTAGATGGACATCGGCGCGCCCAGCGCGTTGCGCGGACCGCGCGTGGCCATCCATTCGTCGTCCTGCCAGGCATGGCCGGACAGCGACCAGACGCGCGAACCGGTGCGCGGCGCCTCCTCCGCGTAGAAGGCAAACGGGTCCGCCTTGTCCACGACGTAGCCGCGTTCGCGGGAGAAGATGCGGAATTTGTAGACCTGCCCCTGGACCGCGTCGGGCGCAAAGCCTTCCCAGATCCCGCTGTCGTCCTGGCGCGCGGTCAGGCGAAGTGCGTTTTCGTCCCACCCGTTCCAGTCCGCGATGACGGAAACCGCCTGCGCATTGGGTGCCCAGACTGCGAAGTGCGCGCCTCGGCCGCTGGGGTCGAGATGGCAGCCCATCGTTTCGTGCATCAGGGCATTCGTACCCTCCCGGAAAAGCCAGATGTCCTGATCGCTCAAGCGTTGGGGATGAATTTGCACGGATGGGTTCCTCCTGGTGCACACAGAATAGCCATGTGCTTGTCGACCATCTATTGGAGTGCAGCCTGCGCGCGGCGGATGACCCGTCGAGCGCCCTTTGGCGTGTCGGACAGGAGCCTGTATGCCTCCTGGGGCGGCGGTGGCCTGCGGCCTGTCAACGCCTGTCTTCGGTCGCCGAGTGGATGGTGTCGCGCACCCGCGGATAGATCTGCGTGTTCCAGCGGCTGCCGCTGAACACGCCGTAGTGGCCGACGCCAGCCTGCAGGTGGTGTGTCTTGCGCGAGGGACGAATGCCGGTGCACAGGTCCTGCGCTGCCAGCGTCTGGCCAATGGCACAGATGTCGTCGCGCTCGCCTTCGACCGTCAGCAGTGCGGTGCGGCGGATGGCCGCGGGCACGACCTTGCGCTCACCGACGGTGAGCACGCCGCGCGCCAGGTCATAGGTCTGGAACACGCGCTCGACCGTCTCCAGGTAGAACTCGGCCGGGAGATCGTTCACCGCCAGGTACTCGGCGTAGAAGCTGCGGATGGGGTCGGCCTTGTCCGGTTCGCCATCGGCCAGGTGCTGGTAGAGCTTGCTGAACTGTGCCTTGTGCCGCTCGGGGTTCATGCTCATGAAGGCGGCGAGCTGCAGGAAGCCTGGGTAGACGCGACGCATCATGCCGGCATGCGGCCAGGGCACGCGGCTGATGAGGTTGTTACGGAACCATTCGATGGGCTTGCTGGTGGCGAGCGCGTTGACGCCTGTCGGATTGATGCGGCAGTCGACGGGTCCGGCCATCAGCGTCAGGCTGCGCGGTGTGGCGGGATGGTCGTCCTCGGCCATCAGTGCCGTGGCGGCGAGTGCGGCGACGCAGGGCTGGCACACGGCCACCAGATGCACCCCAGGGCCGACAGCTTCGAGAAAGCGCACGAGTTGCAGGGTGTAGTCGTCCAGTCCGAAGGCGCCCTGCCACAGCGGTACGTCGCGCGCGTTGTGCCAGTCGGTCAGGTAGACGTCGTGATCGCGCAGCAGGGTGCGCACGGTTTCGCGCAGCAACGTGGCGAAGTGGCCCGAAAGTGGTGCAGCCAGCAGCACGGGAGGATGCACGGCATCGGTGTGTTTGCGAAAGTGCAGCAGCGTGCCGAATGCACACACCAGTGCCGGCTCCTCGGTGACGGGCACCTCATGGCCGTCGACCACCACGCTGTGGATGTCGTAGTGCGGGCGGGTGTGCGTCAGACGCATGAGCGAGAAGACTTCGCAGGCCGCAGCCAGCTGGCGTGAAGCGCTGCGCGGGGTGTCGTCGACCCACAGGCCCTGGCTCAGGCCTTGCGCCGCAAGGCGAAGGGGCGAGAGAAGATCCGACTGGTTCTGGTAAGCCCGGTACAGCATGCCGAGGCTGCAGGCAAGTTGCGGGCCATGTCATGGACCATCTCGCGGGCCTGTGGCATGGCGCTTGCACGCAAGGGGCTATCGCGCATCCAGGAGCTAGGCATGGCTTTACCCGTCCTCACCATCAGCAGCAAGAACTACGGCGCATGGGCCCTGCGCGGCTGGCTGATGTGCCGGCTGGCAGGATGGGAGGTGGTGGAAAAAACCATTTCGCCGGACGATCCGGCAATGAAGGCGGAAATCCTGTTGCTTTCATCTTCCGTGCGGGTGCCTTCGCTGCTGCACGGCGACGTGCATGTATGGGACACGCTGGCCATCGGCGAGTACCTCAACGAACTCAAGCCCGCAGCCGGCCTTCTGCCGCTCGACCCCAAGGCGCGCGCGCATTGCCGCTCCATCTGCGGCGAAATGCACTCCGGCTTCAGTGCATTGCGCAGCTCATTGCCGATGAATCTCAAGGCGCGTTTCTCGGAGTTCAAGGTCTGGTCGCGAGCCCAGGCCGACATCGACCGGGTGGTCGACATCTGGCGCGATTGTTTCGCCGCTTACGGAGGCCCGTTCCTTTTTGGTGCGCGCCCGTGCATGGCTGACGCGATGTACGCCCCCGTGGTGACGCGCTTTCTGAGCTACAACGTGACGCTCGACGACGTTTGCGAAGCCTACTGCCTTCAGATCATGGCGCTCCCCGACATGAAGGAATGGGTCGAGGCCGCCCTGAGCGAGCCTGATGACATTGACGAACTCGACGCGGAATTCTGAAAGCGCCAACGGCGGTCATCCCTGAGGATGGCCGCCGTTGTACCTGAAAAACAAACTGGGCCCGCAAGGCCCTTGGCTCGCTTACTTCGGGGTGCCGCCCTGCATGGTTTCGGCATGGCCGGGGCGGCGCTGGTCACGCGTTTGAGCGCGGGCTTCACCGGCGACCGCTGCGCGATCGGTGCCAACGGCGCCGCCCTCAGGGGTCTTGTTGATGTCGCCGCCTGCAGCCGGGCGCACCTTGCCGACACCGCGCTGCTCTTTGCGGGCCTCTGCGGCGAGCTGGGCCTTGCCGGTCGTGAGGCCCGGGGTGGCAGGCGGCACGGCAACGCCCGGTGGGGTGCTTTGGGCGTAGGCCGCGCCAGCGGTTGCGAAGGTGCCGGCAATCAGGAGAGCAAAAATCTTGCGCATGGGGAGTCCCTGGAAAAAAGTTGAAGAGGGCCGGCGTTGCACGGTGGCATTGCTTCTTGCCCGGTGAAACCTCAGCTTGCCAAAACTGCGGCCTAAAGTCGTAGGACGACAACGCATCCGCTTGCCGCGTTGCGTTGCCCGGCCGCGTGGGCAACAGGCGCGTGCTTGCACGGCAACTTGCCGATCGCGGCATGATGGAGGCTCCTGGACTTTGGAATGCAAGATGCAAACGACCACCCGCCCGCTGAGCGACTTCGGACTGATCGGTCTGGCCGTGATGGGCCAGAACCTGGTGCTGAACGTGGAGAGCCGCGGCTTCCAGGTCAGCGTGTTCAACCGCACGACGGCCACCACCGACGAATTCGTGGGCCGGCACCCCGGCAAGAAGCTCATCGCGACCCACACGCTCGAAGACTTCGTCCAGAGCCTGGCGAAGCCGCGCAAGATCCAGATCATGGTCAAGGCCGGCGCACCGGTCGACCAGGTGATCGAGCAGCTGATTCCGCTGCTGGAGAAAGACGACATCGTCATCGACGGCGGCAACAGCCTCTACACCGACACCGAGCGTCGCGACGCCTACCTGGCGGGCAAGGGCCTGCGTTTCATCGGCGCCGGTGTGTCCGGCGGCGAAGAGGGCGCGCGCAAGGGCCCGGCCATCATGCCGGGCGGCCCCGCGTCGACCTGGGAAGTGATGAAGCCGATCTTCGAGAGCATCGCGGCCAAGGTCGACGGTCAGCCCTGCGTGATCCACATCGGGCCGGGCGGTGCGGGCCATTACGTGAAGATGATCCACAACGGCATCGAGTACGGCGACATGCAGCTCATCTGCGAGGCCTACAACCTGTTCAAGGCCGCGGGCTTCACCACCGACGAGATGGCCGCCATCTTCAACGAGTGGAACGAGGGAGAGCTGCAGAGCTACCTGATCCAGATCACCGGCAAGGCGCTCGAGCAGAAGGACCCGGACACCGGCAAGCCGCTGGTCGAGATGATCCTGGACAAGGCCGGCCAGAAAGGGACCGGCCAGTGGACGCTGATCAACGCTGCCGAGAACGCGGTCGTCATCAGCACCATCAATGCGGCCGTCGAAGCGCGCGTGCTCTCGTCGCAGAAAAAGCAGCGTGTGATCGCCAGCAAGCAGTTGCAGGGCCCGACCCCCGACCTGTCTGCAGAGAAGAAAGCGCTGGTTGCCAAGGTCCACGATGCGCTCTACGCGTCGAAGGTGGTGAGCTACACGCAGGGCTTCGACCTGATCAAGACCATGGGCGAAAAGCGGAACTGGGGGCTCGATTTCGGGGGCATCGCGTCCATCTGGCGCGGCGGTTGCATCATCCGCGCGCGCTTTCTCAACCGCATCACCGAGGCTTACCGCGACGACCCGGCGCTGGTCAACCTGATGCTCGCGCCGTTCTTCAACGCGCTGCTCAATCGGACCCAGCAAAGCTGGCGCGAGGTGGTGGCACTCGCCGTGCGCAACGGTATTCCCGTGCCCGCGTTCAGCGCGTCGCTCGCCTATTACGACAGCTACCGCGCCGAGCAGCTGCCAGCCAATCTGCTTCAGGCCCAGCGCGATTTCTTCGGTGCGCATACCTACGAGCGCGTCGACCAACCCGAAGGAAAGTTCTTCCATACGGAGTGGCCCGAAGTCATCGGTTGATTGCGCCGTCGGACTTGCTTTCGGGCGCGGATGCTGGATACTGTGGATAATAACAGTATCCATGACCGACGCCTTCATTCCCCTGCACGCCCTCAAGGGCCGTGGTGCGGCAACCCGCATCGCGCACCGTTTCGAGCGTGACGCGCGCAGCGCGTTCGACGATGGCTGGGGAACGCTGGAAGAGGGCGCTGCCGAGCCCCTCGCGCCGCTGCAGACACACGTGCGCTTCGAGGACGTGAAGTCGGTGCTCAGCGACAACGATTCGCCCGACATTCCCTTTGATCGGTCGCTCAATCCTTACCGAGGCTGCGAGCATGGCTGCATCTACTGCTTTGCCCGGCCGACGCACAGTTACCTCAATCTGTCGCCCGGGCTGGATTTCGAGACCCAGCTGATCGCCAAGCGCAACATCGCCGAGGTGCTGCGCGCGGAAATCGGCAAGAAGAACTACCGGCCCAGCCACATCGCCATCGGCACGGCGACCGATTGCTACCAACCGATCGAGCGCGAATTGCGCCTCACGCGGTCGGTGATCGAGGTGCTCAAGGAGGCCCGTCACCCCTTTGGCCTGGTCACCAAGTCGAGCGCCGTCGAGCAGGACCTCGACCTGATCGTGCCCATGGCGGCCGACCGGCTGGCCGCTGTCTATGTGACCATCACCACGCTCGACGCGGAGCTGTCGCGCAAGCTGGAACCGCGCGCGGCGGCGCCACACCGGCGGCTGCGCACGCTGCGCACACTCGCCGATGCGGGCGTGCCGGTAGGGGTCAGTGTGGCGCCGCAGATCCCCTTTGTGAACGAGGACATGGAGCAGGTGCTCGAGGCCGCCTGGGACGCCGGCGCACGCTGCGCTTTCTACACCGTGGTGCGGCTGCCCTGGGAGGTGGCCCCCCTGTTCAAGGAGTGGCTTGAATTGCACTACCCGCAGCGCGCCGACCGCATCATGGCGCGCATCCGCGACATGCGCGGCGGCAAGGACTACGACGCCGACTTCGCCACCCGCATGAAGGGAAGCGGCCTGTGGGCCGACCTGATCCGCCAGCGCTTCGAGAAGGCGACGAACCGCATCGGCTTCAACCGGCAACGCATCGCGCTGGACCTCGGTGCATTCAGCCCGCCGGGCGCTCCGGGGCAGGGCAGCCTGTTCTGACGCAGGAGAGGCAAGTCACGTTTTGCAACCATTGCGCGGCGGCGGACGTCCACCGGCGCCTGACGACGGGCGTTTCAGGATCAGGGCGATGTTGCCCCGATGCCAGGAGCTGTCGTGAATTCTGTCTCTGTCAAACTCAAGTGGGCGATCGCCGGCGCCGTGGCAATGGGCGCACTGCTGGCCGGCACCGCCGCCAATGCCGGCGTGAGCTGGTCCGTGGGTGTCAGCGTGCCCGGTGTGGCGGTGGGCGTGGCTGAACCGGCCCCCGTCTATTACCCACCTGCACCGGTCTACACCGCGCCGGCCCCTGTGTACTACCGCCCGGCGCCGCCGCCCGTCTACTACGCCCCGCCACCCCCGGTGTACGAGCGTCCGGCACCGGTCTACTACAGCGCGCCGCCGCCGGTCTATTACCGGCCCGCGCCTGTCTATTACGAGCCAGCCCGCGTTTACTATGAGCATCGTCGCCCCTGGCGGCGCGAGGGGTGGGGTCCGGGCTATTGAGCGTCTTCCGTTCGGGTGTTCCGACGGCGCAGGGATGACCGTCGGTGCCTGATACGATGGGATGGCACCCTTGTGCGTACCTCCCATGACCACCATCCAGGCCCGCCGCAAACTCATCGTGATCATTCTGCTGGCGGTCGCCCTGGGCGGGGCGGCCATCCGGCATTACGCAGCACCGGGGTCGATCCTTCGCGACACCGGCACCCTGTTGATGCTGCTGTGGATCCCGATCATCGGCAACATCATTTCATGGCTGGTCGCGCGGCTGCGCCGTCCGGTCGCCGCGGTGCCTTCGGGATTTGACGAACGTGCCGGGTTCACGCCGCACCTGAGCGTCGAGCTCACGTTGCGGCCGCCGCAGATTCCTGCGGAAGACACGCCTTTTTCTGCGGGCGAGCACCGGTGTGCACTGGTGGTCGACAACCAGGGCTTCTCGGCGCGATGGCGGGTGGCAAGCGGCGAGCGCGTGATGCGCGGCCAGCCGCACCACGTCGACGTCGAATTCCTCGTACCTGCCATGGCGTTGCCACGCCTTCCGTCTGATTCGGCATTTCGCATGCTCGTTGGCGACTCTTTCATTGGCGACGGACGCGTGCTGAAGGTGTTGCTGCGGCAATGAGCGCTGCGTGGCCCGGGTGGACCGCACATAGCCAATTCCCATTGGCATCATAGAAACGCAGATGCACCACGCGTGCCTCCGCGATGGCACCATCAGGTGGTCCCATCCAGGAGCGCCATCATGAAGAAAATCCAGAAGATCGTCGGTTTCGCCATTTCGTTCGGCGGCGTGGCCATTGCGGTGTCAGCTTGGTTCTGAGCGGGATCTGCCCGATCGGTACTGCGCCCTGCCGTTGTCCTACGCTCGGCAGGGCGACAAGCTGGCGGTGACCTCGACCGGCGGAATGCACGATGAATGGCATTCCCCGCCAGCCTTGGCCCCAACGCCTTTCACCCCCACGAACCGCCATGCAGACCGACGAATGGACCCGCACCGAGATGGGTTACCCCGCAGCACTTGCACAGGTTGATGCCAGAGTGCCGCGTACGCTTTCGCCCTACTGGCATGGGCGTGCCTACCATGCCGGGGAGCCTGCCTCTGCCCTGGAGCTGAGCCTGGGATGGACAGAGGTGTTCGACGACGCTTCAGACGCTATCTGAGGCACCGCACCCGCGCTGGCACGCGCAGGCCCCTTATCTGGTACGAGACATCGCTGCCAGCACCGTCGCATCCAAGTCCATCGCATCGGCTACGCACATGGCCGCGAAGGCGTCGTTGGCCGCATAGCAGATCTGTCCTTCCGACAGTTTCCGGTTGGCCCAGTTCGATGTGGTCTGCTTGCGCGATTTCACGAACCGTCGCTCGAACATCAGTGCAACCGCCATTTTCACCCCCACCGAGGTCCGGTAGCCGCGGCGTTTGAACACGGTGTCGAGGTCCAGCAGCGCCTGGGGTTCGACTTCCAGGCTGGCGCGGATTTGTGTGCGGTCGCCGGCCAGGCCGAAGCCGACCTTGACGATGGCGCTCGAGGCGATCAAGTGTCCCGCTGCTGCGCGGCAGGCCGGGTCGTGGACCTGGAACACCCAGGCCCGGTCGAGCGAGGCGAACTGCACCGTGTGCGGCCCGGTCGAGACCTCGTTCTTGAGAAAAGTGGGTTTCGATTCGGTGTCGAAGCCCACCACGTCCAGCGCGCCCAGTTCGGCCAGCGCCCGCTCGGCCTGGGCTGCGTTTTCGACCACGTCGATGTCCTGCAGGGTGAGGCCGGGGAAGACGTCGAAGCCGGCGATCTCCTCGCGGGTCGGCAGAAGTGGCGGGGCGGTGTTCATGGGGCTTTCTTTTTCTTCGGCGCTTTCAGCGCATCGAAGGGGGCAGCGCTGTCGACGAGCCCGGCCACGCTCAGGCCTTCAGCAGCTGGGCGTGATGGACCAGGTGGTCGGCCATGAAGCTCTGGATGAAGTAATAGCCGTGGTCGTAGCCCTCGTGGCGGCGCAGCGTCAGCGGCTGGCCGATGGCGTGGCAGGCCGCCTCGAACAGATGCGGGTGCAGTTGCTCGACGAGGAATTTGTCGCCCAGTCCCTGGTCGAGCAGGATGCCGGCGGGGTAGGGCGCGACCGGCTGATTCTCCATCAGCACCGTGGCATCGTGCTCGATCCAGCGCGTGCGGTCGGCGCCCAGGTACCCCGTGAAGGCCTTCTCGCCCCAGGGACAGCGCGTGGGCGCGCAGATCGGCGCGAAGGCCGACAGCGACTTGAAGAGGCCGGGGTGCCGCAGCGCCAGCGTGAGCGCGCCATGCCCGCCCATCGAATGGCCGAACAGGCCGATGCGCTGCGGATCGATCGGAAAGGCGGTGCTGAGCAGCGGCAGAAGTTCGCCGATCAGGTAGCTTTCCATGCGCCAGTGCGTGGTCCACGGCGTCTCTGTCGCATCGAGGTAGAAGCCAGCGCCCACGCCAAAGTCCCAGCTCGCCGCCTCGCCGGGCACGTTCGCGCCGCGCGGGCTGGTGTCGGGCGCGACGAGTGCGATGCCGAGTTCGGCGGCCAGCCGCTGCGCGCCTGCCTTGATCATGAAGGTCTCTTCGTTGCACGTCAGTCCGGCAAGGTAGATCACGGCCGGCACCGGGCCGTCGGTGGCCTGCGGCGGCAGGAACACCGAGAAGCGCATCGGCAGGCCGATCTCGGCGGAGGCGTGTTCGTGGAAGGTCTGCGTGCCGCCGAAGCAGCGGTGTTCGGACAGGGTGTTGATCATCGAATCGGTGGTCATGCGGCTCAGTACAGCACCACGCCGCGGATCGACTCGCCGCGCTTCATCAGGTCGAAGCCCTTGTTGATGTCTTCCAGCGGCATGGTGTGCGTGATCAGGTCGTCGATGTTGATCTTGTTTTCCATGTACCAGTCGACGATCTTCGG
>NZ_JAUSRO010000016.1 GCF_030811835.1 Variovorax ginsengisoli | reverse complement strand
GAAGCGATGGTCTTCCGAGGCGATGCAGGTGACGTTCTTGTTGAGCACGCTCAGGCGTTCGAGCGTGAGCTGCAACAGGCTCTTGCCGTCGATCAATGGCGCGAACTGCTTGGGCAAGGCCTTGCGCGACAGAGGCCACAGACGGGTGCCGCTGCCGCCGCACAGGACGACGGGATGAATGGATGAGGTGGTCATGGTGCAGTTGTGAGTGCCGGAGGCGAATCGAAAAAAAGCTGGCAAGCACGTCGTAAGTCGCTGCAAGCTGGCTGAGAAGCAATTGGTTATTTAACTCGGCTCTGCCAGCTCATAAGCATCTCCTCATACTCCCCAAGCACCCGTGTCCACGTAAACCGCTCGTGAAAACGACTGGCGCTTCCATTCTTCATGAGCTGAAGCTTTCCGTCATCATTCAGTAGCTGATCGAAGAGCGCTTCGCACTCCTGCTGGTTCTTGAAGTAAGCGGCCGACTTACCTGCCACCCAGCGATTGAACTGGTTGTCATGCGCGATCACAGCGCATCCCGCGCCCATCGCTTCGACCAACGACGGATTTGTCCCCCCCACAGTGTGCCCATGCAGATAGAAGCGGCTGTAAAACCGCAGCGCACCCACCACAGCCTTGTCGTAGATGGCGCCTGGAAAGATGACATCCGGGCCACCGGCCTTGATCACTGCACGGTGATAGGCATTGTTCTCTGCGTCGAATTTACCCAGCACCACCAGCTTGTGCGCCCGCGGTTTGGCGGAGAACGCCGTCACCATTTCCAGGAAAGAGTTCTCTGGTTCCGGGCGCGCAATGATCACCGAGAACTGGCCGGGTTGCAGGCCGTACTTCTCCAGCTTTGACACGTCGGCGGTGGTTACTTCATCGCCACCATAGGGAATGGTGGTGATCTTCGATTCACGCACCCGCGTTGCAAGGTGTGCCTTGATGGCGGGGTGATCGGCGACCAAGTGGTTGCCTACATAACAGCCCGCCCGTTCGTTCAGCCAGAACCACGCCTTGGCCACGCCACTCCACTTGTCGCGCTTCCATTCAATGCCATCCATGTTGATGACATTCACCTGGCCTTTGACGCGCTGGATGATGTTGAAGATGGCCGTGTTGTAGCCGAGGGTCAGGATCAAGCCGGTTTGCTTGCTGGCATGCCAGGCGGCGTGCCAATCGAAGATGACGGAGCCGGCAGAGCCTTCGCGCGCCACGGGAATATGAACGCGCTTTACGCCTTCCCACACGCTTTCGAACACCGGGCCTGCGCCGTCTTCCTGGCAATAAACGACCACTTCCCAGCCTTGGGCGACCAAGTAAACCGACAGCTTTTCAGCAAAGGTTTCGAAGCCGCCGTGCTGCGCAGGTACGCCGCGCGTGCCGAGAATGATCAGTTTTTTCTGGCTCAAGAGAAGACCTCTGCTGTGCTGAGTTGCTGGCCGACTGCGTCTTTGGCAGACAACTTCGGCGCCATCCCAATGTCCGGCCACTCAACCCCAATATCCGCGTCATCCCAAAGAATCGACCGCTCATACTGCGGCGCGTAGTAATCGGTCGTCTTGTACAGGAAGTCCGCCGTCTCGCTGAGCACCACGAAGCCGTGCGCGAAGCCCGGCGGCACCCACAGTTGCTTGTGGTTGTCTTCGTTGAGCTCCACGCCCACCCATTTGCCGAAGGTCGGTGACGATTTACGGATGTCCACCGCCACGTCGAACACCGCGCCGCGCGTCACCCGCACCAGCTTGCCCTGCGGCTGCTGGATCTGGTAGTGCAGCCCGCGCAGCACGCCCTTGCCGCTGCGGCTGTGGTTGTCCTGCACGAACTCCACATGCCGGCCCACCGCATCGTCGAAGGCCTTGCCGTTGAAGCTCTCGAAGAAGAAGCCGCGCGCGTCACCGAACACCTTGGGTTCGATCACGATCACCTCGGGGATCGCCGTGGGGGTGGCCTTCACTTGTGCACTCCTTCGGCCAGCAGGTGGTTCAGGTACTTGCCGTAGCCGTTCTTCTGCAGCGGTGCGGCCAGCTTCTGCAGCTGGGCGCTGTCGATGAAGCCCGCGCGCCAGGCGATCTCTTCGGGGCAGGCGATCTTCAGGCCCTGGCGGTGCTCCAGCGTGGCGATGAACTGCCCGGCTTCGAGCAGGCTGTCGTGCGTGCCGGTGTCCAGCCAGGCGTAGCCGCGCTGCATGATCTGCACGTTGAGCTGGCCTTGGTCCAGGTAGGCCTGGTTGACTGCCGTGATCTCCAGCTCGCCGCGCGGGCTGGGCTTGACGGCCTTGGCGATGTCCACGACCTGGTTGTCGTAGAAGTACAGGCCGGTGACGGCGTAGCTGCTCTTGGGCTGGGCGGGCTTTTCTTCAATGCTGCTGGCCTTGCCCTGGGCGTCGAAGGCGACCACGCCGTAGCGCTCGGGGTCGTTCACGTGGTACGCGAAGACGGTGGCGCCGCTGGTCTTGGCGTCGGCGCCGCCCAGCAGGGTCTGGAAGTCGTGGCCGTAGAAGATGTTGTCGCCCAGCACCAGCGCGCTGGGGGCGCCGGCCAGGAAGTCTTCACCGATCAGGAAGGCCTGCGCCAGGCCGTCGGGGCTCGGCTGCACGGCGTATTGCAGGTTGATGCCCCACTGGCTGCCGTCGCCCAGGAGCTGCTGGAAGCGCGGAGTGTCCTGCGGGGTGCTGATGATCAGGATGTCGCGGATGCCGCCGAGCATGAGGGTGCTCAGGGGGTAGTAGATCATCGGCTTGTCGTACACGGGCAGCAGCTGCTTGCTCAGGGCCAGGGTGGCCGGGTGCAGCCGCGTGCCGGAGCCGCCGGCGAGGATGATGCCTTTGCGTTGGGTCATGACGGGTTCGGTTCGAAGTTTGGAATTCAGAGGGTTTCGCGCAGCATGCGGGCGACGCCGGCCTGCCAGTGCGGCAGCGTGAGGCCGAAGGTGTCTTGCAGCTTCTGGGTGTTCAGGCGCGAGTTCTGCGGGCGTTTCGCCGGCGTGGGGAAGGCGCTGGTGGGCACGGGGTCGACGGCTTCGGGGCCGGCCTTCAGTTCGACGCCGGCGGCCTTCGCCTGTTCGAGCACGAAGCGGGCATAGCCGTGCCAGGTGGTCTCGCCACCGGCGACCAGGTGGTACAGGCCGGCCTTGGCCGGGTCGACCAGGGTGGCGCGGATGGCGTGGGCGGTGACGTCGGCCAGCAGCTCGGCGCCGGTGGGCGCGCCGAACTGGTCGTCGATGACGGTCAGGCGCTCGCGCTCCTTGGCCAGGCGCAGCATGGTCTTGGCGAAGTTGCCCCCGCGTGCGGCGTAGACCCAGCTGGTGCGCAGGATCAGGTGCCGTGCGCAGTGCTGGGCGACCAGCTGCTCGCCTTCGAGCTTGGTGGCGCCGTACACGCTCAGCGGGCCGGTGGCGTCGTCTTCACGCCAGGGCGTGCTGCCGCTGCCGTCGAAGACGTAGTCGGTGGAGTAATGCACCATGAGCGCGCCGATCTGCTGGGCGGCCTGGGCGACGACGCCGGGCGAGGTGGCGTTGAGCTTGCGCGCAAACTCCACTTCGCTCTCGGCTTTGTCCACGGCGGTGTGGGCCGCGGCATTGACGATGACGTCCGGGCGGATCTTCAGGACGGTGTCGGCCAGTTGCTCGGGGCGGCTGAAGTCGGCGGCGTAGTCGGTGCTGTCGAAGTCGAGCGCAACCAGCTCACCCAGCGGGGCGAGGCTGCGTTGCAATTCCCAACCCACCTGCCCGCCCTTGCCAAGCAGGAGGAATTTCATGCGGGGGCCTTGGCGGTGCCGGCAGGTTCAGTCGATTCGGCGTCGTACTGCTTCTCGACCCATTCGCGGTACGCACCGCTTTGCACGTTGCTCACCCACTGGGCGTTGGCCAGGTACCACTCGACGGTCTTGCGGATGCCGCTGTCGAAGGTCTCCGCGGGCTTCCAGCCGAGCTCGCGCTCGAGCTTGCGTGCGTCGATGGCGTAGCGCCGGTCGTGGCCGGGGCGGTCGGTGACGTAGCTGATCTGCTCGCGGTAGCTCTTGCCGTCGGCCTTGGGGCGCAGCTCGTCGAGCAGCGCGCACACGGTGTTGACGATCTCGATGTTGGGCTTCTCGTTCCAGCCGCCCACGTTGTAGGTTTCGCCGAGCTTGCCGTCGGCGAGCACGCGGCGGATGGCGCTGCAGTGGTCCTTGACGTAGAGCCAGTCGCGCACCTGCATGCCGTCGCCGTACACGGGCAGGTTCTTGCCGGCCAGGGCGTTGACGATCATCAGCGGGATGAGCTTCTCGGGGAAGTGGTACGGGCCGTAGTTGTTCGAGCAGTTGGTGGTGACCACCGGCAGGCCGTAGGTGTGGTGCCAGGCGCGCACGAGGTGGTCGCTGGCGGCCTTGCTGGCCGAATACGGGCTGTTGGGCTCGTACTTGTTGTCTTCGGTGAAGGCGGGGTCGGTGGCCGACAGGCTGCCATACACCTCGTCGGTGGAGACGTGCAGGAAGCGAAAGGCGGCCTTCTCGTCGGCCGGCAGGGTGTTCCAGTAGCCGCGCACGGATTCGAGCAGGCGGAAGGTGCCCAGCACGTTGGTCTGCACGAAGTCCTCGGGGCCGTGGATGGAGCGGTCCACGTGCGATTCGGCGGCGAAGTTGACCACGGCGCGGGGCTTGTGCTCGGCCAGCAGGCGCGAGACCAGGGCGCTGTCGCCGATGTCGCCCTGCACGAAGACGTGCGATGCATTGCCCTGCAGCGAGGACAGCGTCTCCAGGTTGCCGGCGTAGGTGAGTTTGTCGAGGTTGACGACCGCCTCGGCAGAGCCTGCGGTGCCCTGGGCCAGCCAGTCGAGGACGAAATTGGCGCCGATAAAGCCGGCGCCTCCGGTGACGAGGATCATTTTACTTTTCCAAAAAATAAATATACGTCAATTTTCATTTATTTCCAAAAATATCTCGAACGGCTTCCAAATATTGGAAACCGTATTTTTTAGTTGGCTCAATATATGAGCCCTCACCATATTCATTCCAGCAGCATATAACAACCCCATCCGACTTTCCGTTGTATTTGTTTAGCATATCTTTTCCCTTCTGCAAATGAGCTTTGAACTCCGCCGCATCACTAATTGAAAGATCGTGTAACGGGTCAGTACTCCCACCCCACGGACGCTTGTCCCAACCAGAGCTGAGGGGAAGAAAGTAAGGCAATGAAGAATTCTCCAATATCCAACGCCAGCTCTGCATGTAACCATCCGTCAATTCCGAATAGGACCTCGAAAATCTTCTGCTTCGGTCCATCTCTCCAGAATAGCCAACATGATAATTGTATGCACTAATCGCAGAATACCCCGCAGTAGGAAGAAGCTTCTTAACGTCGAAATTAATAGCCTGCGAGCCACCAACAAAGTAGATGCCCGGCAACCCGCGGGTTTTTACATAACTTTGAGCTCTACGAAAAAGCTCTTCGGTATTAGAGCCAAAAAGTGCAGAGTTTTTCTCCAGCCGCTTTGGATCAAAAACAAAAACAACTGGCATACCATTATTTTTTAAATAACTTTCATCCAGAAAGTATTTATCAACCCAATACTTAACCATCTCATCAAAATCGGCCAAACTACTAGGTTCATCAGAATGATTAGCCCACATTATCGAAAACCTAACACCATGCCGATCAGGCAATCGACCGTAAGCATCAATAGCATGAGAAAGCTTCACACCCTTGCCTGCACGCCAATACCAATCATAAATAACATAATCGATACCGTATTTGGCCATCCATCGCATCTGTGTGTCGACAACTTTGTCGTCGCCTTCAGGATAAAATCCTAGCAACGGCTCGATCCCTGCTCGCTTAATTCTTTTCCATGGATCTGCCTGACCATCAGCCGGAACATCCTTCCACCCCGGATAATAGTAAACACCTACGCTGTAATCTTTAGCAAACGAAAAACCAGCAAAAAAACAAAATAAAAATAGGAATGAAAAGATCTTTTTATTTAGAAAAATCATGGCCCCTCCCCATCAAATCCTCATATCCGTCGACCAATACTCGAGCTGAATCACCCCAGTTAAATTTTAGAAGTCGGTCATAGCCTTTTTCAACGGCCGAAGCACCATTCAACACTCCACCCTCTAAAGATTTCATGGTATTTGCGATATCCTCAACAGAATTAGGATCCACATAGAACGCAGCGTCCCCTCCCACTTCCGGCATCGAAGTAGTATTAGATGAAATTACGGGCACCCCATAAGCCATGGCCTCAAGTATTGGCATGCCGAATCCCTCAGCAAAAGATGGGTAAACAAACGCAAAAGCGCCCGAATAAAATGCCGGCAGCTCAAAATCAGAAACGGAATCAAAAAACTTCACTCTCGACTCACAACCCAGCTTAACAACCTCTTCAAAAATAGAAGCAAAGGAAAAGTCACGCTGCCCGACCACCACTAGATCATAAGAAGAATTGGCGGAGAACCAAGCCCGAATCAAATTTAAATGGTTTTTACGTGGCTCCAACCTTCCAACAATAAGCCAATATTTTTTTGGAATGAGCTCATACTTACTCAAAACGGATAGAACATCGTCTTTAGAAATTGCCTTGTACGATCCGACCCCATTATGTGTTACGAGAACGCGACTGGGAGCCACCCCATAGATCTTACAAATCTCGCTTTTTGAATATTCGCTAACGGTAAAAAGCAAATTCGAAACACGCGCAGAAAGGCGAAAGGAAAGCGAGGCAATAGCCCTGAAGGCACCAGGAAAAAACTCACGATGAGTTTCCACAAGAACGTCATGAATAGTGCAGGCAGTCAGTCCGAAAGACAGTGGCGACGCCCTATATTGAACATGAAGAATGTCGCAGCCATGCTTCAGCCGCAAAAAAGGCAACTGAAAAAAAAGACGAAATATGCCCGACATCGGCTTCATATAAACCAAATCTACGTTACTCGCAGCAAAGACAGGATACTTATCTATCAATTCCTTAGGATTTGCCAAAAAAAATACAAAGCGAATTTGCGGCGCCAACATTATTGCCTGCGAATAAATTCCAAGCAAGTAACTCCTTGAACCCTGATAAATTCCATCAAAAGTATGAAAATCAACACCTACGGAGAATTTTTTCAGCATTTCTTCATCCTACAAACTCGCCATAGCATACATCCACATCTTCTTCCCAGCGACTTTAAATCTATTTTTTCGAGAAAACAGATAAAGCCAATAATAAATAAACGATCTAGCAAGAAAGCCAAGAAAAAATATCATTTGTGCAATTTTCTTTGCCCCACTACCCTCTCGCTGCTCATACTCACTCAAAGTTGAGGTAATCCATCGAGTCTTGGTGCTTTTTTCCGTTTCAGATCCACCATGGATATGCATGAGCTTTGCCCCAGGGAAATAGGCCACAGAATATCCAATCTGCTTAATGTTCCTGCATAGTTTTATGTCTTCCGCATACATAAAGTAATCACTAGGAACACCGCCCACTTTGACAAGGACATCTCTCCTTGCAACAAGGCATGCGCCCGATACCCAATCAACCAACGTCTCCTTGCCAGAGGCAATACAAACACGTTGATCCAAATATAACGGCGGAAAATATTTAATACTAATCTTAGACAGAAAGAAAAAATGCGCGACGTAAGAAATTAAGCCCTTATCAAATCCGCATGCACCCGTCTGAAGTCTTCCATCAGGAAGAACTAAGGTTGGCGTCATCGCACCTATCGACGGATTCTTCTCCAAAAAAGAAATTATTTTTTTAAAAAAATCTTTATCGGCAATTCTGGTATCGTTATTCAGAAGAAAAACATAGTCTTCCGTGCAATGGCGAAGTCCAATATTATTACCTTTCGCATAGCCCAAATTCTCATTTGAAGTTATGAGATTTATTTTTGGGTAGTTTTCCCGAATAAATTCAACACTTCCATCAGAAGAAGCATTATCGACAACGATACATCGCAAAAACAGTTCATCCGAAATCTTGGATATATCTTCGAACAAGTCTTTGCAGAATTGCAAACCATTCCAGTTAACTATAACAACATTGAACACGAAATAAACTCCATAAACAATCAGGTGCAGCCATGCATCAAATTGAAAACACAAGGAAACACCCGGATGAAATTATTTCATCAAAGAAATTTAAAAAACACCTCTTGCAAAATAATTGCACACTACAAATACACCAAAGAATTTTAAAGCCGCTAAATCGCAGCCAGCGGCTTAATTCTTAGCAAACGCATCTTTTTGTATGCAACTAACAATGCAAGGCCGCCGAAAAGTCCATTTGTATAGTTATCCCAAATCGGTGTCGCGTAACCAGCAATAAGTGTAGCAACCACGAGGACAACTCCAAAAATCGAAAATCGAATTACATTTCGATCGCGACTTTTTAAAAAACCTCCGGCATACCCTCTAAATAAAAGTGCGTAAAAAATCAAATACGCAACCAAGAACGGGATACCGGCAAACAAAATCGAGGCGAAGAAAAAATTATCGATCAAAGGAGGCGTATATTCCAATATATTAAATCCGCTTTGCATCAACAAAAGACCGAAGACCAAAGACATTAAATTATTTTCGACGGCATTGAAATAATAAGCCCAAGACATCTGTCTACTATCGAGTGTTTGGGTGTTGAAAATAGCATTGGATGCGTAATTGAAACTATAAAAGAAATCTAATGCAAAAAACAACCCGATAACAAATAAAGCTCCAAGCAGCAGAAAAAGAAGAGCGCCCAACTTCCCCTTTCCAGCCATTGACTTAATTTGGTATACCAAAATAACTGACACCATCAAAAGAAATATCAAATAGATCGTTCGTGTATATGTGTAATAAACACAAACGCCAACTGCGATCGCAACTAAGACACTGAAAATACCTCTTGCATATCCCGCCGCCCAAAGCAGACCTAAGCAAGTGACGAGAAAAAATCCGTGATCCTGGCCACTTTGGAATATTCCAGTAAGACGATACGTTCCATCGAATTCAATAGAATTAAGTCGCTGATTAGTAGAAAAAATACCGCCTGACGGGTCAACGAAGGTAACGTAATAGATTTGAAAAGCACTAATCAACAAATCAATGCCAAAAACATAAACGGAAATGAATTTGAGGCAACGATCCAAATCATTATCACGTTTATTAGAAAATAGCGAAATCCAAATTAATGGAAAAAAACTATTAAATGCCGTGATTAATGTATATCCCTCGTACTTTGATGGATATGTAACACCTGGACGGATTAGATACACAAAGAAAGCTATCACTGACAGAACTATGAGAACTCCACATGCGAGCGCAATTAACCTGTCATCGCCTTGCTTGGAAAAGAAAATGGCTTTTGATACCAAATCAAAAACCACAAACATTAATATTAATAAAAACAAGAAAACTGTAGTGCTAAGTGTGGCACCAAAATATCCGAAGAGAGTTCCCAGAGCAACAATCAAAGGAACCCAATAAATCAAACGAATCATCGTTTCCCTTGATATTTCTAATTAAATAAAAGATTTTTCCAAATCTTTGATATGTTAGATTTTGAATACTTTCTTGCAACCTCCGATGAAGCCAGCTTTCTCAATCTAAGCTCATCCGGATACAACTGCCAGCGACGTAAGCAATTGCTGGCATTAACGAAAAAATCTTCTTCACTAAAAACAAGATCACTCAATTCACTATTCTCGAGAATTAGCTTTGGACCGACATGATCTGTAACGACGGGAATGCACCCACAAGCCATTGCCTCGATTAGAGATATTCCAAATAGCTCTTCCCAATTTTTTCTTCTCATGGAAGGCAACAAAATAACATCACTCTGTCGAAATAAGTTAGCCATTAACTTAACATTTGAGATGAAGCCTTTGTACTTAACATTAGGCAATGAGCACGATTCCACCTTTGCAACCAATTCACCTTTCCCTATAAAGCAGAAATCAATATCAGGAAAAACTCTAGCCAAGTCAATTATCTTATCTATGCCCTTACTCTCAATTAATCTACCGGCATAAATTACTCTTAAATTTGTCAGCGACTTCTCTTTAAAATTCTCATCATACGAAAAAAAATCGTCATATGAGTGAAAGACCGTAGCAATTTCCTTCTTAGACGGTTTGATAAATTGCGCGATACTTTCAGCGCAAAGTGGCGTCACAACAGCAATTTTATGAACTCGATATCTCAGAAAAAAGAGCCAAATTTTCTTTAACACAGGAGAGAACCGATTCATTCCAAAAGGAAATCGAGTTCCATCCCAGATATTCCAAGAAGTGTGGTAAATTAAATCAGTTTTTTTGAAAATTCGACTAAGAAAAAAAACTCTCCAATCCAGCGGCGCAACACCCAATATCACTTTATGCCGCTTCAAAAGACCAGGAAACAAAAACCAAAGCCCTAAAAGCATGGCATTTCGAAGGGCTCGCCTCAAAGATTTTAAATTTCGTTCAACAAGAAGTGCTTTCCCTAGCTTTCTTAAAATTGAAAACTCAATATAAACCACATCGGAGGCAAGTTGCTCAAAAAGATATGCGGCTGCCAAATAATGTGCGGGCGCGCCATTTTGATGGACTATATACAGTTTACTTTTTTTCAAAGCTTTTCCAAAACGCATAAATCATCCCTACGACAATTAAGCATTGAGTAGCGAATGTTGCAAATATCACTCCCGTGACCCCAAACCTATTAAGCAGTGGAAACAAATACGTCATATGCAAAATTGCACCACCCACGTACAAAATACTCAATTTCGAACCATTCCCGCGAGCAGCGAGCCACCAGTGACCAAAAATAATCCCGACAGCAATAACCGGAATATACGGGGCCATCAATTTAAAATAAAATGGGGCACTTCCGGCATTTACGCCTAGGTATCGGCTAACAACATATTCTCCTAATAGCCACATTGCTAAGCCGATAAAAAAAGCAAATGCAAAAAATACAGTCCCATATCTTTTCAAAAGAATCAGCTTGCCAGCATCATCTACAGCACAGAACCGCGGGTATATTGCTTGCGAAATGGGGGACATAAAGTTCTGCAGCGCAAATTTCAAGCGATCTGCCGCGTAATAATTTCCAGCCGCAACGGCTCCGGTCCAATGCCCCACCACGAATACATTAATGCTTGTATAAAAAGTAATTGCGAAATTTGCCAAAAATAATGAAGAGCTGCCCTTAATACTTGCCCAAACCTCAAGAGGAGACGGAATATAAAAAACCACTTCCTTCTTAAGAATTAAATTCAAATTAAGATATACAGCCGGAATTATATAAGCCAACCCAAAAACAAAAACTGCGTTATTAGTATCAGCAGCGGTTGAAACCACTACAAACGTTAATAAAAGCACTAAGAATCTTGAAATCCCCGTAATTACGGACATGGGCAACATTTTCTCGGTGCCCTGAAAATACCATATTGGATAAAATATATTTCCGAGTACGCCAGTTATGCATATTCCAATTACGATGATTTCTTGACTCTTCAAATTAATGAAAAAAAGAAAAGGAAACAAGACAACTATTCCGATAGAAAATATTATTAACTTCGAAAAAATAGTTGTCCAGTATATTTGGGATACAGTTTTTCTATCCTGCCGCACCAGAGATATTTCTCTGGTTGCAGACAAGTTATATCCGTAATCCGTCAGCACATTGAAATACTGAATAAATGCCACTGCCATCGAGTAAATTCCATATTCTTTGGCGCCCAGCGTGCGTACCAGATACGGCAGCAAAAGAAGAGGAAATACGTAATTTGTGCAATGCAAAAACAACAAAAAGGAGATGTTTTTTTTGACCGACGCCATTTGGCTAGTTATCAAAAAAGAGATCGCGAGTGTAGATTTTTCCGCCTACATCAGTCAAATCATCGGTAACCCTGTTGGCGACAATAACATCCGAAGAAGATTTGAATTCATTTAAGTCCGCAATTACTTCGGATCCAAAAAAATTCGACTCGGCCAACGCAGGTTCATAAAGAATGACTTGGATGCCTTTTGCCTTTAATCTTTTCATGACGCCTTGGACACTCGATGCTCTGAAATTGTCCGACCCCGTTTTCATTATCAATCGATAAATGCCGACAACTTTGGGGTTTCTCGAAATTATATCTTTGGCAATAAAATCTTTTCGCGTGCTATTAGATTGAACAATAGCATTTATTAGATTCTGAGGAACCTGCTTGTAATTCGCCAACAATTGTTTCGTGTCTTTTGGCAAACAATACCCTCCATACCCGAACGAAGGATTGTTGTAATGATTACCAATACGGGGATCAAGGCACACACCTTCAATAATCTGGCGAGAATCCAAATTGTGTGTTGCAGCATACGTATCGAGCTCATTGAAATAAGCAACACGCATCGCTAAGTATGTATTTGAAAACAACTTAACTGCTTCCGCCTCTGTAGACACGGTAAACAGCGTAGGAATATTTTTCTTTATTGCTCCTTCCTGCAACAATTTAGCAAAAATCTCCGCTCGCGTAGAGCGTTCACCTACAATAATTCGACTGGGATGCAAGTTGTCATATAAGGCCTTTCCCTCTCTCAGAAATTCCGGGGAGAAAATGATATTATCAGTTTCGAATTCTTTTCGAACACGGGCGGTGTAACCAACAGGAACGGTAGACTTAATAATCATTACCGCATTAGGGTTTATTCGTTTGACATCACGAATAACCGCCTCTACTGATTTAGTATTAAAGAAATCCTGCTCAACGTCATAGTCAGTTGGCGTTGCAATGATTACATAGCTTGCACCCTCGTACGCTTCATGCATGTCAAGCGTTGCGCGTAGATTTAACTCTTTATTTTTTAAATAATCTTCTATTTCGACATCAATAATCGGACTTACTCTAGCATTCAAGAGTTGAACTTTTTCCGGAACGATATCTAAAGCAACGACCTCATTATTTTGAGAAAGCAGTACTGCATTAGATAATCCAACATAACCAGTTCCAGCGACAGCAATTTTCATAATGCATCAACTTAAAATATATAAATTCTTTATGAGCATCTTGCAAAGAAATATCTATGCATTGCTCTTTTTCATTTTGATCCGTGCCCGGTGGCAACAACCCAAATAGTTTTCAAGAAAATGTATGCATCTTGGCGGATTGACAGCCTTTCGACGTACCGAACGTCAAGAGCAACACGCCGGCTATAGCTAACAGTATTTCGACCGCTCACCTGCCACAAACCTGTTACTCCTGGCCGAACGGCGCAATAGTGATTCCAAGAGTTGCCATATAAATTTTTCTGGTCCAGCATGCATGGCCGTGGCCCGACTACGCTCATATCACCGATCAGTACATTCCAAAATTGAGGAAGCTCGTCCAAACTAGTTTTTCGGATTAAGGCTCCAAACTTTGTAATTCTCGGGTCTTTTTCAAGCTTTTGAAATTTAGCCCATTGCTGTCTTGCATTTTCGTCTGTGCGCAAGTACTCGTTTAAGATTTCTTGTGAGTTACTCACCATTGATCGAAACTTATACAATTTAAACACGCGCCCGCCTTTTCCATATCTCGGCTGTGAGTAAATTCCCGGTGCACCGGAAGTAAGCAAAACAAGCAACCAGATTAGAAGATAAAGCCATCCAAAAGCAGCGAAGAAAAATATTGCCGCGAGGATATCAACGACTCGCTTCATGATGACCAAAGAAGCGGAATGCGCACGGGGTGATGAAACGAGTCCATTGAACTCTTCATTCTCACCACGGTTATTTACTGAAATTTCAGCCATAGACATAGCATCCTCTGATTTTGAAACGATTTTTTTTTTCATCAACTACTCCTGACCAAGCATCTCTTAGTTTTGATCGAGAGCTCAACATATTTACAAACAGTAACAACGATGCTTGGTGTTCTTAGAGCTTATAAAACGAAAATTTTTACGAATCAAAAAAGCATCTTCTTTTTATGCTCTTAAATTTAAGATGCTTTGTCATCGCCGTATTTATAGGTCGTATATTTATAAGCGCCATATTTGTATCCGTAGCTCCCGTAATGCCGACGCGTCATGTCTAATGCGTTCAAAATCACCCCATTGACTACGCATCCCACATGTGCCAATCGTTTAACGCTTTCATTAATTTCGCCAAGCTGCGTTTTATCTGCGCGCGCAACCAGTAGCACTGTGCCTGCATGAGGGGCAACGGCTGATGTGTCGCCTGCGACCAAAACAGGAGCAGTATCAATGATCACGAAGTCATACTGAACTGACATCTGATTCAAAATTTCGGAAAAAGAGTCACTCATTAGAAGTTCGGCTGGATTTGGGGGCAAGACACCAGTGGTGATCAAATCCAGATTAGGAAAAACTTCACGACGAACGGCTTTTTCGAGCGAAATACTTCCAGTTATCAACTCTGAAAGCCCATTCGTACGAGCGACTGAGAAAACTTGATTTATATAGCCTTTGCGTAAATCAGCGTCAATCAGTAGAACTTTTTTGCCTGTATTAGCCACCACAGCAGCAAAATTTCCCGAGATAAAGCTCTTACCAACACCAGGAGTTCCGCCAGTCACAAGAACACGATTGTTCGGGGCTTCCAACATCGCAAACTGCAGAGCAGTTCTTAAGCTTCTTAGACTTTCTATTGCAGCATCATCTGGCGCAAAGTTCATTAACAAATGAACGCCAGGGCGTTTTGCCCTAATATCCCCGTCGATTGCAACCTGTCTAGCGCTCAAAGGAATTGTGCTATATACATTAAGTCCCGTATGCGCCTCAATTTCGCTTGGGTTATTTATGCCGCCAAAGAAAGAATTGCGAATTATTGCCACCGCAACTCCAGCGAAACCGCCAAGAATAAGCGACATCAAAGCAACAAGAGACTTCCTTGGTTTCACGGGTAATTCAGGGACAATTGCCTCATCCAAAATTCGAACATTCCCGACCTTCCCCTCTTTGGCAAGGTTCATTTGAAGCGAGCTATTTAACAAGGAAACATAAAGATCGGTATTGACCTTGATATCTCGCTCCATCCGCACGGTGTCTTGCTGTAGCAGTGGCAACTTTTTGATTCCAGAATTTACTGCCGCTATATCTGCATTAATCGCCGAAATCTGACCATCTATTGTCTGCATGCTTGGATGCTTATTCGTGAATTTTTCAGCGAGATCGCGCCGTTTTTGCTGGGCCTCAAGCAATTTTGATTGCAGATCGACAATTTGCGTTAAAGCATTTTTGGCTTCATCGTCTAAGCTTACAGTTCCCTTTTCATTTCTATATTGATTGTAAGTCGCCTCCGATTGCTCCAACTGCCTTTTATATGCTGGAAGCTGTGTGCTCAAAAACCCCAGAGTTTTTTCAGCCTCGGCCGCTTTGCGCTCAATATTTTGACGAACATACAACCGACCAATTTCGTTCAGCAATAACGTAAGTTTTTCGCTATTCGAGCTTTGCCAGCTGACATCTAGAACACCGGATTGCTTCCCTTTTTCAATAACTCTAATATCATCTTGGAGCGAGTTCAAAGTCAACTGTTTTGAATTTCTTGTTAAATTAAATTTAGCGCCTTGTTTAGCATTGATATCGCCAACCAAAATGGTAATTTTTCCGAAGCCAGAAATATCTTGTTGAACTAGACTACCAACTTTGCCCTTGATCTCTTGATCAAATTTAGGATGAGTTATTGTAAATTCACCATTTGCTCCTGAAGTCAAAGTGAATTCGGAAGCCTCCAAAGCCGACGGGACATCGAAACGAGGGACTAAAATACTTTCTGTCCCAGAAACGAATCCGCCCACTCCAAAAATACCTGGATCGGATAATTCTTTTGCACGACCCGCAAGCCACCTACCAATTAATGGGATGTATCTAGGCGAGGTATCAATATATAATTTAGTATTCTCTACCGCTTGACCAAGAATCATGCGCGATCGAATAATTTCTATTTCACCCGCGGCAGGTGTTTTCACATCAAATAGACTAGATGCGGCGTCACCTAAAAAACTACCTGCAGATTTTTCCGAATCCTCAACTTGCACCATCAAGTTTGATTCATAAACTGGTTTTGTAAGAAGCGCGTATACGATACCCAGCATTAGGCATGCCGACGCTATTGATGCAACCAACCATCGATGGTCGATGACGATATCAATATATTCCGAAATATTGACGTCGCTATTTTCTTGCGACTGCGCTGCTGTATTTGCTTGATTTGAGAAGGCCATCTAGATATTCTTTTCTTGTGACACAATTTTTTCAATGCGCGCTATCCAATGCTGAGAAGCATCTTCAATTTGTCGCAAGACATCTTCGAAAAAATATTTTGAACGACGATATGGGTCAGGTACATCAACCATCGAAAGCCGAAAGACCTTCCCACGGGTGGAGCGGAAATTATTCTCGATGAACTTTTTCTGTTCTTCATCCATCACCAGTATTAAATTTGATGCATTGCAAATGGATGGTGATATTTGACGTGCGATATGGGAGGCTATATCAATCCCTTTAGCTTCCATGAGTTCTATCGCAATAGGGTCAGCATGATGTCCAATTAATGCACCTATCCCTGCTGAGCGCACATTGATTTGCGGCAGGGCATTTGCGAGAAGTCCTTGAGCCATTGGACTTCGGCAAATATTACCTATGCATACAGTTAAAATTTCGCGGATCACTTTGTTGATTCACTACCATAATAAACCACTTGCGCGGAAGGTAAAATCAAATTCACGATGCGATTCCACACCACCAAAGGTACGGGATCAATGTAAACGACGTCACGCGGTTTAAGCGGAAATCTATCAGCTAAAGCCAGAGCCGTGGGGTTCTTCGCATTCAAATGGAAGATTTGCGGATTTCCCTCGCTATTGTTTCGGATAACATAGATTTGACCAGTGTTCGCTGTAATCAAATTAGGTCCACCCGACTCGCCCAAGGCTTCATTTAAGCTAAGTTTTCCGTTGCGCATTAACAGTGCCGAAGGCCGAGCAATTTCCCCCATCACATAAACTTTGCTCTCATCACGATTCCTCACATTAATGACATCGCCATTTTGCAAAGGAATCTTGCTCGCATCTGAAGACAAGTCTTGCAATAGCTGTAAATTTATGGTGAATGTTTTATCGTTGCGGGTCAATGTGATAAAGGACCTGTCGCCATTGGCTGTGATCCCACCAGATCGGCTTATCGCTTCAGCCAGCGTCATCGGCACATCTGTAAATATCTGCAGGCCCGGCGTTCTTACTTCGCCTTCGACGTACGCTCGTCTGCTTCGGAAAGATTGGATCCGAACGGTTACTTGCGGGTCCTTGATGTATTCGGCAATACGATTCCTTATCAAATCGGATGCTTGAATTTCCGTAAGACCCTGCAGCCTTACATGGCCTATATAAGGGAAGCTGATCTCTCCATTTGCGCCAACGATAAATCCAGGCGAAACATTTACTGCCGTAGAGTCAGCTTGTTGAGAAATCACTGCTCCGGCGTTCGGCAAAAGTTCGGGATGGTCGTAAACAAGCACTCCAATTACATCGCCTGGCCCGATGGTGTATACAGGAGGTTTGCCAAACAGCGATTTAATTTCTGGCGAGACGTTCCTAGGCTGAGTTTGAGCAAGCGTTCTAATTAGCGCGGGAGAGATAGAGGTAATTACTCCTTCCGGTGCGCCATCTGCAGACAAATATTGAAAATCGGGCGGCAAAGACTGGTCCGCATCCATAGGCCCAGCGAAGCCGAATCCCGGAACAGCGCAACCTTGCAGGCTCAGCAAACCAGCAAGCCCCAGGACAACGCCCGCTCTCCCAATCCAAGTTTTTGTGCTCATCCTTGCCATATTTGCGTTCGTTCTCAAAGTAGTCAGTGCTGAAAAAGTAGACCTATGCCCGGCTCCAGCAACATCTGGACCGGGTAGGTGACATTCGTTAAAAATTTGTGTTCTCCTTGGCTGCGCCGCCGGGTGTCAACGGGCTTGCTGAGCAGCTTCTTCTGAAGGTAAGGTTGCGGCGGGGAAGGCCTGCCGGGTTGATGGGGGCCACCGTGGGCAGCACGCACAGGCGAGGGGCGCGCAACGCACAAACAGCACTTCGCCGCACCCTTACAGTGCAAACGACCGCAGAATATAGCCGAGGAAGCCTGTTTTCGAGAACGAATGCACAGCTTCGGGAAATCGATCCGACACCCTCTGCAAGGGCGCGAGCCGCCTTCCCCGCCTCAACGATCGAGTCCACCAGCCTGACGTCCGTCGGCAACATGTGTGTCGGAGATTCGCATGGCTGGTCCTTTGGGGAGTGGTTCTTAGGGCCGGGCTCGCAACAATGGTGTTGCAGATGTGGCGATCACAAGGGAAAACACCACTTGTAAATGGTAGTTCACAAGCTTGTGACAATCATGAAACAAGTCTAGACGATGATGATGACAGTCGCGTTTTTTTTTCACGCTGTAACCAAAGGGCGGTCAAAAGGCCTATTGACAACCCGAACTTCTGGTATTAGCCGGCGTGTTCGACGCGGTTTCTGCCTAGCGCCTTGCTTCGGTATACCGCGGTGTCTGCGCGCAACAGCATGTGGTCGAGGGTCTCGCCCTCCCCTCTGTGGCTGGCAATGCCAAAGCTGGCGGTAGGCGGTGTAGGCGGCTTCGGGGACGTTGCCCACGTGCTTGCCAAGTAGGTGTCGGCATCGAAGGGTTGAAGCAGGGCGTTGCGCAACTGCTCCGCGGTGTGCTCGGCGCGGGCGCCACCGCTGCCGGGCAGCAGCGCCAGAAACTCTTCGCCACCGTAGCGGCCAAGGTGCCCCCCCTCCCCCAGCACGCGCTGCATGCGTGCCACAGCCAGGCGTAAAACGGCATCGCCCACCAGATGCCCGTAGGTGTCGTTCACTAATTTGAAGTGGTCGATGTCGATCATCAGCAACGCCATGTCACTGCCGGTGCGTTGGCAACGGTCCAGCTCCTGTTCGCACAGGTTGAGGATGGCCCTGCGCGTGAGGGCGCCGGTCAGTGTGTCGTGCGTGGCCATGAACTCGAATTCGGCACGCATGCGGTCAGACGCCAGCACCACCGCGCCAATGGTGAGGAACAGCGCGGTCAGCGAATACATGACCAGGTAGCCCGACTGCAGCCAGGCGTTGTCCATGATGCCGTGGCCAGCCAGCCCGGCCACGGCGCTGATGCCGCGCAGCCCCGCCACCACGGCCTGGGCAACGAGCACACCGGTCATCAGGCGCATGCCCAAGTCGTCCGAGGAATGACGCATGTACAGGCGTGTGTGCATCACGAACATCAGGGTAACGGCGCCGGTGAAGAGGATGAGCCGTGCGGGGTAGTTCGGGTGCACGGCCATGAACCAGAACAGGCCCACGCCGAGCAGCAGGTTCAGGACGGTCCACTGCCGCGTACTTCCGCTGTCGCCCAGGAAGCGTTGGCTACCGACGTAGTGGTAGATGCAGGCCTGGAACAGCACCATGTTCGCCACGACGATGCTCACGAAGTCGGGCACAAAGCCGCGGGCGGCAAAGAGCAAGGTGCTGCCAAAGCTGAGCACGGGGCCGAGGGTCCATTCGCGCAGGCCGCCGACAGAGGCAGGGTAACTCCGACGCAAGAAAAAGATGACGAATGCCATCATCAAACCCATCACGCCGGCAACGAGGATGATGGAACGCGGGTCTAGGACAGAGGCGGTTTCAGACATGGCTTCTTACAGGGCTGCACCACGTTGTGGCGTACCCAATTTTGGGGACGAGGAATGCCCCATTTCCGAGCTGGGGGAAAACGTGTACGCCAAACGGCTGATTGCCTCTGGAAAACAAAGGTGTTCAGGACTAAAGTCACAACACGGTGACGAACAGGTCACCGTTTGGACACAAAAGGTTGATAGGCAACCTATCCAACACTGAGCTAGGAGACACGTTATGACTGCAAACATCCTGACCGTCCTCGGACTCGTCTGGTGCGCGGCCGGTGTGGCGGCATACAGCCTGATCAAGGTTGCCAGCCAGGCCGACGCGGCGGACGACATGGCAGCGCACCATTGAGCATGTATCGCCCTCGCGATACCCGCGACACCTGCGATTCCCGATTACTTTCATAGGCTTGTTTGGTCTATAACCGGCGGATGATGTCCGCCGCCGATTTTCCCCCGATTCCTTCGTCCATCGTTCGTGCATTCGCCCCGACAGGCGTACTGCGCGCTTCGATCAACCTGGGCAACCCGATCCTCGCCAACCGCGATGCGACCACCGGGCTGCCTTCAGGTGTGTCCATCGATCTTGCTCACGCGCTCGCTGCACGCCTGGGTGTGCCGGTCGAGCTGGTGGTGTTCGACAAGGCCGCGCAGTCGGTCGAGGCGGTGAAGGCCGAGCGCGCCGACATCGGCTTTTTCGCCATCGACCCGGCCCGCAGCGACGGCCTGCGCTTCACCGCTCCCTATGTGCTCATCGAAGGCAGCTACCTGGTGCCGGGCGCCTCTGCGTTGCAGGACAACGCGGAGGTCGACCGGGCCGGCGCGCGCGTGGGCGTGGGCTCCGGCAGCGCTTACGACCTGTTCCTCACGCGCGAACTCAAGGCCGCGCACATCGAGCGCGTGTTCAACGCCCAGGCCGTGGTCGACGCGCTGCGTGCGGGCACGGTCGACGTGGCCGCGGGCATTCGCAAGCAGTTGGCGACGATTTCGCAAGCCGATGCGTCGCTGCGCCTGCTGCCGGGGCGCTTCATGGTGATTCAGCAGGCGATGGGCTTGCCAGCCGGTCGCGGTGAAGAAGCCGCAGCGGCGCTGGCTGCGTTCGTGGAACACGCCAAGGCCAGCGGGTTCGTGGCCGACGCGCTGGCACGGCATCACATCGATGGAGCAGACGTCGCGCCTTAACGGGCGCAGAGGGGCGCGCAGAGGGGGCTCAGATGCTCGCGGCCATGTCGAGCCAGCCCCACCCATGGCGGCGACCAGCCATTTATGCAATTGGCGAACTGTGCGGAATGACGCAGATTCGCCACATATCGGTGCGTAAGGCCTCCGCGCGGTGCGACGCGCACGCGGGCACGCCGCTCATCAACGGATAATTGCGCGCCCCTGCTCGTCAAGGTTTTGGGTATTTTTTGCTCACAGGATTTTCGATTTATGCATTCCAGCCCAGTGGCGTCTTACGGCACTTCGCTCGCCGCTCACCGTGCCACGCTCAAGCCGACCTTGCGCGTGCTCAGCGCCTTGATGCTGACCGCAGGTTTGGCGTCGGCAGCGTTCGCCCAGCAAGGCATGGGCACGCAAGACCAGCGCAGCCAGTGGGGCATGTCGAGCCAGACGGCCACCCAGGGCACGACCGGCGGCACCGACAGCGGTGCATCGGGCACCACCGGCATGGGCGGCGGTGAGCAGTCGCAGCGCCCGGTGATCCGCTCGGGCAACTCGCCGTCGGGGCAAGGCAATGGCAATGCGAACGGCAATGGCCCGGGCAACGCAAATGGCAATGGCAACCTGCCTGCGGCGCGCACCGAGGTCGAAGTGCCCTCCACGCCCAACGAGTTCCAGGTGTTCGTGCAGGAATCGATCGGCCAGCCGCTGCCCATCTACGGTTCCGACTTCTTCCTCAACGGCGCTTCGGCAGCCGGCGGCGGCAGCCCGTTCGCACCCATCCAGAACATCCCTGTCACTGGCGACTATGCCTTGGGCCCGGGCGACGAACTGCTGATTCGCGGCTGGGGCGCGGTCGACATCGACGTGCGCGCGACCGTCGACCGCAACGGGCAGATCTCGATTCCACGCATCGGCACGATCAACCTTGCCGGCGTCAAGGCGTCGCAAGCCGAAGACGTGGTCCACGCCGCCATCGGCCGCGTGTTCAAGGACTTCGAGCTGAGCGTCACGCTGGGCCAGCTGCGTTCCATCACGGTGTACCTGGTGGGCCAGAGCCATCGGCCAGGCGCCTACAACCTGAGCAGCGTGTCGACGCTGGTAAGCGCGCTGTTCGCCAGCGGCGGGCCCAACCCGAACGGCTCGCTGCGCCATGTGCAGCTCAAGCGCGGCGGCCGCGTGGTGACCGAGCTCGACCTGTACGCCTTCCTGGCGCGTGGCGACAAGTCGGGCGACTTCAAACTGCTCGACGGCGACGTGATCTTCATTCCGCCGGCCAAGGACTATGTGGCACTGACGGGCAAGGTGACCTCCCCCGCCATCTACGAACTCAAGGGCCCGGAAGAAAGCATTGGCGACCTGCTGAGCGTGGCGGGCGGCATGCCCGTGGTGGCGGACCCGCGTCGCGCGTTCCTGGAACGCATCACGCCCGGCAAGCAACAGCCGCGCACGGTGGAAGAGTTTGCGCTGGACGCGCAAGGCCTGCAGAAGACGGTGCGCGCGGGCGACGTGCTGACCGTGCTGACGATGAATTCCGAGTTCTCCAACGCCGTGACCTTGCGCGGCAACGTGAACCAGCCGGTGCGCCAGCCCTTCCGCGAAGGCATGCGCATCAGCGACCTGATTCCCAACGCGGCGGCGCTGCTCAACCGCACGTCGGTACGGCGCCAGAACGAAGTGCTGCTGACGCCATCGCAGCGCCTGCAGGCCGAGCGGTTGCGCAGTGCCAACGGCGCCGTCCGCGGCACTTCCGCCGTACGCCAGCGCGACGACGAAGAGGTGCGCGAATCTTCGTACACGCTGGCCAGTCGCATCGGCCAGCTCACCGAACAGGTGAACATGGACTACGCGGTGATCGAGCGCGTCAACCGCTCGGACCTGAGCGTGACGCTGATTCCATTCAACCTGGGCAATGTGCTGAACAACCAGGGCTCGACGGACAACCTGCCGCTGCAGCCGGGCGACATCGTGACGGTGTTCTCGGTGAACGACGTGCGCGTGCCGATTGCCAAGCGCAGCGTGTATGTGCTCATCGAGGGTGAAGTGGGCAAGCCGGGCGTCTATCAGATGATGCAGGGCGATTCGCTGCAGAGCCTGGTCGACCGCGCCGGTGGCCTGACGCCAGACGCCTACCTGTTCGGCGCAAGCTTCTACCGGGAAGACGTGCGCAAGAACCAGCAGGAGAACCTGGAAAAGCTGGTGCGTCGCCTGGAAGCGGAGTCGAACTCAAGCCTGTCGCAGACCCTGCAGAGCCAGGGTGCCGCCGCCGATGCATCGTCTTCTGCGGTGCAGCTGCGCCTGCAAGCCGCGCAACTGGCCCAAAAACAGGCGCTGGAGCGGCTGCGCACGGTCAAGGCGACGGGGCGCATTGCGCTGGGTCTGCCGATCGACAACAACAATGTGGTGGCACGCCTGCCGGCCATGAAGATGGAGAACGGCGACCGCCTGGTGGTGCCCAACCGGCCGGACTACGTCTACATCTTCGGTTCGGTCAACACCGAGTCGGCCCTGGTCTACCGCACCAACGCGAGCGTTTCCGACTACCTGCTGCAGGCCGGTCTGTCGCGGGGCTCCGACCGCGACAACGTGATCCTGTTGCGTGCCGATGGCAGCGCGCAGACCAACACGAGTTCGTGGAGCAACAACGTGCTGAGCGCCACCGTGATGCCGGGCGACACGATCATCCTGCCTGAAAAGCTGGACCAGGAAACGACGTGGAGCGCGGTGGTTCGCAACGCCAAAGACTTCTCGCAGATCTTCTACCAGCTCGGGTTGGGTGCGGCGGCCATTCAAGTACTACGTAAGAATTAATTTACAATAATTTCACAATCATTTGACAAGTTGGAATATTTTCAGCGTTGTTTGGCCTGGTTGTAACTGATAGCATGAAATCTACTTTTACAACCAAAGAGGGTTTCATGAAATTTCGTCAATTGATTTCTGCTGTCGCTCTGACCGCCATGGTCGCTACGCCGGTGTTCGCCCAAACGGCTGGCACGGGTGCAGGCGCTGGCGGCACAGGCACGACCACTGCGGGTGCGGGCGCTGCAAGCGCAGCCGGTGCAGCGGGCGGCCTGGGCCTTTCCGCAGCCGCCATCGCGGTGGGTGTGGCTGCTGCTGTGGCCGTGGGTGTGGCCGTTGCTTCTTCGAGCAGCAACAACGGCAATTCGACGGGGACGACCGGTACGACCGGCACTACGGGTACCACCCGCTGATGGATAGCGCCCTCTTAGCCGGAGGGCGCTGCCGTTTACGCGCGCACGCTGCGGCGGTACGCCCTGCCTGGCGTGTGCGCGTTTTTCTTCAATGCAGCCTGTGGGCGGCATTGTCATTGGGCATATTGGCAATTGCGGGATGCTCGGTCGGCTCCAACGCAATGATCGATTCGCTCAAGCACATTTACCCCACGAAGAATGCCGATCCTGCAGCGGTATTCAACCCCCAGTATTCGTATTTGCGCACTGTCATCAATGGCAGCGTGAATTACCTCGTGCTCGGTTATGTCGACCCGGCGCCCGAAGGCGCCGTCGAGGTCTGGTACAGCAGTGCCGGGGAGGTGGTCAAGCTGCGTGACGGCCACCTGGCGGGCACCGCCGGCTTGCCCGCGAACTGGCTCGCCGTGCGTCATGCGCAGCCGATGCCGCCTGCCACCACTTTGCCGACGGCCAACCAGCCGATCACCTATGCGCGCGAGCGCGACGTCATGCCAGGCTACCGCTTCGGCGTGCGTGACCAGGTGACGCGCGTTGCCGTGCCCGCCCCCGCGCCGGGCGACACCCGGCTCGCGGGCGTACCGCCCTCCTCGCTGCGCTGGTATGAAGAGCGCTCGACCTCCACCCGCGCCGACGGCGCGCTGCCGGCTTCGCGCTTTGCGGTGTCGACAGGCCCCGGCGCGCCGGTGGTGGTTTACTCCGAACAATGCGTCACCCCCGACATCTGCCTGAGCTTCGAGCGATGGACGCCCGCAAGCCCATGATGCCATTCACCACCCGCCGACCTCAGCCCTGCCGCCTCAGTCAGATCGCCACCGCCTGTCTCTGGCTGGCCGCTTGCTGCAGCGCAGCCGCGCAGTCGGCGGCGGTCGATGTTCAACCCGGCGAGCGCCTGAGCGACTGGCTGCTGCGGCAGCCGCCGGGCAGCAGCAACATCGGTTTGTCGTGGCGCGTGCCGCAGGAGCGCACCGCGCAGCAGGTGCTCAAGAACAACATACTCGCCCAGTTGCAGACCGAACCGGCTGCCGCGGGCAGCGCCGTAACCGATCGCCAGCGGCTTGCAGCCTGGCTGCAGGGCCTGCCGGTGACGGGGCGGGCCGCGCTGGGCAGCGTGGAAGCGCGGTGGCTGCAGAGCAACCCAGCGCAGGATCCGGTGTTGGCCGCAGGCCAGCAGCTGGTGCCCGCACCGCGCCTGACCACGGTGGCCGTGGTGCGCTCAAACGGTGCGCTGTGCCAAGTGCCCCACACCCCCGGGCGCATGGCCTGGGACTATGTGGCCGCCTGCAATGCCGGCAGCGGGACGGCGGCAGCGTCGTCGTCGTCTTCCTCGGCCGACTGGGCCTGGGTGGCGCAGCCCGATGGGCGCCAAGCGCGCGTGGGGGTGGCGCACTGGAGCGCCGAGCCAGCCGATGAGCCCGCACCAGGCGCGTGGATCTGGGCGCCCCCGCGCAACGACGCCACGCTGGTGGCCGTGTCGGACGGGCTGATCAAGTTCCTGGCGACGCAAGGCGCGTCGCCGCAGCCGGTCGATGCCGCGCTGCCACCGATGGTGTCGGTGCTGCCCGAGCCGGCACCGCGCTACAGCGAACATACAGCGACCAGCAACGACTGGGGCGAGGTCGGCCTGCTGCAGACACCCACGGCGCGCATGAGCGGCACAGGCACCATGCGCACGTCGATCTCCTACGTCGAGCCCTACACGCGGCTGAACGTGATGTTCCAGCCACTCGACTGGCTGGAAGCGGGCTTTCGTTACACCTCGATCAACAACCGTATCTACGGCATCAGCGACCAGGACTACAAGGACAAGAGCATCGACGTCAAGGCGCGGCTGTGGCGCGAGTCCGCCTACGTGCCCGAGGTGGCGTTGGGTTTTCGCGACCTGGGCGGCACGGGTCTGTTCTCGTCGGAATACCTGGTGGCCAACAAGCGCTATGGCGACCTGGACTTCAGCCTGGGCCTCGGCTGGGGCTACTTGGGCAACAGCGGCAATGTGCGCAATCCGCTGATCGCGATCAGCGACAAGTTCAGGACCCGGCCGACGTCCGACACCACCGGCACCACCAATTCCAAAACGTACTTCCGCGGGCCGGCCGCACTGTTCGGGGGCGTGCAGTGGCGCACACCATGGGAGCCGCTCACACTCAAGGTGGAGTACGAAGGCAACAACTACCAGAACGAGCCGCTGGGCAACAATCAGGTGCAGCGCACGCCCGTGAACGTGGGGCTTGTGTACCAATACGCACCGAGCGTGGCGTTTTCGGCCGGCATCGAGCGCGGCAACAAGTTCATGGTGGGCATGACGTTGACGACCGACCTGGCGACGCTGCAGATGCCCAAGCTCGCCGACCCACCCGCGCCGCGCTTTTCGCCCCAGCCGCCTTCGGCGTCGCCGGGCTGGCCGAGCACGGCCGCCGACATCGAGGCGCGCACGGGCTGGAAGGTGCAGCGCATCGATCCGCAGGCCACCTCGCTGCATGTGTGGATCACCGACAGCAACACCGTGTACCGCGAAGCGCGCGTCGAGCAGATCACGGCAGTGCTGCATCGCGATGCACCGGCAGAGATCAAGCGCTTCGTGATGCACTACAACGAGCGCGGCATCGCCTTGCATGCGCAGGAAATCGACCGCGACGCCTGGGTGGCGGCGCATTACCAGGCGCTGCCACCGACCGCGGTAGCCGCGGCGGGCCGGCTCGACTACGCACCGCCACGCACGCGGCCCAATGACATCAGCACGGGCGACGCCTCTGCGGCGGACTCATCTGCCGCCAGCGACCCGCTCAGCCAGTGGACGCGCCCGAGCGACAAGCTGACCTTCGGCGTGACGCCAAGCACCACCCAGATCCTCGGTGGGCCGGACGCCTTCCTGCTGTACCAGATCGGCTTTCAGGCCTCGGCGGAATACCGTTTTTCTGAAAGCACCTGGCTCAATGGCGCGCTGAACCTGCGTGCCGTCGACAACTTCAACAAGTTCAGCTACACCGCGCCGAGCGATCTGCCCCGCGTGCGCACCTACCAGCGCGAGTACGTCACGTCCTCGCGCCTGACGATTCCCAATCTGCAGCTCACGCATGCCAGCCAGTTGACGAGCAACAGCTACTACAGCGTCTACGGCGGCGCGCTGGAATCCATGTTCGCGGGCGTGGGGGCCGAATGGCTGTACCGGCCTTCGCAAAGCCGCGTGGCCTTCGGCGTGGATGTGAACCGCGTGCAGCAGCGCGGCTTCGACCAGGACTTCAGCCTGCGCGACTACAAGGTCACCACCGGCCACGCCACGCTGTACTGGGACACCGGCTGGAACGGTGTGCTGGCCAAGGTGAGCGCAGGCCAGTACCTCGCCGGCGACCGCGGCGTGACGGTGGACATCAGCCGCCGCTTCAACAACGGCGTGACCTTGGGCGCCTACGCGACCAAGACCAATGTGTCGGCCGCGCAGTTCGGCGAAGGCAGCTTCGACAAGGGCATCTACCTGTCGATTCCATTCGACGCACTGCTGCCACGGTCGAGCAGCTTCACGGCCAACTTCCTGTGGAACCCGCTGACGCGCGACGGCGGCGCCCGCCTGGCCCGGTCGAACACGCTGTACGACATGACGGCAGCCCGCGACCAGCGCGCCTTCCGCTTCGGCTCACCGGGCAGCGGCAAGAGGTCGGCCGGCGACGACATCTTCGGCCTGGGAAGCGGCAGCGAGGACGACAACGCGGGCGAACGCGGGCCGCTGTGGCTGCTGACCGATCTGGGCCGCAGCGCGCGCACGATGGGCTACCAGATGACCGCGCCGTCGGCCGCGTCGAGCTGGTTGTGGGCAGGTGGCCTCATCCTGGGTGCGGCCACGCTGGACAAGAGCGTGGACAAGTTTTCGCAGAACCACCTGCAAGGCAGCGGCTCCCTGCGCGCCGGCAAGGCGGCGAGCGCCCTGCCCGTGCTGCTGGGCGTCGGCGCCGGGGCCGCCGCCATCGGCCTGTTCGGCGACGGGTACACAGACACCGGCTGGACCTCACTCAAGGCCGGCGCCCTGACGCTGGGCGTGACCACCTTGACACGCTACGCAGTGGGCCGTGCGCGGCCCGAAGACGGCATGGGATCGAGCCACTTCGACGGCTTCAAGAGCGGTTCCGCCAGTTCGGGCTTTCCATCGAACCACACCGCCCTCGCCTTCGCCCTGGTCACGCCGTTCGCGCAGCAATACGACATGCCCTGGCTCTACGGCGCCGCCGCCCTTACCGGCCTCGGCCGCCTGCCGGGGCGCAAGCACTGGTTGTCCGACGTGGTGGCCGGCGGCGTGGTCGGCTACGCCATCGGATCGATGCTGTCAGACCAGGAAAGTGCGCAGCGCGGGCGGCCGCAGGTGTCGATTGGGTTGGGGAGTGTGCACGCGCGGTGGGCGTTTTAATATCCGCTCTATCGGAATGCAGCCTAGACCCGGTCTTTTTGACGAAAACCTCACAAGCTAAAGGCGCTTGAGTGGCCAATCTGCGTGATGGTCAGGTTACACCCGACAGTGTTCGAAAAATCTGCAGAGGCAATCAGATTGGACGAATTCATAGAAAACGCCGGGTATGGCATGTTACCCCCATAGTAGTCAATCAACTGCGAAATCACCGTCACGCTCTGCACTCCTTCAGCAAATGCAACAGCCAAGAGGTACGTCTTTCTTGCAGGCCCTGCATTATCCAAGAATTCGACCCTGACCAGATAGGCTTCATTGCTTACAACAGGAAATTCAGCAATCAAATTACTGCCGGACACCAAGTTTTTCTCAGGAATTTGATAAGGTTTCCTTGGCGCATTGACGGTGCCATTCGTTGCAATTTCGACTAGAAGGCAAAAACTTATCAGTCGGCGCTTTGGAACTCATCTGCACTTTTAGATGTAGCCAAGCGCAGCAGCGACAGATAACACGCCACGATCTGGCAGCTTGCGGCGCCCATGTGCCAAGACCTGGATAGCCAAAATGGCACGCTTTGCACGGGCTCGGTGCCGCTCGATCAGTTTCAACACCAACGGATCACGCCCACCTGAAGCCAAATAGATCGCACCTGCCATCTCAATCTGCCGCCGATACCATCCGTCGGAAATCATGGTCAATCGACGCATGACAGATCTGATCCCTTTTCTCGCCCCGATTTCATTACCTGCATGCTGACGGTAGCGAATCCACGAAGCCTGATCGAAAATCCAATTAAAACCTCGCGCTCGAACGATAAGGTAGATTAGCCAATCGTGATAGTGAAATGGCAGGACCAATGCTTCGTTTTTTTTACAGAATAACTGAACGTGGCTGAATGTTTCTGAAGGAAGAACAAAAGTACATCCTTGCCCAGCGCCTTCATAAAGGAAATCTGCCCTGCGAAGAATGGGGCTCTGTCGAAGAACCTTTTTTCTTCCATCATCCCAAAATGCTTCCGCTGCGCAAGAATAACCTCCCTGGGCTCCAGCTAGCGCCGTCACCGCATGCAGGAGCTTTTCTTCGTTCCAAATATCGTCTTGATCGGCCAGCGCCACGAAATCGTAATCGAGGCAATCCGTTGCATCGCGGATCATGCTTCCAAAATTGGCCCCAGCAGAGCCGCTGCTCTTCTCTCGTTCACGAATTTCAACGCGCGTGTCGGAACCGAAGATAGTCTGAAGCATTGACACCGTTCCATCTTTGGAACGATCGTCGCTGATGACCAAATGAACGTCTACGCCCTTTTGCGACATGATGGAATCAACCTGGGCCCTCACCCAGGGAGCTCCGTTGTAGGTCGCCATCAAAACAAGTACGGAGGGGCGATCTTTTTTGCTGTTCATCTCAGCTTTCAGAGAGCAGCCTCAATGGCCTTAAGCGTGAGCTCCCCCGTACGCTCCCAATTGAATTTCGCAGCATGCAGGATGCCCCTCGTCCGCAAATCGTCTCGCAGCGCATCGTCACGCGACAAATTCATCATCGATTCCGCAAGTGCGACAGGGCTTCCTGCATCGAAATAAATCGCACCCTCACCACAAACCTCAGGAATACAAGAACGATCAGACGCAATCACCGCACAACCAGCGGACATTGCCTCCAAAGGAGGCAATCCGAAGCCCTCAAAGAGAGAGGGGAAGACAAATATTTCAGCTCTTCGGTACCAATCTATCAGCTCTTTATCAGAAACATATCCAGTCAGGACGACACGATCAGCCGGAATATTTTTCAAAGCTTCGGCAATAGAGTTATCCGTAGAGATTATGGAGCGCGCTCCACCGACAAGAACCAACTTATGCGGAATCTTGTCATGCACAGAGGAAAACGCATTCACCAACGCAGTAATATTCTTGTGCTTGTTCAAAGAGCTCACAGCTAATATGATTTTCTCTTTCGGCGCTACCGAATTCGAAACCCGAAACTCATGCCCCACACCAGAATATACAACACTGATCTTCTTTTCTATACCAGGGAAATAAGAGACGATATTTTTTCGCTCAACTTCAGTAAGCGCAATGATCGCGTCTGCTCGCTTGACCACTGCGGGCAACAGCACTTTGTAGTAATTCCTGAATGCGGATGAGTACATATCCGGGAATCTAAAATATGCCAAATCATGAATAGTCACAACCAGCCGCACGGATCTTGGCAAAAACACAGGTCCAGCCGTCACAGGGCAAAATAATGCGTCTGCCTTAGCTCGCATCGTGGCCATTGGTAGCCCAGTTTGAACCCACAGATGCTGCGAATAACGATCGTGCGATTTTGGCACTAACAATTCAACGTCCGAGATTTTCTTCAGCTGGTCATAGAGCGACTGTGCATAACGCTCAACACCGCCGATATTTTCATGGCGAAATACTCTGCCATCAAATGCCAATTTCATAATTCCCCTTCGTAGAAAGAAGGCATATCAAAGCCCAACCCGCACGCCAGGCATGTAATCCGTTCGCTGAACTGACATCACCACACTCACACCCCATACAACCCAGAATATCGGCCAATTAATATCCGGTATTGCCAAGATCATTGCCGCCAATAAAGAAACGAATGCCCACATGGCACTCATGCGAGGCAACTGAATCTTCCTGGAGAAATTATAATTAACCCAAAGCCACGACAAATGAAGGAAGACGCAGAACATCATCAACAAAAAACCTATCAGACCAAAGTTGGATAACGTGGTTGATATGAAACTCGAAGCACGATTCGACCCCAACCCGACACCGAGTCCAAATGTTTCAAAAAATATTTCGATGGCACGCTGATCAGCCGCAAGCCTATGCAGCGTGGACAGGGTATCGCCTTTTTCCAAAAGTGTTTTAATAATCAACTCTTGGCCAAAAGGTGTAAGTGCAAAAGCAAAAATAGAAAGAACGAAAACCAACAAAGTGACGACGCCATAAAGAAAGGCCTTTGTCTTCCCATAACTCTCCACAATCAGCGCGAAAAGAGCAGTTGCCATCAACGCGAGATAACCAGTCGTCGACCCTGTCAATGCAATGCAGAGCAACACGACCCCCACGCAGGCAACACCAAAAAAGGAGAGAACAAAATCTTTATTCTTCGCGAAAATAAAATAAAAAAGATACGCCGTCAAATATGCCGCACAGTACGAGGACTCCGGGAAAGTCGAGAATATTCGCGAGTAGCCCTGCATATCATCAGGCATAGCCTCACGAATTTGAGCATTGCTATAGATCAAATCAAAAGGAAAAGGCACACCAAACATCATATGCATCCACTGATATAGCCCCACAATTACGACTACACCGGCAGAAAAATCGAATGCCTTACCAATCAACTCTCGCGGGCCGAAATTGGACGCAAGAAAAAATGCACGCAAGACGGAGGCATTCAAAATCAAATACACAATATGCGAGAGATTACCAAAACCAAATGCCAAATCCGTCAAACTACCATATTGCTCATCCACCCCAGCCCGTGGGTTATAAACAGGCAACCCTGAAAACAGAAACGGCATCGTCATCGCCATGACAACGACAACGACAACAAAAAAGCACAACCAAAACCTCAAATTCGGCCAATACGCCAATACAACAGGCTCTATGAAGGTCAATTGCTTCACAAAGACCAATGAGGCTATAAAGTAATACGGCGACAAGCCGTAGGCAATGCCACCACTGAGATTAAATACCGCAGCACCTTGAAAAATAGCTGCAAAAACCAAAATCGGAAGAAGATATTTCGGTCGCGCAGCAAACGCCAGGATCCCTGCAAGAAAGAAAAATACCCCAAGTACGGTGATCGCCATTTATCTATTCAGAGGCACGAAATGATCGAGCCAATGCCTCCGCACCACGTCGCCATGTTGGAAATTCGTCTCGATCAGGGGATTGGCGAATCGTATTTGAGTAAAACTGCTTCAATGCGTTACGAATGGATGAGCCTACGGGGAAGTAGTAAGCACCCCGCCCTCCTGCCTCCCTGATTTCAGGTATGTCTGAGGCGATAATCGGGGTCTCACAAGCCCGCGCCTCTAATACAGGCATTCCGAATCCCTCATAAATCGACGGAAACACAAAAGCAAAAGCTCCGCTATAAAGCACCGGAAGGTCAGCATCATCGACAAAACCGAGCGCGGCGATTGCGTCGCTCCCAGCGGTCTGGATGAGCTCGACGAGTTTTTTGTTTTTCCAGCCTCCCCCGCCGACCAACAGTAACTTAGTACTGCCGAGTTCGCCTGCCCGCTTTCCGGCAGAAAATTCATGGATTAGTGACTCGAGATTTTTTCTAGGCTCAAGAGTACCAACAGTCAAGAAATATGGTCCATCAATATGGTATTTCTCCAATACCCTCGTCAGCGACGAAGCATCAGATTTGCAAAACATGGGAGCAATTGCGGGCTGCACCACGTCTCCCGAGTCCACGCCAATCATTTTCTTCAAGCGCTCTTTGGTTCCGAATGAGTTGCACAAGATGTCATCCGCCCTTGCAACATCCCTTCTAAAGAAAAGCCGGAACGCCCAATACGTCACCGTTTTCATCGTCTCAGGAACCAGGAGGTACGCCATATCATGCACGGTAGAAACCACTCTTACCGAGCTTTTAAGCCTAGGCACAAAAGTCGCATTAGCCCAAAATACGTCAAGATCATCTTTTGCACATAAATGGCCTGCTCTGATCTTGAGCCACATGACACTTTTCAGCTTCTTAGCCCATTTTTTTTCATCAACTCGATAGACCCACCGATCGGAAACGACAGGCATTTCGACGGGCTCTGCACTATACACAAAAAACTTTGCATCGGGCATCAACCGATCAAGCTCCTTGCAAAGCTCGAATACGTAGCGACCCGTCCCCGCACGATGACCTTGCAGTGCGCGCCCATCAATTCCAACATGGATCATTTGGTAATTACTTTTTTCGAATGGAATCAAATACGGCTGTAATTCTTTTGCCCGCCAAAATTGCGACAGCAATTACAGGCCAAGACACAACCACACCAATGCCATCGACAACCAGAAGTGAAGCAAATAAACCTGTGACCGTCAGAAACGCATTCTTTTTTCCAACTGCCGAACTAAGTCCCGTCATGCCGCTAAACATGTGGCGGTTGCATAACCATCCGTGACGAGCACCGCGCACAAGCCGCAACACATCACGTCGAAGGCCATTTCTGAATGGCAGCTGATAAAGCGAATTTATTCCTATGAACGCCTGATACAGCGGCCAACTCGTTTCTTCGTCCGCATTGTTCGAAATGCTCCGAAATACCACTTCGTTGCGAAGATGAAATTTTCCAGAAAAATCAACGCGCGAAACACCGTCAATCATCGACACCACATGTGGCGCCATGGTGGATTGATAGAGGCATCCCAACTGTAGACCTGCCTGAATGCAATCAGTCCTGTAAATATTATTTGAAATAAAGACCAATTCATTGATAGAACTCAGAGAATCAAGGAACGACCTCAAATCACCAGAGACTACAGAATTCAACCTCTCCGGCTGGTGAATGTCCTTGGAGCAAAAATTCACCCATATAGCGTCTTCGTTCCTGATGAATTCATACGCAACGTCAAGCACGCCGGGCGCCAGAAAATCATCATCGCCAATCACCCACAAGTAAGGCGTCTTACATAACTCGATGCACTTCAAGATATTTGCGTTGGCGCCGACGTTCACCGGATTTCGATGGATATCGACATCTACAGCGGTGGAGTCAACCAATCCCTCAAGCGTTTCTGCAACAGGTGTGCGCGAACAGTTATCCAATATCAGGATACGAATCCACGCTTTCGCCTGAGAGAGAATAATCTCGACATTCTCCCTTACAATTGCATTGCGATTGTATGTGGGAATTGCAATGGTCAGCAGTGGCAATGAATTCATTTTTATTTATAGGGCTCGCATAACTTTATCACGCGTCACTCATGCACGACGAAAATATCCGCGCAGAAGCATTAATGTCCAGGGGAGAGTGATCAATGCGGAAATAGCTGCATAGCATGCCATTACCCAAGTAACACTCCACGAAGCAGTGATGTAAGTTGCGCCTAAAATCGCGATTCCGCTTGCCAGTGAGGGCATCAACATCGGCTCTTCCTTATGAGCCCTCATATAGATCGCCGCTGCAAATACCACTCCATTTGCAATGGTTGCGATAGCCAAGCACACGAGCACCTCTATAGTTGCAAGTCGCGACACAAATTTTACATTGGCATAGCTCAGAAGCGCGACGGATATAACCACCGCACTGCATGCCAGAACAATGAAGAAAATCGATCGTTTGAGAACCGACTTGAATTCCAAATTCAGCTCTTTGCGCTGTCCCCGTGCAATGTAGCCGGCGAACACTGGTATTTTAGCGGCGACCCAGCTCATCCCAACAGAAGTCACAGCCGTGAAAATGCTCAAAGAGATACCAAGCCGGCCAGCCTCAACTGCACCCTGCCTGGAAAAAATCATGGGCGTAAAAAGCTGAAAGATAAAATACCCACTTACCCAGCTCAGTGCAATACGCCACTGAAATGGAAATATTTCATGTCGCCATATCACTCGTCTCGCTTCATCCAACGGGCTTCTCGCTATCAACCATGCCCGGACATTGGAGGTCTTCCTGAGCCAAGCCCCCGTGTAGATGCAAGCGACAGCAGGAACAAGTGGGGTTGCCCAAAGTCCTGCGCCGCAACTCAGAGCAATCCATAGAAGCAAGAACCCGATGATGGATTGATGGAGGCGCAACTTGGCCACCTCGCCCACTCGGCCACAACCTTCAATAAATGCCAATGCAGGACTGTAATAAAGATTTCCTGCTGAAAATACCGTCAAGGCGATCCAAGGGATCAACCATCCGGCCATTGGAAGCTCACTTCTTTCCCGGAAGAAATAAAATCCTACAACCCCTACCGCAATCGCGAAAAACATGGCGGCAATTGCATACCACTTTTGCAACAAACGCGCGAGAGATGTCAATCTATCCAGATTGACATCGTCACCCTCCAAAAGATTGACGGGCCCTTGTCGAAGATGTGCGACTTCATGTCCTACAAGTTGAACGACAACCTGATTCATCCCCAATTCAAAAAACACCTGCAGCGCCAAAAGACTGGCGAAGGTGTAATAATAGCCTTGCTCCACCTGTCCAAACCAGACAGGAACGAAGAGCACCATCGCGGCACCAGCTATCACGGTCCAGCCGCGAAATAAAAGTGTTCCTAATACATGAAAATCGACACCGCTGATGCGTTTTATACGTTCAATTGACAAGGTATTTTTTTCCGTCAAGTGGCATCACTCAGGCCGTCTTCACGGATGCGGGCAAACCTACAAAGGAGGAAATTTTCTTCCTAATATTTTCGAGATCGAGACCATGCTCAACTCGCAAATATTGGTACGTACCACACTTGTGGGAAAATCGGTCATTGACCCCAATACGAAGGGTTCGTACAGGGTGAAATTCAGAGCATAGCTCCGTGACTGCAGAGCCGAGCCCACCTATCGTAGAGTGCTCTTCAAGAACAATAAATGCATTGAATCTGGATGCGAGCTCGAGGATGGAGGCATTGTCTAGCGGCTTGATCGACGGCACGCTCCATACTGATGCATCCGGGAAGAACTGCTCATGCGCATCGACCGCCGCTTTAGCCATGGAACCGGTCGCCAGAAGGGCAACCCGCGTGTCCGAGCCAACGCGCAATTGAATCAATTCCTCGATAGACCCCGACAAGGCGCCCGCATGCACGTCGCCCAGATCCGCTTTACCCATCCTCAGATAGACCGGCTGTGCGCATTCGTAAGACTGTGTCATGCATCGGACCAGTTCGAAGCGGTCGGCCGGTGAATAGATCCGAAGCTGGGGAATGGCTCGCGTGCACGCGATGTCTTCCGTGGATTGGTGGCTGGTGCCCAGATGGCTATAGACGAAGCCTGCACCGTCGCCGCACAGCACCACGGGCAGATTGTCATGGGCGATGTCCAGCTTGATCTGCTCGATGACTCGCACTGGGATGAATGCACTCAGCCCATACACGAAGGGGCGAAATCCAGCGCGCGCCAAGCCGGCCGCCATGCCGACCATGTTCTGTTCAGCGATGCCGGCGTTGATGTACTGCGCAGGGCATTCCTTGCGAAATGCGTCGAAGAGCGCGTAGCCATGATCACCTGTCAGCAACAGGACATTGGGGTCTGCCTTGGCGAGGGCGACGAGGGTATCGGAAAAAGCTTGACGCATGATTACGCCCCCTGTGCCACGGCGGCAACAGCCTCGGCATGCGTCTTGTCGTTGAGCCGCGTGTAGTGCCACATGTTGTTGTTTTCCATGAAGGGCACGCCCTTCCCTTTGACTGTCTTGGCAATCAGCGCCTTGGGTCGCTTCGATGGGCTTGCCCACAATGCGGCAATGGCGCCGTCGAGAGCGGCTTCGTCGTGACCATCAATGGTGACGGCCTCGAAGCCGAAGCTCTCGAACTTGGACTCGATACTGCCGAGGCTCATCACGTCCTTGGTGGCGCCCATCGCCTGGAAGCCGTTTTCATCGACGATCACCATGAAGTTGTCCAGTTCATGGTGCGCGGCGAAAAGCGCACCCTCCCAGATCGGGCCCTCATTGATCTCGCCATCACCGACGATGGCGTAAGTCTTCTGATCGGTAAAACGCAGCTTGGCCGCGAGCGCGAGGCCTACACCGACTGAAAAACCATGCCCCAAAGAGCCCGAGGTGACTTCAAGCCCCGGGATGCGGGAGTCCGAGAGTCCCTTGAGTTCGCTCCCATCAGCGAAATAGTTCTGCACCTGCGTATCGGTGAGCCAGCCGCGCTCGTACATGCACGCGTACTGCGCCATCACGCCGTGGCCCTTGCTGAGCACCAGATAGTCGCGGCCGGCGGAATCTGGCGTGTTGTCGGGGTACCGAAGGTGGTTACGGTAGAGCACAGCCAAAATCTCGATGATCGAAAAAGCGCAGCCGATATGAACGGTCGAGCCGGCGTATGCCATGTCGAGCACGGTCTTGCGCAACACCGACGGCTTGAATCGGTCGCTGGAATGAATGGATGTCTGCATGAACGCTTTTCAGTGCGCGGCAAGCGCCGCAGGGTCTGAGGAGTCAACGCGCGCGTGACCATGCCACGCCGCGGTCCGCGCAATGGCCTCGTCGAGTGGCAACGGTGCTGGCAGCATGAGCGATGCGCGTGCCTTGCGGGTGTCGGGCACATAACGGTCGGGCGCCATGCCTGCCGTCGCCTGCTTCCTTACCACCACCCCGCCCTCGGCGCCCAGCACGTGGACGACGCGTTGCGCAAGCTCCGCCATTGAAACGGCCTCGTCGCCTCCGACGTTGTAGGTGCCGCCGTGCTCGCCCCTCAACAGGATGGCCCACAACCATGTGGTCATGTCGGCTGCATAGAGGTAAGTGCGCTTGGCCGTGCCGTCGCCCTGGATCACGATGGGCAGGTTGGCCATCGCATCTCGAAGAAAGTTGCCGAGCGCAAAGTGCTTGTCCAGCGGAAGATAGGGTCCGATAAACGCAAAGCAGCGCGCCACCCGAACATCCAACCCTTTGAGGCTGGCATAGGCGGCGCCCAACCATTCAGTCACCCGCTTGCCTTCGCCATACGCAGAGCGCACGTCGCCTATGACCGGTGCTCCTTCATAGTCCTCCGCCACGCCCGCATCGTCGTTGGGCTGTCTGCCGTACATCGCCCCCGAACTCACCAGCAATACGCGTTTCGCGCCGCTGTGAACGGAGAAATCGAGCACGCGCCGCGTGCCCTGTACGCAACTGTCGAAGATGTCGAGCGGTTCGGCGGCCGCCACGACATCGGTCGCCGCATGAACGACGATGTCATAAGCTGCATTCGGAATCTCGAAACTCCGCACGTCGCCCTGCACTAGGCGAAGCCGGGACCATGACGCCAGAAATGAAGCCTCGGCCTGAAATGCTGCCGGACGGCGACTCAACACTGTGATCTCGCAGCCGAGTGACAACCGGTCGTCAGCACGTCGCAACGAGGCCAGCATCCATTTCCCGAGAAACCCGGTTCCTCCGGTGAGAAAGATGCGTTGGCCTCGCAACGCGTCCCAGCACGGCGCACCGACGGCATCGACGATGCCGTCGAGGTCCAGATCAAAAGGGGCCTGTACGCCTGCTGGAACCATGACTTAGAACCCGACGCCGAAGAACTCTTCTATCTTCTGCACGATGAAGTCGAGGTGCTCCTTCGTGAGACCCGGATACACCCCCAGCCAGAACGCCTGATTCATGACGTTGTCAGTGTTGGTGAGTTCGCCACTCACGCGGAATTCCCGACCAATCATGTAAGGCTGACGCGTCAGGTTGCCGGCAAACAGAAGACGCGTACCAATCTTGTTCTGGTCGAGATACGTCAGCAGGTCGACGCGCTTGACGCCCGCTTCAGGCTTGACCATCGCCAGAAAGCCGAACCACGACGGATCGGAATTGGGCGTAGCCTGCGGCAGTTCGAGGAAGTCACCGCATGACTCCTGCAGACGGCTCTTCAGGTAGTTGAAGTTGTCCTTGCGCGCCTGCACGAACTCGTCCACCCGGTCCATTTGCGCCAGAGCGCATGCGGCCTGCATGTCGCTGATCTTCAGGTTATAGCCGAGGTGCGAATAGATGTACTTGTGGTCGTAGCCTTCAGGCAGGTCGCCCAGCTGCCAGCAGAAACGCTTGTTGCAGGTGTTGTCCTTGCCGGGAGGGCAATAGCAGTCACGCCCCCAGTCGCGGAACGATTCCGCAATCAGCTTGAGTTCGGGGTTATTGGTGAACACAGCCCCGCCCTCGCCCATCGTGATGTGGTGCGCAGGGTAGAAACTCAGCGTACCGATGTCGCCGAAGGTGCCAACCATCTGGCCGTTATAGGTCGCGCCCAACGCATCGCAGCAGTCCTCGACCAGCCACAGGTTGTACTTCTTGCACAAGGCTGTGACGGCATCGAGATTAAAGGGGTTGCCCAGGCTGTGGGCCAGCATGATGGCCTTGGTCTTGGGCGTAATGGCTGCCTCGATCAGGTCGGCATCGATGTTGTGCGTGTGCGCATCCACGTCGACGAAAACCGGCACAGCGCCAAACTGCATGATCGGGTTGACCGTCGTTGGGAAGCCTGCCGCCACACCGATGACTTCGTCACCCTTCTTGATCGCTCGTTCGCCCAAGCGAGGTGACGTCAACGCAGAGAAAGCCACCAAATTAGCCGATGAACCAGAGTTGACCGTGATGAGGTATTTCACACCCACATACTTCGCCAGGCGCTCTTCGAACGCAGCGTTGAAACGGCCCGTCGTCAGCCAGCCGTCGAGTGACGCTTCGACCATCAACTGCAATTCCTTTGCACCGATGACCTTGCCGGACACCGGAACGATCGACTCGCCCGGCACAAACGGTTTGGGGGCGTAGGTGATGTCGGCGTACTGTTGGACCAATTCGGCAATCTGCTTGCGCAGTGCTGCGGTTTCGACAGTCCCACCGACCGGCGAAGCGGGAGCAATTGGGATCACGGTAGCGTTCACGAGAGAGATTCCTTATTCATCGTTGTCATGTATTGCGAGATCTGATCCAGGCAGACCTTCTGCACATCTTCCTTGGCGAGCCATGCCTTGTGCCACTGCATGATGTGCACCAGCGCTTCAGACAATGCCCAGCGGGGCTCCCAGCCCAGACGCTGCCGAGCCTTGGAAATATCCAGTTTGAGATAGCCGGCTTCGTGCGGATGCTCTCCTCCATCGAGTTGCCAGCGAGCACCTTCGCCCCATTCCCGAACCATATGCTCCACGATCCACTGCACGGGCTTGGCATCCTCATCGCGAGGGCCGAAGTTCCAGCCTTCGGCAAAAGATTGGCCCTCGCTGAAGAGGCGTTCGGCCAGCACGAGGTAGCCGGACAGCGGCTCCAGCACATGCTGCCACGGCCGCGTGGAATGCGGGTTGCGAATGACGACAGGTTCCTTGCGCTCGAAGGCGCGGAGAATATCGGGCACCAGGCGATCTTGAGCCCAATCGCCGCCGCCAATCACGTTGCCTGCGCGCCCGGAGCCGAGCGCAATGTCGCTATTCTGGAAAAATGACCGACGGTAGGCACTGGTGATCAGCTCGGAGCAACCTTTGCTATTGCTGTACGGGTCATAGCCACCCATGGGCTCATCCTCGCGATAGCCCCAGACCCACTCGCGGTTCTCATAGCACTTGTCGGTGGTGACATTGACCACAGCGCGAACGGAACCTACGGTACGCGCGGCCTCGAGCACATGAACGGTGCCCATGACATTCGTCGCGTAGGTTTCAACTGGCTCCAGATAGGACAGCCGTACCAGTGGCTGCGCAGCCATGTGCACGACGATGTCAGGCTGGAATGCGTGCATGCTCGCTTTCACGGCAGCCAGATCGCGAATGTCGCCGATGGTTGACGACATACCGCCGGCGACCCGGGCCTGCTCAAACAAGTTGGGAGTCGTTGGCGGCTGCAATGCAAAGCCCTGAACCTCAGCACCCATGGTCTGAAACCAGAGCGATAGCCAACTGCCCTTGAAGCCGGTGTGGCCGGTCAGGAACACGCGCTTTCCGCGCCAGAAATCGGATTGAACCGCACTCACGTCAGCTCCAGACCTTCCAGGGTGCCTTACCGGAATCCCACAGATTCTCAAGGTGCACCTTGTCGCGCAGCGTATCCATCGGCTGCCAGAAGCCCTGATGTTCAAACGCCATCAGCTCTCCATCCTCAGCCAGTTGATTCAACGGTTCTTGTTCCCAAATCGTCGAGTCGTCCTTGATGTGCTTGAGCACAGAAGGCGACAACACGAAATAGCCACCATTGATCATGGCGCCGTCGCCTTTAGGTTTCTCACGAAAGCTACGCACTTGCCCATGCTGAATATCCAGCGCACCGAAGCGGCCTGGCGGATAAGTAGCAGTCAACGTGGCGGCTTTGCCGTGCGATTTGTGAAATTCGATGGTGGCACTGATGTCCAAATCAGCAACGCCATCACCATAGGTGAAGCAGAAAGCTTCGTCATCTTTTACATACTGCGCCACCCGTCCCAAGCGTCCGCCAGTCATTGAGTCGTCGCCTGTGTCGACCAACGTGACATTCCAAGGCTCTGCGCGTTTGTGATGCACTTCCATACGATTGGACCGCATATCGAACGTCACATCGGACATGTGAAGAAAGTAGTTCGCAAAGTACTCTTTGATCACATAACCTTTATAACCACAGCAAATTACGAAATCATTTACGCCATGATGTGCGTAAGACTTCAAGATGTGCCAGAGAATAGGCTTGCCGCCGATTTCTACCATGGGTTTCGGGCGCGTTGCGGTCTCTTCGCTCAATCGCGTGCCGAGCCCGCCTGCCAAAATGACAGCCTTCATTCTTTTTTCCAATCGATTCAAATTGCGGAACTAACAAAAGCATCAGAAAAAAATCTGCGTTCAGGAAGACCTCTAACACGAAGTGTGGCAGAGGCACTGCCAATCATTTCAGGAGATCCGCATGCGTAAACCACAGTATTTTTCAGATCGGGTCGCTGTACAAGCAGGACGTCCTGCACGTACCCTCTAGCACCTTGCCAATTTTCATCACCACGCGACAGCACTGGTACGAAGCGAAACTCCACCGTTGAAAACGGCGTCCAGTAAAGATCGGCAGCGTTACGCCCGCCCCAGTAGACAGTCACGGATTTCGGCTTGTCACCAGCCGGCCTAGTGCTCAATTCAGCCAGCATTGCCTTGACAGGTGCGATACCCGTACCCGTCGCAAGAAAAACCAAATCAAGACCTGTGACATCGCGAAGAAAAAATGTGCCCTTGGGTCCTTCTATGCGAAGCAGATCTCCGACCTTGGCTTCAGCAAACCAATATTGGCTCAGGACGCCGCCTTCGACCTTGCGAATTTCGAGGTCAATTTTTCCAGCAACATCTGCATGATTTGAAATCGAATAGCTGCGGCGCACGCCGCCTTTACCCAAAACGTCAACATATTGACCTGCAAGATATCGCAGACCGTTTGAAGGCGGAAGGCGCAACTTGACGCCCATAACATCTGGCGCAAGGCGCTCAATAAAGTCAATCCGCGTTGGCGTAATTTTCACCGGAAAATCAGCAAGTATGCCCACGTCTTCTACATCAAGCCGAACAACGTCGCCGCGCGCGGAAGATACACAGGTAAGGATCCAGCCTTGGGCGCGCTCCTCACTGGAAAGACTGGTGTCCTCGCCACATGGATTTACCTCTCCCTCAAGGACGCGAGCTTTGCAACTACCGCAACGACCAGTCCGGCAACTGTGCTCCAGAACCAACTTCGCATCTTGGGCAGCCTGCAATAAAGTTAAGCTGCCATCCGCAGAAAATTTTTTCTCATTTGACAGAAAAACTATTGTCACAAAAACCCACCCTCAGACTAATACGAACCACTGCCAGAAAATACAACCTTGATTGTTCTCCAAAGAATAATCAAATCCCCCTTGGTGGACCGGTTTTTTACATATTCACAGTCGAGCAAAACCCGATCCGCATAACTCAAATCAGATCGACCGCCAATTTGCCATGGCCCAGTAATTCCAGGCTTCACTGCAGCGTAAATTTCCGCAGCACCACCATAAAAACAATCAAGCTCCCGCTGCACCACCGGCCTCGGCCCAACAAGGCTCATATCACCTCTTAGAACGTTCCAAAACTGCGGCAATTCATCAAGGCTCGTTCTTCTGATAAATCTTCCAAATTTCGTTATTCTGGGATCTTTTTTTAATTTAAACGTCTCATCCCATTCGGCTTTTGCAGCAACATCCCTTTGAAGCAAATCACTCAGGACGGCGTCAGAGTCAGGGACCATTGAACGAAATTTCAAACAATCAAAAGGCACCCCACCTTTTCCAATGCGGGAGTGCCGATAAATTGCGGGCGCGCCGGTTGTAACAAGCACACCAATCCATACGGCGACGTAAAAAAATCCAAAAAAAGAGAAAAATACCAAGGAACCAATAATATCGATCAATCGCTTGGCAGCACCATTACTCAAATGCAATCTATCAGCCTCCGACCACAAATTGCCAGATGCCACAGAATTGACCGCACCATCGTCGTCCAATTTAAACAAAATATTATTTTTTGAATCCGAGTGCACGCTTAAGTCCAATCCTCAGTTTGGAAAATTTCTCTGCCAGCCTGGAATCATCGCTCTTTCTTTTAAAAGCATTTCTAACAAGCACAAAAATTATAGTCAAAATGAAAGATAGAAACGTTGCCGCCAATGCAATAATTTCACGCTTTGGCCCTGATTTTTTTTCCGGAATTTGCGCGACATCCACAACCTGAATAATCGCCCCTTCCTTGCTTTCATCTACGCGAGCGGCTTCATATTGACGAGCAAACAATTCAAACAATGTCTCGCTGTACTTGAAGTCTCGGTACAATGCGATATAGTCACCCGCCCCCTCCTTAGCAGCTTGCGGCTCCTCCTGTTGCGCACGAATTAATTGGCTTTTTATTGCGTTCAATTCATTTTGCGCCTGCTTGAGATCAGGAGATGCGGGCATGAGATATCCACGCATAGATGCCACTTTTACTTCCTGGGCAGTAATCTGGGCTTGCAGACGAGCGATACCTTCAACCGCCGATTGCGGCGATACACGCAACACAGAACTACTCACGCCACTGGCCTTGAGTGCTTGTTCTGACTTGATAAGCTTATTCTTTGCATCGAAAAGCTGCTTTTCGAAAAAAAGGCGCCGCTGCTGTGCTTCAGTCACCGCCAAGCGACTCAAAAGCGAGCCAAGGCCTTTCACATAAGCATTGGCTATTTCAGCAGCAATTTTAGGATCTTGATCATCGTAATCGATAACAATTAATCCATCCTTGCCGTTGCTTATGCGCGTCCTACTTTCCAGCACCCTTCGTGCATCTGAACGATATTTCACATCGAATCGATCGACCAATCCAAATTGGTTGATCAAAGGATCCTGAACGCTTTCACTTTTCAAAAATCCAATATACTGGTCAGCCGGATTTTTCAAACCCGATGCCCCCGCAGCAAGCCCTCCCAGTGAACCCAAAGACTGCAACATGGCGGCCGCCGCCCCCTGCTGCTGCTGTGGCGGAAGAAATTTGGTGCTCGCAGTAAAAATCGGTTTTATGAGAAAGCTAATTGCCAGCGCCAAAATTCCGACGATTAGCGGAAAGATCACCAAAACCCGAAGGTTATCAATCAGAATCTGAAGGACATCCAGAATACTGATCTCGCCGGCGCCGGATGTAGCCCCTCTCAATGAGGTGGTCTGCTCTGCGCTTCCGTTGGAATTTGGAAATGTCATGCAAATTAAATAATCAAAGAAACGCTTTATGGAACCGTCGGCTACCGTTATAACTAACAGCTTCGCTGAAAAACCTTGTATCTTTGCTTTTCCAAAACGATCGGCACGCAGCAATCAATCGCATGACAAAGCAAAATTTGAAGGTGCGTGCCCGCGCGTACAAGGAGGACCCATATCGGTCCCTCGCATTTTCGTCGACGAGCGCGATCGGCAAATGGGTAATCACTGAGGAGATAACCCCTCAGTTACAGGAAAGATAAATTTGACAGAAGCCTCGAAACCACTTAGGCAACCTATAGCACTGTTACAAATCTGTTTCTTAATAAGTGCAATTAAGCATAAAAAGTGTGATTTGTCACCGCTTGCCATACACGCTCGGTACTTTTTTGGCTGAACGCAAACCACCTGAATCGTTGTATTTTCGGTACATTTGTAAGAATTCAGCACAAAATCAGTGCGTTACGGTCGCAAATGGTAATCGCCTAATTTTCGAATTTGTCTCGTATTTGCAACGAATCACCGTGTCTCAAGTGTGATCGGGCTTCTTCGAGGCGCCGGCCTACGCGCGCGCGCAGCGCGGAGCTGGAGGGCTAACTCCGCGATGCGGACGTAGAAATGGACACGAACCGCCTCGAACGCGCCCTGCGCGCCGGCAATGGCGCGCCACACGGAGCTCGGCGTGGGGCTGGCTGTTTGTTATCGGCGCGCATGGCGCCGCCCTGTCGGCCAGGCATGCCACAGAGCCGAATTCATGCGTGCGGATTTCGAAGCTGCTGCCATGACAGCCCCAGATCGTCACCGCGATCGACATCCCATCGGAGCACCGAAGCCGTGGGCCTAAGCTACGGCATCGGAAAGAACGTCGGGATATGGGGCGATCGCGACGTCGGCTGTGCCGTGCAGCCCCTGCAGCGCGGCCCACACCGAGGTCCAACTCAGGATCGACGTGCGCTGGTGAGAATCAATTCTCGGGCGGGGTGTCGCGCTCGTAGTAGTGCTTGTTTTTCACGATGCCCTTCGGGAATACTTTGCGGATTCCCATGCGCAGGGCCGCGTCGCCACGCAGCACCAGGTCGCGCAGCGGCTGCTCCGGACGGCCGCGGTATGAGGTGACGTGGAAGTAGTCTTCCTTCTCTGCAGGAAACTGCGAGAAGTAGTAGTTCGAGACGCAGCACCGCTGATCGTCGACCAGCACGGGCGACACCGAGTGCAGCGACGACTTGTTCGTGATCATGATGGCCAACCGGTTGAAGCGGCTCTCGATGGTGACCTGCTTGCCATCCAGGCCGTCCGGCCACAGTTCGAGATTTCCGCCGTTCGCCAAGCCCCAACCCGGGGACACGTAGTACAGCAGGTTCAGCACCCGGTAGCGCACGCGATCCCGGTCGTGCGAGTTGTCGACGTGCGGGTTCAAGAAGTGGCCCTTGGACATGACCGAGATGCCACCCGCGTACAGCAGCTCGTCGGGTTCGAGCGCGCGCAGCCCGGTGATCTGGCCCACTGCGGCCACCACGCGCGGATCCTGGAACGCGTACAGCGACTCCTCGAGGATTGGGTCGTACTGGTTCATCTGCGCCGCGACATGCTTCAGCTCGCGCAGGCTCTTGAGCGTCCTCATGCCCCCACCAGAAGGGTAGGCGTCGCGAATCTTGTGCGCCAAGTCGTCCGGCAGCAGGTTGTCGATCGCGCAGTGGTGAATGGTACCGGCCGACGCGGCCCACCGCTCGCGCAGTTCGGGCACCGCTGGCGCCAGCTTCTCCATGATCCGATCGGCGATCTCGGTTCGCTTCATTTATAACTCCCGACTTGTAGGTTTGCGCTGACTCTAGCAGCTTGTCGGGCCTTAAATGTTGTGCAAAGTTGGCGTGATCCGAGACAATTGCGCCACTACCTTGAGCACAGTTCCGCAATGCGATCTGCCCAGGCAATACGCGGGCCGCAGTTCAGCCACACATCGCCCGGCTGTGTTGTTGGGGCTGGTAAGACTAATACTGCTTGTAAGGCAGGAACTTCCCCGAGAGCACCACGTTCACACGATCGCCCTTCGGGTCGGCCGTGCGCTGGATGTCCATGCTGAAGTCGATCGCGCTCATGATGCCGTCACCGAACTCCTCATGGATGAGTTCCTTGATGGTTGTGCCATACACGTTGACGATTTCATACCAGCGGTAGATCAGCGGGTCGGTCGGCACTGGCGTTGGCAGCGAGCCTTTGTACGGCACCACTTGCAACCACTTCTGCTCCTCGGCCGTCAGGCCGAAGATTTCGCCGATGACCTGGGCCTGCGCGGCGTCGAATGTCATCTGGCCGAGGCAGCCGGCCGTCGTCCATTCCTTGGACAGGCCGACCTTGCGGGCCACGTCGGCCCATTGAATGCCGTGGGCCACCTTCGCGGTGATGATCTTTTCGGTAACGTCGTTGCGGTTCATGCGTAGGCTCCTTGCCAAGTGGATGCCACAGCGCGCTGCAAGAGGCGCGCCTGCCCTCTCCATGGGCCGAGCCCAACGCGGCGGACATGCAGGAAAGGTAAGCCATGCATGGCACTCGGCTATATTCAATAGCGACCTTTTCCGCTTCTCTCCCTCAACCCCCATCCCATGCCGACATCCCACATCCTCGTGACCGGCGGCGCCGGCTTCATTGGCAGCCATACCTGTGTCGCGCTGACAGCAGCCGGCTACACGCCCATCGTGCTCGACAGCTTCAGCAACAGCGACGTGCGCGTGCTCGACCGCATCGAGCGCATCAGTGGTCAGCGCCCGTTGCTGGTGCAGGGCGACGTGCGCGACGGCGCCCTGCTCTCGCGCGTGTTCGAGCAGCACGCCGTGGCTGGCGTCATTCATTTCGCCGGCCTGAAGGCGGTGGGCGACTCCGTGGCCGATCCGCTCCAGTACTACGACGTGAACGTCGGCGGCACAGTGATCCTGGCGCGTGCCATGGCGGCAGCGCAGGTCAAGACCCTCATTTTCTCGTCATCGGCCACGGTGTACGGCGAGCCCGAGCGCTCGCCCATTCCTGAAGAAGCGCCTTACGCGGCAGCCAGCCCCTACGGCCGCACCAAGCGCATGGTCGAGGAGATTCTGGCCGACCTGCACTTTGCCGACCCGGCCTGGCGCATTGCGCGGCTGCGCTACTTCAACCCGGTCGGCGCGCACGAAAGCGGCCTGATCGGCGAGCATCCCAACGGCAAACCCAACAACCTGATGCCCTTCGTGTCGCAGGTCGCGGTGGGCCTGCGCGAGCGCCTGACCATCCACGGCGGCGACTACCCGACCCCCGACGGCACGGGCGTGCGGGACTACGTGCATGTGATGGACCTGGCCGAAGGCCACGTCGCGGCGCTGCGCCACGTGATGGCCCACCCCGGCCTGTTGACGCTGAACCTGGGCACCGGCATCGGCGGCTCGGTGCTCGACGTGGTGAGAGCCTTCGAGCGCGTCAGCGGCAAGACGATTGCGCGCGACGTCGGTCCACGACGCAGCGGCGACGTGCCCGCCTATTGGGCCGACGTGACCCAAGCCAAGGCCACGCTCGGCTGGGAAGCGAAGCGCGACATCGAACAGATGTGCGCAGACAGCTGGCGCTGGCAGCAGGGGAATCCGAAGGGATATGAGGGCTGAGGAGCCTCTGGTTTCGACAGCTGGCCGAATCGACGCGGGAATACTGCGATGAACCGGCTCAGATGGCCAGCGCCGCCACGCGGTTGCGCACCGCCCGCACCAGGCTGTACACGGTGAGCGCCGACGTCTTGGGATTGGCTGCGAGCGGCCTGTTGCGCATCGTCAGTTCGAAGTTGCCGAAGGCGCCCGACGCTTCGACGGCATGAATGTTGTCGCTCACGGCCGGGTCGGCGATGAGCTGCACCCGCGTCGCGTCGAGCCCCAGGCCCGCCAGCGACACCATCGCCGCCACGTTGGCGTTCTTGGGGTAGCGCAAGGCGGCGTCGCGCGCGCTGCCCTCGAAGATGACCGTTGCCTGCGTCAGCGCATCCAGGTCATGGGCCTGCTCGGCCGGCGTGCCCTTCCAGGCGCGTGGCGGCTTGCGGCCGGTGTAGCGCACGGCGTCCAATCCGCCGATGCGGGCGGCCGCCAGCACGTCGATGGCGCCGATGCCGCCAGAGATCAACTGCACCTGGGTGCCGCCCCGCACCGCCGCGGCCTCGACCTGCTGCGCCACGCCCTCGGCCGAGAGCGCTCCAATCGATGCCACGATGCAGGCGACGCCGCGCTCGAGCGCAGGCAGCACGTGATGCGCAACGGCGGCGTGCCCGGCGGCTTCGACCAGCAGGTCGATGCCTTCAGCGGGCACTTCGCTCGCCACCACGGCCTGCGGCGCCAGGCGCCGTGCCACCTCGCGCGCAGCCGCCTGGCCCGTCGGCGTCACGACGATGGCGCTGACCTGCAGGCCCGGGTCGTTCTGCAGCAGCTCCAGCACAGTGGTGCCGATGGCACCGCAACCGATCAAGGCGATGCGCAGCACCGTTCGGACGCTCAGACGCGCTCGGCCACCCAGCCCTGCACCGACTGCAGTGCCGCGGGCAGCGCTGCTGCATCGGTGCCACCGGCCATGGCCATGTCAGGCTTGCCGCCACCCTTGCCGCCGACCTGCTGCGCGATGAAGTTCACCAGTTCGCCGGCCTTGACCTTGCCCAGCGCACCGCCGCTCACGCCCGCGGCCAGCTGCACCTTGCCGCCTTCGGCGATGGCCAGCACGACCACGGCGGTCTTGAGCTTGTCCTTGAGCTTGTCCATGGTGTCGCGCAGCGTCTTGGCGTCACCGCCTTCGAGCTGGGCCACCAGGAGCTGGATGCCGTTGACGTCGATGGCCTGCGCCACCAGTTCGTCGCCCTTGGACGAAGCCAGCTTGCCCTTGAGCGTGCCGATCTCGCGTTCGAGCTGCTTGACCTGGTCGAGCATCTGCGCCAGGCGCGGCTGCAGCTCGGCCGGCGACGCCTTGAGTGCATGCGCGGCGCTCTGCACGGTCGATTCGAGCGACTGCAGGTAGGCCAGCGCGTTGGCGCCGGTGATCGCCTCGATACGGCGCACGCCGGCGGCCACGCCGCCCTCGCTGGTGATCTTGAACAAGCCGATGTCACCGGTGCGGGTGACGTGCGTGCCACCGCACAGTTCACGGCTCGAACCGATGTCGAGCACGCGCACGTTTTCGCCGTACTTCTCGCCGAACAGCATCATCGCGCCGGTCTTCTGCGCCGACTCGATGTCCATGACGCGCGCCTGCGTGGCGGCGTTGGCCAGGATCTCGGCGTTCACGCGCTTCTCGATCTCGAGGATCTGCTCGCGCGTGACGGCCGCGTTGTGCGCGAAGTCGAAGCGCGTCTTGTCGGCGTCGACCAGCGAGCCCTTTTGCTGCACGTGGGTGCCGAGCACTTCGCGCAGCGCCTTGTGCATCAGGTGGGTCACGCTGTGGTTGCGCATGGTCGCGGCGCGGCGCTCGGTGTCCACACGGGCGGTCAGCGCGTCGCCGACCTTCAGCGTGCCCTGCGTGAGCACGCCGTGGTGGCCGAACACGTCAGCCTTGATCTTCTGTGTATCTTCCACGCCGAACTGCACGCCTTCGGCCGCCAGCACGCCCTGGTCGCCGACCTGGCCGCCGCTTTCCGAATAGAACGGCGTGCTGTCGAGCACAACCACGCCCTGCTGGCCTTCGCTGAGCTGCTCGACGGAGGTGCCTTCGAAGTACAGCGCCGTGACCTTGGCTGCGGTTTCCAGCACTTCGTAGCCGGTGAAGGTGTTGCTCGCGCCGGCGTATTCCAGCGCGCGGTCCATCTTGAACTTGCCCGCAGCGCGGCCGGCCGCCTTCTGCTTTTCCATGGCCGCGTTGAAGCCGGCTTCGTCGACCTCGACGTCGCGCTCACGGCACACATCGGCGGAAAGATCGAGCGGAAAGCCGAAGGTGTCGTGCAGCTTGAAGGCGACCTCGCCCGGCAGCACCTTGGCGCCGCCTGCCAGCGCGCTGTCGAGGATTTCCATGCCGTTGGCCAGCGTCTCGAAGAAGCGCTCTTCCTCGGCCTTGAGCGTGTCGATGATGCGCTGCTCGTCAGCCACCAGCTTCGGATAGGCGTCGCCCATCAGCGCGACCAGGTCGGGCACCAGCTTGTGGAAGAAGGGCTTCTTCTGGCCGAGCTTGTAGCCGTGGCGGATGGCGCGGCGCACGATGCGGCGCTGCACGTAGCCTCGGCCTTCGTTCGACGGAATCACGCCGTCGGCCACCAGGAAGGCGGTCGCGCGGATGTGGTCGGCGATCACGCGCAGGCTCTTGTTGCTTTCGTCCTTTTCGCCGGTTTCGCGCGATGCAGCCTTGACCAGCTTGTCGAACAGGTCGATTTCGTAGTTGCTGTGCACATGCTGCAGGATGGCGGCCAGCCGTTCCAGCCCCATGCCGGTGTCCACGCAGGGCGCCGGCAGTTTCTTGACCGAGCCGTCGGGCTGCATGTCGAACTGCATGAACACGTTGTTCCAGATCTCGATGTAGCGGTCGCCGTCTTCGTCGGGGGAGCCGGGCGGGCCACCGGCGATCTCCGGGCCGTGGTCGTAGAAGATTTCGGAGCACGGACCGCACGGGCCGGTGTCCGCCATCATCCAGAAGTTGTCGGACATGTAGCGGCCGCCCTTGTTGTCGCCGATGCGCACCACGCGCTCGGGCGGCAGGCCGATCTCTTTCGTCCAGATGTCGTAGGCCTCATCGTCCTCGATGTAGACGGTGGCCCAGAGCTTGTCTGCCGGCAGCTTGTAGACCTGCGTCAGCAGTTCCCAGGCCCACGTCAGCGATTCGCGCTTGAAGTAGTCGCCAAAGCTCCAGTTGCCGAGCATCTCGAAGAAGGTGTGGTGACGCGCGGTGTAGCCCACGTTTTCCAGGTCGTTGTGCTTGCCGCCGGCGCGCAGGCAGGCCTGCACCGAGGCAGCGCGCACGTAGGAGCGCTTGTCCGCACCGAGGAACACGTCCTTGAACTGGACCATGCCGGAATTCGTGAACATCAGCGTCGGGTCGTTGCCCGGCACGAGCGAACTCGACGGCACGACCGTGTGGCCCTTGGATTCGAAGAAGTCGAGGAAGGTCTTGCGGATGTCTGCGACGCTGAATGTGGGCTGGCTCATCTTGGAATCTTGTGGGTGCCGAGGTGCCTGGATGCACCTGAATGCCCGATAGGGGCCGAACCTTCTATTATAGGTTTTGGGCCATTCCAGCGCCGCGCGTGCGCCATCGAGCGGCGCAGCGGGCGCAGGGCAGTGAATCTCCCTTGAATCAGGCAACGGCCGCCGATGCGGATGCTGCCGACGCAAGATCGTCGACCACCGCGCCGACGGGCATGTGCGACACCACGCGGTGACCCGGGGTCTTGTTGAGCAACAGGCGTGCGACGTCGGGCCGGGCATAGTGGCCCACCGGGTCGGCCACCGACTTGGACAGCGAGATCAGGCTGAGGTCGATCTCGGCGATCACCAGCCCCTCCTCGCCTTCCGGAAGGTTCTGGCCCAGTGGCGAGCCGTCCGGGCCATAGATGCGCGCAAAGCCGCCGCCGGTCTGCAGCAGTTGGCGCTGCATGTCGTCGGTGCACAGCACGTCCTGCATGTCCTTGGACACCACGCCACAGGGCGCGAGCACAAAGCAGCCGCCTTCGACCGCGTAGACCTGGCTGACATGGTTGTTGACCTCACCGCTCAATGCGTAGGCGGCCCCGGTGTACAGCGAGAAACTGGGCCACGCGCCGATGTGGATCTGCTCGTGCTGGGCGTAGAGGGCGTATTTGCTCAGCGGCTGCAGATGCTCCCAGCAGTTGAGCATGCCGACCTGGCCGATGGCGGTATCCGCCACCGTGAGGTCGCTGCCGTCGCCGTCGCCGAACACGGTGCGCTCGACGTGCGTGGGCTTGAGCTTGCGGCGGGTGGTCACGATCTGACCCTGGTCGTCGATCAGCGCCTGGGCGATGTAGAGGCTTCCGCCGTCGCGCTCGCTGAAGCCGAAGGACAGCCAGACCTTGAGCGCATGGGCGGCGTCGGCCAGCCGTTTGAATTCTGCCGAATCGATGCTCAGGGAATTGTCGAAGTAGCGTTGAACAAAACGCATGCCGGCCGCGGGCGTGTTGAGCCAGATCCACCAGGGATATCCGGGGATCCAGGTCTCCGGAAAGGCAACCAGCGTGGCGCCCTGCGCGGCGGCCTGCTTCATCAGCGCGATGGTCTTGTCGATGGTGGCGTCGATGTCCATGAAAACCGGGGCGGCCTGGACGGCGGCAACAGTGAGCTTCGGATGCGTCTTGCTGGGCATGGTGTGTTCCTTGGGTACGGTGGGAATGTGGAAATCCGGGAAAAAGCGGCGGTCGAACAAGCCCTTGAGCGGGCCAGTGAATGGTCGATCCAGCCGCCGCAGCCTTCTTGCCCAGGGGTCGCGCAAAACTTGACCGGGCGTCGCATCGCGTGTTTTCCGGAATGTTTTTTGCATGCGCCCGCAGTAGCATCTGCACGCACGCACCACCGGGAAGCACCATGAGCCAGACCCTGACGACCGACGTTGTGGCCCCGCGCGACCGGCTGGGCTATTGGGTCGACGGCATCTGTTCGACCTACGTCGACCTTGAATGCGAGGCGGGGCCGGGCGACGGATTCGGCGGCTCCATCGTCAATCACGCGTTGCCGGGCCTCGATCTGTCGGTGGTGGACTCTCAGCCGCAACGCGTGATGCGAACGCGCCGCATGATCTCGCGCGCCGAGAACGACTTCATCATCGTCAGCCTCCAGACGAAGGGCCGGGGGATGGTCTCGCAGGACGGGCGCGATGCGGCCATGGTGCCGGGCGACTTCGCCATCTACGACACGGCACGCCCCTACACCCTGCGTTTCGGCGAAGCCTTCGAAGAGATCGTGCTCAAGCTCAATGGCAGCCGCCTGCGCTCGCTGGTCTCGGGCTGCGACCAGCTCACGGCCACCACCATTTCAGGCCAGTCCGGCGCGGGCCGCCTGATGGGCAGCATGGTGCGCGCCTTGAAGGAGGAAGCCGAAGACCTGCCACCAGCGACGGCCGCGTCCATGGTCAGCGGCCTGGTGAACGTGCTGGTGGGTGGCCTGCAATCCCTGTCGAGCGACCCGGCCCGCGATCATTCGTCGCTGCAGGCCTACCACCTGGCCCGCATCAAACGCTGCATTGACGAGCGCAAGCGCGATCCCACGCTGACGATTGAAGGCGTGGCCGCCGAAATGGGTCTGTCGTCCAGCCACCTGCATCGCCTGTTCGCCACCGAATCGCAGTCGCCGGCGCAGTACCTGTGGTCATGCCGATTGCAAGCGTGCGAGCGGGAATTGCTCGACCCACGTCGCGCCAAGGCCTCCGTGTCGGAAATCGCGTTTGACTGGGGCTTCAACGACGCGGCGCACTTCAGCCGCGCCTTCAAGGACCGCTACGGCCAATCGCCACGCGCCTGGCGCAAGCAGACGCTGGCGGCATCGGGCCGCTGACGCGCGGCGATCAGGCTTCGGGCGCCAACTCCACACCCTGCTGTGCAATGCTGCGCTCCAGAAAGCGCCAGAGCCGTTCGTCCTCGCAGAACGCCACGTTGAAGCGCAGCCATCCGGTGGGCCGCGGATGCACCAGAAACAGTTGCCCCGGCCCGAGCATGATGCCCTCGCCTGCCGCGCGCTTGGACAGCTCGGCGCCGTCGCTGATGTCGGGGTGTCGCGCCCACAGGTACATGCCGGCCGCGGATTCGACGAACAGCTCGAAGCCCAGGCTGTCGAGGCGGCGTGCCACCTGGCCATGCGCCTGCGCCAGCCGCTCGCGCAGCCCCTTGAGATGCTTGCGCCAGCGGCCGTCGGTGACCACGCTGAAGGCCAGCCGCTCGGTGATGTCCGACGAGGTCAGGCCCGACACCATCTTCAGCTGGGCCAGGTCGGCCAGCAGTTCGGGCTGCGCGACGACGTAACCCACGCGGATGTTGGGCGAGATGGTTTTCGAAAAGCTGCCGACGTAGACCACCTGGCGCAACTGCGCCAGGCTGGCGAGCGACGGCCGCATGGAGGCGTCCATGTCGGCGTAGATGTCGTTTTCCACCAGCACGAAATCGTGCGCCTGCGCCAATTGCAGCAGGCGCACCAATTGGGGCATCGACGCCATCGAGCAGGTCGGGCTCTGCAGGCGCGGCTGCGTGAAAAAGGCTTTTGGCCGGTGCACGGCGAGCAGCGCCTCCAGCGCCGGCAGGTCGTAGCCCTGAGGGGTACGTGGCACGCCGATGAGTTCGACGCCCAGGAATCGCAGCATGAACATCAGGTTGGGGTAGCCCGGGTCGTCCACCAGCACGGCGTCGCCGGGCTTGAGCAGGCGGCGCGCCACCAGATCGAGCGCTTGGCTCGACCCCTGAGTGAGCAGCACCTGGGCCGCATCGACGACGATCTGGTGCTCCGAGAGCGATTCGGCCACCGCCATGCGCAGCGCCATGTGCCCGAAGGGCAGCCCGTAGCCGCCGATGTCGGTGCCTTCGGAGGCCAGATGGCGCAGGCTGCGGCGCATGCCGTCCTCGAACAGCCAGTCATGCGGCAGCCAGCCGCAGCCCGGCTTGAGCGGCAGGTTGCGGTTCTCGAAGATCTGCTGCAGGTACCAGCGTGCATCGAAGCGCGGGTCGGCCCGCGGCGCCATCGCCGGGCCGCCGCCCTCCTCGCTGCGCCGCTTGACGAAAAAGCCCGCATTGGCGCGCGACACCAGCAGCCCCTGCGCCACGAGCCGGTCGTAGGCCTCCACCACGGTGAACACGCTCACGCCATGCGCCGCCGCAAAGGCGCGGATCGAGGGCAGCTTGGTCTCGGCGCGCAGCTTCTGGGTGCCGATCAATCCGCGCAAACCTTCCACGATCTGGCTGACGAGCGGCGTGGGGAGGTCGGGGCGAAGAATCAGCATGAAAGAAGAGGCCAGATAAGAAAGGCCCGATGCGCAGAAATGCACCAGATTGAGGAAAGTATGTACAGGATACAAGACCAGCACAGTCCACAAAAGCATCGCTGCGGGTGTACATGGCGGCGCTGCCGGGCAAAACCTAAAGTTGTCCCATTCCTCCACAAGCACAGGTTGTACCCATGCAGCGCGAACCCCATCTCAGCAATGCGGCCCTCATGGCCCGGCGCCATGCCGCGGTTGCCCGCGGCGTCGGCCAGACCCATGAAATCTTCGTCAGCCGCGCCAGCAACGCCGAAGTCTGGGACGTCGAAGGCCGCCGCTATGTCGACTTTGCCGGCGGCATTGCCGTGCTCAACACCGGCCACTGCCACCCGCAGATCAGCGCGGCGGTCAAGGCGCAGGTCGACCTGTACTCGCACACCTGCTTCCAGGTGCTGGCCTACGAGCCCTATGTCGAGCTGGCCGAACGCCTGAACGCGCTGGCACCGGGCAATTTCACCAAGAAGTCGATCTTCCTGAGCACCGGCGCCGAGGCGGTGGAAAACGCCGTCAAGGTGGCGCGCGCCTACACCCGGCGGCCCGGCGTGATCGCCTTCACCGGCGGCTACCACGGCCGCACCATGATGACGCTGGGCCTGACCGGCAAGGTCGCGCCGTACAAACTCGGCTTCGGCCCGTTCCCGGGCGAGGTGTTCCATGCGCTCTACCCGAACGCGCTGCACGGCGTGAGCGTGGACGACGCGCTGCATTCGGTCGAGCTGCTGTTCAAGAACGACATCGAGCCCGAGCGCGTGGCGGCCTTCATCCTCGAACCCGTCCAGGGCGAAGGCGGCTTCTATGTGGCACCGCACGATTTCGTCGCAGGCCTGCGCGCGCTGGCCGACCGCTACGGCATCCTGCTGATTGCCGACGAGGTGCAGACCGGCGCCGGCCGCACCGGCACCTGGTTCGCCTGCGAGCAATGGCCAGTGGCGCCCGACCTGATCACCACCGCCAAGTCGATGGCCGGCGGGTTCCCGATTTCCGGGCTGGTCGGCCGCGCCGAAGTCATGGACGCACCCGCCCCCGGTGGCCTGGGCGGCACCTATGCCGGCAGCCCGATCGGCTGCGCTGCAGCGCTCGCCGTGCTCGAGGTCTTCGAAGCCGAGCAATTGCTCGCGCGCAGCCGCACGCTGGGCGAGCGCCTGACGGCCGGGCTGCGCGGTATCGCAGCCAGCGAGCCCGCCATCGGCGACGTGCGCGGACTGGGCGCGATGGTGGCCATCGAACTGTTCGAAGGCGGTGACCTCGCCAGGCCCGACGCCGCGCTCACCCGCAACGTGGTGGCCGAGGCCGCCCGCCGAGGCCTGATCCTGCTGTCGTGCGGCACCTACGGCAACGTGATCCGCGTGCTGGTGCCGCTGACGGCCTCTGACTTGCTAGTGGACGAAGGCCTGTCGATCCTGGCAGCCAGCTTTGCCGCCCTGCGCTGAGCGCACCTACTGTTGAGCACCTCTTCCAATGACTGACGAACCCCTGGTCCGCTTCCAGCGCGTCCAGAAGACCTACGACGGCGAGCACCTGGTGGTGCGCCAGCTCGACCTGGACATCCGCCGGGGCGAGTTCCTGAGCCTGCTCGGCCCATCCGGCTCCGGCAAGACCACCACGCTGATGATGCTGGCCGGCTTCGAGTCGCCGACTTCGGGCGACATCCTGCTCGACGGCCGCCAGATCACCGGCACGCCGCCGCACAAGCGGCACTTCGGCATGGTGTTCCAGAACTACGCGCTGTTCCCCCACCTGACGGTTGGCCAGAACGTGGCCTATCCGCTGACCGTGCGCAAAGTCTCCAAGGACGAGCAGGTCAGCCGCGTGAAGCGCGCGCTCGACATGGTGCAGCTCAAAGGCATGGCCGACCGGCTGCCCGGCCAGCTCTCGGGCGGCCAGCAGCAGCGCGTGGCGCTGGCGCGCGCGCTGGTGTTCGAGCCGCAACTGGTGCTCATGGACGAACCGCTCGGCGCCCTCGACAAGCAACTGCGCGAGCACATGCAGATCGAGCTGAAGGACCTGCATCGCCAATTGGGCGTGACCTTCGTCTACGTGACGCACGACCAGGGCGAGGCGCTCACCATGAGCGACCGCGTGGCCGTGTTCAACGAAGGCGTGATCCAGCAGCTGGACACCGTCGACCGCCTCTACGAGATGCCTGCCAACCGCTTCGTGGCCGGCTTCGTGGGCGACAACACCGTGCTCAAGGGCACGCTGCGCGTGGCGGGCGACCGGCCTGCGATGGCACTGCCCGACGGCCGCGTGCTCGAAGGACTGAACGTGAGCAACGCGGCTGCGGACGCGGCAGTCGAGCTGTGCATCCGGCCCGAACGCGTGGTGCTGCGCCGCCAGGGCGAACCGGCCGGTACCAACAGCCTGGCCGCCGAGGTGGCGCGCGTCATCTACTACGGCGACCACCTGCGCCTGCTGTGCCGCGTGGGCGGCGAACAGGCCGAGGCCACCGTGAAGGTGCCGCTCACCGGCCTGGACGGGAGCGCGCCGCCGCAGGCCGGCGAGTCGGTGTCGCTCGAATTCCCGGCGCATCACGCGCGCCTGTATGCCGTCTGACCGCGTGGTCCAACGCCCCCGCTTTTCTCTTTCTGTTTTTTTGCCAGCCAACTCCTGAGGATTTCCCCGCCATGAAAAAGACACTTCTCGCTTGCACCGTCGCAGCCGCCTTCGCGCTGCCGGCGCTCGCCCAGCAGCAGATCACCGTCGTCAACTTCGGTGGCGCCAACGCGAACGCGCAGAAGAAGGCCTACTACGAGCCCTATGCCAAGACCGGCACGCAGGTCGTGCCCGTCGAATACAACGGTGAGCAGGCCAAGATCAAGGCCATGGTCGAGACCAAGAAGGTCACCTGGGACGTGGTGGAGGTCGAATCGCCCGATGTGGCGCGCGGCTGCGACGAGGGCCTGTTCGAGAAGCTCGACTATTCGAAGATCGGCAACAAGGCCGACTTCCTACCGTCCGCCGTCACCGAATGCGGCGTGGGCGTGTTCGTATGGTCGACCGTGATGGCCTACAACGGCGACAAGCTCAAGACCGCGCCCACCAGTTGGGCCGACTTCTGGGACGTGAAGAAGATCCCCGGCAAGCGCGGCATGCGCAAGGGCGCGCGCTACAACCTCGAATTCGCCCTGATGGCCGACGGCGTGAAGCCGGCCGACGTCTACAAGGTGCTGGCCACCAAGGACGGTGCCGAGCGCGCCTTCAAGAAGCTCACCGAGCTCAAGCCCAACATCCAGTGGTGGGAGGCCGGCGCGCAGCCGCCGCAGTTCCTGGTGGCCGGCGACGTGGTGCTGACCACCGTGTTCAACGGCCGCATCGACGCGGCCAATCGCGAAGGCCGCGACCTGAAGATCTACTGGCCAGGCGGCATCTACGACCTGGACTACTGGGTGATTCCCAAGGGCGCGCCCAACAAGGAAGCTTCTCTGAAGTTCATCCAGTTCGCGATGAAACCCGAGAACCAGGCCGTGTACGCGCAGAACATCGCTTACGGCCCAACCAACACCAAGGCGCTCGCCGCGCTCGACAAGAAGGTGCTGGCCGACCTGCCGACGTCGGCGGCCAACGCCAAGGAAGCACTGCAGTTCAGCGTCACCTTCTGGGCCGACCAGGGCGAGGCGCTGGAGAAGCGCTTCGCGGCCTGGGCCACGCAGTAAGCCACCGCCATGCGCACGGCGACCCTCGTCACCCCCCTCACGGCCGAGGCGCCGCCGGGCGAACTCCGGCGCGCGCTCGCACGTGCGGAGTTGCGCCGCAAGTGGCGCGCCTTCTCGCTGACCCTGCCACTGCTGGTGTTCCTGCTGCTCACGCTGGTAGTGCCGATCGTCGCGCTGCTGCAGCGCGCGGTCGAGAACCCCGAGGTCGCCAACGCGTTGCCGCGCACCGTGCGTGCGCTCGACGGCTGGAACCGCACCGGAACGCCACCTGCTGACGCCTACGCGGCGGTCGCGGCCGACCTCGGCCAGCTGCCCGACAGCTCCGACGCAGGTGCCCTGGCACGCCGCCTCAACACCGAGATCGCCGGCGCCCGGTCGCTGGTGATGGGCACCTTCCGCGCCCTGCCCATCGCGGGCACGCCCGACGAGGTGAAGGCCCGCATGCTCGAACTCGATGCGCGATGGGGCGAAGCGCCGTTCTGGCAGGCGATCGCCAAGAACGGCTCGCGCTGGACGCCCGACTATCTGCTGGCGTCCGTCGACTTGAAGCGCGACGCCACGGGCAGCGTCGAGCGCATGCCCGAAGACCAGCGTGCCTTTGGCGGCATCCTGCTGCGCACCTTCCAGATCAGCGCGGTGGTCACCTTGTTCTGCCTGCTGCTGGCCTACCCGCTGGCCTGGTGGCTGTCGACCCTGCCCGCGCGCCGCGCCAACATCCTGATGATCCTCGTGCTGGTGCCGTTCTGGACCTCGATCCTGGTACGCGTGGCCGCCTGGATCGTGCTGCTGCAGTCCGAGGGCCTGGTCAACCGGGGCCTGATGGGCATCGGCCTCATCGACACGCCGCTCGCGCTGCTGTTCAACCGCACGGGCGTGATCATCTCGATGGTCCACATCCTGCTGCCCTTCATGATCCTGCCGCTGTACAGCGTGATGAAGAGCGTGCCGCCCACCTACTTGCGCGCGGCCGTGTCGCTGGGCAGCTCGCCGCTGGCGGCCTTTTTCCGCGTGTACGTGCCGCAGACCTACCCGGGCATCGGCGCCGGTGCGCTGCTGGTGTTCATCCTGGCCATCGGCTACTACGTGACGCCCGCGCTGCTCGGCGGCGCCGACGACCAGATGCTGAGCTACTACATCGCGCGCTACACCAACGTCGAAGTCAACTGGGGCATGGCCTGCGCGCTCGGTGCGCTGCTGCTGGCCGCCACGCTGGCGCTCTATGCGGTCTACCGCCGCATTGGCAAGGCCGAGCTGAGCCTGGGTTGACCGCCGCGCTCCGCCCACGAAAGACAAGCATGTTGAAGTTTCCTGAATTCCCCGCCTATTTCACGCTGGCCGACAAGCTCGGCTGGTGGCTGGTGCGCGGCCTGTGCGTGGCGGTGCTGGCCTTCCTGCTGGCGCCGATCCTGGTGATCATTCCGCTGTCGTTCTCGTCGAGCTCCTTCCTCGCCTACCCGATGCCGGGCTGGTCGCTGCGCTGGTATCACAACCTGTTCGATTCGCCCGAGTGGGGGCGTGCGGCGCGCAACAGCTTCATCATCGCGCCAGCGGCCACTGTCATCGCCACGGTGCTGGGCACGCTGGCCGCGGTCGGGCTGTCGCGCACGAACTTCGCGTTCAAGGGGTTGCTGATGAGCGTGCTGATCTCGCCGATGGTGGTGCCGATCGTGGTGGTGGGCGTGGCCACCTACCTGTACTTCGCACCGCTCGGGCTGGCCGACACCTACCTCGGGCTGATCACCGTGCATGCTGCATTGGGCGCCCCTTTCGTGTTGACCACCGTGCTGGCCACGCTGGCGGGCTTCAACCAGAACCTGGTGCGCGCCTCGCTGAGCCTGGGAGAGACGCCCTTTCACACCTTCCGGCGCATCACGCTGCCGGTGATCGCACCGGGCGTGATCTCGGGCGCGCTGTTCGCCTTTGCGACCTCGTTCGACGAGGTGGTCGTCACCCTGTTCCTGGCCGGCCCCGACCAGGTCACGCTGCCGCGCCAGATGTTCACTGGCATCCGTGAGAACATTTCGCCCACCATTGCGGCCGTCGCCACGCTGCTGATTCTTTTCACCACCACCCTGCTGCTCGCGCTCGAATGGCTGCGCGGGCGCCGCGGTTGAACGAACCCATCCCTTCCTCCCTCCCTCCCATGAACAGCTCACCCCTCGCACTCCTGAACGACCCGACCCTGCTCAAGACCGACGCGCTCATCGACGGCCAGTGGATCGCCGGCACCGGTCGCTTCGACGTGAACGACCCGGCCACGGGCCTCAAGCTGGCCGATGTGGCCAACCTCACGCGCGCCGATGCGGCCACCGCCATCGCGGCAGCCGCACGGGCGCTGATCGGCTGGCGCGCCCGGACCGGCAAGGAGCGCAGCATCGTGCTGCGCAAGTGGTTCGACCTGTTGATGGCCCACACGGAAGACCTGGGCCGTCTGATGACGGCCGAGCAAGGCAAACCCTTTGCGGAAGCCAAGGGCGAGGTGGCCTACGGGGCCAGCTTCATCGAGTGGTTCGCCGAAGAAGCCAAGCGCGTGAACGGCGAGACGCTGCCGCAGTTCGACAACAACCGGCGCCTGCTCGTGATGAAGCAGCCCATCGGCGTGTGCGCGGCCATCACGCCCTGGAACTTCCCGCTGGCGATGATCACCCGCAAGGTCGCGCCAGCGCTGGCTGCGGGCTGCACGGTGGTCATCAAGCCAGCCGAACTCACGCCGCTGACGGCGTTGGCCGTGGCCGAACTGGCGCTGCGCGCGGGCATTCCAGCCGGCGTGCTCAACGTGCTGAGCGCCGACGCAGACAACAGCATCGAGATCGGCAAGGAACTCTGCGAGAGCGACGTGGTGCGCCACCTGAGCTTCACCGGCTCCACCGAAGTGGGCCGCATCCTGATGCGCCAGTGCGCGCCGACCATCAAGAAGCTGTCGCTGGAGCTGGGTGGCAACGCGCCCTTCCTGGTCTTCGACGACGCCGACATCGACTCGGCTGTCGAAGGCGCCATCGCCAGCAAGTACCGCAACGCCGGGCAGACCTGCGTGTGCGCCAACCGGCTGTACGTGCAGGAAGGCGTGTACGACGTCTTCATCGAGAAGCTCGCAGCCAAGGTCAAGTCGCTGAAGGTGGGCAATGGCTTCGAGGCCGGCGTGCTGCAAGGTCCGCTGATCGAGGATGCTGCCGTGGCCAAGGTACAGCGCCACGTCGACGACGCCCTCGCCAAGGGCGGCCGGCTGATGGCGGGCGGCCACAAGCTCCAGGGCCAGTTCTTCGAACCCACGCTGATCGCGGACGCCACGCCGGACATGCTCTGCGCACGGGAAGAAACCTTCGGTCCCTTCGCGCCGGTGTTCCGCTTCAAGTCCGAGCAGGAAGCCATCGACGCGGCCAACGCCACTGAATTCGGGCTGGCGAGCTACTTCTACAGCCGCGACGTGGGTCGCATCTTCCGCGTGGCGGAGGCACTGGAATACGGCATGGTCGGCATCAACGCAGGCGTGATCGCCACCGAGCACGTGCCCTTTGGCGGCGTCAAGCAGTCGGGCCTGGGCCGCGAGGGCTCGCACCACAGCATGGAGGATTACGTGGAGATCAAGTACCTCTGCCTGGGCGACATCCAGAAGTAGGAACGCTCAGAGCGGGTCCGGGGGCAGTGAGGTCAACACGCCGGCGACCACGCGGTTGCGCCCGAGCCGCTTGGCTTCGTACAGGTTGACGTCTGCGCATTCGACGATCTTGGAGGACATGCCCGAGGCGTGAGGCACGCCGGCGCTCACGCCCACGCTCACCGTCAGCCACGGCGACGTGGGCGAGCCTTCGTGCGGGATCTGCAGGCTCTCCACCGCGCGGCGCAGCTTTTCGGCAATCAGCCGGCCGCCGCCGAGTGGCGTGCCCGGCAGCACCAGGCAAAACTCTTCGCCACCAAAGCGCGCGGCCAGACCCGACGACCGATCGCAACTGGCCAGCAGCGTGCGCGCCACCTGCTTGAGCGCCTCGTCGCCCGGCACGTGGCCATAGCCGTCATTGAAGGTCTTGAAGTGATCGACGTCGACCATGAGCACACTCACCTCGCGGCCTTCGCGCAGGCCGCGCTCCCACTCGGCCGACAGGTATTCGTCGAAGTAGCGGCGGTTGCCCAAGCCGGTGAGGCCGTCCGAATTGGTCAGGCGGCGCAGTTCCAGATTCGATTCGAGCAGCTGCTGCTGGCTCTTGCGCAGCGCCTGGTAGGCCTCGTCGCGCTGGAGCATCGCCAGGTAGGAGCGGGAGTGGTAGCGAATGCGCGCGATCAGCTCGATCGTCTCGGGCAGCTTGACCAGGTAGTCGTTGGCACCGGCGGTGAAGGCCGCACTCTTGATCGCCGCATCCTCCTTGGTTGAGAGCACGATGATCGGAATGTCGCGCGTCACCGGATGCGCGCGGTAGGCCTCGACCAGCGTCAGACCATTGACGCCCGGTAGCACCAGGTCCTGGAGGATCACGGTCGGGCGGGTCTGCACGGCGACCGCCAATGCCTGGGCCGGATCGGCGCAGAAGTGAAAGGCAATGTCCGGCTCGGACATCAGCGCGCGCCGGATGGCCTCGCCCACCATGTACTGGTCGTCCACCAGGAGGACCATGGTCGAGTGCAGAGGCTCCGGGAGCGCGAAGTAAGTGTCGGTATCGGGTATCGGGAGCATGTCAGTGTCCTGGAGGGTACGGCGGGCGGGCGGCGGGAAAGAGGCCCAGCAGGCGCGATGCGATCTCCGCCGGCGACCGGATTTCCACGGCGGCGCCAATCGCTGCCGCCGCCTTGGGCATGCCATAGACGGCGCTGCTGGCCTGGTCCTGGGCCAGGGTGAGGAAGCCGCGTTGGCGCATGGCCTTCAGGCCCTGCGCGCCGTCGCGGCCCATGCCCGTGAGCAGGATGCCCACTGCCTCGCCCTGCCAGTGGGTCGCCACGCACTGAAAAAAAACGTCGATGGAGGGCCGGTAAAGCGACTCGACCGGCTCGCTGCCATAGGCCAGGCGGCCATTCGCCCGCAGATGCAGATGGTCGTCCGTGCCTGCCAGCAGGACGGTACCGGCCAGCGGTACGTCGCCAGCCATGGCCAGCCGCACGGGCAGTGGGGTCTGTTCGTTGAACCACGTCGCCATGCCCGCGGCGAAATGCGCATCCACGTGCTGCACCAGCACGATGGCCGCGGGGAAATCCGCTGGCAAAACCCGCAGCAGTTCGGCCAGCGCCGCCGGGCCACCGGCCGAAGCGCCAATGGCCACCAGGCGCGTCGACGGTGCGGCGGACTGGCGTGTGGCAGCGGCAGCGGGTGCAGGAACCCGCGCCGCGTCATAGCGCCCGATGAGCCAGCCGACGTTTCGAATCTTGCGCAGCAACGGCGCGGCGGCATCGCGAATGTCGCCCTGGCCGAGCGCGGGCGTGTTGACGGCGTCGAGGGCGCCATGGCCCATGGCGTCGAACACACGGCTGGTCTGCCCGCTCACATCGCCCGTCACCACCACGATCGCACAGGGCGTCTGCGCCATGATGCGCCGCGTGGCTTCGACGCCGTCCATCACGGGCATGAGCAGGTCCATGAGGATGACGTCCGGTCGCAGGGCTCCACAACGCTCGATGGCCTCGGCCCCATTGCCAGCCACCCACACGACCGCGTAGCTTGGCTCCAGCGCAATGGCACGCTTGAGCGCCTCGACCGCCAGGGGCATGTCGTTGACGATGCCGATCTTCACGTGTGCGCCCTTCCGATCAGGTCTTCCACGGCCTCCAGCAGGGCTTCATCGTGGAAGCTGCTTTTGGCCAGATAGTAGTCAGCGCCGGCGTCGAGGCCGCGCTGCCGGTCTTCCTCCCGGTCCTTGTACGACACCACGATCACCGGGACGTTCTGCAGCCGCGGATCGCGCTTGATGCGCGTGACCAGCTCGATGCCGTCCATGCGCGGCATGTCCACGTCGGTCACCACCAGGTCGAAGGGCTCGGCGCGGAACATGTTCCAGCCGTCCATGCCGTCGACCGCCACGGCCACCTGATAGCCGCGTTGGGTGAGCAACTTGCGTTCCAGTTCACGCACGGTCAAAGAGTCATCGACCACCAGCACGCGCTGGCGGCGCGTCACGCCCGCGACGCTGCCGCTGCCGCTGGCGTCCACGCGCGCCAAGCGGCCGTCGGCAACCAGCTTGCCGATGGACAGCAGCAGGTCTTCCACGTCGAGGATCAGCAGCGGCGCGCCGTCTTCCATGAGCGCGCCGGCCTGGATGTCGCGCACCTTGCCCAGGCGCGGGTCGAGCGGCTGCACAACCACGGTGCGTTCACCGATGAACCGATCGACCGCCACGCCGTACATGCTGCCATGCTCGCCAATCACCACCACGCTCGCAGGGTCAGGCGTCTGCATCGCGTTACCGTACTGCAGCAGCTGGCGTGCCGACACGAGGCTGATCTGCCGCCCCTGGAAGCGCAGGTGCTGATGGCCTTCGAGCTGTTCGATGGCGGTGTGCGGTACCTCCAGTGCATGCGTGACATACGCCAGTGGAAATGCGTAATGTTCGCCGCCGATGTCCACCAGCAGGCTGCGCATCACCGACAGCGACAGCGGCATTTCCAGCACGAAGCGCATGCCGACGCCCGTTTTCTGGTGCACACGCACGGAGCCGCGCAACTGCCGCACCATGTTCTGCACGACATCGAGCCCGACCCCGCGCCCCGAAATCTCCGTGACGGCCGTGCGGGTGCTGAAGCCCGGGAGGAACAGGAATTCAAGAAGCTCGGCCTCGCTGAGCCGCGCCACGGTCGGCGCGGTCGACAGCTCGCGCCGCACCACTTCCTCGCGCAGTTGCACCAGGTCGATGCCGCGCCCGTCGTCGCCGATTTCGATGACCAGCATGCCCGCACTGTGGCGCGCCTGCAGCCGCACCACGCCTTCGGCAGGCTTGCCCGCAGCCTGCCGGTCTGCCGGCGATTCGATGCCGTGATCCAGCGCGTTGCGCAGCAGGTGCGTCAGGGGCGCTTCGAGCTTTTCCAGGATGTCGCGGTCGACCTGGGTGGCGTCGCCTTCCACGTCCAGCCGCACCTGCTTGCCCAGCGCCCGGGCCAGGTCACGCACCGAACGCGCCATGGGGCCGATGCCGTCGCCGAAGGGCCGCATGCGACAGGCCAGGGCCGTGTCGTAGAGACGCTGCGACAGATGCGTCATGCGCCAGCCGAACTGGTCGAGTTCGTCCATGCGGCGCCCGAGCGTCTGCGCGCAATCACCCATGAGCTGCACGGCATGATCGAGCGTCGCCTGTACGCGCGCGTCCGGTGGCGGTTGCTGCACTGCGAGCTGCTCGCGCAGCGTTTCCAGCGCGCGTGCAGCTTCGCTTTGCTGGCGCTTGAGCCGCAGCATGGCGGCGTTGAGCGGTTCGAGCCGGTGCGCCTCGACCAGCGTTTCGCTCGACAGGCCGAGCAGGCGGTTGAGGGTGTCGGCGGTCACGCGCAGCACGCGCTCGTCGTCGGCTGCTGCTGCCGCCGATGCAGCAACAGGCGCTGCCGGTTGCGGCGCAGGTGCAGGTGCAGAAGCCTCGGCACGCGTGCGTGCCACAGGCGCGGCACTCAGGCGCGCCTGCAACTGCGCAATGTCGGCCTCCAGATCGACGCCCGGCGTGGCCACACGCAGCAACAGGTCGGCCCCCATGAGCAATGCATCGATGTCGCTCGGCTGCAGCAGCAGGCGGCCCTCCTGCGCGCTGACCAGGCAGTCTTCCATGGCATGGGCAATGCGGACGGCCGGCTCCAGATCGACGATGCGCCCGGCGCCCTTGAGCGAATGCGCGGCGCGCATACAGGATTCCAGGTGGGCGGCGGCGCGCGGGTCGCGTTCGAGTGCGAGCAGCCCGTCGTTGAGCACCTGAACCTGCGTGACGGCTTCCATCTGGAACAGCTCCAGCAGGGACGCGTCGCGGATCTCATCGGGGTTCATGTCAGGCTCCGGTCGAGCGAACGCGTGAGTGCCACCTCGTCGAGCACCCCGACCACATGCGGGCCGCAGCGCACCACGCCCCGCGCGCATCGGACGCTCGACTGCGCCAGCGTGGCGGGCAACGCATCGACGTCGGACTCGGCCACGCGGTAGATACCGTCGACCTCGTCGACCGGCAACACCACGGCGCGCCCTGGCCCGCCCATCACCAGCATGCGGGGCTCGCCGGGCCGCGCATGCGCGTCTGCGGTCGCCGGGGTCGGCGGTCCCGCATCGATGCCCAGCATGCGCGCCAGCGAGATGCACACGGTCAGCGTGCCACGCACATTGGTCACGCCCAGCACAGTCGGGTCCCAGTGATGCGGCAGCGTGTGCACGGGCCGCACCGGGCTCACATGGTCGAGCACGCGCGTGGGCAGTCCGAGCCATTCGCCCTGCACGCGAAAAACCAGCAATGCCATGCTGTACGCCGCCATGTGCAGCAGCGCGGGCGCTTCGACAATCGCCGGTGCATCGATCGCCTGCGGAACCAGGCGGTCGATCACCGCGCGGGCTGCGCGAGCGAACACCGGGCAGTTGCGGCAATGGATGTGCTCGGCCAGGCGCTCGCACTGCTTGTTGCCCTGGCTGCCGATTCGGTTCCAGCAATCGTCCAGCGGCGCTGCCTGCGCATCGGCCCCGGGAGCTTGGCGGTTATCCATGCTGGCGCTCCTTGCGTGCGCCGCGTGCCTGCAAGCGGCGCGCGCCTTCGGTGTCGCCCTGTGAGGCAAGCAGTGCCGCCAGGTGCGCAAGGGTCTCGCGGTGTCGGGGGTCCAGGTACAGCGCCTTGCGGTAGGCCATTTGCGCCGCTTCGGAGCGTCCTGCGGCATCGTGCAGCAGGCCCTGCAGGTAGAACACCTGCGCCGTCGGTGACCGGGTGGCCAGCCAGCGCTCGCAGGCGGCCAGTGCCAGCGTGGTCTCGCCCCGGTCGGCCAGGCGGGAGATTTCGGCCAGGGCCGTCTCGTCGGATGAGCCCGTGGCATCGCTCGCAGCCGCGGGCGCGCTGGCGTCTCGGGCGATCAAAGTCGACCAGCGACGTGCGGTGGCGGCGCGCGCCGGCGCACGCAGGGCCGGTGGCCGCGCCATGAGCGCGGCGGGCCGATTCAAAGTCGAGGGCACGGGTGCAGGCGCGAGCACGGGCAAGGGCGCAACGTGAAAGGCGAAAGCGTGCGGCAGTCGCCACGCGCGCATGCCCTGGCGCGTGAGCAGGCTGGCCTCGGCCGGGCCGACGAAGAGCATGCCGTCGCGGCGTGCCAATTGCCGGAGCAGGCGCACGGCGCGCTCCTGCGTGGGCGTGTCGAAGTAGATCAACAGATTGCGGCAAAAGACGATGTCGTAAGTGGAGGCTGTTGCCTGCGGCAAAGGCGTGTCGAACAGGTTGCCGGACTGGAAATGCACCAGGTCCGCCACACGCCGCGACAGCACGTCGCCCTGAGCACCGGTCGTGAAGTAACGCTGGCGCCAGCCGTCGGCCTCGCCCCGAAAGGAGTTGGGGCCATAGACCGCCAGGCGCGCCCGCGCGATCACCGCCTCGCTCACGTCCATGGCGTCGACGGCCAACTGTGAGGGCGCGATGCCCGCGTCGAGCAGCGCCATGACGATGGAATACGGCTCCTCGCCCGTGGAGCACGGCAGGCTCAGAATGCGCACCGGCCCGGGCTCGCGTGCGAGTCGCGCGCGCACCACGTCCACCAACGCCACCAGCGACTCGGGGTAGCGGTAGAACCACGTCTCGGGCACCACCACGGCTTCGATGAGCTGCTGCATTTCACCCGGCTTGGCGTGTAGCAGTTGCCAGTAGGCGTCTTCGCTGCCAGAGCCCGTGGCGGTGGCGCGCAACCGCACGGCACGCTCGATGGCGGCCGCGCCGATCGATGCCGAATCCAGCCCGATGCGCGCCTTGAGCAGGGGACCAAAGCGCAGATCGACCGCGTTCATGCCGGCCTGCCTTCAGTCGCAGGGAACAGCAGCGTACAGACGTCGTCGCTCAGCAGTTCGTCCACGCCCACCCACTGCAGCATGCCGCCCTCCCCGTCCTGCAGCACGGGCCCGAGGTAGCGGGCCTGCACGCCGCCAAGGCCGCTCGGCATGAAGTCGGCCGGACAGCAGTGCAGCGTCTCCGTCACGCCTTCCAGGATGAGCCCGAGCGTGCGCACTGGCGCCTGCCCCCGGTGGCGGTGCGCCACCAGCACGGTGCGCGTGCTGGTGACCTGGCGCGCACCCTGGCCGATGGCCAGGTGACTCAGGTCGATCACCGGTACAGGCCGGTCCTTGAAAGACAGGATGCCGGCGACCCAATCAGGCGCACCCGGCACCTGCTTGAGCGGCTGGGGCGGCAGCACCTGCACCACCACGTCCGCGGCAAGCAGGTAGCGGTCGCAGCCGATGCGAAACTGCAGAAACAGTTTGCGCGCCGCCAGGCCGGGGCCGCCCGGCGATAGCGGCGACGCAGGACGCGTGTCCAGGCTCACACCTTGAACCGCGACACGCCCGCGCGCAAGTCGTTGGCCACCAGGTTCAGTTCGTCGATGGCCGAACTCGAATGCCGCAGCGACTCCACCGTCTGCTGCGTGGCTTCGCTCAGCTGCACCAGCGCCTGGTTGATCTGCTCGGCGCCCGTGGCCTGCGCGCCCATGCCTTCATTGACCATCTGCACGCGTGGCGCCAGTGTCTGCACCTGCTGGATGATCTGCGAGAGCTGCTCGCCGACCTCCTGCATGTCGCCCATGCCGCGGCGCACTTCTTCGGAGAACTTGTCCATGCCCATCACGCCGGCGGACACCGACGACTGGATCTCGCGCACGATCTGCTCGATGTCGTAAGTCGCCACGGCGGTCTGGTCGGCCAGGCGGCGGATTTCGGTGGCCACCACCACGAAGCCACGACCGTACTCGCCGGCCTTCTCGGCCTCGATGGCGGCATTCAGCGACAACAGGTTGGTCTGGTTGGCCACGTTGGTGATGGTGGTCACCACGCGGTTGATGTTGCCGGCCTTCTCGTTGAGCACAGCCAGTTTCGAGTTCACCGAACCGGCAGCCTCGACCACGTTGTGCATGGTGTCCTCCATGCGCGCCAGACCCACCTGACCATTGCCCGCGAGCGATGCCGTGCGTTCGGCCGCGCCCGACACCTCGGACATCGTGCGCACCAGGTCACGCGACGTTGCCGAGATCTCGCGCGACGTCGCGCCGATTTCGGTGGTGGTGGCCGCGACTTCGGTGGCCGTGGCCTGTTGCTGGCGCGACGTGGCGGCAATCTCGGTCACCGAGGTCGCCACCTGGATGGCCGAGCGCTGCGCCTTGCTCACCAGCGCGGCCAATTCGTCGGTGGTGGTGTTGAAGCCCTGTTCGATGGCGTTGAATTCGTCATTGCGCGCCAGGTCGAGCCGGCGCGTGAGATCGCCTGCGCGCAGCTCAGCCAGTCCCTCGACGATGGCGCCCATGGGCTTGGTGATGGCACGCATCAGCAGGTAACCGCAACCCAGCGCGGCCACCAGCGCCAGCACGAGGGAGATGACGACGCCGGTTTCACCCGCACCGACCGAATCCGCGATACGGTCCGTCGCCTCGTCGGCTTCCGCCTTGTTGAGCGCCACGATCTTCAGCAGGATTTCGCTGCCCTTGCTGAATTGCGGCGTCAGTTGCTCGTGCACCCGCGTGCGCGCCTCGCTGAGTGCGGCAGCGGATTGGTCGGCCAGCAGGTTGTCCCGCTGACGCCGAAACTCGAGCACCAGCGCGTGAAATTCCTTGTACAGCGCTGTCTCGTCGGGGTGGCGTACCGACTTCAGGTAGCCCGCGAGCAGCTCGTCGAACTGCGCGTCACCCTTGGCCTGCGAGTCCAGCAGCGCCTTGCGGCCCTCGGGCGTCGGGTGCTCCAGCACGTCGCGCGCGCGAACGAAACCCGTACCCCAGGCCGCACGCAGCGAAGCGCTGTAGTAAAGCCCCGGCACGGCATCCTGCCGAATGGCATCCACCTCCTTGTCAATGAGATAGAGGCGCCGCAGATCGAGCATCCCCGTCAGCGCCATGATGCCCAGGATCACGGCAAAGCCGGCGAGCATGCGCTGGCGGAGGGTCAGGTTTTTCATGGCAGTAATGTGAACTGGAGACAGCGCGGAACAGCCGGCGTGCGTGGTCGCGCAAGCCGGTGAGACTCGAAGCGTCAATGCTAACAATTGTCAACGCGAGAAGCGGGTTTGGTGAGGATGCAGCGCGTTTTGGGGGCGATCGCTTGGACAGTCGAGGGGAACCGCGCGCAGCACTGTCGATTGCTGCACACAAACAGGGCACATGAAATTGACAACTGCGCTACACACCCCTTGGACGCGGTGCGCATCATTCATCCGACCGCCGGAGCGATCGCTCGTTGCTGACAACGCAAACGCCCCCGTGATAACGATATTGAGACCGATATGAAGAACTGGAAAATTGGTACGCGCCTGGGCATCGGCTTTGCGTTGGTGCTCGCGCTCGCCGCCGTGATGGCGGTACTCGGCATTGTGGGCATGCAACGGCTGAATCAATCGGCCGACCTGATCACGGATCGCGCCCTCGTCAAGGAGCGCCTTGCGGCCCTCTGGCTGAAGGATACCGGCAAGAACAGCGTCAGGACCTTCAGTTTGGTCGCATCCAATGACGCCGACGTCCAGGCACTCCTCCAAAAGGAAATGAGCAGCACGAGCAATGCCATCTCCGAAACACAGAAGCGGCTCGAAGCCATGCTGGACACGCCAGAGGAAAAAGCGCTGAGCGCGGACATCCAGGCCAAGCGCACGGCCTATATCGCCCTGCGTACCAGCATCCTGAAGCTCAAGGAGGCCAATCAGCTGGTAGAAGCCAAGGCATTGACCTCCGGCAAGCTGGTGCCTGCCCTGGCCACGTATGAAGCCAGCGTGTCGGCCATGCTCGAGCATCAGAAATCGGTGATCGACCAAAGCGCGAAGGACATCAATTCGCTTTACCAATCCGCCTGTTGGACGCTCATTGCCCTGGCGTCGGTGGCGCTCGCCATTGGTGCCGCGGTGGCCTGGTGGTTGACGCAAGGCATCACGCAACCACTGCGCGAAGCGTTGGCCTTTGCACAAACGGTCGCCAGTGGTGACCTGCGGTCGGCAGTCACCGCCCAGGCCAGTGACGAAACCGGCCAGCTGCTGGAGGCACTGGGCAAGATGCAGGAGAGCCTTGCGGCGGTTGTGAGCGTGGTACGCAACGGCACCCACACCATTGCCACAGCCTCACGTGAAATCGCGGCAGGCAATCAGGACCTGTCCTCGCGCACTGAGGAACAGGCCAGCTCCCTGGAGCAAACGGCCGCTTCCATGGAAGAGCTGACCTCCACCGTCAAGCAGAATGCCGAGAACGCACGCCAAGCCAACCAGCTGTCGGCCTCTGCGTCGGACATTGCCGTCAGGGGCGGAAGTATCGTAAGCCAAGTGGTGAACACGATGACGGCCATCGACGGGTCCTCCAAGAAGATCGTCGACATCATCTCGGTGATCGATGGCATCGCCTTCCAGACCAACATCCTCGCGCTGAACGCGGCGGTGGAAGCCGCGCGCGCCGGCGAACAGGGCCGTGGCTTCGCGGTGGTGGCGTCGGAGGTGCGCAACCTCGCGCAGCGGTCGGCAGCGGCGGCCAAGGAAATCAAGGGCCTGATCGACACGTCGGTGGGCAATGTGAACGCGGGCACGGCGCTGGTCGACGAAGCGGGCCGGACCATGGGGCAGATCGTCGACAGCGTTCAGCGTGTGACCGACATCATGGGCGAGATCACGGCAGCCAGCCAGGAACAGACCACCGGCATCGAACAGATCAACCAGGCCATCACGCAGATGGACCAAGTCACACAGCAGAACGCAGCACTGGTGGAAGAAGCCGCCGCTGCGGCGAGCTCTCTGCAGGAGCAGGCGCACAGCTTGGTGCAAACGGTCAGCGTCTTCAAGCTGGCAGAGCAGGCCTATGCCGACGCCCCCGCGCCAAACGAAACCGCCGTGCCGATGCGGGTCGCGCACGTCACCCGTGCACAGTCGCGCAACTTGAAGCTCGTTGCGGCTGCCGCGCCCGAAGCGGCGGCGCCCCACAAGCCGGCGTCCAGACCCATGACATCCCCGGCCTTACCCAGCGACGAGTGGGCGACGTTCTGACGCTGGTCGCGCATTGGCTTGTGTCGTGCCCCACAGCGACGCGATCTTCTGGTTTTGCGGCATGCGATCGGCAGCGGGTCACGACCGCGGCGCCACAGCACGCGATCGCGACAAGTTGCGCGAGCAGATCCTGCGTGGCCTGAGATGGGAAATCGTGCGAGTTTGGTCCACCAACTGGTGGATCGATTCCACTGGCACGCTCGACAGGCTGGATGCCCGGCTGCAAGCGTTGCTCACAACGCAACGCGAGCGGCGTACCGAAGAAGTAGAGCGCGAAGCCGAGGCCGGACGCCTGGCACAAGCGGCCATTGCGCAAGCCATGGCATCAACGAAGCTGGACGAAGGAACGGGGCTCCAATCCAGGATGCGGACCCGATCACACCGGAAGTACCGGCGATAGCTCGATTACAGCAAGTCGAAGAAGTCTTTGCTCGCCAGGTCTCAGCAGCACCAGCTCATGTCGATACCGCTGAAGCTGTCGCAGGCGCTCATCCTGATCGCTTTCTACTGGCCCGAGCCTCTTGATCCTACGGCAGAGCCTCCCTTGCGCAGGCGCGCCGACGAGGACAGCTTGCGAGCAGTCGATGAGATCAGTCTCCAGGAACTATCGACGCTCGCTCGCGCCGTCATCACACAAGGCATCCAAGGCGAAGGGCTCTATCAAGCAATGGCGCGCAGGCTCGGGCTCCAACAGCTACGAGTAGCCAGCCGGACACGTCTGGAAAATGTTGTGCGCTCCTTGCCGTCGAGCACATAAAACGAACGGGGCAGCCAATGATCGAACACCTCGAAGTTGGGCCGTCGGGATATTTCTATCAACGTCAGCGACGCTGATCAAGTGAGGCAATGCCGCAGAAGCTCCCGCAAGGTTATCGGAGCTCCATCGAAGCCACAGATGAGTTTCGAAATATTGCACTGCAGGCGGTGTTGTCGCTGCAACGGGTGCGCCAGGGCTTCGTGAAGACGGGCTTGTCCTGAAGCTCTTCATCAAATTTCTGCTCGGTATGAGCAGCAGTTCACAACTCGCCGATTGTTGCCGGCCCCACCGTCACTGGGGCACCCCCATCAAAGCAAGTGGCCCGACATAATGCCCCCAAAACAACCGCAGCATTGCGGGATCAGCGGAGGAGTCACATGCCTGCATTCTTCGATGCGCCGGAGCGCACACTTTCGGTCCAATCCACCGCCATCGAGCAGCACCTGGGCCGACCCGCACTCACCCCCGTGCGTCTGTCTGGCACCGAGGGCGTCAACTCCCTATTTGAGTACGAACTGCTGCTCAAAACGTCAGACGCGCTCAATGCCGATGCCAGCGAGGGCGCCAATTTCAACATCGACGATTTCGTCGGGCGAGAAATCTCCTGCTCCATTGCCCTGGACGGCGCCGGAGAATTCCTGCCCGGCACGGTCGGCACTTCGGTCGACCGCATCGGCACCGGTGCCCGCCAAATCAATGCCCTGATCAGCAAGGCCGAATACTGGGGTGAAGAGGGTCGTCATTCTCAATACCGCCTCACCCTGCGCCCCTGGCTACATCTGGCCACCAAGCGCACCAGCACCAAGATCTACCAGAACAAAAGCGCCATTGACATCCTGGACGAGCTGCTGGGCGCCTATGCCTTCCCAGTCCACAAGATACTGTTCGCCCAGTATCCGGCGCGAGACTTTCAGGTTCAGTACAACGAATCGGACTTCGAATTTTTCTGCAGGGTCACCGAAGAATGGGGGGTCAACTATTTCTTTGAGCACAGCGATGGCAAACACCGCCTCGTCCTCATCGACGCCATGGCCGGCTGGCGCCCCACCGACAGCGAGGCCTACCGCACCGTGGAATACCACGTAAGGTCTGGCGTTCTTCTGGCGTGCGCTCCTTGTTGAGCTGGCTGTGGGTGCCGAGCCATGCCATCAGGCCTTGCGGCTGCGGCACTTGCTTGTGCTGCGGCCGAGCTTCGTCTCCCTTGGTGTCAGCCGCAGCGGCCGGACTGGAGAATGGAGCATCCACGACACTCACACCGTCCTCGTCGGGCTCACCGTCACCGTTGACCTCCGCTTCCGCCTTGTCCTTACTGGAAAAGGGACGCTGCCCGTAGAAATAGCGTTCCACGAATTTGCTGCGCCGCGCCTTGCTACCCAGCGCACCAGAAATCAGCCCCCAAGCTGGCTTTTCGGTGATGAGTTCGCCCAGGTCGGCGAAGTACTCCGCGTCCGGCAGCCAGCTTTCGTCGATCTTGTCGCGCTGGGGCAGTTCGAGCGTCACGTTCTCCACCGCACCGTTGTTGGACGAAGCGACCACGATCTCGAAGCCGTACAGCGAAGCATTGAGCTTGTAGGCTACCTGCTCCTTGCCGCCATCGTTGCAGGCTTCGCGCGAGTTTCTGGCGAAGCCGTCGGATGCGCGGCGCAGCGTGGCAAGCACGTCCGCCCGGCCAGTGACGATGGCGGCGATCAGGTCGCGCAATAGAGTCGTCTTGCCCGTGCCCGGCGGGCCATTGACTCCCAACAACCCTTGCCCATCGGCAAGGGTGGACAGGATGGTGTTCACGGCCAGTTGCTGTGAATGGACAAGTCCCAGGTGCCGCTCGGAAGGCCAGCAACTGTCGGCATAGGCCTCTGGCATCAGTCGATCGATCAGCGATAGAGAAGCGGCTTCAGTGTCGATATGCAAACGCGCTTGCGGATCGTGGCGGCACAGGTACTGGTTTAGCGCTTCGCTCTTCTCCCCCTTGCCAAGGCTGTCGGCAACGGTGGCCAAGTCTTCGAGCAGAAAGCTGTTGAGCGGATCGTCTTCCGATTCGGGTTTGTTGGGTTTGACGGGTTGGGAGCGGAAACGCAGAAACGCGTGATCCACAGGAGCAAAGAGGTCCGCGACGCCGAGGTACTGCAGCACCCACAGGGTGAGGTCACGCAAGGCATCGCCGGAGACTTGGGCATCGAGCCGCGTTTGTGCCTGCTCAGCGGCGACCCGCTCATCGTCCTCGAATCCGCAGGTCCAGTCCTTTCCCGTCAATGCCCGCCCAAGGAACCAGGCCTCGCTGGAAAGCACGAAACTGTTCTCGACCAGTTGTCCGGCCATGTCGAACTTTGCGGCGAACAACGCCGACTCCCGACGCTGTGGCTCGCGGTAGCCTTGGTCGGCGCCATACATGTTCTTGAGCGTGTCGGCGATGAGCCGGCTGTCATACAGATGGGCATAAAGCGTGTGGCTCCATACACGCTTGTTGGGCAACGCCTGCTTGCTGACGATGCTATCGACTGACCACGGCGGGATGGGACGCGTGATAGGCGTGTCGTGAAGGAATGCCCCATAGGCGTTGCTGCGCTTCTTGAGCTTGGGTGCCGATTGCGGCTGAAGCAATTCAACTGCATGCCAGAAACGGACGATATTCTCTTGCTCCATCAAGACTCCCTGCCTTTTATGATCTATCTTCTTTCTTTACTGCGCTATGCACTGATCGTCTTCGCAGTTCGTCTTCGCAGTTCATCTGCTTTACTGTAGTTGATCTCGGTGGCGGCAGTCGTCGAGATGGATCGAACTGCGTCGCCAGATGCGTGATGGCCGAGCGGGCCTGCCGCAGCGTCTCGAACCACTGCTCGTTCAGGCGCTCGTCCCTGAGCTTGCCGTTGAAGCTTTCGATGTAGCCGTTCTGCATGGGCCGTCCCGGCTCGGTCAGGTGGTAGCAGATACCGTGGATCTGCACCCCATGAAGGCGCGACGGGTGAACTTCGGGCCGTTGTCGGTGCGCATAACCAGCGGGGCATCCTCCGGATGGAGAATCAGAGCGGGCCGCCCCCCCCCCCCCGCTCTTACCTCAAAGAGGTGCTGACGAGACTGCCAACTCAACGCACCAGCTTGATCCATTCGCCGCTGCCGCATCGTTGCGATCAGTCGCATCAGTGCAGCATTGCGAAGTCGAAGAGCTTGTGCTTGCCGGCAAGCATGGCCTGCGCAATGGGCTCGGCGAGAGCCATGTCATCGTCGCTGTCCGTGAACATGACGAAGCCGTCACCGGTTCGCACAGACGCCATGACGAAGGATCGATAGCCCAGATTATTTCCCCAATGCCAGATGAACGGCCCGTCATCCGCGCGTTCAATCGCCCACCCCAGTCCCCATTGCAGGTCCAGTTGCCGAGACACCGTGACCGGCGAAGCAGTGATCTTTTCGAGCGCGGCTCTGTCATTGAGCAGGGCTACCACGAAGCGGCCGTAGTCGGGGGCGCTCGTATAGAGCGACGTCGGCACGACTGGAACGGCAAAGGGCTTGAGCTTTCTCTTCGTCCCATCGGAAGCCATCGTCGGAACGAGCGTTCCGACGGAATTTGCACCCCAAGTGTAGGCACTGCTTTGCATAGACAGTGGCTCGAAGACTTGCGAACGCATGAAAGCGTCCAGCGACTGCCCCGTGACCATTTCAACCGCGCGCTGCAAAAGCATGTAGCCTTCACCAGAGTATTGCCACGTCGCTCCGGGGTCAGCGTCAAAGTGCAGCGGCGCCTTTGACCAATTGGGCAACCCCGTCGTGTGGTTTAAAACCATGCGTGTCGTGACCTGGCCGATTCGAGGGTCACTCACCAGATCAGTTTTTGACTCGGCCCGATCGTCCAACGGGTTCTGCCGATGCACATAGCCTTGCGGGAGATAGGTAAGCAGCGGCACGAGTAGATGACGCATCGTCAAGGTCTGCTTGTGGCCCGAAAGCGGGAGTCCAGCCCGCTGCCTCAACCGCGCCTTCCTGTCAAACGGGATATCCGGCCACTTCCCGCACGCAGAAGTGCTCGAAGCGCGTGCCTGCACGGCGGTGTTTGAAGGCTTGCTGCGCGGAGGCGCTCTTCAGGGTTTGAGCATCGGTGCGAGTTCGACACCACCTGAAAATCGTTATAAATCAACGATTTAGGAGAAATGGAGCGGGTGAAGGGAATCGAACCCATAGTTTGCCCGCGCGCACAAGTCGTTGATCACCTTCAGATTTTACGATCCCCGGCGGTCGCACGGGTGAGATTTTGGAGTACCCCTGCGTAGCACCGCAGCGGGCCAACTGCAGGGGTTGACTACATCGACAGCGGAGATATTCGAACGGTCAACAACCGGGTGGAGAAGCATAGCGGGCCGGTCGCCCGCACGCTTGCCTCAAAGAGGTGCTGACGAGACTGCCAACTCAACGCGCCAGCTTGAGCCGTTCGCCGCTGCCGCATCGTTGGCAACCGGCGGCTTTGCCTCTAGCAGGCTGCTGAAGTACCAGGCACGCCGAGGGCGCCCGGCGCACTGAAGATGGCATTCTTGTAATTTCGGCGTCCCAAGTCCGCTGCCATGCCTGTTTTCGCGCTTTTGAGGTGCGTTTTGGGACTCTCACCGGCACGCTACGCGGCCAACGGACGGACCTCTGCCAAGGTCCGCATGCGCACCAAGTTGTAGGCGGCCATCGTCAGCACGAACAACTGATCGACCTTCTGGATGCCGCGCACCATCACCTGCCGGATGGGGCCATCGAATTTGGCCCAGCCGAAGCCGTGCTCGATGAGCTTGCGCTTGCGCTGCGAGATCGCATAGCCCTGGCTCTGCGCGATCTCGTCGGCCACCGCCGAGCGACGCCCCGACTTGTTCTGCGCCACATGCGGTGTGACCTTCATTCGATGCAGCGCCTCGATGAACTCGGCCGCGTCATAGCCCCTTGTCGGCACCGAGCGTGACCTCCTCATCCGGGCTCGCGGTGGCTTGTCGTGCGTCCCTGATCATGGTCTTGGCCGCTTCAAGTTCGATAAAGCCATCGGCCTGCGTGACCATTGCGTTGACGACCAGGCCGTGACGGTTGTCGGTGAGCGTGTGCCCCATGTAGCGAAGCTCGCTGGCCGTCTTGCCCTTGCGGTACAGCTTCGAATCGGGATCGGTCTTCGACTCGTGCGTCTCGTTGCTGCGTCGCTGCCCCTTGAAGTCCCCGCCCCTGTCGCCGTCGTCGTCTCCGTCCTTGCGAACGAAGCTCTTGTGCCCGGCCCAGGCCTGGATCAGCGTGCCATCGACGCTGAAATGCTCACCCGACAACCAGTCCCTGTCCTGTGCCGTCTCCAGCACTTCATTGAAGAAGGCGACCACCGCATCGTGCTCGATCAGGCGCTGGCGGTTCTTGCTGAACACCGTCGGCACCCACACCGCGTCGTCCATCGCCAGGCCAATGAACCAGCGAAACAGCATGTTGTATTGCGTCTGCTCCATGAGCTGGCGCTCCGAGCGCACGCTGAACAGGATCTGCAAGAGCATCGCGCGCAAGAGCTTCTCCGGCGCGATGCTCGGGCGTCCACCCTTGACGTTGGCCTCGTACATGCCGGCGAACAGGCCATCCTTGCGCAGCGCTTCGTTGACCATCGCCCGGATCGGGCGCAGCGGGTGATCCGCAGGCACGAAGTCCTCCAGGCGGCGCATCGCGAACAGGCTCTCGGTGAAGGTGTCAGCGCCGCGCATCGCAGAGGGTTCCGTGAGTCTGCAAAGACAACGCTGCGCACCCACTTACGGCGGACTTTCGAAAGAGGTATTTCAGCAGCCTGCTAGGGAATGGCGAGATCCTCAGATCTCTAATCTGATACATTCTGAAACTTTTGAAAACAACAATTGCTGACTCGCGACGACTGGCACATCGCCGCCGCCGTGGCGGACCGATTGGGGGACATTTTGAGTTTTTCCTTGCGAGCCTTCGCCGCCGGCGTCCTCTGTGCGCATGTCTTCTCCTTTCCGACCATCGTGCAGGCGCAGGAGACGCAGGTAACGTTGGCCGGTCTGGCATTCTCGGGCGACGCAGCCAGCCTGGATCAGCGCTTTCCATACTCGCGCGCCTACGAGAAGGGGCTTCAGCAAGCGGGTGACCGTGCGTACGCACGCATTCAGGCGAATATCGCCGCCGCCCCACCGCGCCATCTCACCGTTGCCCCCGGCATGATCGATGAGCTCAAGGGGCGTGACCAGGCGATCGTGACCTCGCTAGTGGTGAACTCGGAAACCGTTTCGGTCGAGAACTTCGGCAACCTGCGCAAGCTGTTCGTGCTGATCCGCGCACAGGCCATGTTCTTCGATTTCAAAAGCATGACCGTCGTCCGTTCGTATCCGCTGAGCTTCGCGTACATCGACGTCTTCGATCGCGATCCGACACCGGCCGAGATCCTCAGGCGGGTGCAGGCGGTCTACGAGGGCGCGGCGAACAAGCCGGGAATCTTCGCGCGCTACGCCAACGTGCTGGCAGGTGCGACCCTCCCGGCGCAGGTGCCGCGCCTGCTCAAGGTCTCCAAGGTCAGCCTGGACTCGAGCGTCTTGGCCAGCCTGCCGCCGTACCTCAAGAGCGAACCGGGCATGGCCGAGACATGGGCCGCGGACATGGTGAGCGAGGCGATCTCGACCCGCGCCGGCGTTCCGCTGATTCCCTATTCGCAGGGCTACGCCGTGGGCAACGTGTTCGCCATCCGCGTGTCCGACGGCACGGTCTTCAGCCTGAAACTGCCCGAGCCCGACTACACGATCTCGGTGGACCTCACCGGCATCAAGAAGGTGAAGTTCGGCTCCGTCGCGGCCGGCGACAGCTTCGTCTACGGTACCTACGCCACGATGAAGATCGAGCAGCCTCTGATGGGCACGGCGTACCTTTCCACAGCGTTGAAGAACGGCGAGACCAAGGTCGTCCCAGCCACGCAGACCTACGTCGATGACTTCCCGGCGTACTACGACTCGTGGAACGGCCTGTTCACGCGGTTGGCGACGGCGGTCGCGACCAAAGACATGGGTTGGGTGAAAGCAGCAGCCGCAGCGCCCGACATCGAAGCGCAAATCCTGAAAACCAACATCCTGATTTCCCAATGCAAATAGCTCGCTCACTCATGGCCGTCTTCCTGGCGTGCTTCGCTGTCGCTTCGGTGGCCCAGGTCCAGCAGGCCCGCGGCAAGGCATCGGTCACCTATCAGGGCCGGTCGGTATCGGCCGACGACAAGGCCAAGGCCACGCAGGCGGCGCAGCTCAAGGCCATCGACTTCTACTACGCCGAAGCCGGCGAGTCGGAGAGCGAGAACTTCGATGTCGTGCGGGAGAAAATCCTTGCGAACCCCGACCGGTACATCCTCGAATCCACCGTGCTGGGCGAAGAAGACACGCCCGACAAGCGCCAGTACACGGTCGCCGTTCGCGTCTCGCTGAACGTGGCCAACCTGCGCAACCTGGTGAAGTCGAACTCCGCCGTCGCCAAGGCGGGGGCTGCCGAGAAATCGCAGCTGGTCTTCGTCTTCGTGTCGCGCGAGGTGGCTTCGGTCAAGTCCTTCGACGATCGCGTCTACAAGCGCGTCGACCAAAACGTCAGTGTCAATGCACGCGGCGTGAGCACTGCCAAGGGCACCGAGGGCGAGTCGATTCGCGGCAACCAGATCAGCACCAACGAATCGACCTCCGCGACGGCCGACTTCTCCGCGAACCGCAGCCGCAGCATCGAGACGGGCGGCAGCACGGTCACGCGTGCGAGCGAGGCGACCTATCGCCTCTACCCGAGCGCCAACCTGAACGTCGTCTTCACCGGCATGTTCGCGCGCGCCGGCTTCGAAGTCATCGAAGCGGGCATGGCCGAACCGGCCACCGGTGGCCGCTTCTCGGTGGCGAAGGTCGAAGAGGACTACCAGACCGGCAACGACCTGAAGTCGGCCACCCTGCAGTCCATCGCCGCCGGTATGCGCACGGCGGGCGTGCCTTACGTCGCCCTCGGTACGCTGGACGTTGCCCCGGCTGGCAAGGACCCGGTCACGGGACTGGTGCGCGTCGGCGTGACTGTCAATGCGAAGGTTTACAACGTTTCCAAAGCCATCCCCTCGACCCAGGCGGCCGTCGGCCCGGTCCAGTACGCCGGCGTGGGCCCTGACGAATCGACCGCACGTGGCAGCGCCCTCACGCAGGCCGCCAACAACGCGGCGCGGGAACTCACCAGCCAATTGACGGCCAAGGGCATCCAGTAAGCCGAGCGCGCCCTCCCATCTTCCAAAACCATTCGCATAACTCTCGAAAGACAAAACAATGAACAAGTTCCAGATCACCATCGCTTCCGCCGTCCTCGCTCTCGGTGCCGGCACCGCAGCGCAGGCACAGTTCTCCATGCCGTCCGTTTCTGGCATGAAGGGTCTGGTCGGCGGCGGCGGCGCGTCGGCCGGTGACCTCACAGGTCAGCAGGATTCGCTGGTGCGCGGCTACGTGGCGGCGAACAAGGACGTGCTGAATGCCAACAGCCTGATGGCAGAGGCACTGGGCCTCAAGACGGCGGCCGCCACCTCCGCCGCGACCTCGGCATCGCTGACCGAAGGCGCCACCAAGGATTCGCTGGAAGAGTCGAACAAGGCGGTCGCCGCGTCGACCAGCGCCGTGGCCGCCGAAATGGCGAAGAAGCCGGTGCTGGACGCCAATTCGAAGGCGTTGTATTCGAAGGGCCTCGTGCTCCTGGGCACCGGCACCACCAAACTGGTGGCCGTGGGCAAGAACGTGTCGACCATGGGCTCGAGCCTGAAGAGCGCCTCGCCGATGCAACTGCCTAAGCTGCAGTCGGCGGTCTACATCGTCTCCAACTTCCCCGGTTCGATGTCCAACGTCGGCGGCGCGCTGCAAAACGCGATCGCGTTCGCGCAAAGCCAGGACATCCCGGTGCCGACCGACGCCAACGACGCGCTCAAGGCCCTTTGAACGTCGGCTCACAACCCATGCGTCAACTCTTCTGTATGACCGCCGTCGCTGCGGCGGCGCTGCTGGCTGGCTGCAACAAGGCCGAGCCTGAAAAAGCGGCTCCTGCGCCCACCCCGATGAGCGTCGCGGCGCCGGCGCCCGATGTCGGCAAACTCTCGAACGTGCAGACCACTGCGCAAGGCTACGGCGCATCGCCGGGCGAGGCGGTGGCGGAAGCGATGAAGCTGGCCATTCTTCAGGTGAATGGCGCCGCGGTGCAATCCGCCAGCGTCAGCGTCAAGTTCGGCCTTGACGTCAGCCTCGGCCAGGACGCTGCCTCGCTGCGCGGCAGCGCGTTCGCCGACGCCGTGACGCAGCGCTCCGGCGGCGTCATCCAGAACTTCAAGCTGGTCGAGATGAAGGAACCTGGCGTGCTCGGCGGCCAGCAGTACAAGGCGACCATCGAGGCCCAGATCGCGAAGTTCCAGCCCTCCGCAGAAATGCAGAAGGTCAAGCTGGTAATCGGCCAGATACGGTTCGACAGTGCCAGCGTTCCAATGGGCGACCGCTCGGTGTCCTCGGCGGAAGTCGCAGCGACCCTGCGCCAGCGCATCAGCGACGCGCTTGTGCAGACCGGGCGCTTTGCAGTGCTCGACCGGGAATTCAGCCCCGACATCCAGGGTGAACTCGACATGATCTCGTCGGGCCAGGCGCCCAGCGCCGAACTCGCCAAGCTGTCGCAGGCCGCGAGCGCGGACCTCGTCTGGAGCGGCCGGGTGAGCAACCTGGCCTACAACCGGCATGCACGCCAGCTCAAGACGAGCGAGCGCGAGCTGGTGAGCTATTCGGGCGGGTGGGCGCTGACCGAGAAGCTGGTGAACGTGGCGACACGACAGGTGATGGCATCGGACGCCCTGCGCGGCACGGTACCGTCGACCGAAGCCACCACGCTCGGGCGCGGCGTGGACGGCGGCAAGGTGCTGGAGGACATGAGCACCGACCTGGTCAACCAAGTGGTGACTTCGGTGCTGCGGCGGACCTTCCCGGTGACGGTCGTCTCGCGGGACGGGGCCAACGTGGTGCTCAGCCAAGGCGGGCAGGCACTCAAGGAGGGCGCGCGCTACGCGATGGTCACGATGGGGGCCGAGATGAAGGATCCGCAGACGGGCCAGAGCCTCGGTCGCGTCGAGTCGCCTTGCTGCGAACTGGTGATCGAACGCGTGACGCCGAATCTTTCGTATGGTCGACTCGAAAACGTGCGCGCGAACCTCGACCAGTTGCCTGCCGGGGCCCTGCAATTGCGTGACGCGCTCAAGGGTGTGGCGGTTACCAAGGTGTCTGCTGCGACGGATATGCCGGCTGCCGGCGGCACGGCCACGCTCGCATCGACGACACCAATGCCTGGACAGACGCGTCGGACAGCGGCACCTGTCGCGACGCCGGCCGCGCCGTCGAAGAACGACGAAAAGTGGTGATGTCCTGCGCGGCGCTGACCCGTCGGCCGCCCGCCGCACGGAGCTCAATCCGGCTGAGGGGGCGACTGGCCGAGGCTCCAATGTAACCCAGCGCCTCCGGAAACTAGGCGTTCTGCTGCTGTGAAGCACGTCGTACATGACGGAGCTGGTCGCCACCATGCTGCACCGGCTGTCCACGCAAGCCGGCAAAAACCGGTACAGGATGATGGGCTGGCGCCAGATGAGCATGCGCGGGCTGCGCAAGGCTTAAGGCGAGTGGAGCCTCGTGGCCATGGCCTGGAACACCAGGCGGATGCAGGTGCTGCGCACCGTTTGAAGGGGCCCCAGGTGCGCCCACCAGGCTGTCAGGGGCGCCTATGTGCCGCGTAGGCGCCCTGGATCGTCCTCGACGCGAGATCGCCTTGGTGTCGTCAGAAAAAGGCCGCGAACTCGGTTGGATCGTCTTGCTGAAAGGCTCAAGTCCGACGGCCGCCTAGATCCGTGGGAAGGGATCAATACGTCCTGGCGCCTTGGAGCCCGGGGCACCGCAAACGTCAGATACGCTCTGGGCACTCGACCGAAGACGCGCCGTGTGCGTCTTGTCCATCAAAACGGAGATTAAAATATGCCCCTCGAAGGGCCGCCCCCATTCGACTGGGACCAGCTCACATGCAGGGCAAGCATTGACTACGTCACTGCCTCTTGCCCCGTCAAGGTTCCGCTTCCGCCGCTCCACGGGGTCGCGAGGTGGGTGAAAGATCCCGCGGACAAAACATCTTTTCTTCTGACGATTCACGATCCCAGCCACGCCGACGTGAGCGGGGTTGTGCGGGATCTGGCCGACCTGGAAATCATGGCCTTGGAAATCTCGATCGACCTGATTCCCAAGGCGGCAAAATCCTTTGCGGCGCGGGAAGCACTGCTCCAATCGACCTTCAAGGCAGTCGCCGGGCGCTTCAGACCCGAGGATGCCCCCGACTGGGGCTATGGCATGCGGGGTGCGCTCACTGCGGCGGGCCAGATTCCAGCGCCCTTCCATAGGCGATTCCCCGGCCCGGACGAGGAGCTGATCTACGGCCACCGAGGCGACTTCGTTCAATCCAAAGCGTATCTGAAACGAGCGGATCAGGGAAAGGCGCTGCCTCTCGAGCAGCACCGCGTCAGGATGGAGCTATCCCTCCGTCGCCTTGCCCTGATGAGCACCGCACCAGCGCTACGAACTCTCACCGATCTTCAGGCGTTCCCGTACAGAAAAGCGTTCGCGAAGCACTTCCGCCTCATCGGAGAACCGGCGCTCCGGGCCCAGAAAGGCCGTGATGCTGCACAGACCCAGAAGTTGGAGCGGCAGATGGTTCGTGCTTGGAAAACCGCTGGGGTCGGGAAATTTGCCCCCGATGTCGAAAATCTTCCGCCTGACACAAGCCGACGCGCCGCAAGACAAGCGCTCGCCCGCGCCAGTGAACAGCTGCCCAAGGAGTCTTTTGTTCTCAAGCGCGACGCGCTCGCCAACCGCAAGGTGGCGTCAGCCCTGCGTACGCTTGAAAGGCGGATGGCTTAGCGCTCGACGATGACGGGTGCAGATGGCGAAAAGGGGCAGCACACGGCACGCAGACGGACAGTAAGTCATTGATTACTCACTATTTTTCCCCTCCCTGCTCAAGCCGTGTCTATATTACTGCCCGGCCACTTTTACCCCTCACCTCCCCGACGGTTGCCATCGATGCATCCAAGTTGCTCGAATGAATATGAGGTCTGCACTTTTGCAGTACTCAGAAAGCAACCACGTGAGCAAGAACCCCACCACCATCTCCTTTCTGATCATCCACCGCCAGCTTCTGCTCGGTATGGATGACGACACCCTCAGCGCGGCGATCGGCTTCCCTTCGACGAACGTCATTCCCCTCTTGAAGCGCGGCAGCATGAGGTTGCCACTCAACCGCGTCAAAGCACTTGCCAAAGCACTCGAGGCAGATCCGGTGATGGTGCTCCGACTGGCGATCAGTGAATCCGTGCCGGGGCTGCTGGAGATCATCGATGAGATCCTCAACCCGTTGAACCTCAGCGCTGCGGAGGTGAATCTGGTTCGTCACTGCCGACGACTCGCCGGCAAGAAGAAGACCACACCGCTTGTGATCGACGGTCGCGAGGTGATCGCCTTGATCACCGTCTGACAGGTTCAGCGGTCTTGGCCGTTGGAGGTTGCGACGATGTACATACGGCAGCGCAACCATCCACCGTCTGCTTTGGTGGACCTTGACACCCCTCTGGCGTCAGGGACAGCCATATGGCCCTTCACGCCGTTTTTCCTCGTGCCGGGCCGAATGTCCTTATACGAAGCCGTTTGCGTTTTCGCGGACTCGAAGCATGAATGGATAAGGCCCGCTCGTGCGGGCCTTATGAACTTACGATCAAACGTCCCCGGGTGGAGGCTCACGCCCGCGAATCCCGGTGGCTCGCAACATGATTATCTGCGCTCGATCAGCTGTCGTCCACCCTCTGGGAGATCGACTGTCATCCTTACACCGGCCGCAGTCTCCGCTGGCCACGCAGCTAAGATCGCCCGCAGATCGACCTCACACACACATGCTCGCAGACATAAAAAAAACCCTTTGGGCGACCGCAGACAAGCTGCGCGCCAACATGGATGCGGCCGAATACAAGCACCTCGTCCTCGGCCTCATCTTCGTCAAATACATCTCCGATACCTTCGCCGCTCGTCGCGCCGAACTGGTGACACGCTTCGCTGACCCGGCAGACGAGTACTACTTCGCGGACGCCTCACCGGACGACCTGGCTGCCGAGCTGGAAGATCGTGACTACTACAAGGCCGCCAACGTTTTCTGGGTATCCGAAGATGCACGTTGGGAGAGCATTCGCGCTGCCGCCAAACAGACCGACATCGGCAAGCGCATCGACGACGCGCTCACGCTCATAGAGACCGAGAACGCCAGCCTCAAGAACATCCTCGACAAACGCTACGCCCGTGCCCAGTTGCCTGACGGCAAGCTGGGCGAACTCATCGATCTGGTGTCGACCATCGGTTTCGGCCAGGATGCGGCCGTCGCCCGCGACGTGCTCGGACAGGTCTACGAGTACTTCCTCGGCATGTTCGCAAACGCCGAGGGCAAGCGTGGCGGCCAGTTCTACACGCCTCGCAGCATCGTCAAGACGCTCGTCTCTGTGCTCGCGCCACACCACGGCAAGGTGTACGACCCTTGCTGCGGGTCGGGCGGCATGTTCGTGCAGAGCGAGGAATTCATCGAATCGCACGGCGGCAAACCAGGGAACGTCTCCATCTACGGCCAGGAGGCGAATCCCACTACCTGGCGCCTGGCGGCGATGAACCTGGCGATTCGCGGCCTCGACTTCGACCTGGGCAGAGAGCCCGCCGACAGCTTTGTGCACGATCAGCACAAGGACCTCCGTGCCGACTTCGTGCTGGCCAACCCGCCCTTCAACATCAGCGACTGGTGGCACGGCAGCTTGGAGGGCGACGCGCGCTGGGTGTATGGCGACCCGCCCCAAGGCAACGCCAACTACGCCTGGCTACAGCACATGCTGCACCACCTCAAGCCCGACACCGGCCGCGCCGGCATCGTGCTGGCCAACGGCAGCATGAGCAGCAGCCAGAACGGCGAGGCGCAGATCCGCGCCGCCATGGTCGAGGACGACGTGGTCGAGGTCATGGTCGCGTTGCCCGGCCAGCTGTTCTTCAACACGCAGATCCCCGCGTGCCTGTGGTTCCTAGCGAAGAAGAAGGCGCTGGCACGCAAGGGCGAGGTGCTGTTCATCGACGCCCGCAAGCTCGCCACCATGATCAGCCGCGTGCAGTGCGAGTTCACCGATGCGGTGATCGATCGCATTGCCAACACGGTGGCTGCGTGGCGCGGGGATGCGTCACTGCCTGCCTATGAAGACATCGCGGGCTTCTGCCGCAGCGTGAAGCTCGAAGAGATTGCGCAGCACGGCCATGTGCTCACCCCTGGCCGTTACGTCGGCGCCGAAGCGGTCGAGGACGATGACGAAGCCTTTGCCGAGAAGATGCAAAAGCTCACGGAGACGCTGGGTGAGCAGATGGCGAAGGGGGCGGAGCTGGACGCGCTGATCCGGAAGAAGCTGGGGGGGCTGGGGTATGAGTTCTGAGTGGCCGGTGGTCAGTCTCGGCTCTCACGTTCAGCTACTGACGGGCTTTCCATTCAAGAGTGCAGACTACACCGAGGCGCCCGATGGTGTGCGGCTGCTCCGCGGTGACAACATAGGGCAAGGCTTTGTTCGGTGGGATGGCGCGAAGAGGTTGCCGGTGGAGAAGGCCATTGGAGCGAGCGTATACAACTTGTTGGAAGGAGATGTTCTTCTCGCAATGGACCGCCCATGGATTCCGGCGGGTCTCAAGTTCGCCCGCGTGCAGCATGCCGACTTGCCATCGCTACTCGTTCAGCGGGTCGCTTGTTTGCGGCCAAAAGATGGTTTGCGCGCCGACTATCTCGCCGCAGTCATAGCAAGCCCTGAATTTTCAGATTACATACAGAACGTCACTACCGGAACTGCTGTTCCACATATCAGCGCAAAGCAGATTGGTCAGTTCGCTTTTCGACTCCCTGAGGTGCGCATCCAGGAGTGTATCGGTGGCATGGTCGCTGCGCTGAACGACCGCATCACCCTCCTGCGCGAAACCAACGCCACGCTCGAAGCCATCGCCCAAGCGCTGTTCAAATCGTGGTTCGTCGATTTCGACCCCGTGCGCGCCAAGATGGAAGGTCGTGCCCCCGGAGGCATGGATGAGGTCACGGCGGCGCTGTTTCCGGATGGGTTCGAGGAGTCGGCGTTGGGGCTGGTGCCTACAGGGTGGCGGGTTGCGACGCTGACCGACGCATTCGAGATCAATCCCACGCGTGCCTTGAAGAAAAACACGATTGCGCCCTATCTAGACATGGCGAGTCTGGCGACCAGCGGCCATTGCGTGGAACGCCCAATTCCTCGCGCGATGGGCTCAGGTGCCAAGTTCCGGAACGGAGATTCCCTGTTGGCCCGTATCACGCCTTGCCTCGAAAACGGCAAGTCTGCATTTGTCGACTTTCTCGACGAAGGCCAAGTAGGGTGGGGTTCAACTGAGTTCATCGTGTTGCGGCCCAAGGCGCCTCTGCCCGATTACATTGGCTATTTGCTGTGCAGACACCCTGCGTTTCGGGAGTACGCCATTCAGAGCATGTCCGGCACGAGTGGCCGTCAGCGCGTCCAGAACGATGTTCTGGGGCGCTACCCAATGGTGTTGTCTGATGGCAATGTGGCTCAAGCATTCGGGGATATTGTTGAGCCGATTCAAGGAAGCATCGCTGCAAACGATGCGGCGGCCCAAACCCTCGTCTCCCTCCGCGACACGCTCCTACCCCGCCTGATCTCCGGCCAACTGCGTCTGCCTGAGAACACGGATGCGTTGGCAGCGGAAGTCTGCGCAAGCGGTTTCTGAATCCGCGCCTATTCCACACAACGCCATGACCACCCGCCCTCGCACTATCCAGATCTTCCTCCCCACCGGCGATCCGCGCGGCATCCAGGTCGCGGCGCTGACCACCAGCATCGTCCAGGTCATTGAGATACCCCGCCCGCTGCTCCCGGACTTCATGCTGATGCCCGAGTCGCGCCAGCTCGGGGTGTACTACCTGATCGGCGACGATGAGGCGAAGGACCAATTCGCGGTCTATGTCGGCCAAACCATGACGCTTGGCAAGCGGCTGAGCGAGCACGACCTCGACCCCAAGCGCGAGTTCTGGAACCGTGCGCTGGTGGCGATCTCGCTGACGCACAGCCTCACGCAGACGCATGCGATGTACCTGGAATGGCGCAGCATCCAGCAGGCGAATGCGGCGCAGCGCTATACGGTGGAGAACGGCACGGTCGGAACCCGGCCGCACACGCCGGCCTGGCTGGAGGCGGATTGCCAGGAGATCTTCGACACGATCCGCACGCTGGTGTCCACGTTGGGGCAGCAAGTCTTCGAGCCCTTGGCCGTGCGCCCCGCGCCCTCGCCACTCCCCGGCGATGCCCCGACCAGTCAAGTGCAGCTGGACAGCGCTCAGTTGTTTCGCTGCGCAGGTGCTCAAGGCGGCGATGCCACCGGCCAGTACACGGAAGAAGGCATGGTGGTGCTCAAGGGATCGCGCGCCCGCGGAGAAGCCGTGGCGAGCATGATCCCGATGTCGGCTGGCAAACACCGGCAACGCTTGATCGATGCGGGTGATTTGACGCCGGACGACGGCAGTTTTGTCTTCTCACGCGATGTACTGTTCCGTTCGCCCAGCGGTGCCGCGGATGTGGTGCTCGGCAGGAGCTCGAACGGCTGGATCGAATGGAGAAACGCCGAAGGCAAGACGCTCGACGAGCTCAAGCGACAAAAGGCCGGCGCTGCGACAGCCGTTATGACCCCGAACCCGGCCGGCTGATACCGCGCAGGCGATGCAAGCCGCCTTGAATCGCGCGCACTCCGATTAAAGATTGCTTTAATATCGCGGCAACGGATTCAACAACGCTTTCATCCATGCGCCGTACCGGCACCCTCGCCACGTCCACCACCTCCGGCGAGGAGGTACAGGCGTTCGTACCGCACAAGCTGCCGCCCAGTGATCCTGCGCTGGCACCCGGATCGTTCGACGAACCCAACCGGCTTGCCGAACTCGCACTGGCCAGGTTGTCCGGCGTATCCGGGTTGGTGCCCTCAGTGGAATGGCTGCTCTACAGCGCCATTCGCAAGGAAGCGTTGCTCACCTCGCAGATCGAGGGCACACAGGCCACGCTGACCGACCTCTTCGACGAAGAGGCGGGCTTCGCCGTCGGCAACACGGACGACCTGGAGGAAGTCACCAACTACCTGCGCGCCTTCCGGCTGGTGCAAGACAACCTGCGCGACCCAGCGGGCTTGCCTGTCAGCGTCCGGTTGCTTTGCAATGCCCATGCGCTGCTCCTGAAGGGGGCACGCGGCGCAGGCAAGCAGCCCGGTGCCCTGCGGCGCTCACAGAACTGGATCGGGGGCACCAGACCCGGCAACGCTGTGTTCGTGCCACCCCCGCCTGAGCACGTGGCCGGGCTGCTGGCCGACTTGGAGCGATTCATTCACAGCGACGCATCTCCAAGCCTGCCGCCGCTCGTAAAGATCGCCCTCGCGCACGCGCAGTTCGAAACGATCCACCCATTCCTCGACGGCAACGGCCGCATCGGTCGCCTGCTGATCGCCGCGCTGCTGGAGCATTGGGCCTTGCTGCCCGAGCCGTTGATGTATCTCAGCGGCTACCTGAAGCAGCACCAGGCCGAATACTACCGACGGCTCTCCAATGTGCGCACGGAGGGAGACTGGGAGGGCTGGGTGAGCTTTTTTCTTGAGGGAGTGGCCGTGGCCGCCACCGATGCAGAGCGAGGCATCGTCGCCATCGCGAGCCTGGTGGCCGCAGACCGCCGCCGCTTGCTTGCAGCCCCCAAGGCGGGACCGGCGAGCTATCGACTGTTTGAGCTTTTGCCGTTGATGCCGCGCTTCACCGTCGAGCGAGTGCGCCAAAGCCTCGACACCAGTTTTCCCACTGCCAATGCGGCCGTGAAGGTGCTCGAAGAACTGGGCATCGTGGTGGAACTGACCGGGCAGAAGACAAATCGCAGCTTCAGCTATCAGTCCTACATTGCACTGCTGACGGGTTGATGCCATGACCGAAGACCAGCTCGAACAAGAAGCTCTCGAATGGCTCATCGATGTGGGCTACACGCACCACTACGGGCCCGATATCGCCCCCGACAGCAAGACACCAGAACGCGCAAATCATCGAGAGGTGTTGCTGGCCGGGCGGTTGCGCGAAGCGATTGACCGCCTCAACCCAAGGGTGCCAGCTCAGGCACGCGACGATGCGCTCAAGCAGGTGCTGAATCTCGGAACGCCGGTCCTGCTGTCGGCCAACCGCATGTTCCACAAGCTGCTCGTCGCGGGCGTTCCCGTCCAGTACCAACGCGATGGTGAAACCCGCGGCGATTTCGTCCGACTGATCGACTGGGCAAACGTCAAGCAGAACGAGTGGCTGGCCGTCAACCAGTTCTCCATCCGAGGGGCGCACCGCACCCGCCGCCCCGACATCGTGCTGTTCGTCAACGGGCTGCCCCTCGCATTGCTGGAGATCAAGAATCCGGCCGACCAGAAAGCCGACGTCTGGAAGGCATATGAGCAGATCCAGACCTACCGGGAGCAGATCCCCGACATCTTCCAGTACAACGAGTTGCTCGTGATCTCCGATGGCACCGAGGCACTCCTGGGCTCGCTCTCGGCGAATAGCGAACGCTTCATGGCCTGGCGCACCATCGATGGCGTCACACTCGATCCGCTCGGTGACTTCAATGAGCTGCAGACCTTGGTTCGTGGCGTTCTTGCGCCAGCCTACCTCCTCGACTACCTGCGCTACTTCGTCCTGTTCGAGGATGACGGCACGCTGGTCAAGAAGATTGCCGGCTATCACCAGTTCCATGCCGTGCGGGCGGCGATCGCGCAGGTCGTTGCGGCATCGAGGCCCGGCGCACCCAGCGGCGTGCATGGCAAGGGTGGCGTGGTGTGGCACACCCAGGGCAGCGGCAAGAGCATCACCATGACGTGCTTCGCTGCACGCGTGATGCAGGAACCCGCCATGGCCAATCCAACCATCGTGGTGATCACCGATCGCAATGATCTGGATGGGCAGCTCTTCGGCGTCTTCAGCATGGCGCAGGACCTGCTGCGTGAGCAGCCCGTACAGGCGCGAACCCGCCAGGAGCTGCGCGCACTGCTGGCCAACCGACCGTCAGGCGGCATCGTGTTCGCGACCATCCAGAAGTTCATGCCTGGGACGGACGAAGACAGTTTCCCGGAGCTCTCCGCGCGGCACAACATCGTGGTGATTGCCGATGAAGCGCATCGTACGCAGTACGGATTCGAGGCCAAGCTGAAGACACGAAGGACGAGTGCGGCGAAAGCGACTGGCGACGGTGCGCTTACCCCGCACCATGTCGCATTCTCTTCGCCCGACTACCTCCGCGGCGCAACTGAGCGCTATCAGGTCGGCTACGCGCAGCACCTGCGCGACGCCCTGCCCAATGCCACGTTCGTGGCCTTCACCGGCACTCCTGTGTCCGGTGAAGACCGCGACACGCGAGCCGTGTTCGGCGACTACATCCACGTCTACGACATGCAGCAGGCCAAGGAAGATGGCGCCACTGTCGCGATCTATTACGAGTCTCGTCTGGCAAAACTCAGCCTCGACCCGGCGGACCTGGCCGTGCTCGACGATGAGGTCGACGAGTTGGCCGAAGACGAAGAAGAAAGCGTCCAGGCTCAACTCAAAAGCCGGTGGGCCGCCCTTGAAAAGATCGTGGGTGCCGAACCGCGCGTAGCCAGTGTCGCTGCCGACCTCGTGGCGCATTTTGAGGAGCGAAACAAGGCACAGACCGGCAAGGCGATGGTGGTGGCGATGAGCCGAGAGATCTGCGTTCACCTTTACGACGAGATCGTGAAGCTGAGACCCGACTGGCACGATGCCGACCCGGAAAAGGGAAGCATCAAAATCGTCATGACCGGCTCGGCGAGCGATCGCGCCCTGCTGCGCCCCCACATCTACAGCGCGCAGGTCAAAAAGCGCTTGGAGAAGCGCTTCAAGAACCCGGACGATCCGCTGCGCCTGGTGATCGTGCGCGACATGTGGCTCACCGGATTCGATGCCCCGTGCGTCCACACCCTGTACATCGACAAGCCGATGAAGGGTCACAACCTGATGCAGGCGATCGCACGCGTGAATCGGGTGTTCCGGGACAAGCAAGGCGGGTTGGTCGTCGACTACATCGGCATCGGCAATGAGCTGAAGGCGGCGATGAAGGAGTACACCCAGTCGCAGGGTCGCGGGCGCCCGACCGTTGATGCGCACGAAGCCTTCAGCCTGATGATGGAAAAGCTGGACGCGCTCCAGGCGATGCTGCACGGCTTCGACTACAGCAGCTTCCTCAATGGCGGTCACCGAATCCTCGCGGGCGCGGCCAACCATGTGCTTGGCATCAAGGATGGCAAAAAACGGTTTGCGGACATGGCACTGGCAATGAGCAAGGCATTCACGCTGTGCTGCACGCTCGATGAGGCCAAGGCCGTGCGTGAGGAAGTCGCATTCTTCCAGGGCGTGAAGGTCATCCTGACCAAGAAGGAACTCACCGCGAAGAAGCGCACCGACGAGCAGCGTGAACTCGCCATTCGGCAGATCATCAGCTCGGCAGTCGTGTCAGAGAGCGTGGTCGACATCTTCGACGCTGTGGGGCTCGACAAGCCGAACATCGGTCTCCTCGACGACGAGTTCCTCGCGCAGGTCAAGGCACTGCCGGAGCGCAATCTCGCTGTCGAACTCCTTGAACGCCTGCTTCAGGGAGAAATTAAGAGCCGGTTTGCGAGCAACGTGGTCCAAGACCGAAAGTTCTCGGAGATGCTCGCCAGCGTGATCGCCCGGTATCAGAACCGTTCGATCGAGACGGCCCAGGTAATGGAAGAACTGGTCGCGATGGCCAAGAAGTTCCGTGAGGCAGCCGCGCGCGGCGAGACGCTAGGACTCACCGAAGACGAGGTTCGCTTCTACGACGCGCTGGCTGAAAACGAGTCGGCAGTCAGGGAGTTGACGGACGAGACCCTCAAGAAGATCGCCCATGAATTGACTGACAGTCTGCGAAAGAACCTGTCGGTCGACTGGTCGGTTCGCGAAAGCGTGCGAGCCAAGCTCCGACTGATGGTCAAGCGCATCCTGCGCAAATACAAGTACCCGCCGGACCTGCAGGACGGTGCTGTCGAGCTGGTGCTGAAACAAGCGGAAAACCTGGCGGAGGCATGGGCGTAGATTCGAACGGCAATACATTTCGGCGTTGGAAAGCGGCATGCCTCAGTGCTGGCTACCTATAGAGCCCCCCAGTGCAGGAACCTGTCGAAACGGCGCCTTGAACTCTGCGCTGCAACTGTGAGCGCTACAGCAGCAGGCGGATGACCATGCCGGTGCACCGTGGAGAAGGGCATTACAAGCAGCTATGTATAAGCAATCTGGACCATGAGACGCCCTTCCCCATGTCTTAAACAAGCAATTTCCTGGCATTTGCGCACGATGCTTCGTTGCTCCAAGGAGAACGTCAAATTTTCGATGAAAATCCGCACGCCGACAACGGCAAAAAGCGGTCCCGCCCCTCGGGACTAGATGAAAAATCGCAATCTATCTGCTAGATAACTCAGGTGAAATTCGCGCAGCATGCAAGCAATCTGCAAAACTCGAAATTTGGCATGCAATGGCTCTCACTCCCATCGCCTGAGCACAGCGGTCAAAAAATAAACTCACGCTATTTAGGCGCTCTCATTGGAGATCGATGACTCACCTTCAACCGCAATGCGTCTCTTATTGAATCCATACCATCCTCGACGATGAACGGCGCAATGGGGGGCAACGTGTACTCCAACTTGTCAATGTGCGACTTCATCGTCAACAGCGCCGCACCCTTCCCGTACCGGGATTCGACCAATGGCTGGGAGCGTGCGTGTCCCATCAGATCTGATTTGTCAGAAGTCGGAACGTCAGCTGCGCCGAGAGCCGTCGCATAGTTGTGCCGAAGTGAGTGGAAAGTCTTCATCCCGTTCCGCTCCATCTTGAGTCTGATCCCCAGAAACCTTTCATTGAACCAGCTACCAACTGCCTTCCCATAGCCCTTTTTCTTGTCGAACTTCAATTCTGGAAAAAGGCGCTGATGACCGCTCGCCCGCAGGGCAGCCACATAGTCCAAAAACCCCAGCTCTATAAGTCGCGAATGAATGGGTACTAGACGAGCTGAACTGATCGTCTTCAGTGACTTATCACTCGTCAAACCGGCATCTACCCCATCCGAATCGACCTTATCTGCGCCGTTTAGGTTGAAGTCGATGTAGGGCACAACGCCTTCTACGTTGACATCATCTACATAAAGTTGCGCGATTTCGTTGAGCCGACCACCTACGTATAAAGCCAACAAAGGTGCCCAGTAATAGTGGGGACGGTACGCGTGGAATCTTCCTTGAGCGGTTCGATTTCCACGGCCATCGACCCACCATTCTTGGGAGAAGATCTTCGCCAGATCTTCGTCTGACATTTTATCTCGCTGCAGATGGGCCTTCTTTTTAACGACGCCAGACCGCTGCTCTGCCTCTAGTCCCAAGCCCTTCGCGGGATTGGCGGGCAGCAAGGTTTCTGTGACAGCCCAGGTAAAAATTTCGGCAATTCCGTCGAGCAGCCTGCGCTGAGCGGTTGCCTTGAGCCTCGGCAGATTATGCAGTTCAGCCAAGCGCAGCAACTCGTGATAGTCCGCATCGGGTACACCAAATTTCCGGCGAACATTGTGCCTTTCGTCGGGAATCTTCGTGACCTCGATCGCGAATCGTCGCATCAGCAGCCGATTGATCGATGACATCGGGGGATCTGCCATCAATTGTTCAAAGGCTGCGCACTGATCATGCCGGCGCCGTACTTGGTCTGACTTCCAGACATGCTCATGACGAGCCAGATAAGCACGGGCGAACGATGAGAACCTCTGCTCGCTCGTTGAGCTGACAGTGATTGAACCCGAGCCGACAGCTGGGTTGGGCGTGATCGCAGGCACGGCGCCTGCGACACGCACTGCCACAGAAGCGCTTTCAGCTGCCGCCCGCGCCGCCTCTACCTCCCTCTCGCGCTCCGGTGTAATTCGGGCTAGCAGGCGGCCGCGCAGGATTTCAACGTCGGTCTTGCGAGCCTCGAGATGCCGCGTCTCCAACTGGCGCCCCGGCGCGTCACAGACGACGAAGTGTGCTTGGCTATGCCACAGCTGAAAATGGCATACCCCAATCGGCTCGACGCCCTGAGTGATCTCCACTGCGTCTTGGGAGTATCGCAACGCGACCCTCCCCGAAAACGGCTTGAGCGCTGCCTGCCCACCCAGACGTGCCGCGTCTATAACCATCTCGGACCGGCCGAACTCGTCGACGCCGTGATCGAGCACATCCCTGATGTCGCCCTCGCCGACCCAGACAGACCACGCGTGCGCCTCGATCGCAAACCTTGCACCGATATGTATGAGCCCTTTTGTCAGAATGGCCGGAGTCGTTCCAAGCTCGCTGGCGGCGTCCTCGAGCGGGATGAAGCCATCACCCAGTAACCTGAGCGAGCCCGCCTTCAATTTTCGGATGTCCATTCTTTCGACTGATCGGAGCGCTTGGTGCCACTCGACCGCCAAGGCGGCGCAAATGCCCTTGGCCAGCTTGAAGTCGCTACACCCGGTGGTGCGATGGATTTCACCCTGGCCAACCGCAACCCTGAGGTGCGGTGGCACACAGAAGCGAACGAAGTAAATGCCGCTTGCGCGACGATAGAGGTACTGCGCACCTGCCACTTTGGTCCACCCTTTTGTAGGAGACCTGTGCCGGCGGAGCTGCTCTCAAAATTTTACCAAGCAAATCAATTACTTAGCAAAGTATGGAGCGGGTGAAGGGAATCGAACCCTCGTATGAAGCTTGGGAAGCTGCCGTTCTACCATTGAACTACACCCGCATCATAAGTTGTTGATTTCAAACAACTTTTCAAAGACCGGACCCATAACGCGCCCGTCCAGTGGAGCGATTCTACCCATACTGCCGAGCCACCCGCCGCAACCGATGGCAGGCGAGCCGGCAGCGGCCCGCCTCCCTCGTCAGCCCAGGTTCAGCGCATGGGTCAGGTCCCCCAGCAGGGGCTGGCCGCGCGCCGCCATCGCCTCGTCGCGCATCTGGAGACCAGGCAGCTTTTCGAGGTCGTGGATGCGGGTGATGAGCCGCAGCACGGACGCCGTGTCGTAGGGCGTGTGGTCGACAACGCCCTTGCGGGACCACGGCGAGATCACCAGCGCCGGGACGCGGGAGCCGGGGCCGAATCGATCACCCTCTGGTGGCGCCACGTGGTCCCACCAGCCACCGTTCTCGTCGACGGTCACGACCACCACCATCTGCGACCATTGCGGGCTGTCACGCAAAACCTGGATCGCATGCGCGATGTGCTGGTCGCCGGACGCCACGTCGGCATAGCCGGCATGCATGTTGAGATTGCCCTGCGGCTTGTAGAAAGTGACTGCAGGCAACCGGCCTGCGCGGGCGTCGGCCAGGAAGTGGTTGGAGGACGCATCGTCGCCCAGACCCGCGTCGCGCAGCCGCTTGCTGCGTGCCGCAGTGCCTGGGGCCAGGTTTGCGAAGTAGTTGAAGGGCTGGTGGTGGTACTGGAAATTGGGCACCACCGGCGTGCCGTTGGCAATGTTGGCGCCATGCTGGTCCAGCGTCTGCTGGAATGCGCCCGCATACCAGGCCCACTCCACCCCCTTGCGATCGAGTTTGTCGCCGATGTGCTCGTGCGATTGCGGTGGCAGCGCCGTGGCGTTCTGTGCGAGTGAAAAGTCCACCCTGCTGCCCGAAGCGTCCAGCTTGAGGTTGGTCCATGTGGGCGCATAGGGCGGCGCCATGGTGTTGACGGCATAGCTCAGGCGCGTGCCGTCTGCCAGCGTCTCGGTGGGCGTCAAGGCGCTGGGACCGAAGCGCGGAATGCCATCGAGTGCGCTGGCGGGCGATGTCGGCAGCGGCTTCAGGCGTGTGTCATCGGGCCGGCCACTGACGGTGGTGGCGATCAGATCGCGGGCAATGGAACGATCTGCGTCAGGATAGCGCGGCGCGGTGGCGGCAACGAGGTACAGGTGGTTGAGGAACGAACCGCCGAACGCGCCCTGGAAGAAGTTGTCGCACAGCGTGAACTCCTTGGCCAGGTCCCAGAGACGCAATGCGTAGTTTGTGTTGGCGTAATAGCCCATGGTGAAGCCACCGGAATCCGCCCATGCCACGAACTGGTCGTTTTTGCCGCCATTGATCTGCATCTGGTTTTGATAGAACACATGCCAGAGATCGCGCGTGACAAGGGTCAGCGGCAGGTCTTCTCCCTTGGGGCCCTTGAGCGCGAAAGGCGCGTTGGGGAGCTGGGTCTGGAACTGCTGCTCCGGCGCATACGTCAGGCCGTTGTGCGTCTGCGCCTTGGGTAGCCAGCCGCCAGGCACCGGCGGCAACACCGGCAGTACCGTCTTGCCATCGCGATCGACCTGCCGGAAGGCCTCGGGGCGCACATCCGACAGCGGCTGCTGCAAGCCCGGGAAATTGGCAAAAAGGTTGTTGAAGCTGCGGTTCTCGCCGTAGATCACGACCACGGTCTTGACCTTCTGGCGCAACGCCGCATCGAGCTCCGCACCGGCACGCGTGTTCACGGCGGAAGTGGTTTGGCAGCCCGGCAACAGTGCGCCACTGGCAACCGCGGTCAGCGGCACGCCCAGCGCACCGCCAAGGAGGCGACGTCGACTCAGCGAAGGGAGCGGGTCGGCGGCCTCGTCGACCGATGTCCGCTGGGGTTCCTGCGTTTCTTTCATGTTGGAATCAGCAAGTGTGTGGATGAAGCCCTCAACGTAGGCAATCCATGTGTCGATTTGGTGACAAAAACGGGCATCCTGCAGCCCAACATTCAGGTATAGGTAAAGAAGCCTCGGATAAAGCGGATTGAAAGGAAGCAGATCCTGTCCTTGGCAGAAAGTTGCTGCGTCAATCGCTCGAACGGGTGACGATGTCTCTGGTGGAAAAGCCCGTAACATCAGGTATTTCTCAACGTCAGTTTTGAGCAGAGGGTTTATTGAGCATCCCACAACTGCTTCATCGCGCAAGGATCGACCGCTCGTGGCGACTCCGGCTGGACCATGGTCTGGCGGCAGCAGCCGTCGTCATTTGTCTGGCCATCATCGGGGTCACGCTGTGGTTGATGCTGCTGCTCAAGAGCCGCGGCACCGAGAGCGAACTGCATTCACTGCAGCGGCTCGCACTGGTCGTCGCCGAGCAGACCGATCGCACGCTCCAGACCATCGATGCCATGCATGTGAGCGTGTTGCAGGGCATGCCGCGATCTGCGCTGAGTTCACCCGAGAGTTTCACGGCCTACGCGCTGCAACCCGACATGGTTTTGGCTCTGCGGGCCAAGAAACAGGGCCTGCAGTTCGTGGACGTGGTCGCGTTGATCGACGCCAGCGGCGAACTGCTGGTGAATTCGCGCGGCCCGAACAACATTTCGCTCAACGTTGCCGACCGCAAGTACTTCCGTACGTTGATGTCCAATCCGGACCTCGACGTCTACCTCAGCGAGCCGGTGCGCACCCGGCAGACGCAGCAGTGGCTGGTCTACCGGCTGGAGAAGGTCCGCACGCCCGGAGGCCAGGTGCTTGGCGCGGTGGTCAGCGGCATCCGGCTGAGCTACTTCGAGGATTTCTTCACCGCGATTCAGGTGGGTGGCAACAGCTCGATCGCGATCTTCCGCAGCGACGGGGAGCTGATTGCACGCGTACCCCGTGTCGAATCGGCGCTCGGGCAGGAATTTGCGCTGCCGCCGGTTGGCCGTTCCAGCATGGCAGCGGCCCCCTCTCTGCTGCCGGCCGAACCGGCGTTCGACGAAGGAGAACGGCTTTGGGCGGCAGACCGGCTGCGCGAGGCTCCCCTGGTCGTACTGGCCACCACGTCGGTGCGCGATCTCAAGGCCGGCTGGCGCGCAGACGTCTGGCCGATCATGCTGACGTCCTTGCTTGCGCTGCTGACCATCGGGGTGTGCGCCACGTTGGGCATCCAGCAAATTCATATCCAGCATGGCCTGACCGCCAAGGCCAAGCACGACGCGCAGCACGACGAGCTCACCGGGCTGCCCAATCGAGCCCTCTTCATCGCGCAGTTGTCGCAGCTGCGTCAGACGCACATCCCTTCAGGAGCCACCTCGGCCGTGCTGTTGCTGGACCTGGACAATTTCAAGAACATCAACGACACGCTGGGTCATCCGGCCGGCGACGTCCTGCTGCGCACGGTGGCGAGCCGGCTGCGTCAGACGATCCGCAAGACCGATCTGGTCGCCCGGCTGGGCGGCGACGAGTTCGCGGTGCTGCAGCGCGACGTCACCACGCGCGACGAAGTGCATGCGCTTGCCCGGCGACTGTCCCAGGCGGTGGCTGTGCCGTGCGACCTCGACGGCTATGCGGCCAGCGCGCAGGTCAGCATCGGCATCGCCTTCGTGCCTGCCGATGGCATCGACCCCGACGAACTGCTCATGAACGCGGAGCTGGCGCTCTACAGCGCCAAGGCCGAAGGCCGCGCCACCTTCAATGACTTCGCGCCACACATGGCCGCGCAGGTGGAAACCCGCCGCCTGATCGAAGACGCACTGCGCAGGGCACTGCTCAACGACGGCTTCGAACTGCACTACCAGCCCATCGTGTCGGCCGAGAACAGCCAGCCGACCGGTTTTGAAGCACTGCTGCGCTGGCGCTATCCGGCGGACAACCCCTGGACCCTGGAGCAGTTCATTCCGGTGGCCGAGGACACCGGACTGATCGTGCCCATCGGCCAATGGGTGCTGGAGACCGTTTGCAAAGAGGCGCGCCTGTGGCAGCCGCACCTGCATTTCGCAGCCAATGTGTCGGTGCGCCAGTTCAACGAGCGCGAAATGGTGGCTCACATCATTCAACTGGTCACGCGGCATGACCTGGCGCCGCAGCAATTGGCCATAGAGATCACCGAGACCGTGCTGCTGCAGAACACCGAAGGCATCAAGCGCGCGCTGATCGATCTGCGCGCGTTCGGCGTGAGCATCGCGCTGGACGATTTCGGTACCGGTTACGCATCGCTGAGCCATCTGCTTCAGTTTCCGACCGACAGCATCAAGATCGACCGCTCCTTTGTCGCCAACATGCAGACCAGTCCGGAGGCCGAGCGCATCGTGCGGACCCTGCTCGACCTGGGACGCCACCTCGGCTTGCGCGTGACAGCCGAAGGTGTCGAGACGGAATCGCAGCGGGACTTTCTGTCGGCCTGTGGCTGCACCGAACTGCAAGGCTATTTCTTTGGCCGGCCGATGCCTGCGACCCACCTGCGCGAACGCTTCGAAGCGTGGCTGCGGCCTGATGCCGCCAACCTCGGCGGGCCACAGCGACGCATCTGAATCCGCCCCACCGGGGACGTGTCAGGCAGACCGCGTGTCGGGCGGCACGTCCAGCCCATCCATCAGCAGCCCTTGCACGTCTTCATCGAAGCCCGAAACCGGCTGCGCCTTCGCCAGCGCGAGCCACACGGCAAAGGGCATGCGTGGCAGCGGCCGATGCACGGCGGCGCGGGCCACCACCAGGCGGCCGGCTTCGAGCACCAGCACGCCGCATTCGGCGGGAATCTCGTCGGGCGCACCGATGCAGCGACCTCGCGCGTCCGCGCCGAGCACGTACCAGCATTCACCGCCCAGATCCAGGTAGGCGGCGCGCTTGTCGGGTTTGCGCAGGTCGGCGATGAGGTCGGAGCGACGGACCTTGACCTCATGCACGATCGGCTGCGCATACGCTTCCACCGAGGTGTTGCGGATCGAGAAGACGTCGGGCCGCGCCATGCACCAGCGCGGCTTGCCGCCCTCCTCTTCGCCCGGCAACGGCGGCAGCCGCGCGCGAAGGCTCAGGTTGCGCCACGCGATGCGGCCCGCACGCGTCATCTCGCGCGCGACCTGCTCGACCAGTGCCTCGTGCGCCGACAGCGCGGCGCGGTTGACCACCAGCGTGCTCGCGATGTGCGCGATGCCGCGATCGGTCACGCGCAGGGTCTCGTGCCCCATGGGCGAGCGCACACGCTCCAGTAGGCCGGCAGCGAGCAGATCGACTTCGACCGGATCGCAGCAAGGCCAGCCCGACGAGCGGTAGACCTCGCGCAGACGGCGTGCGTGGATGCGGCCCAGCAAGACAGGTTCGGTCATATTCAAAGGCTAGCGAAAAAGCCCGTTTTATGGCGAGGGTTCAATGAAAATCCCGGCTGCTGTTGCTTTTGGCGAGCCGCCCCAGCCAGGGCGTCAGGTCGCGAAAGGCGCTGGCCACCAGGTGGCGCACCTCGCCGCCGCTGTCGACATCGCGCTGCCAGGTGCCCTGCACGGCGAGCAGATGCGACTTGAGCAATGGCTCGCGCCACTGCTCGGCCACGTGACTCCAGACGATCACATTGACGGTGCCGGTCTCGTCTTCCAGCGTCACGAACATGGTGTTCTTGGCTGTGCCCGGGCGCTGCCGCACCGTGACCATGCCGCAGGCACGCACGATGCGGCCATGCGGCAACGGGCGCAGTTCGGCGGCCGTCGAGAGCTTCAGCCGCGCGAGGCGCGGACGCAGCAGCGCCAGCGGATGGCGACGCAGTGTGAGGCCGAGCGAGGCGAAATCGCCGACGATTTCCTCGCCCTCGGTCGCTTCGGGCAGCGCCAGCGCAAGCTCGTGGATCGGCACACCCTTGAGCAGTGCGGGCGCACGGCGCTGTGCGGTCGCGTCCCAGACCTGCTGGCGGCGGTGGCCCGACAGCGCCTGCAGCGCGCCAGCCGCGGCCAGCGCGGCCATGTCGTGACCATCGAGTTCGGCACGCAGCGCCAGGTCTTCGGTGCTGGTGAACGGCGCCTGGGCACGCGCGTGGATCAGGCGCCGGGCCCCTGCTTTGCCGAGGCTCACGATCCGGCTCAATCCCAGGCGCACGGCCGGCTGTGCCGGGTCGCCCTGGCGCGCGGCATGGCGCGGCGGAGTGCCCGGCGGCCGCGGTGGCGGCACGGACGAAGGCGGCTCCAGCGCGCAGTCGATCGCGCTGACCGTCACGTCCACCGGACGCACTTCGACGCCGTGGCGTTGTGCGTCCTGCACCAGTTGCGAGGGCGTGTAGAACCCCATCGGCTGCGAATCGAGCATGGCGGCAAGAAAGCAGGCTGGCTCATGGAACTTGAGCCAGCAGCTCACTACCACCAGCAGTGCAAAGCTGGCCGCATGGCTTTCGGGAAAGCCATACTCGCCGAAGCCCTGCACCTGCTTGAAGATGGCCTCGGCAAACTCGCGGTCGTAGCCGTTGTCGACCATGCCCTGCTCCAGCTTGTACTGGAACTTGTCGACGCCACCGGTGCGTTTCCACGCCGCCATGGCACGGCGCAAGCGATCGGCCTCGTCGGCGGTGAACTTGGCAGCGATCATCGCGATCTGCATCACCTGCTCCTGGAAGATGGGCACGCCCAGCGTGCGTTCGAGCGCGGGCTTGAGGTCGGGATAGGGGTAGTCGATTTCCTTCTTGCGACGGACCTTCTCCCGGTTCTTCAGATACGGATGCACCATGCCCCCCTGGATCGGCCCGGGCCGCACGATGGCGACTTCGATCACCAGGTCGTAATACTTCCGCGGCTGCAGGCGCGGCAGCATCGACATCTGCGCGCGGCTCTCGATCTGGAACACGCCGAGGGTGTCGGCGTCGCAGATCATGTCGTAGACCGCCTCGTCGTTTTTGGGGATCTGGTGCATCTCCAGCGCGCTGCCGCGCCACTGGTTGACGAAGTCGAGCGAGCGCCGGATGGCGCTGAGCATGCCGAGCGCGAGCACATCGACCTTGAGCATGCCCATGGCTTCGAGGTCGCTCTTCTCCCACTGGATGACCGAGCGGTTGGCCATCGACGCCTTCTCGATGGGCACCAGCCGTGTGAGCTTGGCCTCTGTTAGAACGAACCCGCCGACGTGCTGGCTCAGGTGCCGCGGAAAACCCTTGAGCGCCTGCGTGAGTTCGAGCCACTGCGCCACGCGCAACGGATCTTCCTGCACGCCCGCGCGCGCCATCGCCTCGGCCATGCGCTGGTCGAGGATGGTCTGGTCGAACCAGTAGTGGTCCTTGGCAAACTCATCGATCAGCCGCGCGTCCAAGTCGAGCGCCTTGCCCACGTCGCGCAACGCGCTGCGCGAGCGGTAGCAGATGACCACCGCCGCAATGGCCGCGCGATCACGGCCATACTTCTTGTAGATGTACTGGATGACTTCTTCGCGCCGCTGGTGCTCGAAGTCGACGTCGATGTCGGGCGGCTCCTTTCGCTCCCGGCTCAGAAAGCGCTCGAACAACAGGGTGCTCGTCATAGGGTCGATCGCGGTGATACCCAGGCAGTAGCACACGGCCGAGTTGGCGGATGAACCCCTTCCCTGGCAGAGGATCTTCTGGTCATGGGCGAAGCGCACGATGTCTTCGACCGTCAGGAAGAACATCTCGTACTCGAGCTCGACGATCAGATCGAGCTCCTTCTGAACCGTTTGCCTCACCACCGCCGGAATGCCCTGCGGATAGCGCTCCCGTGCGCCTCGCCAGGTCTTGCGAACCAGCGTCTGCGTGGGTGTTTCGCCGTTGCCGATGAGTTCGCGCGGGTACTTGTAGTTCGCTTTGATGGCACGGGGATCGAACTGGCATCGCGCCATGATCACCAGCGTGTTGGCAAGCAGTTCGGCCGGATACAGCGCAGCCAGCCGCAGCCGCGAGCGCAGATGGCGTTCGGCATTGGACTGCAGCGCCAGGCCGCACTGGGCCACCGTGCAGCCCTTGCGCACAGCGGTGACCACGTCGTGCAGGGGCTTGCGCGAGCGCACGTGCATGTGCACATCGCCGGCGGCCACCAGCGGCACGCCGGTCTGCACGCCCGCCTGCTGGAGCGTGACGAGCCAGAGGTCGTCATCGATCTCGTTGAACAGTTCGACGGCCAGCCAGAGGTGCTCGCCGAACAGGGTCGCCGCCGCGGCCAGGTCGTCGCACAAGGCGCCGGTGTCGATGTCCGCACCGGGCAAACGCTGCGGCACGAACAAAATCTCGCAGTGGCGCAGCGAGGCCACTTTGCTCTCTTGCCAGCTCACGTGGTAGTCGCCTTTGGGCGCAGCCTCGCGAGCGGCGGTGATGAATTCGCAGAGGTTGCCCCACCCTTCGAAGTCGTGCGCGATGACCACCAGTTTGAAGCGCCCGAAGTCGAACTCACTGCCGTAGAGGATTCGGAAGTCGAGGTTGCGGGGCAGCGGCGGCTGATCGGGATGCGCCTTGTCGTGCTCGTCCAGCGCCTCCAGGTGCTCGTCCACACCCAGAAAGGCGCGCACCACGCCGGCCACCGAGCATTCGTCGGTGATGGCCAGCGCCTTGTAGCCGAGGTCGTAGGCGCGCGCGACCAGTTCGGCGGGCGAGGAGGCACCGCGCTGGAAGCTGTAGTGGGTCAAGCAATGAAGCTCGGCATGGTCAGGAAGGCCTGCCTCCCCTGCCGGTATGGGCCCTGGCGTGGAGCCAGCTGCGGGTTCGGCTGCCTGCAGCCGCTGCGGCAGCACGTGCAACTTGCGGCGCCGACGCGCTTCGTTCTGCTTGTCGCTGAGTTCAGGCATAGAGGCCCTGCAGGAACCAGCGCGGCGCAGTGTCGTCGGTGGCGGCCGCCAGCCGTTCGCAGAACACCCAGACCAGCCCGGCCTCGGGACTCTGGGCGATGTAGTAGTCGCGCACCGAGGGCTGGCCGCCGCTGCGGCTGTCGCCCCACCAGCCGGCTTCCAGCCGTTGCGGACCCACCAGGCGCCGCAGCGGTCCGCGATAGCACGGATGGCCATCGTGCATCGGCAAGGGCAACGGCTCGCGCAGCAGCCACGGGGGATGCAGGCCGTTGCCGCGCGGGTCGACCGGTGCGGCGGCAGCGGCCATGGATGTCAACGCCGGCTGCCACTGCTGCATCGCCTGGGGCCGCGCGTCGGCCCGCGCACTGGCACGCAGCACCTGGTCGGCGCCCAGCCGCGTGCTCAGCCGCTCGACCAGTTCATGCAGCCGGTCGCCTTTGCGGTTGTCCTCTGGCAAGAAGCTGGTGCTGGCACCGGCCCAGGGCGTGGTGTCGACAGAGCGCAGCCGCAGCCAGCTTGCAGGCGCCGCCAGTTGGGTCAGCGCCAGACGTTCGCTCATCAGGCGACGCAGGTGCGCCATGTCCTGCGTGGGCTGGGCCGTGCGCACGGTGATCGACTGGTGCGGCGGCAGGTCGACGCCGTTGAAGCGCCGGAGGTCGAGCGTCCACTGCAGTTCCAGCGACAGCACGCCGCGCTGGCGCCCACGCAGCCAGATCTGCAGACTGGCGAGCAGACGATTGGCCGACCACATGAGTTCGGGCGCGCCCTGGGCGAGTGCGGGGAGTTCAAGCTTCTGGTCGAAGGCTTCGGGCAGCAAAAGCCACTCATGGCTTTCGGGGCACAGGCCCCAGGCGCGGTCGAGCGCCTCGCGCAACGGTGCACCGAAGCGCCGCGTGAGTCCCGCGCGGGGCAGCGCGGCCACGTCGCCCCACCGGCGGCAACCGAGGTGGGCCAGCACGTCCAGGTGCGGGCGGGCGGCCGTGAGCGTTTCGAGCGGCAGGTCGTCGGGCACGCCTGCAGGCGGCTGCTCGCCGCACGCGTACATGCGAAGCCGCGCTAGGGCGATCAGGCTGGTCGCACCCTGCGCCTGCTGCAGCCGCAAGCCGGGCGGGAGCGACGACGCCATCTGCCGCATCAACGCGCGCCGGCCGCCCCACAAGCGTTCGCAGGCCGAGACTTCCAGCAGCAGTGCCTCGTCGACCCAGGCCACGCGCGGCGTGAATTCGAGCGCCCACCAGCCCATAGCCTCTGCCGAAGGCAGGGCCGTTTGCTCCGGTCGGACAGACGCACCCGGCGTGCCCGCTGCCGCGTCAGGCAGCCACTGCAAGGCGATCCAGTGCACGTGCCCCTCCTTTCCACGCGTCGATGCGCACCACGGTGGCCGGTGCAGGTGCCGGTGCAGACACCTCCGGCGGGCTGCAGATTTCCAGGCGACGCTGCCGGCGGCGCAATTGGCCGGCCATGAGCAACGAGGTCATGCGGGAAGTGCGAGAAGGCAGCATCAGCGGCGTATCGAGGGGCGGACCGCGCCGCTTGAGTATCTGCACATCCATCAACTCCGCGTCCTCCGCACAGGCTGCCACATGCAGGCGCAGTCTGGCCGGCGATGCCGACTGCGCCATGGCATCGGAACGAAAAACGAAGAGCAGTGCTTCGTGCTGTGCGGCGGCCAGCTGCAGCCGACGCAGTTCCGCGGGTCGCGCTTGCGGCAGCCACGCCAGCACTGCGGCCACGTCGGCACAGCGCAACGCCTGCTCGCAGGCCCAGAGCCGTGCGGCAGATGCGTCGCTGCGCACCCACATGAGCGCCTCCACCGGCAGGCCATGCGCGGCCAGCGCGGGACCGAAAGGTTCGAAAGGCGCACCGATCAACACCACCGGCCCGCTGCCCTCGGCCACGGCGCGCACCAGCGCGGGCAGCAGCAGTTGCCAGACGTGCGCCTCGGGCGTGGCCTGCAGCACCTCGGTCATGGCGCCCACCGGCCAGCCGCCGCCCGGCAATTGCGCGTCGAGCAATGCATGACCGGTGCCGACCACCTGGGCATCGGCCTGGCCGAGCGTGTCTCCACGCCAGACCTTGTGCGCTGCACAGGCGACGTCGACGAAAGGAGAAGGAGAAGGAAGGCCCATGGCATGCTCAGAATAACTGTATTTTTATACAGTATCCGTCACCATGGCAAGTCTTTGTCTCCCGACCGGCCGAGGACCTCTCCTCAAATCGGTCTCACGCGCGCAGTGGCAGCGCCGCGGCGCTGGCAGAAGCGAAGCTCAGGCCAGGAAATCCAGCAGCCGCGCGTGGGTCTGTGTGGCGCGCTCGTACTGCACCCAGTGGCCGCCGTCTTCGATCACCGCGCCCTGGCGCAGCGGATGGCCGGCCGTGAGTTCGGCGACCAGGGGCTGCGGATCGCCCGTCACGTCGTATGCGCCCCACAGCAGCAACTGCGGCACGCCACGCAGGTCCAGCGCATCGAGCGCCTGCTGCAGGCCGCCTGCCAATGACACGTCCTTGCTGCGAAAGCGCGTGCCGTGGCAGGAGATGTCGTGGATTTCGAAGGCCAGCGCGTCGAGGGCCGTTGGGTCGTGCAGCATCAGGGCGGCCAGGTTGTGACGCAGCGCGGCGATCTCCTCTGCCCGGCTGCCTGCGGCACGCCAGTTGATCATCTCCACCGTCAGGCGGCGCAGCGTGCCATGGCCGCCGCTGCCCAAAAGCGCCAGCCGGCGCACATTCCCGCGTTGCACCGCAAAGCGCGCAGCGACCAGTCCGCCGAATGAGAAACCACCCAGGTCGATGGGCGTACCAGCACCGATCAGCGCGTCGAGCGTGCCGCCCAGCGCGGCGAGCAACGGGCCGAGTGGATCGTCGCCCTCGGCCGGGCGTGGTGGCACATCGGAGTCGAGAAAGCCTGGCATGTCGGGCAGCCAGAGCGTGCGCGTGGCACACAGCGCCTCGATGTTTCGGGCCCAGTGCAGCCAGCTTCCGTGGCCACCATGCAGCAGCACCAGCGGCGACTGCGCGTTGCCACTGCCACTGTCACTGCCGCCGAAGCGGCGCCAGCGCACGCGAACGCCTTCATGCACGACGTCGTGGTGGGTGGACAGGGCGTCCAGGCGCGCGATCTCGGCACGTGCGGCGAGGTCGGATTCAGGGGTCACAGGATTCATGGCTTCGACAAGAACGGCGCAACACCGGGCGGCATGCGATGAGGCAAGGGGCGATGGAGACCGGATTCTGCCGGGTTGACGCAGAATCGACCCGTCCACCCGTTCCATCCTGTTTCCTGCATGCAACTTCCCTGGCTCGAACCCGGCGATCCACTTCCTCATCCGCGCCACGCCTGGGGCGACGCCGATCCGGTGCCCGGTCTCCTTGCGGCCGGCGGCGCGCTCGACGTGCCGACGCTGCGCGACGCATACAGCCACGCCATCTTCCCTTGGTTCAGCGACGGCCAGCCGATCCTCTGGTGGAGCCCCGATCCACGCATGACGCTGGCGCCCTCTGCTTTCAAGCTGCACCGCTCGCTGCGCAAGGTGCTGCAGGCCTTTCGCGCCGACACGCGCTGCGAGATCCGCATCGACCACAGCTTCGACGCGGTGATCCGCGCCTGCGCCCAGGCCCCGCGCGAAGGCCAGTCGGGCACCTGGATCGTGGCGCCGATGGTCAAGGCCTACGGCCAGTTGCATCGTGCCGGCCTCGCGCACAGCGTGGAGACCTGGATCGACGGCGAACTGGTGGGCGGCCTCTACTGCGTGGGCATCGGGCGGGCCGTGTTCGGGGAATCGATGTTCGCGCGGCGCACCGACGCGTCCAAGATCGCGCTGGCCGCACTGGTGTGCCTGTGCCGCCGGCATGGCGTGGCACTGATCGATTGCCAGCAGAACACCGCGCACCTCGCGAGCCTGGGCGCAACGGAAGTGGCACGCGCCGATTTCGTGGCGCACGTGGCCCGGGCGCGCGACGAAGCCCCTCCCACATGGGGTTTCGAGCCCGTATACTGGAACGAACTCCTGCCTGCGCGACCCTCCAACCCGACGTGACGCACCTCAAGGAACTCCCGCTCCACACCTTGCAGTTCTATGCAACGGCGCCCTATCCCTGCAGCTACCTGCCGGACAGGCAGGCGCGTTCGCAGGTGGCCACACCGAGCCACCTGATTCACAACGACGCTTACTCCGATTTGGTGCGCAACGGCTTCCGGCGCAGTGGCATGTTCACTTACCGGCCCTATTGCGACGGTTGCACCGCCTGCGTGCCCCTGCGCGTGCAGGTGGGCGACTTCAAGGCCAATCGCAGCCAGCGCCGTGCCATGGCGCGGCATGCCGACCTGCAGGTGCGCGTGCTCAAGCTGTGCTTCGTGCCCGAGCACTACCAGCTCTACCTGCGCTACCAGAACGGTCGCCACGCAGGCGGCGGCATGGACCACGACAGCATCGACCAGTACACGCAGTTCCTTCTGCAGAGCCGCGTGAATTCGCGCCTGGTGGAGTTCCGCGAAACCCTGCCCGACGGACGCCCGGGTGCGCTCAAGATGGTGTCGATCCTCGATGTGCTCAGCGACGGCATCTCGGCCGTCTACACCTTCTATGAACCCGAGGAAGGCACGGGCTACGGCAACTACGGCGTGCTCTGGCAGATCGAGCAGGCGCGCAAACTCGCGCTGCCTTATGTCTACCTCGGCTACTGGATCGCAGGCAGCCCCAAGATGAACTACAAGGCGCGCTACACGCCGCATGAAATGCTGATCGACGGCGAATGGCGCCCACCTTCCGATTTCACAAGGTAAAATCGCAGTCCAGCCATTTCCGCACTGCGATATGACAAAACCTACATCAGACGCCCCGGCCACCCCGGTCATTCAGGTGATCGAGCGGATGTTTGCGTTGATTGACGTCCTGGCGTCACGCGAAGAAGCGATCTCCCTGAAGGAAATCAGCGAGAAGACGGGCCTGCATCCGTCGACCACGCACCGTATCTTGAACGACCTCGCGGTGGGGCGCTTCGTCGACCGGCCTGAGGCCGGCAACTACCGGTTGGGCATGCGGCTGCTGGAACTCGGCAATCTGGTCAAGGGGCGGCTCAACGTGCGCGACGCCGCACTGGGACCGATGCGCGAGCTGCACAAGCTCACACAGCAGCCCGTCAACCTCAGCATGCGCCAAGGCGACGAAATCGTCTACATCGAGCGCTCGTACAGCGAACGCTCGGGCATGCAGGTGGTGCGTGCCATCGGCGGCCGGGCCCCCCTGCACCTGACCTCCACCGGCAAGCTCTTTCTCGCCGCGGACGACCCGCAACGCGTGCGCACCTATGCCACGCGCACCGGGCTGGCCGGCCACACGCGCAACAGCATCACGCAACTGCCCCTGCTGGAGCGCGAGCTGTCGAAAGCCCGCCAGTACGGCATTGCAAGAGACAACGAAGAACTGGAGCTCGGCGTGCGCTGCATGGCCGCCGGCATCTACGACGACCAAAGCAAGCTGGTCGCAGGGCTGTCGATTTCAGCGCCAGCCGACCGGCTCGACGAAGGCTGGCTGCCCAAGCTGCAGGCGACAGCAGCCGAGATTTCGGGCGCGCTGGGATACAACGCCCATCCGGCAACAACACCCTGATCCCTGCGCTCGTTTTCCAGGCTTCGCGGTGAAACGCGCAAGCCTGGAGGCGGCGCGAGTCAATCGCCGGCGATATGCTGCGCCGCGATCGTCTGCAAGCCGGGCGACATGATGTGCGTCGCCTCGACCCAGCGGCGCACGCGCTCGGCGTCCGCGATGCGGCTGAACTTGCCGGCGGAATCCAGGAACACCATGATCAGCTTGCGCCCGGCGATCTTCGTCTGCATCACGAGGCATTGGCCCGCTTCATTGATGAAGCCGGTCTTCTGCACACCGATGTCCCAGTCCGGGCTCTTCACCAGGCGGTTCGTGGTGTTGTACTGCAGCACGCGGTTGCCGACTTCCACCTGATAGTTAGGCGAGGTGGTCAGTTCGCGCACGGTGGGGTTGGATGAGGCGGCGTTCACCAGCAGTGCCAGGTCCTGTGCACTCGACTGGTTCTGGCTCGACAGACCTGTCGGCTCGACATAGCGCGTGTCGTTCATGCCGAGGATGCGGGCCTTGGCATTCATCATGCTGACGAAAGTGGCCAGGCCACCCGGGTAGGTACGGCCCAGCGCATGCGCCGCGCGGTTCTCGCTCGACATCAGCGCCAAGTGCAGCAGTTCACCGCGAGCGAGCGTGGTGCCCACGCGCAAACGCGAGCTGCTGCCCTTTTCGGTGTCGACATCGTCCTGTGTGATGGTGACGAGTTCATCCATTGGCAGATGAGCCTCGGTCACGAGCATGCCGGTCATCAGCTTGGTGATCGATGCAATCGGCAGCACGGCATGGTCGTTCTTGCTGAACAGCACCTCGCGCGTGTCCTGGTCGATGACCAAGGCAGCGCTGGACTTCAGGTCCAGGGCATCCTGGGTGGTGTGCAGGCCAGCCATCTGACCATAGGAAAGCCGCGGCTCTGCCACGCGGACGACCGACTTGCGCTGTACGGCGACGATGGTCTTGCCATTGCGGTTGGTGCGGATGGTCGCCACCACATTGCGGCCACCACGCACGCTTTTTTCGGCGCGGGGTGCCTTGGTTACGGAAGCGGCGACCTTGCGCTTGCTGTCGCTGGAGACCGACGCCTTTTTCGCGTTGGTCCCCTCGCGCTTGGCCGCTTGGGCGGCGGGCAGCATGAACGCCGTGGCGCACAAAGCGACGGCGAAAAAGCGGAAGGCGGGCAGAAACCGCTGGCTGGAAACTCGGTGAAGACGGGCTTCGGGCATTAAAAAACTCTCCAGCGGCGACGTGTAGGAACCGCAGTGTATCGAAATCAAAAAAAGCGCGCAATAACAGTTACTTGCGCGCCCTTTCTAATCCGAAGTAACGGGTCTCGTCGCAACCTACCCTTGCGCTACCACTTTATCGGCTTGGCTCTGCAACTTGTTGAGGGCACTCAGGTACGCCTTGGCCGACGCCACCACGATGTCGGGGTCTGCGCCCACACCATTGACCACTCGACCCGCATTCTGCAGACGCACCGTGACTTCCCCCTGGCTTTCGGTCGACCCGCTGATCGCGTTGACCGAATAGAGCACCATCTCCGCACCGCTGCGGACATGCGACTCGATCGCCTTGAGCGATGCATCCACCGGACCATTGCCGTCGGATTCACCCGTCACTTCCTTGCCCTGCACGGTGAAGACGACGCGCGCCTGGGGCCGCTCGCCGGTTTCGCTGTGCTGGGACAAAGATACAAAGCCAAACTGTTCTCCAACGTTCGAACCCTCCTCGTCGCTGACCAGCGCGAGGATGTCTTCGTCGAATATTTCGCTCTTGCGGTCGGCCAACTCCTTGAAGCGGGCGAAGGCGGTGTTGATGTCCGCCTCGCTCTCCATGGTCACGCCCAGCTCGACCAGCCGCTGCTTGAACGCATTGCGTCCACTGAGCTTGCCCAGCACGATCTTGTTGTGGCTCCAGCCCACGTCCTCGGCACGCATGATCTCGTAGGTGTCGCGCGCCTTGAGCACGCCGTCCTGGTGGATGCCCGAAGCGTGCGCGAATGCATTCGCACCCACCACCGCCTTGTTCGGCTGCACCACGAAGCCGGTGGTCTGGCTCACCATGCGGCTGGCTGCCAGCAGGTGCTGTGCGTCGATGCCCATGTCGAGGCCGAAATAATCGCGGCGGGTCTTCACGGCCATCACGATCTCTTCGAGCGAGCAGTTGCCCGCGCGCTCGCCCAGCCCGTTGATGGTGCATTCGACCTGGCGTGCGCCGCCGATCTTCACGCCGGCCAACGAGTTCGCCACCGCCATGCCCAGGTCGTTGTGGCAATGCACCGACCAGATCGCCTTGTCGCTGTTTGGCACGCGCTCGCGCAGGGTCTTGATGAAGGTGCCGTACAGCTCGGGAATGGCGTAGCCGACCGTGTCGGGCACGTTGATGGTGGTCGCACCCTCGGCGATCACGGCTTCGATCACGCGGCACAGGAAATCCATGTCGCTGCGGTAACCGTCTTCGGGGCTGAACTCGACGTCGCCCACCAGATTGCGCGCGAAGCGCACGGCGAGCTTTGCCTGCTCGAATACCTCGTCGGGCGACATGCGGAGCTTTTTCTCCATGTGCAACGGCGAGGTGGCGATGAAGGTGTGAATGCGGCTGCTGGCCGCGCCCTTGAGCGCCTCGGCCGCGCGTGAGATGTCGCGGTCATTGGCGCGCGACAGGCCGCACACGGTCGAGTCCTTGATGGCGTTGGCCACCAGGCGCACGGCCTCGAAGTCCCCGTTCGAGCTGGCCGGAAACCCGGCCTCGATCACGTCGACCTTCAGCCGCTCGAGCAGCCGCGCGATGCGCAGCTTCTCGTCCTTGGTCATCGAAGCGCCGGGCGATTGCTCGCCGTCGCGCAAGGTGGTGTCGAAAATGATCAGCTTGTCGGTCATCGTGGATCTCCGTGATTTATTTTGGGCCGCACCCGGCGCGCTTCGGACGCTGTCCGCTCAGGTGGTCGCAGGTTCGGATTGTGCGCTGTGCGCGTCCTGGCCCCGCGCACGGGTCAGGCCCGAAACGATGGCCTTGAGCGAAGCCGAGACGATGTTCGCGTCCATCCCCACGCCGAACAGCGTGCGGGTCTCGTCCACGCGCAGCTCGAGATAAGCCACCGCCTGGGCATCGGCACCCGCGCCGATCGCGTGCTGGTGGTAGTCGATCACGCGGATGGCATGGCCGGTGCTGGTTGCCAGCGCCTGGATGAAGGCATCGATCGGCCCGTTGCCGCGGCCTTCGATGGGGCGGACCTCCCCGTTCCACGGCAGCTCGCCGCGCAGCACGACCGACGCAGATGCGCCCTCGCCCTGCTCTTCGAGCACCCGGTGCTGCAAGGCCTGCACGGTCTTGATGCCGTACTCCTTCTCGAACAATGCGTACAGATCGGCGGCCGTGAGTTCCTTGCCGGCCACGTCCATCACGCGCTGCACGGCCTGCATGAACTCCATCTGCAGGCGGCGCGGCATCTCCAGGCCGTACTCGCTTTCGAGCAGGTAGGCCATGCCGCCCTTGCCCGACTGGCTGTTGACGCGAATCACTGCCTCGTAGCTGCGGCCCACGTCCTTCGGGTCGATCGGCAGGTAGGGCATGTCCCAGATGTCGCCGTCCTTGCGCGCCGCAAAGGCCTTCTTGATGGCGTCCTGGTGCGAGCCCGAGAACGAGGTGTAGACCAGGTCACCGACATACGGGTGGCGCGGGTGCACCGGAATCTGGTTGCAGTGCTCGACCACGACGCGGATCTCGTCGATGTTGGAGAAGTCCAACTCCGGCGACACGCCCTGCGTGTACAGATTGAGCGCGACATTCACCAGGTCAAGATTGCCCGTGCGCTCGCCGTTGCCGAAGAGGCAACCTTCGATGCGGTCCGCACCCGCCATGAGCGCGAACTCGCCCGCTGCGGTGCCGGTACCGCGGTCGTTGTGCGGATGCACCGACAGCACGATGGCCTCGCGGCGATCGAGGTGGCGGTGCATCCACTCGATCATGTCGGCGAAGATGTTCGGCGTCGAATGTTCCACCGTCGAAGGCAGGTTGACGATGCACTTGCGCTCGGGCGTCGGCGCCCAGACCGCGGTGACCGCATCGACCACGCGCTTGGAAAAAGCCAGGTCGGTGCCCGAGAACATCTCCGGCGAATACTGGAAGGTCCACTGGGTGGCAGGCTGCCTGGCAGCGCAATCGTTGAACATGCGCGCATGCGTGACGGCCAACTCGACGATCTGGTCTTCGTCCATGCCGAGCACGACACGGCGCATCACCGGAGCCACTGCGTTGTAGAGATGCACGATGGCGCGCGGCGCGCCCTGCAGCGACTCGAAGGTGCGCGTGATGAGGTGGTCGCGTGCCTGCGTGAGCACCTGGATGGTCACGTCGTCGGGAATGCGGTCCTCCTCGATCAGGCGACGCACGAAGTCGAACTCGACTTGCGACGCCGATGGAAAGCCGACCTCGATTTCCTTGAAGCCGATTGCCACGAGCGTCTCGAACATGCGCATCTTGCGGTCGATGTCCATCGGCTCGACGAGCGCCTGGTTGCCGTCGCGCAGGTCGGTCGACAGCCAGATCGGGGCCTTGGTCAGCACGGCGTCGGGCCAGGTGCGGTCCTTGAGGGCGATCGGTGCGAACGCGCGATATTTGGCTTGAGGTTGCTTCAACATGTCGATTTCTCTTGGTGATGGGACTTCACCAGCAACCCCAAACAAAACGGCCCGTTGCTGGTGCGAACGGGCCGTGGTGAGGGATTTGCGCGTGCGCTACCGTCTCCGCCCGAAGGGGATCAGTAGTAGGGCCAGCGAAATCTTGTTCATGAGGATGAAGACTTTATCACAGCCCGGCCTACTTGTGCAGGCCGCGTTCGTCTGGCTCCTCGGTGGAAATACTGATGACGCTCACCGGCTGGCCCTTGGCACGTCGCCAGGCGTACACCACGTAGCCGCTCAGGCCATAGGCAACGAACACACCGAACAGCACAGTCGGCGGATGAATGTTGATGACCGCGATGCCCAGCGCGATCAGCACGATCACGACGAAGGGCACGCTCTTCTTCATCTGGACGTCCTTGAAGCTGTAGAAAGGCGCGTTTGTGACCATCGACAGCCCTGCATACAACGTGAAGACGAAGGTGACCCAGGTGATCTGATGCCACGACAGGTACAGCACTTCGCCGCCACGCTTGCCCCACTCGGTCATGAGCCAGATGAAACCGGCCACCAGAGCGGCCGCCGCCGGCGAAGGCAGGCCCTGGAACCAGCGCTTGTCGACCGTGCCCGTGTTCACGTTGAAGCGCGCCAGGCGCAATGCGGCGCAGGCGCAGTACACGAAGGCTGCAATCCAGCCCCAGCGTCCGAGGCCCTTGAGCGACCACTCGTAAGCGATGAGCGCGGGCGCGGCACCGAAGGACACCATGTCCGACAGCGAATCCATCTGCTCGCCGAACGCGCTCTGCGTGTTGGTCATGCGTGCGACACGCCCATCCAGGCTGTCGAGGATCATGGCCGCGAACACGCCCAGCGCCGCCAGGTCGAAGCGCGCATTCATGGCCATCACGACCGAGTAGAAACCACCGAACAATGCAGCCAGCGTGAACAGGTTCGGCAGGATATAGATGCCCTTGCGACGCTTGCGCGGTGCAATGTCGTCGGGCAGCGTGTCGTCATGCATGGAGGCAGAATCCGGTTGGGGTCGGGGCCCCATGGAATGTAATTTTCATCGGTTGCAGTGTAGTTCAGGCCACCTCGGGCCAGAAACGGAAAAGGCCACCGCGAAGGTGGCCCCTGTTCGCAGCGAAGGCGATCAGTTCTTGGTCTGGTCGACCAGCTTGTTCTTCATGATCCAGGGCATCATCTGGCGCAGCTTCGCACCGACCACCTCGATCTGGTGCTCGGCGTTCAGGCGGCGGCGGCTGATCAGCGTAGGCGCGCCGGCAGCGTTTTCCAGCACGAAGCTCTTGGCGTACTCGCCGGTCTGGATGTCCTTGAGCACTTGCTTCATGGCCTTCTTGGTCTCTTCGGTCACGATGCGCGGGCCCGTGACGTACTCGCCGTATTCGGCGTTGTTCGAGATCGAGTAGTTCATGTTGGCGATGCCGCCTTCATAGATCAGGTCGACGATCAGCTTGAGTTCGTGCAGGCATTCGAAATACGCCATTTCAGGCGCGTAGCCAGCTTCCACCAGCGTCTCGAAGCCGGCCTTGATCAGTTCGACCGCACCACCGCACAGCACGGCCTGTTCGCCGAACAGGTCGGTTTCGGTCTCTTCGCGGAAGTTGGTCTCGATGATGCCGGCCTTGCCGCCACCGTTGGCTGCGGCGTAGCTCAGGGCGAGGTCACGCGCCTTGCCCGACTTGTCCTGATGCACGGCCACGAGATGGGGCACGCCACCACCTTGCGTGTAAGTGCCGCGCACGGTATGGCCGGGCGCCTTGGGGGCGACCATCCAGACGTCGAGGTCGGCGCGCGGCTGCACGAAGCCGTAGTGCACGTTGAAGCCGTGCGCGAAGACGAGCGAAGCGCCTTCCTTGATGTTCGGTGCCACGTCGTTCTTGTAGACGTTGGCGATCTGCTCGTCGGGCAGCAGGATCATGACGACGTCGGCGGCCTTCACGGCCTCGGCCACTTCAGCGACCTTCAGGCCAGCCTTCTCGACCTTCGGCCACGAAGCGCCGCCCTTGCGCAGACCGACCACGACCTTCACGCCGCTGTCGTTCAGATTCTGTGCGTGCGCATGGCCTTGCGAGCCATAACCGATGATGGCGACGGTCTTGCCCTTGATCAGGCTCAGGTCCGTGTCCTTGTCGTAGTAAACCTTCATGATTGCTCCTTCGTTGACTCGTTGGGGGGTGTTGAATTGAAAAACTAGACGCGCAGGATGCGCTCGCCGCGCCCGATGCCGCTGGCACCGGTACGCACGGTTTCGAGAATCGCGGCGCGGTCGATGGCCTCGAGGAACGCATCGTTCTTGCCGTGGTCGCCGGTGAGCTCGATGGTGTAGCTCTTGTCGGTCACGTCGATGATGCGGCCGCGGAAGATCTCCGCCATGCGCATCATCTCCTCGCGCTCCTTGCCGACCGCGCGCACCTTCACCATCATGAGCTCGCGCTCGGTGTAGGCACCCTCGGTCAGGTCGACGACCTTGACCACTTCGATCAGGCGGTTCAGGTGCTTGGTGATCTGCTCGATCACGTCGTCAGAACCGGCCGTCACGATGGTCATGCGCGAGAGGCTCGGGTCCTCCGTCGGTGCCACGGTCAGGGATTCGATGTTGTAGCCACGGGCCGAGAACAAGCCCACCACGCGCGACAGCGCGCCGGGCTCGTTTTCCAGCAGGACAGCAATGATGTGTTTCATGTGTGCGAACTCCTCTTTTCGCCGCCCTCCCCCGCGCACGGTAATGCGCGGGCTCGACGGACAATAGATTTGTCGATTAAAAGTTGAAACCCGGTCCTTCGGACACGGGGACTTGTAGCTTCGCCGCCGCTCGCGCTAGAGGTCTTCCGAACCCAGCAGCATCTCGGTGATGCCCATGCCGGCCTTGACCATCGGGAACACGTTCTCCGTCGGGTCAGTGCGGAAGTCCATGAAAACCGTACGGTCCTTGAGCTTGCGCGCCTCGCGCAGCGCGGGCTCCACGTCCTGCGGACGCTCGATCAGCATGCCGACGTGGCCATAGGCCTCGGCCAGCTTCACGAAGTTGGGCAGCGCGTCCATGTAGCTGTGGCTGTAGCGGCCGGAGTATTCGATCTCCTGCCACTGGCGCACCATGCCGAGATAGCGGTTGTTGAGCGCGCAGATCTTGATCGGCGTGTTGTACTGCAGGCAGGTCGACAGCTCCTGGATGCACATCTGCACCGAGCCTTCGCCGGTGATGGTGAACACCTCCGACTCCGGCTTGGCCAGCTTGATACCCATGGCATAGGGAATGCCCACGCCCATGGTGCCCAGGCCACCCGAATTGATCCAGCGGCGCGGCTCGTCGAAGCGGTAGTACTGGGCGGCCCACATCTGGTGCTGGCCGACGTCCGACGTGATGTACGCGTCGGCGTCCTTGGTCATGTTCCAGAGCGTCTCGACCACGTACTGTGGCTTGATCACGTCCTGGTTGCCGCGGTCGTACTTGAGGCAGTCCTTGCTGCGCCAGGTTTCGATCGTCTTCCACCAGTCGGCCAGCGCGCCCGCGTCGGGCTTCTGCGTGGCCTCGCGGATCATCGAGATCAGCTCAGTCAGCACGTCCTTCACGTCGCCGACGATCGGAATGTCGACCTTCACGCGCTTGGAGATGCTCGACGGGTCGATGTCGATATGGATGATCTTGCGTTCGTTCTGCGCGAAGTGCTTGACGTTGCCGATCACGCGGTCGTCGAAACGCGCACCCACGGCCAGCAGCACGTCGCAGTTCTGCATCGCGTTGTTGGCCTCGATGGTGCCGTGCATGCCCAGCATGCCGAGGAACTTGCGGTCGCTCGCCGGGTAGGCGCCCAGGCCCATCAGCGTGTTGGTGACCGGATAGCCGAGCATGTCGACCAGCGTGCGCAGTTCGTTCGTCGCATTGCCCAGCAGCACGCCGCCGCCGGTGTAGATATAGGGGCGCTTGGCGTTGAGCAGCAACTGCAGCGCCTTGCGGATCTGGCCGCCATGGCCCTTGCGCACCGGGTTGTACGAGCGCATCTCGACCTTGTCGGGATAGCCGGTGTAAGTCACTTTCTTGAAGGACACGTCCTTCGGCACGTCGACCACGACCGGGCCAGGACGGCCGGTGCGCGCGATGTGGAACGCCTTCTTCATCGTCATCGCCAGGTCTTTCGGATCCTTGACGAGGAAGTTGTGCTTCACAATGGGGCGTGTGATGCCGACCGTGTCGCATTCCTGAAACGCATCGAGCCCGATGGCCGCCGTCGGCACCTGGCCCGAGATGATCACCATCGGGATCGAGTCCATGTAGGCCGTTGCGATGCCGGTGACCGCGTTGGTCAGGCCGGGGCCGGAGGTGACCAGCGCCACACCCACTTCGCCCGTGGCGCGCGCAAAACCGTCGGCCGCGTGCACAGCGGCCTGTTCGTGGCGCACCAGCACATGCTGAATGGTGTCCTGCTTGTAGAACGCGTCGTAGATATACAGAACGGCGCCACCGGGATAGCCCCAGACGTAATTGACGCCTTCGGCCTGCAGTGCCTTGACCAGCACTTCAGCGCCCGTGAGTTCCTGGGATTGGTTGCCCGCCGACGCGGCGGCTGCGGAAGCGAGTTCCGCCTTCGAGATTTCCATGATGAACCTTTGTGTTTTTTCGGGAACGAAAAACCTTGGGTGCCCCTTGCCAGCCCTTGTGGAGCCGCGTCGGGACTTGAGGCCAAAGCCATGGGCGGATGAGGATGTACCGCCGGACCGTGACCCGTTTGCCTTTTGACTTGCAAGGCGCATTATGACACCACCGGGCCACTACCGCCTGCCGACGATGGGCGCTGAAGCGCAAGGCATAATCCGCGCGCATAAAAAATAAGTTTGTAGCGAGAGAGAAACCCACTTTGACGCCTCGACGCGTTTCCTTGCTTGGCCACTGAAAAAGAACTGTCGGATTTCCTGAAAAACGTTGAACGCCGTGCTTTCAAGCGGTCGGTTTATCACGTGCGGGACGAAGAAGCGGCCCTCGACATCGTGCAGGACAGCATGATGAAGCTGGCCGAACACTATGGCGACAAACCGGCCAACGAGTTGCCCATGCTGTTCCAGCGGATCCTGTCGAACTGCACGCTCGACTGGTTCCGCCGCCAGAAGACGCGCCGCGCGCTTTTTTCCAATTTGAGCGATTTCGAGGCCCCAGACGACACTGGTGACTTCGACCTTCTGGAAAACTACGCCTCGCCAACGGATTCCCGCGAAACCGAAAGCGCCGAAGACACCACCCGGCGCGCCCAGGTGTTCCACGAAATCGAAGAAGAGATCAGCGCCCTGCCCGGACGTCAACGAGAGGCTTTCCTGATGCGTTACTGGGAGGAAATGGATGTAGCTGAAACGGCTGCAGCAATGGGCTGCTCCGAAGGCAGCGTCAAAACGCACTGCTCTCGCGCAGTTCACGCCCTCAGCAAAGCGCTCAAGGCCAAGGGAATATCGCTATGAAGACATCGCACTCTGACTCCGGTTCGGCGCTCGAAGCGCGGTTCGGCCGCAGCTTGGCTGCGCGGCTGTCCGAAGGCAACGCCGAACTGCCCCACGACATTGGCGAACGCCTGCGTGTGGCACGCGCCCAGGCACTGGCCAAGCGGAAAATGGCGCCGCAGATGCGGCCTGCCGTCACCGCCCATGTCAGCAATGACACCGTCACCCTCGGTGGCGGCTGGTGGACACGCATTGGCGCGGTGGTACCACTGGTCGCCCTCGTGGCGGGTCTCGTCGCCATCAGCGTGGTGCAGGAAGACAACCGCGCGAGCGAGGTGGCCGATGTGGATTCAGCCTTGCTGACCGGCGATTTGCCGCCCGCTGCCTACACCGATCCGGGCTTCGTCCAATTCCTGAAATCGGAAGCCGAAACCCCACGTTGAACGCCACGCACGCCGCCATGTCGCCCCGCCCCGTCCCGGCTGCCAGGGCCTCCCTGCGCTCGCACCCGCTTTCACGTCTGTCCACGAGCTTTTGTTGCATGCGCGAGACACAGATGCTGTTCTGCGCCCTGGGATGGCTGATCGCCGGTACGACCATGTTGGCTTCGCCGGCAAATGCCCAGCACAAGGCCGCGTCCGGCATAGCGACCGTCGGATCGGCGGCAACGGCCAACAAGGCCGATAAAGCAGCCGTCACCGAAAAGGCCACCGCCACCCGACCGTTGTGGCGTGAACTCACACCCAAGCAACAGGAGGCTCTGCAGCCCCTGGCGGGCGAATGGGACACCCTCAACCCGGGGCATAAACGCAAATGGCTGGCGTTGGTCCGCAGCAACGCCGAAATGTCCGCCGCCGATCGTGCCACGCTGCGCAGCCGCATGAGTGAGTGGGCGCGCCTGAGCAACCAGCAACGCGCGCAGGCACGCTTCAACTTTGCCGAAGTCAAGCAGGTCCCGCTGGACGAGCGCAAGGCCAAGTGGGAGTCTTACCAGGCGCTCACCGAAGCGCAACGCCACGAGCTGGCCGAGCGGGCCAACACCGGCACCCATGGCGCCACGGTGGTTGCCCGGCCGGTCCCCTTGCAGAAGCTGGCACCGCTGCCATCCGGCGCCAACAAGAACCTGCACAGCCCCCGCATCCAGCTGCAACCACCGCCCGCAGCCAGCCCGGCGGCCATGCCGCAGACTCCGGCCCTCTCGGTGGCATCACCAGCGACGGCGCCGGCGGGGGCCAGTGCCGAAGTGCCCGCCGTTGCTGCGACAATGCCCGCGCCGTCGCCTCCGGCGGCCGCGCCGCCCGCGGCGCGCGTCCAGACGGCGCCCCTGATCGAGGCGCCTTGACCCAAGGTGCCGATGGCTTCCAGTTCCTCCGAGGTTTCCGCGTCATCACCCCTCTCGCCTGCCGGCGCCATAGCCGACATGAAGGCACCCGCGCCCGGCTTGTGGCGCCGCATGGCCTGCTGGATGTATGAAGGCATGCTCATGTTCGCCGTCGTGTTCATCGCCGGCTGGCTGTTCAGCACCCTTGGACAGATGCGCGACGCCATGGACGCGCGACGCCACCTTCTTCAAGCCTTCCTGTTTGTCGTGTTCGGCATCTACTTCGTGTATTTCTGGTCCAAGGGCCAGACACTCGCCATGAAGACCTGGGGCCTGCGCGTCGTCGACCGCAACGGCCGGCCGCTCACCCAGGCACGGGCCCTGCTGCGCTACGTGTCGAGCTGGGTCTGGTTTCTGCCGCCACTGGCAGTCATTGCGCCCTTCCACCTGTCCGGCGGCGAATCGACAGTGATCGTCATCGGCTGGGTCATCGTGTGGGCGCTGCTCGCGCGCTTTCATCCCCAGCGCCAGTTCTGGCACGACGCCTGGTGCGGCACGCGCCTGATCACTTCGCTTCCAATGAGCCGATGAGCTTCCACGACCCCCTCGTCAATCCACAGAAGGGCCGCAGCGGCTTTTCGCGCGTCTGGCATGCCACGCTCATTTCGCTCAACGGCCTGCGCGCCGGCTGGGGCGAGCCGGCGTTTCGGCAAGAAGCCATCCTTGCCGTCTTTCTCATTCCCGCCGCATTCTGGCTCGGCCGCCATTGGGTCGAGACTGCCCTGCTGGCCGGTAGCATCGTGCTGGTGATGATCGTGGAGTTGCTCAATACGGCGGTCGAAGCCGCCATCGACCGCATCGGCCCCGAATGGCACGATCTGTCCAAACGCGCCAAGGACATGGGCAGCGCTGCCGTGCTGCTGTCGGTGCTGCTGGCCAGCGGCATCTGGCTGAGCGCGCTCTGGCAATGCTTCGTCGCCTGAAAAAACTGCCATATAAACCCGGCATGATCACGCCATGAATCCAGCTTTTTCCATTTGTGTCTATTGCGGGTCGCGTCCCGGCGAACATCCCGAATTCATGGCGTCCGCACGCGCCGTCGGTCAGTGGATCGGCGAACAGGGCGGCCAACTGGTCTATGGCGGCGGTCGCACGGGCCTGATGGGCGCGGTGGCCGATGCCACGCGCCTGGCCGGTGGCCGGGTGGTGGGGATCATTCCACAGGCGCTGGTCGACAAGGAAGTGGCCAACACGCTGTGCGACGAACTGCGCGTGGTCGACACCATGCACGAACGCAAGGCCCTGATGGGTGAACGCGCCGACGCCTTCCTGACCCTTCCAGGCGGCATTGGGACCTTTGAGGAACTGTTCGAGATGTGGACCTGGCGCCAGCTCGGCTACCACGACAAGCCGGTGGGCATCCTCAATGTGGCAGGCTACTACGACGGCCTGCTGGCCTTCCTGGCCCATAGCGTGGGCAGCGGCCTCATGAACGACTGGCAGATGGACCTCGTGCGCACCGGCACGGTGGCGCCGGACCTGCTGAAGGCGCTGATCGAAGAAGCTGCCCGCCGCCCGCGCGGCGACAGGCTCGCCGACATCGTCTAGACAGCGGCTTCGTCTTCCTCGCCAGTGCGGATGCGCACGACGCGTTCGACCTCGGTCACGAAGATTTTGCCATCACCGATCTTGCCGGTGCGGGCCGAGGCGATGATCGCTTCGACGCAGCGTTCGACATCGGCTTCGTTGACCACGACCTCGATCTTCATCTTGGGCAGGAAGTCGACCACGTACTCCGCGCCGCGGTAGAGCTCGGTGTGCCCCTTCTGGCGCCCGAAGCCCTTGACCTCGGTCACCGTGAGGCCGCTGACGCCGACTTCGGCGAGCGCCTGTCGCACGTCGTCGAGCTTGAAGGGTTTGACGATGACAGTGATTTGCTTCATAGCGTAGGTCTTCCTGGAGTTGCGGGTCTGTGACCGCAAGATTAACGCGATTTGTGACAGTCGCCACGAGGCTGGGCCCGAAATCGGCGTTCGCCGACAAGGTCGGCCCGCGCAGCCCCGCGCACCACGGGGACACCGAGGCGCTGTTACGCTCGCCAGACGATGCGCGCCAGCTCTCCAGGCAACCCCCTCAATTCCTTCTTCGGCTGGTTCAATGCACAGGCCTACCTGCTGCTGGTGTTCACCACGCTCACCTGGGGCGCCAATGCGGTGGCGGCGCGGCTGGCCGTGGGTGAGGTGTCGCCCATGATGCTCACCTGCGCGCGCTGGGTCGTGTGTTGTGCCGCGCTGGCGGTTTTTTCCCGACGCGAGATCGCAGCGCACTGGCGCGCAGCGCTGCCCGCCTGGCGTTTTTTCGCGCTGATGGGCACGTTCGGCTTTACGGGCTTCAATGCCCTGTTCTACGCGGCAGCCCACCACACCACGGCCATCAACATGGCGATCATCCAGGGGACCATTCCCGCGCTGGTCCTGCTGGGCAGCCTGGTGTTCTTTCGCACGCGCATCACACGGCTGCAGGTGGTCGGCGTGCTGCTGACCATGGCCGGCATCGTGGTGGTGGCCTCTCGGGGCGAACTCGCGGTGCTTGCCAGCTTGCGCCTGAACATAGGCGACGTGTGGATGCTCATCGCCTGCCTGCTCTACACCTTCTACACGCTGGGCTTGCGACAGCGGCCTGCGGTGCCAGCGATCGTGTTCTTCGCTGCCACAGCGGCAGTGGCCTGTCTGGCGTCGCTGCCCCTGCTGGCCGTGGAGATCGCACGCGGCGACTTCGTCGCGCCCAGTGCCAAAGGTGTTGCGCTGATCGTCTTCATCGGCTTGCTGCCGTCCTTCATCTCGCAGCTGAGCTTCATCCAGGCGATCAGCCTGATCGGCCCGGCACGCGCTGGCGTGTTCCTGAACCTGGTGCCCATCTTCGGGCCCTTGCTGGCCGTGCTGGTGCTTGGCAAACAGCTTTCGCTCTACCATGCGGCCGCGCTCGCCCTGGTGCTCACCGGCATCTACGTCGCGGACATCCTCGCCCACCGCCAAGCGTTGAAAAGCCCTCCTCCGTGACCTCTCCCGTCCTGCGCATTCACGCCCATCCGTCCGAGATCGACGCCACGGCCTGGAACGACCTGCTTGCCCGGCAGGCGGCGCCCAGCCCCTTCATGCGCCACGAGTACCTCGTGGCACTGCAGGACAGTGGCAGTGCCACCCCCGCCAACGGCTGGACCGCCCAGTTCGCCTCGCTGTGGCGAGACGCAACGTTGCTGGCAGCCTGCCCGCTCTACCTCAAGGACCACTCCTACGGCGAGTATGTGTTCGACTGGGCCTGGGCCAACGCCTACGAAGAGCACGGACTCGCCTACTATCCCAAGGCGCTGGTCGCAGTGCCTTTCACGCCCGTGCCGGGCAGCCGCCTGCTGGCCCGTGACGCGCCCAGCAGGGCGTTGCTGGTGCAGGGGCTGATCCAGTGGTGCGAGCAGGCCGGTTTGTCATCGCTGCACCTGCTGTTCGGTGCAGACGAGGACATCGCCGCCTGCAAGGACGCAGGCTTGATGCTGCGCCACACCGTCCAGTTCCACTGGACCAACCGCCAGGATGCGGACTTCGATGCCTTTTTGGCCAGCCTCGCCCAGGAAAAGCGCAAGAAGATCCGCCAGGAACGCCGCAAGGTGGCCGATGCGGGCGTGACCTTCCGCTGGTCGCGCGGCGCCGAAATCACGGACTCCGACTGGGATTTCTTCTATCGCTGCTATGCGCGCACTTACCGCGAACACGGCAATGCACCCTACCTGAGCCGCGACTTCTTCCACCGCATGGCAGCGACCTTGCCGGACGCCTGGCTGCTCTTCGTTGCCGAACGCGAGGGCCGGCCGATCGCGGCCAGCCTGATCGCGCTGTCGGCGAGCGACCCGGACGCCCCAGGCGCCGCGGATGGACGCGACAACACGGCCCGCCCGCTCGTGGCCTACGGCCGCTACTGGGGCGCGCTCGAGCGCGTCGACTGCCTGCATTTCGAGGCCTGCTACTACCAGCCCCTGCAGTGGTGCATTGCGCACGGCGTGCAGCGTTTCGAGGGCGGCGCTCAGGGCGAGCACAAGATGGCGCGCGCCTTGATGCCGGTCCGGACCACCAGCGCCCACTGGCTGGCACACCCGGACTTTGCCGATGCCGTCGAGCGCTTTCTCGAACGCGAAGGCGCCGGCATCGAGAACTACATCGACCACCTGGGCGAACGCAGTCCGTTCAAGGCAGCGGACTGATTGCGCCTTGCCGCGCCCGCCCGAGCCGGCGGCGCCCGGTCAGCGTGAGCACGCCCAACAGATGCTCGACAAAGGACTGGGCGAGCACCGGCAGCGTGCGCCCCTCCAGCTGCAACACCTGCAGGCGCCGTTGCTGCAACTGCACTTCGGCAAAGGGCCTGGCCACGAGCGTGCCCGCATTGATCAGGTGCGCCAGCGTGTGCAGGCCCGCCAACAGGATGTCGGGCGTGCGCATGAGCGGCAGCAGCGCCGCCGAGAAGTTGCTCACGAAGTTCGCCTGGTACTGCAGGCCCTGCTCGCTGCACGCCAAGTCGAAGAGCTGGCGCGTGGTTGTCACGCCACGGCTGCCCACCACCAGCGGATAGCGCACCACGTCAGACACCTGCACCACCCGCTGCCGCGCGAGCGGGTGCGCAGGCGACATGGCGGCATAGACAGGCGCGACCACCGAATGCGCCACCTGCAGGCCCGTTTCGGGCGCCACCACGTATTTCAGCCCGATGTCTGCCTCCGCACGCGCGAGCAATGCACTGACTTCGGACGGTGCGCCCACATGCAGCTCGAAGCGGCTGTGGTCGTGCAGCGCCTGGAATTCGCGCATCGCATGCGGCATCAGGTTGCCGGCGAAACCCTCTGTCACGGCCACACGGATGCGGCCCGCGCGCTGGCCGCCGAGGTCACGCACCTGTTCGATCACCTGTTCGCTGTCGAGCACCGTGTGCCGCAGGTGCGCAGCCAGGCGCTCGCCTGCCGGCGTGAGGACCATGCCGCGCGGACGGCGCTCGAACAGCGCGGTGCCCAGGCTTTCTTCCAGTTTCACGATCTGGCGGCTGACCGCCGACGCCGCCACATAAAGGCGTGCGGCAGCCTGGTTGACCGAACCACTGCGCGCCACCTCGAGGAAGTGGCGCATTGGAATGCTCAGTACGGGGGTCATCGAACCGTCCTTTGGCTATTGCTTCAAAAGCAATGGTAGCTTGCCAATACGGTGGTAGTGGCAACGCAGAACGGGCTTTCTACTTGCATGCATCCCCCGCACAAGGAGCACTTCATGCAACGAACCGACAGCTTGGCCGCCGCCGCCCGCTACTTCGACGACGGCCATTTCTTCACCGACCTGCAGCGCCGCGTCGCTTTTCGCACCGAAAGCGACACCGGTGCGGCAACGCCGGCGCTGGGTGCCTACCTCCAGAGCGAATTGATTCCCCCCCTGACGGCCATGGGCTTCGAATGCGACGTCATCGCGAACCCGGTCGAAGGGGGTGGACCTTTCCTGATTGCGCGGCGCACCGAGGACCCGGCCCTCCCGACGGTCCTGACCTACGGCCACGGCGACGTGGTGAGCGGCCAGGACGCGCACTGGCGGGAAGGCCTCGCGCCCTGGACGCTCAGCGTCGAGGGCGAGCGCTGGTACGGCCGCGGCACGGCCGACAACAAGGGCCAGCACACGGTCAACCTGGGCGCGCTGGCCGCCGTCATCGGTGCGCGCGATGGCCGGCTCGGCTACAACATGACGGTGCTCATCGAGATGGGTGAAGAGGCGGCGTCGCCCGGCCTGCACGCAGTATGCGAACAGCAGCGCGACAAGCTGCGCGCGGACCTCTTCATCGCCTGCGATGGCCCGCGCGTGAGCGCCAGCCGGCCCACGCTCTTCCTGGGTTCGCGGGGCGCCGTCAACTTCAGCCTGCGCCTGAAAAGCCGTTCGCGCGGCTACCACTCCGGCAATTGGGGCGGCGTGCTGGCCAATCCGGGCACGGTACTCAGCCACGCGGTGGCCAGCCTGGTCGACGCGCGAGGCCGCATCCGCGTCGAAGGCCTTCTTCCGCCGCCGGTCACCGACACCGTGCGCGCGGCGCTTGCCCCCATTGCCATCGGCGGGGGAGCCGACGACCCGGCGCTCGATGCCGACTGGGGCGAGCCCGGCCTGAACGCGGCCGAACGGCTGATGGCATGGAACACCATCGAGGTACTCGCACTGGGCGCCGGCAATGCGCAGCGGCCCGTCAACGCCATTCCCGGCGAGGCGGTTGCACACTGCCAGTTGCGTTTCGTGGTGGGCACGCGTTGGAAGGAACTCGAGGCCATCGTGCGCGCGCACCTGGACGCGCACGGCTTCGAACAGGTCGAGGTCGCCCTCACGCTCACGGGAGCCGCCACGCGCCTGGACCTCGGCAACCCCTGGGTGGACTGGGCACAGGATTCCATCGAACGCAGCGCCGGCCAACGGCCCGACCTGCTGCCCAATCTGGCCGGTTCGCTGCCCAACGACGTCTTCGCAGACCTGCTGGGGCTGCCCACGCTGTGGGTACCGCATTCCTATCCGGCCTGCGCGCAGCACGCGCCCAATGAACATCTTCTGGCTCCGCTGGCCCGCGAGGGCCTGCAGATCATGGCCGGTCTTTACTGGGACCTGGGTGAGCACACAGAGGCTCCCTGGACAGCAGGCGCATTGAACGCTGCGCATGCCTGAGCACGCCGTGCCACACGGCGGCCCGCTGCGCCCCCCTTGCATCGCCGACACACCGCCGACACGCCATCAAACAACCCAGACCGCACGCAAAAAAACCATGAAACACATCGCCCTTCGCTGCCTGCCCGCCCTCGCCTTCACGGCCCTGGCCGTCGTCACCGCATCCGGCGCCGCGTTCGCCCAGGACGCATGGCCCACCAAACCCGTGCGACTCGTCGTGCCTTTTCCGCCCGGCGGCGGTACCGACATCGTGGCGCGCGCCATGGGCGTGAAGCTGGCCGCCCAGTTCAAGCAGCCGGTGGTCATCGACAACAAGCCAGGAGCGTCGACCATCATCGGCACCGATGCCGTCGCCAAGGCGGCGCCCGACGGCTACACGCTGCTGCTGTCGGGCTCGACCAGCTACACCGTGAACCCGGCCCTGCGTGCCAAGCTGCCGTATGACCCGATGAAAGACCTCGCCCCCATCGCCATCGTCGCACGCACCCCACTGGTGCTGGTGGTCAATGGCAGCTCGCCCTGGAAGAACATCAACGAACTGATCGCCGCAGCCAAGGCCACGCCCAAGAGCGTGCGCTACGCCACGTTCGGCAGCGGGTCCGGTCCGCACCTGGCGGGGGAACTGTTTGCACTCGCCGCGGGCGTGCAGCTCCAGGATGTGCCCTACAAGGGCAGCAGCCAGAGCACCATGGCCGTGATCGGCGGCGAGATCGAGATGGGGATCGACACCGTGGCCAGCGTGGCCCCGCATGTGAAGTCCGGCAAGCTGCGGGCCTTGGGCATCGTGGGCCCAACGCGAGCGAGCCTGTTGCCCGATGTGCCGACCATGGCCGAACTCAAGCTGCCCGCAGCCACGTTCGATGCCTGGTATGGCTTTGCCGCCCCGGCGCGCACGCCCGCTGCGGTGCTCGCACGCCTGCAACACGACGTGATGGCCACCATGGCCGACCCGGCCCTGCAAGCGCAGTTGCGCGCACAGGGCATGGAGCCAGTGGCCATCGGCAGCGTGGCGTTCCGCACGCAGATGGAGCAGGAAATCTCGCGCTACCTTGCGCTGGCGCACCGTGCGGGCATCCAGCCCGAATAAGCTCTCGCAATGAGCGAATCCGCGCACGACGACATCCCGATCTCCGACGCCTGGCCAGCCGACGAGGTGGCGGCTGCGCACAAGCACAGCCGCACCGAAGACGCGCTGGCGCTGTGCAGCGGGACGCTGCTCATTTCGGTCGGCGTGGCCTTCTTCACCGGTGCGGGCCTGCTGACCGGTGGCACGGCGGGCATTGCCTTTCTGGCGCACTACCTGACGGGTGTCGGCTTCGGGCCGGTGTTCTTCGTGCTCAACCTGCCCTTCTACTGGCTCGCGCTGCGCAAGCTGGGCATTGCGTTCACAGTGAAGACCTTCATTGCCGTGGCGCTGCTGTCCGCGCTGACCACGTTGCAGTCCCACTTCCTGGCGTTTGCCTCGCTGGCACCGCTGTATGCCGCCGTGGCGGGCGGGCTCATCACAGGGACCGGTTTCCTCATCCTGTTTCGCCACAAATGCAGCCTGGGCGGCTTCGGCGTGCTGGCGCTCTGGCTGCAGGACCGCTACGGCTGGCGCGCAGGCAAGGTGCAGATGAGCATCGACTGCACGATCGTGCTGATGGCTCTGTTCGCCATCGAGCCGATGCGTGTGGTCTGTTCGGTCATTGGCGCGATCGCGCTGAATATCGTGCTTGCGATCAATCACCGCCCAGGTCGCTACCTGGGCATTTGATCCGCCAGCAGGCGGATATTCGCGCCAGTGACCCGTGATTACTTGGCGTAATTCGCGATGCCGTCGAGCACTTCCTTCTTGGCCGCCTCGATGCCTTCCCAGCCCAGCACCTTGACCCACTTGCCGGCTTCCAGGTCCTTGTAATGTTCGAAGAAGTGGCTGATGGCCTTCAGGCGCATCGGGTTCACGTCATCGATCGAATTCCAGTGGCTGTAGATCGGAAGTACCTTGGTGGTAGGCACGGCCAACACCTTGCCGTCGACGCCGGCTTCGTCTTCCATCATCAGGATACCCAGCGGGCGGCAGGGTACGACCACGCCGGGCAGCAGCGGGTACGGGGCGATCACAAGCACGTCGACCGGGTCGCCGTCGCCGCTGAGCGTCTGCGGCACATAGCCGTAGTTCGCCGGGTAGTACATGGCGGTGGTCATGAAGCGATCCACGAAGAGCGCACCCGATTCCTTGTCCACTTCGTACTTGATCGGATCGGAATTCATCGGGATCTCGATGACCACGTTGAATGCTTCGGGAACGTTTTTGCCGGGGGAAACTTTGTCGAAGGACATGGTCTTTTTCTAAGTAGAGGTGAATTGAAGAAAGGGGGCGGACAAACCCGAATTTTACTTTCCATGACGGTCCCGGTCACCCCAAGCACGACATTTGGGCGTAAATTGCCGTGGTTGGCCAATCGGGTCCATGCGTTCGCGCAGCGGGCTTCGAGGAAGCAACGCGGCGGAAGCAAGGTCCCGTACGCGTTGCGCACCGGGCCGTGCTTTCGTCTCCACAAGTCACAACGAACGAAATGGAGATGAACGGCATGATTGGCAACACCCCCCTTGTCCTGGCCATCGTCTGCGGCCTCGTGGCCGTTGGCTACGGTGTCTGGGCGCGCAGCTGGATCCTCGCCAAAGACCCAGGCAATCCGCGCATGCAGGAGATCGCCGCGGCCATCCAGCAGGGTGCTGCGGCCTACCTGGCCAAGCAGTACCGCACCATCGCGATCGTCGGCGTCGTGCTGGCGATCCTCATTGGGGTCTTTCTCGACACCACCACTGCCATCGGCTTCGTGGTGGGTGCCGTGCTCTCGGGCGCCTGCGGCTTCATCGGCATGAACGTGTCTGTGCGCGCCAACGTGCGGACGGCACAAGCCGCCACGCAAGGCATCGGGCCTGCGCTCGACGTTGCTTTCCGCGGTGGGGCCATCACCGGCATGCTGGTGGTGGGGCTCGGCCTGCTCGGCGTCACGGTGTTCTATTGGTTTCTCACGGGCAACGGCCACCTCACGCCCACCACGAAGCTCGCCACGTTGCTCAATCCGATGATCGGCTTCGCCTTCGGCTCCTCGCTGATCTCCATCTTCGCGCGGCTGGGCGGTGGCATCTTCACCAAGGGCGCCGACGTCGGCGCCGACCTGGTGGGCAAGGTCGAGGCCGGCATTCCGGAAGACGACCCGCGCAATCCGGCAGTGATTGCCGACAACGTGGGCGACAACGTGGGCGACTGCGCCGGCATGGCCGCTGACCTGTTCGAGACCTACGCCGTCACGCTGATCGCCACCATGGTGCTGGGCGCGTTGATGGTGACGGCCGCGCCGGTGAATGCGGTGGTGTATCCACTGGCACTGGGGGCTGTGTCGATCATCGCGTCCATCATCGGGTGCTTTTTCGTGAAGGCCTCACCGGGCATGACCAACGTGATGCCTGCGCTCTACAAGGGCCTGGCGGTGGCGGGTGTGCTGTCGCTGGTGGCCTTTTATTTCGTCACGGCCTGGCTGATCCCGGACAACGCCATTGCACCGACGGGCAGCGTTCTGAAGCTCTTCGGCGCCTGCTTCGTCGGGCTGGCGCTCACCGCGGCGCTGGTCTGGATCACCGAGTACTACACGGGCACGCAGTACAAACCGGTGCAACACATCGCACAGGCGTCGACCACCGGCCACGGCACCAACATCATCGCCGGCCTGGGCGTGTCGATGCGCTCGACCGCCTGGCCGGTAATTTGCGTGTGCATCGCGATCCTGGCTTCCTACCTGCTTGCTGGCCTCTACGGCATCGCGGTGGCCGCCACGGCCATGCTCAGCATGGCCGGCATCGTGGTAGCGCTCGACGCCTACGGGCCGATCACGGACAACGCCGGCGGCATCGCAGAGATGGCCGAACTCCCCGCCAGCGTACGCGCGGTCACCGACCCGCTCGATGCCGTGGGCAACACCACCAAGGCGGTGACCAAAGGCTATGCAATCGGCTCGGCGGGGCTGGCCTCTCTCGTGCTTTTCGCAGACTACACCCACAAGTTGGAGAGCTACGGCCAGTCCATCGACTTCAACCTGAGCGACCCGATGGTGATCATCGGCCTGTTCATTGGGGGCTTGATCCCCTACTTGTTCGGAGCCATGGCGATGGAGGCCGTCGGACGCGCGGCCGGTGCGGTGGTCGAGGAAGTGCGCCGCCAGTTCCGTGAGATCCCCGGCATCATGGAAGGCACGGCCAAGCCCGAATACGGCAAGGCTGTCGGCATGCTGACCGGTGCGGCCATCAAGGAGATGATGATTCCTTCGCTGCTGCCGGTGGTGGTGCCGATCGTCGTCGGCCTGGCGCTCGGACCCAAGGCGCTGGGCGGGCTGCTCATGGGCACCATCGTCACCGGCCTGTTCGTCGCGATCAGCATGTGCACGGGCGGTGGCGCCTGGGACAACGCCAAGAAGTACATCGAGGACGGCCACCACGGCGGCAAAGGCTCCGAAGCGCACAAGGCCGCCGTGACCGGCGACACCGTGGGCGACCCCTACAAGGACACGGCAGGCCCGGCGGTCAACCCGCTGATCAAGATCATCAACATCGTGGCACTGCTGATCGTGCCACTGGTGGTGAGGTTCCACGCAGGCTGAGCCACACGGGCCGAAGCAACGCTACAGCAGCTCTTCGGGCACCAGCGGCCCGAGCAGGTTGATCTTCAGGCGCTGCAGCCAGGTCGACTCGGGCTCGGTGTAGAGGATGATTTCCTTGTCGTCGTCCATGCTCAGCCATTCGAGCCGGCCGCCCGACTCCGACAGCCGCACGCGGTAGGCGCTCTCCAGCTTGCTGATGTTGATGATGCGCAGCATCTCTCGCGCAAGCTGCGGGCTGTGCACGGCGATGCCCAGTTCGGTGTTCTGCGTGGCCGAGCGCGGATCGAGATTGACCGAGCCGATGAACATGGTCTTGCGGTCGACCACTGCCGTCTTGGCATGCAGGCGCCCGAGCGAGCTGCCGAACACGCCCAGTCGCTGGCTGCGCGTGGTGCGCGCCGGGCTGAGCTCATAGACGTCGATGCCTGCCTTGAGCAGGCGCTCGCGGTAGCGCGCGTAGCCGCTGTGCACCAAAGGCTCGTCATTGGCGGCCAGCGAATTGGTCAGGAGCGTCACCTCGACCTGGCGCCGGCGCAGATCCTCGAACGCCTTCATGCCGTTGTCGCCCGGCACGAGATAGGGAGAGGTCAGCACCACTTCGTGCTGCGCCATGAGCAACTGGGTCCAGAACCGCATGGTCACGCTGGTGGCCAGCGCCTGCTCGGGCGTCAGCGAACGCAGCTTGGCCGGCGGGTCGGCCACGGCACTCGCATCGCCCCAGAGCAGGCCGATGCGCCCGGCATCGAGCTCCTCGCCAATCGGGCCGTAACCCAGCACGTCGGTGGGCGGCAGGACCACGCGCGGCGGCGGCCCGGCCATGCCGACCCATTCGTCGAACTCCGCCGCCATGAAGGGGCGCCCGCCGTGCGGCTCGACGATGGCGGCGATGGGGTAGACCTCCTCGCTGTTCCAGTAGTCATCGAAGATCGCGCCGAGCGGGCCGAGCACCTGCCCCACCACCAGCGCGTCCATGTCGATGAAGTTTTGCGCCGTATTGAGCGTGAAATATTCGTCGGCGATGTTGCGCCCGCCTGCCACGGCCATCACGCCATCGGCGATGAAGAGCTTGTTGTGCATGCGATGGTTGAGCCGCCGGATGTCGAAGGCCGAAGCAATGAAGCGGCCTGCAATGTTCTCACGCGCGCAGCAGAAGGGGTTGAACAGCCGCACCTCGATGTTCGGCGTAGCGGCCAGCGCCCTCAGCAGCCGGTCCGTGGTGGCGGTGTAGAGATCGTCGACCAGCAGCCGCACGCGCACGCCGCGCAATGCGGCCTCCTTGAGCGCGCGCAGCAGCAACCGGCCGGCACCGTCATTGGCGATCACGTAGTACTGGACGTCGAGCGTGCGCTGCGCGCGCCGGGCCAGCTCGATGCGCGCGTCGAGCGAATACACGCCCAGCGGCATCAGCCTGAAACCCGATGATTCGCCAGGCGGCGTGGACGCTGCCACCACCCTGGCCAGCGCGGTGGTCGGATCGACCGGCGGCGACAGCGTCTCGGGCATCTGCTTGAAGGCCGGCAGGCTCCCGCAGGCGGCCAGCCAGAGGCTCAGCCACAGGCCCGCGCCCATGCGGGTCCATCGCGAGCGCACGCAGCAGGCAGCAAGGCGTCGGAATAAGATCGGCGTCATCTTGGAATGAGGTTGAAAGACATGAAGCTGCGGGCGAATGGAATTCTGGCAGTGTGGCCCATGATGCTCGCTCTGGCGGCAACCACGCCCGCGCTGGCGGCGCTCGACGTGGGCGAAAAAGTCCCCGCGTTCAGTGCGCCGGCCGCGCTCGACGGCAAGCCGTTCACCTATTCTCTCGAATCCGCGCTGGCCAAGGGTCCCGTGGTGCTTTACTTCTTTCCGGCCGCGTTTTCGATCGGCTGCTCGATCGAGGCCCATGCCTTTGCCGACGCCATCGACCAGTTCGCTGCGCTCGGCGCCACCGTGATCGGCGTGTCGACCGATGACTTGGAAACGCTGTCGAAATTCTCCGCGCAGAGCTGCCAGGGCAAGTTCCCGGTGGCCTCCGACGAAACCAAGGCGATCAGCAAGTCATTCGACGCCCTGATGCAGACGCGCCCCGATTACGCCAACCGCATTTCCTACGTGATCGCGCCGAGCGGCGCCGTGGCCTTCTACTACCAGAGCCTGAACCCGTTCAAGCATGTGGAGAAGGTTCTGGCGGCCGTCAAGGCGCTGCCGCAGGCCCGCAAGTAAGCGCTGGGCCAGATCTGTGGGCCGCAGCGGCCCGGTTCACTCCAGCTTGGCGCCCGACGCCGCCACGATGCCCTTCCACTTGGCATGGTCGGTCTTCACCAGCGTGGCGAAAGCCTCCGGCGAGATGGGGCGCGGCTCGGCGCCCTGGGCCAGGATGGACGCCTTCACTTCCGGCAGCGCGAGTTGCGCATTCACCGCCTCGTTGACGGTGCGAACCATTTCCTTGGGTGCATGGGCCGGCATGAACAGGCCATACCAGGAGCTCACGTCGAAGTCCTTGAGCGCGGTGGATTCGGCAATAGTCGGCACATCCGGCAGGCTCGCGCTGCGTCGCGCCGATGTCACTGCCAGCGCACGCAATTTGCCCGACTTGACCTGCGACATGGCCGACGGAATGGACGACACCATCATCGAGACCTGGCCGCTGATCGTGTCGATCACCGCCGGGTTCGAGCCCTTGTAGGGCACATGGGTGATGCGGATGCCCGCGGCCATCTTGAACATCTCGCCCACCAGGTGGGTGGTCGTGCCATTGCCGGGGCTGCCATAGGTGATGGTGTCGGGGGCCGCCTTGGCCGCGGCGATCACGTCGGCCATGGTCTTGAATGGTGAATTCGCGGCGGTGACGATCACCAGGGGCGACTCCGCCACCAGCGCCACCGCGGTCAGGTCCTTGGAGGGGTCGTAGCTCAGCCCGCTGTAGAGCCAGGGTGCCACGGCCAGGTTGTCTTTCTGGCCCATGACCATTTCATAGCCATTGGCCGGCATGCGCACGGCCTCGGCGATGCCGATGGTGCCACCTGCGCCAGGCTTGTTGTCGATCACGACCGTCCACTTGTTGGCTTCGTTCAGGCGCGTGCCGACGATGCGCGCCAGGATGTCGGTGCCCCCGCCCGGCGGGAACGGGACGATCACGCGGATCGGCTTGGCCGGATAGGTTTGGGCAGGTGCAAGCGCCGGCGCGAGGGCCAGCGCCGACAGGGCCAGGAGGGGAAGCAGTTTGCGGATCATTCGGGTGTCTCTGGGAGTCTTGTGGGGCCGGACCTTCGCACCGGCAGATGCGTTGGCCCAATTTTACGGGGCTGCTTGCGGCGCACCCGCCACGGCGCGGACCAGACGGGTGGCGGGCGCGACCAGCGCCTGCAGATCGCCGCCGCGGTCTTCTTCGATCGCCTGCAGGATGAGCTCGTTGATTCCACCCACCACTGTCATCGCCATGTCCGGGGTGAGATGAGCGCCGCCCGCCCCCGCCGTGGCCAGCTGGATGAAGCCGGCGATTTCACGGTTCACGCGCCGCCGCACAGCCAGCCCCGGCAGGCCGAGTCCCAGCACTTCGACAAAGAGCGTGCGCAGCAGTACCGGGTCCTGCGACAGCACGTCGAGGTACGCCGCGACAGCATGCTCGACCTGGGCCTGCCACGGTTGCGCCGGATCGACCGCCGCGCTCAGCACCGCCAGCGCCTGGCTGCTGGCCGCTTCATACAGCGCGATCAGGCAATCGGCCTTGGTGGCGAAATGCTCGTAGAAGCTGCGGCGCGACACCGCCGCCTCGCGCACGATGTCGGCGATGGTGGTGTCTGCATAGCCTTTGGCCGCCACGGCGCGTGCCATGCCCTCCAGCAGGCGCCCGTGGTGGGCGTGCAGAGAAGGGGTCACCTCGGATACCGCAGCGAAGGTCATGGGCGCAGATTTTTACATGCTTTGGTACTTGACAGTACCAACTGTTCGGCAGACCATATTGGTACTACGTCGTACCAACTCGCATTCACTGAACCCTCTTTGGAGAGAAACCATGACCGACCTCGTCGTCCGACGCCTTCTGATCGACATGAAGCCGCCGTTTGCGCGCGACTGGTGCGGTGGCGATGCCTTTGCCACCGCGTTCTTCAACGCGCTCTCCATGAGCTTTCCTTTCGGTGAGCAGTTCTTCATCGACGCGGTGCGCGATACGGTGGCCACGCTCCCGCCAGACGTTCAGGCACAGCGGCGCGAAGAGATCAAGGGTTTCATCGGCCAGGAGGCAACGCACCGGCGCATTCATGCGCTGTTCAATGCGCACCTGGAAAGCCACGGGCTGGTCGATCGTTGGACACCCCGTGCCGCGCAGCGCATGACGTTGCTCGAAGGCGAAGACCCGCGGCACGCACTGGCCATCACTGCGGCGACCGAACACTTCACCGCGATGTTCGCCGACTGGCTGCTGGCCCACCCTGAAGTGCTCGACGGTGCGGAACCCCGGCTCAGGACGCTCTGGCTGTGGCACAGCGCGGAAGAGTCGGAACACAAGAACACGGCTTTCGACCTGTACCGCGCCGCGGGCGGCTCCGAGCGCTGGCGCACGCGATGGTTTCGCCGCACGACCCTGATGTTCCTGATGGACCTGATGCGCCAGACCACCGCCAACCTTCGCCATGAAGGCCAACTGTGGAAGCGCGCGACGTGGAAGAGCGCGGCGCGCATCCTGCTGGGGCGCGACGGCCTGCTGGGCTCAAATCTCAAGGCATGGCGCAGCTACTTCCGCAAGGACTTTCACCCCTCGCAGCACGACAGCCACCGGTCGGCAGCCTGGCTGGCCGACAACCGGGCGCTCTACGTGCCGGTGGGCTGAAATCTGGCGCTCAGCCGCCGGTCGCGGCGGCTTCGAGCAACTCTTCAAGACCCTTGCAGGAGGGCGCGCAGACGCTTTGCGACTTGCCCAGCACCTGTCGCGTGCGCAGTTGGGCACGCGTGCGGTGCTTGCCGCACATGAAGCACGACATGGTGGCGCCGCTGAACGACGCGGAGGCACGGAACGGTGAGCCCGAAGGCTTGGACTTGTAACGCAGGCCGTCGGCGACGACGGCAGTTTTGACTTCAGCTTTGGACATGGGCAGTACCGGGGTTCGGGCGCGTCATCGCGCAGACAATGGCTTCCTTGGCACGCAGCCTGACACCCCGGGAGGCGTCGAGCGCGCAGCGGCGCAGGCCGGCGTGCGGAGGAATTCAGCTTTTCATGGCTCTGGACGGCAGCCGCGGGACGCCCGGATCCATCGCAAGATCGCAAGACGCGGGGCGGAGGCGACAAAGAGCCTTGAGCCCTATTTTGCTACGACTTCCATAGCGTAGTGCGCGTAGGGGCAGGACAAGCCCGGACGCACGAGCGCGAACCGGTGCTTCACCAGTAAGATTTCGGGTTTGCCGAACACTGCCGGCGCCCTTGCTCCACCAGAGAAGGCGCGGCCTGATCGGCGCTTTTCGCAGCTTCCGGCCCCTGGCCTTCCCCATGCAATTCAACTACATCGCCAACGCCGACGTGCCCTCCTCGTCCGGCCGCACCCTTCCCGTCGTCGACCCGTCGGACGGCCAGCAGTTCGATGAACTGCAGCGCAGCAACGCCGCCGACATCGACGACGCCGTGCGGGCGGCGCGCGACTGTTTCGACGGCGTATGGCACAAGGTCAGCGCGGCCGACCGGGGTCGCCTGCTCTACAAGCTGTCTCAGAAGATCGCCGACCACGTCGACGAGCTCACGGCCCTGGAACAGAGTGACTGCGGCAAGCCGGTCAAGCAGGCGCGGGCCGACGCGCTGGCACTGGTGCGCTACTTCGAGTTCTATGCCGGCGCCTGCGACAAGCTGCACGGAGAGACCATTCCATACCTCGACGGTTACAGCGTGATGACCTGGCGCGAACCGCACGGCGTCACGGGCCACATCATTCCGTGGAACTACCCGATGCAGATCTTCGGGCGCAGCGTAGGGGGTGCCTTGGCGGCCGGCAATGTGTGCGTGGTCAAGCCGGCGGAAGATGCCTGCCTGTCGCTCATCCGCGTGGCACAGCTCGCCGCAGAGGTCGGCTTTCCAGCCGGCGCGCTCAACATCGTGACGGGCTACGGCCATGAGGTCGGCGACGCGCTCGCGCGCCACGTCGGCATCGACCACATCAGCTTCACCGGCAGTCCATCGGTGGGCACGCTGATCCAGCAGGTCGCCGCGCAGCGCCATTGCCCGGTCACGCTCGAGCTGGGCGGCAAAAGCCCGCAGATCATCTTCGCCGATGCCGACCTGGGTGCCGCCGTGCCGGCGCTGGTCAACGCGATCGTGCAGAACGCGGGCCAGACCTGCTCGGCCGGCTCGCGGGTGCTGATCCAGCGCGACATCTACGAATTGCTGCTCGAACGCCTGGGCAACGCCTTTGCCGCACTGCGCGTCGGCCCGGCGGCCATGGACCTCGACGTCGGCCCCCTCATCCGGCAGACGCAGCAGCAGCGCGTATGGGACTTTCTCTCGGACGCGCAAGTCGCTGGCATCCCGATGGTGGCGCAGGGCGTGGTGGTTGACGAAGCGCCGGAAACCGGCTTCTACCAGGCGCCCACGCTGCTGCGCGATGTGCCGGTGGACCACCGCCTTGCGCAGGAAGAAGTGTTCGGCCCCGTGCTCGCCGCCATGGCCTTCGGCGACGAAGACGAAGCGGTGGCCATGGCCAACGCCACCCAGTTCGGCCTGGTTGCCGGCGTCTGGACGAACGACGGCGGCCGCCAGTTCCGCATGGCCAAGCGTGTGCGAGCCGGCCAGGTCTTCATCAACAACTATGGTGCCGGCGGCGGCGTCGAATTGCCGTTCGGCGGCGTGAAGTCTTCCGGCTATGGCCGAGAAAAGGGCTTTGAAGCACTGTACGGCTTCACCACCCTGAAGACTGTCGCGATCAAGCACGGCTGATCCCCGGGCCCCGCGGCGCTGCCCCATGCAGTGCCGCAGGGTCGCAGGATCAGGCTCAACCGAGCGCCGTGTCCAGCAGCATCATCAACACGAAGCCGATCATCAGGCCGCCGGTCGCAAAGGCCTCATGGCCCTTGCGATGCGATTCGGGAATGATCTCGTGGCTGATGACGAACAGCATTGCGCCCGCTGCGAAGCCAAGGCCCCAGGGCAGCAAAGCGGCCGAGTAGCCAACGATGGCGGCACCGAAAACCGCACCCAGCGGCTCCACCAGCCCCGACGCCATGCCCAGCGCAACGGCAAAGCTACGTTTGTAGCCCGCCGCCAGCAGCGCGACGGCGACCACCAGCCCTTCGGGCACGTCCTGGATGGCAATGCCCGTGGCCAGCGCGTTGGCGCGCAAGCCTTCGTTGCCCGCGTAACCGACGCCGATGGCCAAGCCTTCGGGCAGGTTGTGCAGTGCAATTGCAAAGACGAAAAGCCAGGTGCGCCGCAACTTCTGCGCCGACTGCCCTTCGCGCCCCTTGATGAAATGTTCGTGCGGCAGCACGCGGTCCATCAGGAGCAGCGCGAGCCCGCCCATCAGGATGGCCACACCGATGATGCTGCCAGCCGCCCAGGGACCGCCACCGAAGGTGCCACCGGTTCGCGCGGCCTCCAGCCCGGGAATGACCAGCGAGAACGCGCAGGCGGCCAGCATGACGCCTGCGCCGAATCCGTACAGTGTGTCCTGCACCCGGTCGGACAGCCGCTGCGAGAACAGCACCGGCAATGTACCGAGCGCCGTCGCCAGCGCGGCCACGCAGCCGCCGAGAAAGGCGTCCTGCACCACGGAATCGTGGCGCACGAAGCGCGCGAAAGCCGACACGGTGATGAGTACGCCAGCCGCCACGATGGCCCATCCGAGCCACTCGCGAAGGGGGCGGGGCCGCCTCGGCGCAGCCATGATCGGTGGCTCTTCGATGTCCATCAGCCCGTATCCTCAACCGCCAGCGGCAGCGTAACGACGAGCCACTTCAGCCCAGTCCACGACGTTATAGAACGCGGCAATGTACTCAGGGCGGCGATTCTGATACTTCAGGTAGTAGGCGTGCTCCCACACATCCAGACCGAGGATGGGCGTGTGGCCCGATCCAATACCCACCATCAGGGGGCTGTCCTGATTGCCGGAACTCTCGACACTCAGCACGCCGGCCGGCGTCACGCACAGCCAGGCCCAGCCGCTGCCGAATCGCGTCAGCGCCGCCTGTGTGAATGCCTTCTTGAACGCTTCGAACCCACCCAGTTGAGCATCGATCGCGTCGGCCAACGCACCCGACGGCAACCCTCCGCCCTGGGGCGACATCACGCGCCAGAAGAGACTGTGGTTGGCATGGCCGCCCCCGTTGTTGCGCACCGGCGCGCGCAATTTCTCAGGCAGGCTCTCGACCTGGGCAATCAGGGCTTCGATCGGCAGTTCTGCGTAGTCGGTGCCCTCCAGCGCCACGTTCAGGTTGGTCACGTAGGTCTGGTGATGGCGCGTGTGATGGATCTCCATCGTCTGCGCGTCGATGTGCGGCTCCAGGGCATCGTAGGCATAGGCAAGCGTGGGAAGGGTGTGCGGCATTGGTTCCTGTTCCTGTGACAACCCTTTGCGTGAAACAGGATCTGCGTACTCGGGTCATTAGATGATATTGATTCTTATTTAGATCGTCCACCAGTTTTTATGGCGCCGCCAAACCCGTCGCACGGCAACGTGACAGACGATCGGTTAAATTGCACTTCACGCGATGATCGAGACTTCCATTTCCCTTGCCGATATCGGCCGTGCACAGCGTGCCGCCCTGCCCCCGGACGTCCACGTCGCGGCCACCGGGCAGCTTTCGGACCGGCTCGGCCGACCATTGACCGACCTGCGCATCAGCGTGACGGATCGGTGCAACTTCCGTTGCAGCTACTGCATGCCCAAGGAAGTGTTCGACAAGGACTACCAGTACCTGCCCCACGCGGCGCTGCTGAGCTTCGAGGAAATCACCCGGCTGGCACGGCTTTTCGCTGCGCACGGTGTGCGCAAGATCCGGCTGACCGGCGGCGAGCCGCTGCTGCGCAAGAACATCGAGGCGCTGATCGAACAGCTTGCCGCGTTGCGTACGGTCGACGGCTTGCCACTGGACCTCACGCTCACCACCAACGGCTCGCTCCTTGCCCGCAAGGCCCGTGCGCTGAAGGCGGCCGGCCTGCAGCGCGTCACGGTCAGCCTGGATGGGCTGGACGACGCCGTGTTCCGGGGCATGAACGACGTCGACTTTCCAGTGGCCGACGTGCTGCACGGCATCGAGGCCGCGCGCGACGTCGGGCTGGGGCCGATCAAGATCAACATGGTGGTCAAGCGCGGCACCAATGACCAGGAGATTCTGCCGATGGCGCGCCATTTCCGCGCGCACTACGGTGGCACCGCAATCCTGCGCTTCATCGAATACATGGATGTGGGCGCCACCAATGGCTGGCGCATGGACGAGGTGCTGCCCTCGGCCGAGGTGGTGCGGCGCATCGGCGCCGAACTGCCACTGGTACCGCTTGAAGCCAGCGCGCCCGGCGAGACCGCGCAGCGCTGGGCCTACGCCGATGGCGGCGGCGAGATCGGCGTCATCAGCAGCGTCACGCAAGCGTTCTGCCACGACTGCAGCCGCGCACGCCTGTCGACCGAGGGACGGCTTTATCTGTGCCTGTTCGCCAACCAGGGGCACGACCTGCGCCCCTTGCTGCGCGATGGCGCGAGCGACGCCGACATCCTCTCGCGCATCGGCCAGGTCTGGCAGGGTCGGTCCGACCGCTACTCCGAACTGCGTGCCCTGCGCGGCCCCGACACGGCCAGTGCCACGGCGCCCCGACGCGTCGAAATGAGCTACATCGGCGGATGACTGGATTCGCTCTGCCAGCCACCTCGCATACGACACCATGACGACCCACTCCCCCATTTCGGCCTCCGACATCACGGGCATCGTTCTCGCGGGAGGACGCGGCACCCGCATGGGCGGTGTCGACAAGGGCCTGCAAAGTTTCAACGGCACCCCGCTTGCCATGAACGCCTTGCTGCGCCTGGGCATGCAGGTCGGCGAGGTCATGATCAACGCCAACCGCAACCTGGCGGCTTATGAGTCCTTCGGTGCGCCGGTATGGCCCGACGGTCTGGCCGACTACGCAGGGCCGCTCGCTGGCGTACTGACCGGGCTGGAGCGCTGCGAGACGCCCTACCTGCTCACGGTGCCCTGCGATTCGCCGATGTTCCCGCTCGACATGGCCGCCCGTCTGGCCGCAGCACTGGTCGCCGAAGACGCCGAAATCGCCATGGTCAGCGCACCCGAGCCAGGCCCGCAGGGCGGTGCGCCGGTGTTGCGGACACAGCCGGTGTTCTGCCTGCTGTCGACTGCGCTGCTGGAAAGCCTGTCGCGCTTCACCCAGGATGGGGGCCGAAAGATCGACGCATGGACGGCGCAGCATCGCACGGTGGTCGTGCCCTTCGACCGGCCGACGGACGCGCCCGAGGCCTTCTTCAACGCGAACACGCTCGCTGAACTGCATGCGCTCGAAGCGCAGCAACCTCTGAAATGAGCCGCATCCAAGACATTGCGGCCGCACTGGCCGGCTACGATCCACAGGCGCTTGACGTCGACGGCGTATGGACCTTCCTGCGCGAACTGGTGGCGCCTGCCGTCGTTCAGGAAACACAGGACGTGGCGCTCTTCGACGCGCTCGGCCGTGTCCTGGCTAGCGACGTGATCTCACCCTTCGACGTCCCCCCGCACGACAACTCCGCCATGGACGGCTTTGCCTTCGACGGCGCGCGGCTCGATGGCGTCAGCGGCGATCTCACCCTGCGCGTGATCGGCACGGCGCTGGCCGGCGCCGCCTGGCGTGGCACGGTCGCCGCGGGCGAGGCCCTCAGGATCATGACGGGCGCGGTGATGCCGGCCGGGCTGGACACCGTGGTGCCCCAGGAGTTCTGCCATGTCGCCGACGGCACGGTGCGCTTTCCGGCCAGCGCGCTGCGCCGTGGCGACAACCGCCGTTTCGCGGGCGAAGACCTCCAGGCAGGCACGGCTGCGCTGCACGCCGGCACCCGCGTGACGCCTGCCGCGCTGGGGCTGCTTGCAAGCCTGGGGTTGCCGCGCGTGACGGTCAGGCGCCGCCTGCGGGTGGCTTACTTCTCCACGGGCGACGAGATTCTGAGCCTGGGCGACACGCCCCGCGAAGGTGCCGTGTACGACAGCAACCGCTACACGGTGTTCGGGCTGCTCACGCGACTGGGCTGCGAGGTGATCGACCTGGGCATGGTGCGCGACGACCCGACTGCGCTCGAGGCCACCCTGCAGCGCGCAGCGCGTGAGGCCGACGCCATCGTCACCAGCGGCGGCGTGAGCGTAGGCGAAGCCGACCACACGCGCGCCGTCATGCAGCGGCTGGGCGACATGGCCTTCTGGCGCATCGCGATGCGACCGGGTCGGCCCATGGCCGTCGGCTTGATCGGCGGCAACCCATCGCACAGCGCCGTGCTGTTCGGCCTGCCGGGCAACCCGGTGGCGGTGATGGTCACGTTCCTGGCGTTCGTGCGGCCCGCGTTGCTCCAGATGATGGGCTGCAATATCGCCGATGCCGCGCCACCACCGCTGCTCAGGGCACGCAGCGCAGGTGCCATCCGCAAGAAACCCGGCCGCACCGAATACCAGCGCGGCTTCGTTCAGCAGGTGCCCGGCGCCCTGCCCGAGGTGCGCATTGCCGGCAACCAGGGGTCGGGCGTGCTCAGCTCGATGGTTGCGGCCAACGGGCTGGTGGTGCTGCACCACGGCCAGCACAGCGTGGCCGCGGGCGATGAAGTCGACGTGATGATGTTCGACGGCTGCATCTGAGCCAGGCTCAGGCGCGCCCCAGCGCCTTGTCCACGCCCTTGTTGGCGAGCGCATCGGCGTGCTCGTTGCCCGGATCGCCAGAGTGGCCCTTGACCCAGCGCCATTCGATCTGGTGACCGCCTTCGGACACCAGCTTGTCCAGCCGCTGCCAGAGCTCGACGTTCTTCACCGGCTGCTTGGTCGATGTCCGCCAGCCCTTGGCCTTCCAGCCATGGATCCATTCGGTGATGCCCTGGCGCACGTACTGGCTGTCCAGGTAGAGCACCACCTTGCACGGCCGCTTGAGCGCGGCCAGGCCCTCGATCACGGCCTGCAGTTCCATGCGGTTGTTGGTGGTGTTCAGTTCGCCGCCGAACAGGTCCTTCTCGAAACTGCCCGACTTGAGCCAGGCGCCCCAGCCGCCTGGCCCTGGATTGCCCTTGCAGGCGCCATCGGTGTAAATCTGTACCTCGTTCAACTGCCGTTTCCTTCCTTGTGTGTGCGTGGAGTATCGCGCCCTACGCGACCGGCCACGGGCACCGACGCCGTCGCACGCTGGGCGGCACGACGCCATTCGGCGCTCAGCAGCCGCATGCCACGCACACGTTTGACGGCCACGAGGAAATAGGCGGCGCCAAAGATCGGCCACCAGCGCTCGCCGGCACGATCGAGCCAGCGGCTGCGTTCCAGCCAGGCATCGCTGCGCGCGGCAGGACGGTAGATGCCGAAACGGCCCGATTCCACCTCGAATCCCAACAGTCGCAGCCAATCGCGCATCCGCCAGTAGCCGATGAGGCTGGCCGCTTCGGGCAGATACGACTCGCCCATGCCCAGGCGACGATAGAGAAGCGAGCGCCGTTGCCGCATCCCCCAGAGGCTGGCCGGGTTAAGGCCGCAAATCACCACGCGGCCTTCGGGCACCAGCACCCGCTCGACCTCGCGCAGCGTGGTGTGTGGATCAGGACTCAACTCCAAGGTGTGCGGCAGCACCACCAGGTCAAGGCTGTTGGCCTGGAACGGAAGTGCGGCAAAGTCGGTGACCAGGGCCGCCGCGCGCGAAGACGCATCGGGCTCGGACAGGGCGAGCCACCGGTGCGGCATGCGGTTGGTACGCAACGCATCCACTGCCGGCACGCCCAACTGGAGCGCGTGATAGCCGAACACATCCGCCACCGCCTGGTCGAACTGCGCCTGCTCCCACGCCAGCAGGTAGCGGCCGGGGGGGGTCTCGAACCAACCCTGCAAACTTATAATTTGACCGCTCATGACCCTCGTTCCGCTGCCCGCTTTCAACGACAACTACATCTGGATGCTGCTAGACGGTTCCCACGCGATCGTGGTGGACCCGGGCGACGCACAACCGGTATGGGCCGCGCTCATGCGCGACCGGCTGCAGTTGGCCGCGATTCTAGTCACCCACCATCACGCCGATCACACGGGCGGGGTCGCGGCCTTGCGCGAGGCCACGGGTGCGCCGGTATTCGGCCCGGCCGGCGAAAACATTCCCGAGCCGTTCACGCCGCTGGCGCAGGGTGACATTGCCGAGGCCCTGGGCCTGCGCTTCGAGGTCATCGACACGCCCGGACACACCGCCGGCCACATCGCCTTTTTCCTGCCGTCACGCGATGGCCAAGCGCCCTTGCTCTTTTGCGGCGACACGCTTTTCTCCGGCGGCTGCGGAAGGCTGTTCGAGGGCACGCCCGCGCAAATGCTGGCGTCGCTCGACGCGCTGGGATCGCTGCCCGGCGACACGCAGGTGTGTTGTGCCCACGAATACACACTTTCTAACCTGCGATTCGCCCAGGCCGTGGAACCGGCCAACACCGAATTGACTCAGTACTTGGCGCAGTGCGAGGCACTGCGCGCCCTCGGTCGACCCACGCTGCCTTCGCAGCTTGCGATCGAGCACCTCATCAACCCCTTTCTTCGCAGCCGCGAAGCCTCCGTGCTTCGAGCCGTGCAGGCGCATGCCCACCTGGCCGCCGATGCGGGCGAGGCCGACGTGTTTGCGGCACTGCGCCAATGGAAAAACGACTTTCGATGAAACTATTCAATGCAGCCCTGCTGGTCAGTGCCCTGGTGCTGACCGGTTGCGCCAGCACCACCAACGACCCCTCCCTTCCCCCTGCGGGCGCCGTCGGCAGTGCGCCCGGACAAGCTGCACCGGTCTATCCGGGCGGGTCGCTCACCCCCATCACCTCGGGGACGACCGGCTCGCGCAACGTGCTCACCCTGGCACCGCCCACCGACATGTGGGACCGCATCCGCCGAGGCTTCAAGATGCCGGACCTGCAGAACGATCTGGTGACCGACCGCGAGCAGTGGTATGCGAGCCGGCCCGACTACATCCAGCGCATGACCGAGCGCTCGAACAAATACATCTTTCACATCGTCGAAGAACTCGAGCGGCGCAACATGCCCACCGAACTGGCGCTGCTGCCGTACATCGAAAGCGCATTCAACCCGCAGGCAGTCTCCAGCGCGCGTGCTGCGGGCATGTGGCAGTTCATGCCCGCCACAGGCTCCGACTTCGACCTCAAGCAGAACATCTTTCGCGACGATCGCCGTGACGTGCTCGCCTCCACGCGCGCCGCGCTCGACTACCTGCAAAAGCTCTACGGCATGTTCGGTGACTGGCAGCTCGCCCTGGCGGCCTACAACTGGGGCGAAGGCAGCGTGAGCCGCGCCATTGCAAAGAACCAGCGCGCCGGGCTGCCCACGACCTACAGCGACTTGAACATGCCTGCCGAAACGCGGCTCTACGTTCCCAAGCTGCAGGCGGTAAAGAACATCGTGGCCGACCCGCAGCGCTATGGTGTCGACCTGCCGGTCATCGCCAACCACCCCTACTTCCAGAGCGTCGACCTCACACGCGACCTGGACGTCGAACTCGCCGCCAAGCTCGCGGACGTGCGCATCGAAGACTTCCGCGCGCTCAACCCGGCGGCACACAAGCCGGTGCTGCTCGCCGCGGGCACCCCGCAGATCCTGCTGCCATGGGACAACGCCGCGGTGTTCCGCCGCAACTTCGAAGCCTATACCCAGGGGCAGTACGCGAGCTGGACCGCGTGGACGGTGCCCGGCACCATGACGGTGGCCGACGCCGCCCAACGCTCCGGCATGAGCGAAAACGACCTGCGCGCCATCAATGCCATCCCGCCGCGCATGCTCATCAAGGCCGGCTCGACCCTGATCGTGCCGCGTGGCGCGCGGGTGCAGGAGGACGTCGATGCGCTGGTCGCCGACACGGGGCATCTGAGCTTCCAGCCCGAGATCGTCACGCGCCGCACGGTCGTCAAGGCCGGTCGCAACGACAGCGTGTCGAGCATCGCACGCCGCTTTCGCGTGAGCCCCGCGAACGTGGCCGAGTGGAACGATGTCAAGGCGAACCACGCGTTCCCGCGCGGGCTCGACGTGGTGGTCTATCTGCCGGTGCGCGCCGCCGCAGCTGCCTCGCGCGCCAACGCCAGTACCGGCTCGCCCAGAGGTGTAGGGGCCAAGGCGCCTCCGAGCAAGCGCGTGGCAGCAACCCGGGCCAGCGCGTCTGCCCGCAGCGCAGCGCCGGTGCGCAGCACAGCGGCAGCCAAGTCGCAGGTCGTTCGTCAGCCACGCGGCGGCGCGGCGACCAAGCAAAAACGCTGAGCAAAAAACGCGGCCGGACCGCATGAGCGAGCGGCCGGCCGTTCTTCAGAATTTTTCGGTCTCGCCGCTGCGGGGCTGCCACTTCATGAGCCGCCGCTCGATGAGCCCGACCAGCCCGTCGAGCACCAGCGCAAAGGCGGTCAGCACGACGATGCCGGCGAACACGGTGTTCACGTCGAAGGTGCCCTCTGCCTGCAGGATGAGATAGCCGACGCCGCGCGCCGAGCCCAGGTACTCGCCCACCACTGCGCCGACGAAAGCCAAGCCCACGGCCGTGTGCAGACTCGAAAACACCCAGCTGGTCGCGCTCGGCAGGTACACGGTGCGCAGCAACTGACGCTGGTTGGCGCCCAGCATGCGCGCGTTGGCCAGCACCACCGGACTCACTTCGCGCACCCCCTGGTAGACGTTGAAAAACACGATGAAAAACACCAGCGTGACCGCCAGCGCGACCTTGCTCCAGATGCCCAGCCCGAACCACAAGGCAAAAATGGGCGCGAGAATCACGCGTGGCATCGAGTTGGCAGCCTTGAGGTAGGGGTCGAGGATCAGGCTGGCCGTGGGTGCGAGTGCCAGCCAGAGGCCGCAGGCCAGGCCCAGGGCCGTGCCGATGCCGAAAGCCAGCACGGTCTCCAGCAACGTGGTGCCCAGATGCAGGTACACATCGGCATTGCCCTTGAGTCCTTCAGGGAAGAGCGCGTTCGCTGGCACGTCGAAAGGCAGGAACCAGCTCCAGATGCGACCTGCCACCTGAATGGGCTCGCCCAAGAAGAACGCAAACTGAGGGTTGCGCGAGGCCAGATGCCAAGCGGCCAGCAGCAGTACCAGCAGGCCGATCTGCCAGGCGCGGGCCGTGCGCTCGGTCGGTCGCCACATCTCAGGCCGCCTTTCTGCGCTGCTGGGCATAGCCCTTGAGCACCTCGTCACGCAGCACGTTCCATATCTGCGTATGCAACGCCACGAAGCGCGGATGGGTACGGACCCCGGCCACGTCGCGCGGACGCGGCAGGTCGATCAAGAACTCGCCGATCGGATGCGTCGCCGGCCCGGCCGACAGCACCACCACCCGGTCGCTCATGGCGATGGCCTCATCCAGGTCGTGGGTGATGAAGAGCACGGCCTTGCGGCGAGCGGCCCAAAGGTCGAGCACCTCGTTTTCCATCAACTGCCGCGTCTGCACGTCGAGTGCACTGAAGGGCTCGTCCATCAGGATGATGTCGGGGTCGAGCACGAGTGTCTGGGCGAGCGCCACGCGCTTGCGCATGCCGCCGGAGAGCTGGTGCGGATAGCGGTCGCCGAAGCCCGACAGCCCGACACGCGAAAGCCAGCGCTCGGCCTCCGCCCGCGCGTCGGCGTCCGGCATGCCACGGTACTGCAGGCCGACGCACACATTGTCGAGCGTGCTGCGCCAGGGCATCAGTGCCTCGGTCTGGAACATGTAGCCCGCGCGCCGGTTGATGCCCGCGAGCACCTCGCCGAACACCTTCACCGTGCCTGAAGACGGTGCAAGCAGCCCCGCACCCACATTCAGCAGCGTGGACTTGCCGCACCCCGTCGGCCCGACCACCGACACGAACTCGCCAGCGCGAATGCGCAGCGTGGTGTCGGCCACGGCGGTGTAACGCTGCGCGGGATCGTCCTTGGAGACGAAGGTGCAGTCGATGTCGAGGAGTTCGAGCGCGTACGCGTCGGCAGAGGATGGCGAAAGTTGCATGGCGGTCGCGAGACGGTCGGACGTGCGGCACGGGGACGTGCAACGCCGACGGGGCCTCAGGCTTTGAACCTGTCCTTGGCGCGTTGCGCGAATGCGTTGGTGTAGGTCTTCGAAAGGTCGATCCTGTCGGCCTTCACGCTCGTGTCGAAACTGGCAATGGCCGCGAGCGCGGTCTTCGGTCCATCGGCCGGAATGAGGCCGTCGGTGGCAATGGATTCGCGCACCTTGTCGAAGGATGCGAGGTACAGCGCACGGTCTCCCAGCAGAAAGGTCTCCGGCACGGTCTTGATGATGTCGCCCGGCCCTGCCGTCTGCAGCCATTTGAGCCCACGCACGATGGCATTGGCCAGCGCCTGGCAGGTGTTCGGGTTCTTCTGCACGAACTCGACGGAAGCGTACAGGCAGGCCGCCGGCATCGCGCCGCCGAAGACGTCTTGGGTGCCCTTGAGCGTGCGCGTGTCGCTGATGATCTTCACGTCGCCTTTCTGCTCGAGCATGGTCATCACCGGGTCGGTGTTGCTGATGGCGTCGATTTGGCCGGAGCGCATGGCCGTCAGTGCGCCGGCGGCCACGCCCACGCCGATGAAGCTCACGTCGCTCGCCTTCAGGCCGCCGCGCGACAGCAGCAGATTGGCCACCATGTTGGTCGAGGATCCAGGGGCGGACACACCGATCTTGCGGCCCTTGAGGTCGGCGATGCCGGCGTAACCGGGCATGGTCTTGGTCGACACCCCCACCGCGATCTGCGGCGCACGGCCTTCGAGCACGAAGGCCTGGAAGAACTGGTTCTTGGCCTGCAGGTTGATGGTGTGTTCATACGCGCCCGAACAGACGTCGGCCGAACCGCCCACCACGGCCTGCAGTGCACGCGCGCCTCCGGCGAAATCGGAAATCTCGATGTCCAGACCTTCGGCCTTGAAGTACCCGAGCTGCTCGGAGATGGTCAACGGCAGATAGTAGAACGCTGCCTTGCCACCCACCGCGATCGAGATCTTGGTTTTCTCGAGCTTGGCCTGTGCCCACACATGTGGCACCGCAATGGTTGCAGCGCCAATCGCCGCAAGGGAGGTGAAGGTACGGCGATTGAGCATGAGGCGTTTCCCTGGCGCAGAGTTGTTCTTGCGTTCCAGCTTAGGCGGGGGCTACCCTGCCCTGCATCGGGAACATCCCGTGCGGGTTTTCACGTAAGCATCACCGACCGCTTCACCAGCAGCGTTACCTGCCCGCAAAAAGAATCGCGATATTGACCAGGAAGCCCAGCGCCCAGACCGCGCTGCGCAGGGACGAAGCGCCCCGCACGTAGAGTGCGATGAAGAGCACGCGCAACACCACATAAGCGATGGCCAGCGCGTCCAGCGTGCCCTGCGCGGCGTTCAGTTGATGCGCAATCAACACCGCCCCAATGAAGAACGGTAGCCCTTCAAAACTGTTGGCCTGTGCAGCGTTCGCACGGGCGCGCCAGCCGCTCTGACGGCTCATCCAGTCACGGGGCGAGACGTTGTCACGTGGCCCGAAACTACCGAGCTTGGCAATGTAGGCGCTGACGTAGGGCAGCAGCGCGGCGACCAGCACGCACCAGTAGGCGATGCTCAGCGAAGAAAGAAAAGGCATGGCGGCTTTCACGACAGGAGCGGCGAAAAGACGCCGCAATGACCGAGTGTCGCCGATGAAACCCGGCCTGCTGACGAACGCACGTCTTCATCGGCCTGGGTCTGGCACGGGTGCGGCGGCAACCGCCGTGGGGTGTGCCTTGGCGTCGGATTCATCAGGCAGGTTCCACCAGCCGCCACCGAGCGCCTGGAACAGCGCGGCCGCATCGCTCAACTGCAATGCGCGCGCTTGTATCAGCCCAAGCCTCGCCTGCTGATGCGACTGATGTGCCAGACGCAGGCTCAGCATGCTGGCATCTCCCGCGCGCAACTGCAGTTGCAGACGCGCCAGCGCCTGTGCGGCCAGACGGTCGGCTTTCTGCGCGGCCTCCACGGCCTTGGCGTCGGTGTCGATGGCCGCGAGCGTATTGGCCACGTCCTGAAAGGCGCCCAGCACGGTGGCGCGGTACTGCGCGCCCGCCTGGTCGAAGCTGGCACGCGCTGCGGCCTCACGGTGTTCGAGCGCGCCTGCGTCGAACAATGGCTGCGTCGCACTGCCCACCAACGTCCAGAACATGCCGGGGCCGGTGAAAAGCTGCGACAGCGTGTATGCGGATGAACCCACGTTGCCCCCCAGCGTCACGCTGGGCAGGCGCGCCGCCACGGCCATGCCGATGGCCGCGCTCGCCGCCTTGAGCTGCGCTTCGGCAGCGCGCACGTCGGGACGATGCTCGACCAGCGTCGAGGGCAGGCTCAACGGCAGCACGGTGGGCAGTTGCAGCGTGTCCAGGTCGAGCTGCGCCTCGATGCCCTGCGAGGGGTAGCGGCCCGTCAGCACAGCCAGCAGATTGCGTTGCTGCGCCACCTGACGCTCGATCGGTGGCAACGTGGCCTCGGTCGCAGCCAACTGGGTCTCTTGCGCATCGACATCGGCGGGCGCGACCTGGCCCAGGCGCAGCTGCTGGCGATACGCATCGAGCATCTTCCGTTGCGCGCCAATGATCTCCAGCGTGGCGGTCCGCTGCGCGCGCAGCGACGCATCGGCAATCGCGGCCGCGACCACATTGCTGGTGAGCGTCACGCGCGTGGCCAAGCTCTGGAAACGCTGGTTCTCCGCCTGTGCCTGCGTATTTTCGACCTGCCGGCGCGTGGCGCCGAACACGTCCGGCGTGTAGGAGACGTTGAGTTGTGCCGTGTGCAGCGTGTAGAGGTTGGCGTTGGACGCCACCGGGCTGGACACGGTGTCGGCCACGCGCTGGCGCGTGGGCGTGTAGTTCAAGCTCACGCTGGGCCAGAACCCGGCCTGCTCCGCGGCAACGAGTTCGCGCGCACCACGCAGCGCCGCGTCGGCCGCTTCCAGCGTCGGATTGGCCGCCAGGCTCTGGGCGACCAATGTGTTGAGCGCTTCGGAGTGAAAGGCCGTCCACCATTGCGCAGGCAGGTCGGCCCCCTCGGCCCCCGCCGCCGGGGCCGAAGTGGCCCCATAACGATCGGGCAACTGCAACGGCGGACGTGCATAGTCCGGCCCCGCCGCACAGCCGCCGAGCAGCAGCGCGAGCGCCGAGAGCGCAAGGAAATGGGAAGGGGTCAGCATCGGCTTCATGAGGCGTTCGAGTCAGGGGCCCGGCGCGCGCGCCGCTTGCGTTCGCGCCGCTCGAAGACACCCTCTAGCGAAAAATACAGCGTGGGCAGGATGAACAGCGTCAACAGCGTCGAAACCACCAGCCCGCCCACCACCACCGTCGCCAGCCCGCGCTGCACGTCGGTGCCCACACCTGTGGCCAATGCCGCTGGCAGCATGCCGATCGACGCCACGGTGGCGGTCATCAGCACTGGCCGCAGGCGCTCGGACGCGCCTTCGAGCACCGAGGCCCGCAGCGCCCGGCCCTCACCACGCACGCGCCGGAAGTTCGACACCATGATGATGCCGTTCTGAATCGACACACCGAACAACGCGATGAAGCCCACCGCCGTTGCCACGTTGAGCGTTTCGCGCGCCAGGTGCACCGCAATCAGTCCGCCCAGCACCGCCATTGGCACCACGCCGAGGATCAGCAGCACGAGACGGGTCTGGCCGAATTGCAGGAACAACAGGACCGCCATGATGCCGACCACGATCGCCAGCGACAGGCCCAGGCGCGCCTGCGCGCGCTGCTGGTTCTCGAACTGGCCGGCCCATTGCAGGTGCACCTTGGTCGGGTCGAAGTGGATGTCCCGGGCGATACGCGCACGCGCTTCGTCGAGGTACGAGGCCAGGTCGCGGTCCCGGTTGTCCACGCGCACTGTGATCTGGCGCTCGTTCATCTCGTGGGAGATCGTGCTCTCGCCGCTCTGCAGGCGAATGTCGGCGACCTGCGACAGCGACACCTTGACACCGCTCGAACTGTTGAGCTGCAGCGCACCGAGCGCCTCCGTGCTGCCCTTGGCGTTCGCAGGCATCTTCACCGACACGTTGTAGGTGCGGTTGCCCGCGTACACGGTGATCACGGGCGCACCGCCGATACCGGTCTGGATGAGGTTCGCCACATCGCTCGCGTTGACGCCATAGCGTGCCGCCGCCTCGCGATTGAGTTCGATCACGACCTGCGGAATCGGTGGCTCCTGGAACAGCGACGCCGAGGCCGTGCCGCGCACGGTGCCCAGCAGATCGACGATCTGGTTGCCGATGCGTCGGGTCTCCTTCAGGTCGTCGCCGTAGACGCGCAGAACCAGCGGACTGTGGGCGCCGCCCACGGCATCGTTGACGCCATCGATGATCGGCTGGCTGATGCCCACGTCGAAACCAGGCATGCGGGAAAACCGCTCGGTCAGCGTGCGCACGAAGGCGGCCTTGTTCACGCCCGCGGGCCACTGGGCGTACGGCTTCAAGCCCACGGGCACTTCCATGTGCGACGGTGTCCAGGGGTCGGTGCCGTCGTCGTTGCGGCCGAGCTGGGTGACCACATAGGACACCTCCGGGTACTCGAGCAGCACGCGGCGCATCTCGGTGGCCATTTCGCCGGCCTTGTCGAGCGACAGCCCCGATGGCAACTGCACCTGAAGCCAGAGCGCACCTTCGTCGATGTCGGGCAGGAACTCGCGCCCGGCCGTGGCACCCAGCCCCACCACCGCAGCCAGCGCCAGGGCGCTCAATACATAGGCAATGGCAGGCGTATCGAGCAGCTTCGACAGACCGCGCCGATAGGCAGCCGTGAGCCAGACCAACGGCTTGTTGACGAAGGGCTTGCTCGGCTTGCGCAGCGCCACGTAGGCGAGGCTCGGAATCAGCGTCAGCGCGCACAGCAGCGCACCCACCAGCGCATAACCCACGGTGAAGGCCATCGGCTTGAACAGCTTGCCTTCGGCGCGTTCGAACGCAAACAGCGGCAGGTAGGCCGTCACGATGATCAGCGTGGCGAAGAAGATCGGCTTGGCCACCTGACCCACGGTGGCCAGCACCTGATCCTCGGTCAGCGTGGCATGGGGGTCTTCCTCGCGGCGCCGCAGGATGCTCTCCATGATCACGATCGCACCGTCGACGATGATGCCGAAGTCGATCGCGCCGAGCGAAAACAGGTTGGCCGGCATGCGCGTGACATGCATGACGATGAACACCGTCATGAGCGACATCGGGATCGCCACCGCCGCGACGACCGCGCTGCGCGGGCTGCCCAGAAACAGAATCAACACGAAACTCACCAGGGCCATGCCTTCGAGCATGGTGCGCACCACCTTGTCGACCGTGAGCTTCACCAGATCGTCGCGGTCGATGTAAGGCACGATCTTCACGCCCATCGGCGCGAGCTCGGCCTGCAGTGCGTCGATCTTTGCATGCAGGCCTTCGAGCACGCGCGACGGGTTCTCGTACTTGAGCATCAGCACGATGCCCTCGATGGTGTCGGGGTTGCGGTCCTTGCCGAGGACGCCGCTGCGTTCCTGGTGGCCCGATTGCAGGTGGCCGAGGTCGCGCACCAGCACAGGCGAGCCATTGCTCTGCGCCACCACCACGCTGCCCAGATCGTCGAGCGTGCGCACCTGGCCGATCCCGCGCACCACGTAGCCCTGCTCGCCGCGTGCAATGCGCCCACCGCCGGCATTGGCGCTGCTGTTGTTGATGGCGGTGACCACATCGCCGAGCACCAGCGCGTGCTGCTGGAGTTTGGCCGGATCGAGTTCGAGCTGAAACTCCTTGGTGAAGCCGCCAAAGTTGTTGACGTCGACGACACCCGCCACCTGCTTGAGTGCGGGAATCACCTTCCAGCGCTGGATCTCGGACAGTTCCATAAGGTTCTTCGTGTCCGATTCGAGCGTATAGCGGTAGATCTCGCCGGCGGGCCCGGCCATGGCGCCCAGGCTGGGCTGCACGCCCGAGGGCAGCGGGACCTGCCCGATGCGTTCGTTCACGCGCTGGCGCGCGAAATAGTCGTCGGTCCCGTCCTTGAAGCTGAGGTTGATCAGCGACAGGCCGAAGGTGCTGCTCGAACGGATCGATGCCAGCGACGGGACGTTGGCCAGCGCGCGCTCGAGCGGCGTGGTGATCTGCTGCTCCACCTCCTCGGCAGCCAGGCCATTTACCTGCGTGGTCACCTGCACCGTCACGTCGCCGAGATCGGGGTAGGCCTCCACCGTCATCTGCGTCCACGACCAGGCGCCCAGCAGCACCAGCCCGGCCGACATCGTCCACGCCAGCAGGCGATGGCGAAAAAACTGCTGGATGAGCAAATCAATCATTGAGCAGCACACCGCCGCGTACGACCACGCGTTCATCGGCCGCCAGGCCACTGCGAATGCGCACGCGCTCGCCGTCCTCGCTGCCCAGTTGCACCGTGCGGCGCGTGAAGGTCCAGGGCGCGACCTCGACGAACACGCTCACCGCGTCGTTGTTCATCAGCAGCGCTGAAGCCGGCACCTGCGGCTGCTGCGCCTGCGGCACGTCGAGCACCGCGGTCGCGTACATGTTGGGCTTGAACAAGCCCTCGGTGTTCGGGAACACCACTCGCGCCTTGACGCGGCGCGTATCCGCATCGAGCGCGGCGCCCACGAAGGCGACCTTGCCGCTGAAGCTGCGCCCTGGGTAGGCGGCGAACGTGACAACGGCGCGCTGGCCCGCCGAGACGGCGCTCATCGCGCTCTCTGGCACGTTGACCGTGACCCACACGCTGTCGAGGTTCGACACGGTCATGAGCACGGCATTGACGTCGTTGAGATTGGCGCCGACAGCGGCATTCAGCGCAGTCACGGTGCCGGCCAGCGGCGCGGTGATCTTCAGCCCCTGGCCGCCCTGCGTGCTCACGCCGTCGGTGCCGAGGGCACGCAGCCGGGCTTCGCTGCGATGCAGCTCGGCGGTCTGCTGGACGAGTGCGCTGCGGGCGGCCTCCACGTCCTTGGTGGCATTGGAGCCGGCCTCGTTCACGCCTTGCGCACGGGTCAGTGCACGCTGTGCGAGGTCGACCGCATCGCGCGCCTTCTGCGCATCGGCCACGGCCTGCGCCAAGTCGGGCGATGCCAGGGTCGCGAGCAGTTGGCCGCGCTGCACGACATCGCCCAGCCGCACCCGGAGTTCGACCAGGCGGCCCGTCAGTGGCGGAACGATGTTGGCCGTACGCACCGGATCGGCCTCGACCGTCGCTGGCAGGCTGAGCTGATGCGCCAGCGCATCCTGCGTCACGGCGGCGACCTGCAGGCGATCGCGCAGCGGCGAGCCCGGCGGCACGCTCAGGCGGTCACCCTGATGCACCAGCAGCGGCGCGGGCGTGGTGGGGTTCGTGGCCGTGTTCGTGGCGGCCGCCGATGCAGCCGCGTGGGCATGCGCCCCACCGAGATCGACCCACAGCGCCAGGCAGGCGAGCAGGCCCAGGCCGATACGGACGCGGGATGGCGTGTAGAGGGTTTTCTTGATCACGATGCGAGTCCATTCATGGGCCCGGCAGCTTAGAAAACCTGTCCTGAAGAAGCTCCCAAGAAATCCTGAAGATTTCTTAAGGAAACCGACACCGGCTCGCGGCATGATGGCGCCCATGCGAATCCTGTTGATCGAAGACGACCGCAAGGCGGCACGCCTGTTGGCCCGCGGGCTGGAGGAAGAAGGTTTTGTCGTCGATGTGGCGCACAGTGCCGAGGAAGGCGACCATGCCGCGTTCGTCACTGACTACGACCTGCTGGTGCTCGACTGGATGCTGCCCGGCAAGGACGGCCTGCAGCTGTGCCGCGATCTTCGCCAGCGCGGCAGCAAGACGCCGATGCTGATGCTGACCGCGCGCGACGCCCTGGCCGATCGCGTGGCTGGCCTCAACACGGGCGCCGACGACTATCTCACCAAGCCGTTTGCCTTCGACGAGCTGCTGGCACGCATGCGCGCGCTGCTGCGCCGCTCCGAACTCGTGCGGCCGGTGGTGCTTGCGCTGGCCGACCTGAGCCTCGACCCGTTGAGCCAGCGGGTCGCGCGCGGCGGTGCCGTGCTCGACCTGACGCACAAGGAGTTCGCGATCCTGCAGATCCTGCTGCGCCATGGCGGCGAGGTCGTCAGCCGCTCGCGGCTGGCAGAACAGGTCTGGAAGGATGACCTGATCGCCATCGACAACCTGATCGACGTGCACATCAGCAACCTGCGCCGCAAGGTCGATACCCCGTTTTCCGTCGCCCTGATCCAGACCGTGCGGGGGCGCGGTTTCCGCCTCGCCTTGCCCGAGACGGGAGCTTCGGACGATGCTTAGCTTGCACAGGCGACTGGCGCTGGCACACGTCAGCGTGATCGTGGTGGTGATGACCATCGCCGCGGCGGGGTCGTACTTCGTGTTTGCGCGCAACGTACGCGCCGAACTCGACGCCGCGCTGCTGGCACTGGCCGAGACCGAGGTGAGCATGCTGGCGGCGTCGCGGGAAGACGCGCCCGTGGAGGTCCACGAAGCGTCGCGCGGCACCTCGGCGGCACCGTCGTTCGTCCGGCTCGATCGACTGGTGCAGATGGTCGACGGACAGGGCGATGTTCTGGCCCGCAGCGCGAATCTGGGCGAGGCGCAGTTGCCGATCCCGCACATGCTGCTGGACCGGCTCGCGGCCAACGAGACGGTGTTCCAGACGCTCGACGGCTTCGGCGACGAACCCATGCGCATGGTGTCGGTGCCCGTACCCGGGCCACACCGGGTACTTGCGGTTCAGGTCGCAGGGTCGCTGGACGACGTCAATCATGTGCTCACGGCGGCCAGCATCCTTTTTCTCGCGCTGGGCGGAGTGCTGCTGCTGACACTGGGCACCGCCGGCGCCCTGGTCACTCGCCGTGCGTTCGATGCCATCGCCGATGTCGTGCAGCAGGCGCGCCGGATCGGCGACAGGGATCTGGGCGAGCGCCTACCGCACCCCGGTACGCGCGACGAGATCGGCCGCCTGGTCGACACCCTCAACGCCATGCTGGCACGCATCGAGGCCGGGATGGAGGCGCAGCGCCGCTTCACGTCCGATGCGTCGCACGAGTTGCGCTCGCCCTTGTCGCGGCTGCGCACCGAGCTCGAGCTCACCTTGCGGCATCCGCGCGAGAACCACGTCTATGTGCAGACGCTGCATTCAGCGCTCGAGGAGGTCGAGTCGCTGACACTGCTGGTCGAAGAACTGCTGGTGCTCGCGCGGCTGGATGCCGGCCAGGAGCGTGACGACGCCGAAACGGTGGCACTTGATCTGCTGGCCGAAGAAGCCGTGCGCCGCATCGAACCAATGGCGCGCGAAAGCGGGGTGAAGGTCTCCATCGAGCCCTCCCCACCTGTGGCGGCGATCGCGGCACGCGGCGCGGTGGCGCTGGCCATCGCGAACCTGCTCGACAACGCGGTCAAGTTCTCGCCGCAGGGCACCGAGGTGCGGGTGTGGTTCCTGGCCGACATGGATACGAGCGAAGCCGTCCTGTGTGTCGCCGACGGTGGCGCCGGCATCGCGAAAGACGACCTGCCCCACCTGTTCAAGCGTTTCTACCGTGGCGCTGCGGCGCGCTCCGACGAAAAAACGCCGGGCCTCGGGTTGGGACTGGCGCTGTCCCAGGCGGTGCTGCATGCGCAGGGCGGGCGGATCGAGGCGTCGAACGAGCAGGCCGGCGGTGCCCGGTTCGAAATTCGGCTGCCGCTGGCTCCTTAAGGCCATTGCGCCCGCTCGTGGTCACTTGGCAGTCAGAGTACTTCGTCATGATGCCGGCCAGACCTGATGCGTTCGCGGCCTCAGGCCTCGAACACTGGAATCACTCCTTTCTTCATGAACGTCACTCTCATCGGTACCGGCTACGTCGGCTTGGTCACTGGCGCCTGCTTTGCCGAGATGGGCAATACGGTCACGTGCGTTGACAACGATCCGGCGAAGATCGAGCAACTCCGGCAAGGCGTGATCCCGATCTACGAACCGGGTCTCGCCGATCTCGTGACGCGCAATGTCCAGCAGGAGCGCCTGCAGTTCACCACGTTGCTGGGCGATGCCATGCAAAGCGCCGACATCCTGTTTCTCGCCGTCGGCACGCCGGCCCGGCCGGACGGATCGGCCGACATGCAGTTCGTGCTTGCCGTGGCGCACGAGATCGGCCGGCACCTGCAGCGCTACACGGTGGTCGTCGACAAATCCACGGTGCCGGTGGGTACGACCGAACAGGTGCGTGCGGCCATTCAGGAGGAACTCGACGCCAGGCAGGTCGACGTGCCCTTCGACGTGGTGTCGAATCCCGAATTCCTCAAGGAAGGCGTGGCCGTCAACGACTTCATGAGTCCCGATCGGATCGTGATCGGCAGCACGAGCGCGCGAGCCAAGGAGGTCATGGCCGCGCTCTATGCGCCCTTTGTTCGCAACCATCCACGCATCCTCTACATGAGCGAGCGCGATGCCGAAATGACGAAATACGCGGCCAACGCGATGCTCGCCACCAAGATCTCGTTCATGAACGAAATCGCCAATCTCTGCGAGCTGGTCGATGTGGATGTCGAGCAGGTGCGGCTGGGCATCGGCTCGGACGCGCGCATCGGCTTTCACTTCATCTACGCCGGAGCGGGCTATGGTGGATCGTGCTTTCCCAAGGATGTTCGGGCGCTCATGCATATCGGTGCTGCGCATGACTACGAAGCGGGGCTCCTTCGCTCGGTCGACGCCCGCAACAACGCGCAGAAGAAAATTCTGTTCGAGAAGATCCATCGACATTTCCAGGGCGAGCTGCAGTCGCGGACCATTGCCGTCTGGGGACTCGCCTTCAAGCCGGGCACCGACGACCTGCGCGAGGCGCCGAGCCGCGACCTGATCGAAGCGCTGCTCGCCGCCGGCGCCTGCGTCAAGGCGTTCGATCCAGAGGCAGGCGCCGCCGCACGGCGCGCCTTTGCGCAGGATGTGCAGGACAGCGGTCGCTTGCAGATTGTCGAGGCGCAGTACGAGGCGGCCATCGATGCGGACGCATTGGTGCTGGTCACCGAATGGAAGCCCTTCCGGCATCCAGACTTCAAGACGCTGCACCGTCTCATGCGCCATCACGCGATCTTCGATGGCCGCAACCAGTACATGCCAAGTGCGGTCCGCGATGCGGGCTTCACCTATGCAGGCATCGGCCGGACTGCGTCATGAAGCTGTCACGCGTCCCGCGCTCCGCCTTCATGTGGCATTCATCTTCGCTGTCTACCATGGCGCCATGCTGAGCTTGAGCGGTCGACGGATCATATGTACGCAGCAGGCGTTCTGGTGCCTGCTCGCCTTGCTGCTGACCGCCCTGCAACCCTTCCTGGCAGTGCATTTCACCCAGAACGGCTGGGAAGACGAGCCGGGCTTGCGGGTGCGCAGTGTCGGCGAGGTGACCCAGTTCGAGGTGGATGCGGCCCAAGGGCAATTGCGCAATTTCGAGACCACGCTCTATGTTCCCGCGACCGCGCCCATCGACGGTACCGACGCGTTTCAGGGCGGGCTCGATATGCTGCTGATGCGGGTCGGTCTGCTGATGCCCTTGACGATTGCAGTACTGCTTTTCGTCGCTGCTGTGCCGTTCGAGGCGGCGCTGCGTCTCGCACCCTACCGCAGCGCCGCGCCGCCGCGCACCAGGCCCTGGCGACGAATGCCGCCCCAGGCTGCACCTCCGCCAACGAACTGAGGATCTTTGACGCACTTCGGGTGCGTTTGACCGAGCGCTCGCCGCCTCGGCTTCTTTCGTCTACGGAGAACTCTCATGAATTCAATGCAGTGGCAGCCGCAGGGCTGTGCGCGGATGGGAAGGACATCATGTCCGACCTGAACACCACCTTGTTCAATCTTGTAGCGGCAGGCTTTGAGCCCCACCCCATCCTTCTCGTGTTGGCCGTCGCGCTGGCGTCGGGCGGCGTATGGGTGGGTGTCGCCATCGTGATCCGGGCATGGTGGCGCCCGGCTGGTATGCGCGTGCACATCGTATGGACCCTTGCCGTGGCTGCCTTGGCGGCCATGGCCGCCCATGCCATCGCAGCGGCACTGAATCTGCCCCGGCCATTCATGCTGGGGCTCAGTCCGGAATACATCAGCCATGGCGCACGCGGGTCCCTGCCCAGCACGCATGCCACCGTCATGTCGGCGATCGCGCTGATGTTCCTGCTGCGCCGCCCCCTGCGGCCCGCAGGTATTGCGATGGCACTGGTGGCCGGCATCACCGGATGGGCACGCGTTTACGTGGGCGTGCATTTTCCCGTGGACATTGCTGCAGGCATTATCTTGGCCGCCGGAATCACCGGCCTGTTCTTCGCCAGCGCCGTCGTGCTTCGAAGGTTGCGTGCATCGCAGTCCGCGCGACGCAGCGCAGCGATCCTGCGCACGCCATGAACGGCCGGACTTTGCCCCACATTGCAAGCCTGAACTCACTGTCTGCCGAGTCCGCACACGGGCAACCTCGGCATGAGGCAACCGCGGCCCTCGCCCTGGGATTCCTGCTGCTGATGACGCTGGCATGGTTCGTCACGCTGGGCACACGCGCATTGATCACGCCCGACGAAGGCCGCTACGCGTCGATTGCACTGGAGATGGCGCGCAGCGGCGACTGGGTGACCCCGCGACTCAACGGCCTGCTCTATTTCGAAAAGCCGCCGTTGCAGTACTGGATCGGCGCGATCTTCTTCAAGCTGCTGGGCGCGAGTGAATTTGCCGCGCGCCTGTGGCCCGCGCTCTCTGGGCTGCTGACCGTGCTCGCGGTCGGCTTCACCGGCCGCAGGCTCTGGGGTCCGGCCGCTGGCCTGCGCGCACTGGCAGTGGCCGCATCGACGACCTGGATCGTCGCCAACGCGCACTTCCTGACACTCGACGCCGGCTTGACGCTGTTTCTCACGCTGTCGATGTGCGCCCTGCTGTTGGCCGAATGGGGCAGCGGCAATGCCGCCACGCGCCGCAGCTGGATCTGGGCCGCGTGGGTCGCGATGGCGCTGGCGGTGCTCAGCAAGGGCCTGGTCGGCATCGTGATTCCCGGTGGCACGCTGCTGCTGGTGAGCCTGTGGCGCCGGGACTTCGGTCTGTGGCGGCGCATGCACTGGCTGTCGGGCGTGGTGATCTTCCTGGCGATCGCCGCGCCCTGGTTCGTGCTGGCCTCGCTTCGCAACCCGGACTTCGCCGAGTTCTTTTTCATCCACGAGCACTTCGCGCGCTACCTCACCCAGGTGCACCATCGCGAAGGCGCCTGGTGGTATTACCTGCCGCTGCTGGTGGGCGGCCTGATGCCGTGGACCGGCGCACTGCCCTGGCTCTGGCAGCGACGCACTGCCAAGTCCCCGCACGCGCGGCTCACGGCGAGCGACGTGCTGATCGCCTGGGCCCTGTTCGTGCTGGTCTTCTTCAGCGCATCGGGCTCCAAGCTGCCCTCCTACATCCTGCCGATGTTTCCCGCGCTCGCCCTGCTGATCGCCCATCGGCTTGGCACCACCCGCGTTGCGGCACTGCGCTGGCACCTGGCCCTGCCGGTGGCGGCCTGGCTGGTTGTGCTGGTCGTGTCGACGCGGATGGCGAGCTTTGCCACCGCGTCGACGCCATCCGAGGTGCTGGCACCCATGGCCTGGGGCATGCGCATCGGCGCCCTGGCCTTCATGGTCGCCGGGGGGCTCGCCTGGTACTGGCTTGGCCGCAACCGGACGACCGCAGCGGTGCTGGCCCTGGCGCTGGGCCAATTGGTGGGCGCGCTCTCGGTGCTGCAAGCGCACAACGGCTTCGGCCAGCTCAAGAGCGCCGCGCCCATCGCTGCCGTGCTGCGCCCGCTCATCGCCCCCGACACCCCGATTTTTTCCGTCCAGAGCTATGACCAGACACTTCCTTTCTACTTGGGCCGCAGCATCGTGCTGGTGGACTACGTCGACGAATTCGCGCTCGGCCAGCGGGTCGAACCCGATCGCTCCATCCCGACCATCGATGCGTTCCTGGCCCGCTGGCAGGCCCTGCCCCAGGCGGCGGCCTATCTGGGCCACGACACCTGGCAAATACTTCGGGACCGGGGCGTGCCGATGCGCGTGGTCTTCGAGGACGCGCGCCGCGTCATGGTGCTGAGACGATGAAGGCGCTCGACTTTCTCTGGATCCTGAGCGGCGTCGTGCTCAACGCGGTGGCGCAGTTGCTGCTGAAGGCCGGAGCTGCCAGCGCGGGCCAGATCACGCTCGGCGCTGGCGCCCACGCACTGTGGGCCACCGCACTCGGCCTGGCGCGCCACCCGGGCATCCTCGGCGGGCTGGCCTGCTACGTCATCAGCGTGGTCGTCTGGATCGTGGCGCTCTCGCGCGTCGAGGTGAGCGTGGCCTATCCGATGCTCTCGATCGGCTACGTCCTCAATGCCTTGCTCGCCTGGTGGCTGTTCGGCGAAACCCTTAACGCGCAGCGCTGGCTGGGCATCGGCGTGATCATGGTCGGCGTCGTGCTGGTGGCGCGCAGCGGAAGCAACACATGACAGTCACCTTGCCACCACAACCCTTCCTGCCCTTCACGCGCCCGTCGATCGATGAGGACACCATCCGCGAGGTCGGCGATGTTCTGCGCTCCGGCTGGCTGACCGCGGGCCCGAAATGCGCAGCGTTCGAACACGCGCTCTCCGAACGCTTCGGCGGCCGGCCGGTCCGCGTGGTCAGCTCGGCCACCGCGGCCCTGGAGCTCGCACTGCGCCTGTGCGGCATTGGACCGGGCGACGAGGTCATCACCACGCCACTGAGCTGGGTCGCGACCGCGAACGTGATCCTCGCCGTGGGCGCCACACCGGTCTTCGTGGATGTAGACCCGCACACCCGCAACATCGACCTGGACCGCATCGAAGCCGCGGTGACGCCACGCACGCGCGCGCTGCTGCCGGTCGACCTGGCCGGCCTGCCGGTGGACCGCGACCGCCTCTACGCAATCGCGAGCCGACATGGGTTGCGCGTGATCGAGGATGCGGCGCAGTCCTTCGGCGCTCACTGGCAAGGCCGCGAGATTGGCAGCTTCGGCGACCTTATCTCGTTCAGCTTTCATGCCAACAAGAACTTCACGTCGGCCGAGGGCGGCTGCCTGGTACTGCGCGACGAACACGAGGCCCAGCGCTTCGAAAAGCTCCGGTTGCAAGGCGTCATCCGCCTGCCCGATGGCGGCATGGACGTGCAGCACTGGGGCGCCAAGGCCAACCTCACCGACGTGGCCGCTGCCATCGGGTTGGGCCAATTGCGCAGCGTGGACGCCTTCACCGTCCGCCGTCGGCAGCTCGCTGCGCAGTACTTCGCGCACTGGCCCGCCCTGCCCGGCTTTTCGCTGCCCCCTCCCGACGCGGCGCAGCACGGCAATTGGCACATGTTCCAGCCCCTGCTGCCTGAGCCGCTCGCCGCGCGCCGTGGCGATTTTCTGGCCGCCATGAAGGCACAAGGCATCGGGGTGGGTGTGCATTACCCCGCCATGCACCTTTTCTCGATGTTCCGCGCCCGGGGCCATGCACCGGGTGACTTCCCCGTGGCCGAGGACATCGGCGCCCGCACGGTCACGCTGCCCCTGTTTCCTGCCATGACCGATACGGACGTACCGCGCGTGATCGATGCCGTGGCGGCAGTCACGGCCCTCCTTAGCTGAAAAACCCTGCCGCCATGACCCGCAACCCACCCTCCTACGCGCCCTTCGGCGACGACGCCGCAGTCGGCAGCACCGCGCTCAGCATCGTGATCCCGGTCTACAACGAAGAGGACGGCCTTGCCGCGCTCTTCGCGCGGCTCTACCCGGCGCTCGACCAGTTGGCGCTCGACTACGAGATCGTGTTCATCAATGACGGCAGCCGCGACCGCTCGGCTGCCTTGCTGGCCGAACAGTTCGAGCGACGGCCCGACGTCACGCGGGTGATCCTGTTCAACGGCAATTTCGGGCAGCACCGCGCCATCCTCGCGGGCTTTGCCCACTGCCGCGGCAAGCGCGTGATCACGCTCGACGCCGACCTGCAGAACCCGCCCGAAGACATTCATCTGCTGCTCGCCGCGATGGACGCCGGCTCCGACTGCGTGGGAACGATCCGGCGCCATCGACAGGACTCCGCCTGGCGCCGTTGGGCGTCTCAGGCGATGAATCGGCTGCGGCACCGGCTCACCGGCATCGTCATGACCGATCAGGGTTCGATGATGCGCGCCTACAGCCGCAACGTGGTCGAACTCATCAACCAGTGCCACGAGATGAACACCTTCATCCCTGCCCTGGCAACCCAGTTCGCGCGCCATCCCACGGAGGTCGAGGTGCGGCACGAGGAGCGCCACGCAGGCGAATCCAAGTACTCGCTCTACAGCCTCATCCGCCTGAACTTCGACCTCGTGACGGGTTTCTCGCTCGTGCCGCTGCAGGCCTTTTCGATGCTGGGCCTCGTCGTGTCGATGCTCTCGGGACTGCTGTTCCTGATCCTCGCGGGCCGACGGCTCGTGCTTGGCCCGGAGGAGGGCGGCACATTCACGCTGTTTGCCCTGCTCTTCCTGCTGGTCGGCATCACGCTCTTCGGCATCGGCCTGCTGGGCGAGTATGTGGGCCGCATCTACCAGGAGGTGCGGTCGCGTCCGCGCTACGTCATCAACGCCATCCTGGAGCGCAAGCCATGACGCGGCCTGCTCGCGCGATCGTCTTCGCCTACCACGACGTCGGCGTGCGCTGCCTGCGGGCCGTGCTCGACGCTGGCTTGGAGGTACCGCTGGTCGTCACGCACCGCGATGCGCGTGACGAGGCGATCTGGTTCGGCAGCGTCGCCGAAGTGGCCGCCGAGCATGGCCTGCGCTGCGTGACACCGGCCGATCCGCATGTCCCCGAGTTGCTGGAGGCGGCGCGCGCATTCAGCCCCGATTTCCTGTTCTCCTTCTATTACCGGCACATGCTGCAGAGCGCGTGGCTCACACTGCCTCGTCGCGGTGCCTTCAACCTGCACGGCTCGCTGCTGCCAGCCTACCGCGGTCGGGCGCCGGTGAACTGGGCCGTGATCCATGGCGAACGCGAGACCGGCGCCACGCTGCACCGAATGAACGAAAAGCCGGACAACGGGGCCATCGTGGACCAGCAGGCCGTCCCGATCCTGGGCGACGATACGGCGCACGAGGTCTTCGCCAAGGTCGTCGTGGCGGCCGAACTCGTGCTGGTGCGCAGCCTGCCAAAGCTGCTGGACGGCACCGCGGTGGAAACACCGCAGGACCTGTCGCTTGGCGGCTACTTCGGCGGTCGCAGGCCCGAAGACGGGCGCATTCCGCCCACGGCCTCGGCGGCGCAGATCCACAACCTCGTGCGCGCACTCGCGCCGCCCTATCCCTGCGCCTTCGTCGACCTGGGCGGGCAACCCGTCTTCATCGAGCGCACCCGACATCCCGCGGTGCATGCCCCGCTGCCAACGCCCGGACCGCTTCGCCTGGAGGCCGAGGGCAGCGCGTTGTGGCTCGTGGCCGCGGACGGCCATCGCCTGCAGGTGATGGCCGCGCGAGACGCCGAAGGCCAGCCTTTCGACGCGGCGCGCCTGATCCACCACTTCGGTCCCCACGGCGCGTCCGTGGACGCCCCTCATTCCCACCTCTGATCCCTATGCTCAAAGTCCTGATCCTCGGCGTGAACGGCTTCATCGGCCATCACCTGACCCGCCACATCATCGAAAACACCGACTGGGAGGTCCATGGCATGGACATGCAGTCGGGTCGCGTCACCGAATGGCTCGACCACCCTCGCTTTCATTTCTTCGAGGGGGACATCACGATCAACACGCAATGGATCGAGTACCACGTGAAGAAGTGCGACGTGGTGCTGCCTCTGGTGGCCATCGCCACACCTGCCACGTACGTGCGTGAACCACTGCGGGTGTTCGAGCTCGATTTCGAGGCCAATCTGCCGATCGTCAGGCACTGCGTCAAGTACGGCAAGCGCCTGGTCTTCCCGTCGACGAGCGAGGTCTACGGCATGAGCGAAGACGCCGCGTTCGACCCCGAGTCGTCGAACATGGTGTACGGCCCGATCAACAAGCCGCGCTGGATCTACGCCTGCTCCAAGCAACTGCTCGACCGCGTGATCCACGCCTACGGCCAGCAGGACGGCTTGCGCTACACGCTGTTCCGCCCCTTCAACTGGATCGGCCCCGGCCTGGACAGCCTGCACACACCCAAGGAAGGATCGAGCCGCGTCATCACCCAGTTCCTGGGCCACATCGTGCGGGGCGAGCCCATCCGCCTGGTCGACGGCGGTGGCCAGAAACGCGCGTTCACCTACGTCGACGACGGCATCGCCGCGTTGGTGAAGATCATTGCCAATGCGGGCGGCCGGGCCGACGGACGCATCTACAACATCGGCAACCCGGACAACAACCATTCGATCCGCGCGCTGGCAGAAATGATGCTGGCGTTGGCCGCAACGCTGCCGCAATACCGTGCCAAGGCGGCACAGGTCGAGCTGATCGATGTGCCCGCCCAGCAGTACTACGGCACCGGCTATCAGGACGTGCAGCACCGGGTGCCCGACATCCGGGCCACACGCACCGACCTCGACTGGCAGCCCTCGATCGGCATGCCGCAGGCGCTGGCGGCGCTCTTCAGCTACTACAGCAACGAGGTCGAAGCCGCCTCTGATCTGGCGCTGTAGGCATCCATCCGCCATGGCACTCATTGCGTTGAAGGTCGACGTCGACACGTTGCGCGGAACGCGCGATGGCGTTCCCGCGCTGGCTGCGTTCCTGCGCGGCGCGGGTGCGGGCGCGAGCTTTCTGTTCAGCCTCGGCCCGGATCACACGGGGCGTGCAGTGCTGCGCGTGCTGCGGCCGGGTTTCCTGAGTAAAGTATCGCGTACGTCGGTGGTCGAACACTACGGCGTGCGCACGCTGCTCTACGGCACGCTGCTTCCCGGTCCTGACATCGGCAGGATCGCCGCCACCACGCTGCGCGACGTCGAGGCCGCAGGGTTCGAGGTGGGCGTCCATTGCTGGGACCATGTGCGCTGGCAGGACCAGTTGCTGGCGCACGATGCGCCTTGGGCGCTGCGGGAGATGCGTCGCGCAACCGATCGCTACGCCACCCTGTTCGGCACGCCCGCCCGACTCCACGGCGCGGCCGGATGGCAGTTCAACGAGGCGGCGGCCCAGGCCCAGGCCGAGCTCGGCATCACGCTGGCGTCCGACACGCGCGGCTCCCATCCGTTCCAGCCCGTCTTCGGTGGCCGGGTCACAGGGCCGCCCCAGCTGCCCACAACCCTGCCCACGCTGGACGAACTCATCGGCCTGGACGGCATGACGCTGGACGACGTCGTGGCCCACGTGCTGTCGCTCACGGTAGACCGCACACGCGATCAGGTCTTCACGCTGCACGCAGAGCTGGAGGGGATGAAGCTGCTGCCGGTCCTTCGCCGTCTGGTCGACGGCTGGCGCGCGCAGGGACACGACCTGGTGTCGCTGGGCGCGCTGCGTGCGCACCACAGTGACCGGGCCTGGCCGCTGCACGAAGTGCACCTGGGCAGTGTGCCGGGACGCTCGGGCCTGCTGGCCGTCCAGGGGCCGCGTGTGGCGTGACTAGCGACGGTCGACCAGCGCGTGCGCGATGGTGCCGAGGTCGACGTATTCGAGTTCGCTGCCCGCGGGCACACCGCGCGCCAGGCGCGTCACGTTCAGGCCGTGCTGTTTGAGCGCCTCGCTGATGACATGGGCGGTCGCCTC